>NZ_BAAARW010000064.1:0-556 GCF_039532545.1 Actinomadura vinacea | reverse complement strand
CCGGGGCCCGCCACCCGCCCAGGAACAGCGTCGTGGCCAGCGCCGACAACGTCGCCAGGTTGATGTACTCGGCCAGGAAGAACATCGCGAACTTCAACGAGGAGTACTCGGTGTGGAACCCGCCGACCAGCTCCCCCTCACCCTCGGGCAGGTCGAACGGAATCCGGTTGGACTCCCCCATCATCGTCACCACATAGATCACGAACGAGGGGAACAGCAGCAGCACGAACCACCGGTCCGCCTGCGCGTTGACGATCCCGGTCGTCGACATCGTCCCCGCGAACAGGAACACCGCCACGAACGACAACCCCATCGCGATCTCATAGGAGATCACCTGCGCCGACGACCGCAACCCGCCCAGCAGCGAATACGGCGACATCGACGACCAACCCGCCAGCACGATCCCGTACACGCCCATCGACGACATCGCCAGCACCACCAGAACCGCCACCGGCAGATCCGTGCCCTGCAACGGCGTGTGATGCCCGAACACCGACACCGTCGGCCCGAACGGAATGATCGCGAACGAGATGAACGCCGGAACCGCCGACATCAC
>NZ_BAAARW010000063.1:0-830 GCF_039532545.1 Actinomadura vinacea | reverse complement strand
GCCCAGGCCGGACTGCGCGTGGGCGGCCTGGACCGCGACCCCCGCGTCGTCACCGGCCTGCAAGAAGGCCGCTCCCACATCGACGACGTCACCGACACCGACGTCACCGACATGCTCGCCGCAGGCTTCACCGCCACCACCGACGAAACCATCCTCGACCAGGCCCGCGCCATCGTCATCTGCGTCCCCACCCCCCTGTCGGAAGAGGGCGGACCCGACCTGACCGCCGTCCGCGGCGCCGCCACCACCATCGCCGCCCACCTCACCCCCGGCGCCCTGGTCGTGCTGGAATCCACCACCTACCCCGGCACCACCGACGAGGTCCTGCGCCCCCTGCTGGAGGAAGGCTCGGGCCTGACCGCCGGCACCGACTTCCACCTGGCCTTCTCACCCGAACGCATCGACCCCGGCAACCCCGTCTACGGCGTCGCCAACACCCCCAAGATCGTCGGCGGCCTCACCCCCGCCTGCGCCACCACCGCCGCCGCCCTCTACGGCAAATTCGTCGACCGCGTCGTCCAGGCCAAAGGCACCCGCGAGGCCGAAATGGCCAAACTCCTGGAGAACACCTACCGCCACGTCAACATCGCCCTGGTCAACGAGATGGCCGTCTTCTGCCACGAACTCGGCATCGACCTGTGGGACGCCATCGACTGCGCCGCCACCAAACCCTTCGGCTTCCAACCCTTCCGCCCCGGACCCGGCGTCGGCGGCCACTGCATCCCCATCGACCCCAACTACCTCTCCTACAAAGTCCGCTCCCTGGGCTACCCCTTCCGCTTCGTCGAACTCGCCCAAGAGATCAACGACCGCATGCCCCGCTACATCGT
>NZ_BAAARW010000062.1:0-514 GCF_039532545.1 Actinomadura vinacea | reverse complement strand
ACTCGACGGCGTGGCGCTGCCGGTAGTCCAGTGCGCAGAACGCGGGCGGGCGTCCGCCGTGGCGACCTCGGTTCTTACGGTGCCTGAGCTGGTCGGCCTTGGGTGGGATGGTGCAACCGATACCACGTCTGCGCAGGTAGGCGCGGTTGGCGCGGGAGCTGTAGGCTTTGTCGGCCCGGACCCGGTCCGGTCGTCTGCGCGGACGGCCCACGCCCATCCGGGGCACCCTGATCGCCTCCAGGACGGCCCGGAACCGCGGCGAGTCGCCGCGCTGACCGGCGGTGACCAGCAAGGACAACACCTTCTGGCCCTGCTCGCAGGACAGGTGGATCTTGGTGGTCAGCCCGCCTCGCGACCGGCCCAGCGCGGGATCGGCGGGCTCATCACCGGCTCCGCCCGGAGGTTCCTTCTGCTCCTCCGGCCGGGTGCGGGCTCCGGCGGCGTGCTGACGCGCCCGGGCGATGGTGGAGTCCACACTCACCTCCCAGGTGATCAGCGCTGCCGCATCCGCCCG
>NZ_BAAARW010000061.1:0-770 GCF_039532545.1 Actinomadura vinacea | reverse complement strand
AGCTGCTCAGCCCGAGTGGATCAGTCCGTTCACCGGGCTGTCGCCCCGGCAGTTCCGCAAGCTGGTGCGCGTGGTGGCCGAGCGAGGCGGCACGCAGATCGCCGATGGGCGGCCGGGCCGTCCGTGGGCGTTGCCGCTGGCCGATCGGGTTCTGCTGGTGGCGGTCTACTGGCGCACCAATCTGACCTTGCGGCAGGTCGGCCCGCTGTTTGGCATCTCGCACGCCGCAGCGCACCGCGTCGTGGACACCGTCGGGCCGCTGCTGGCGCTGGCCCCGGTCCGCCGCCGCGGCACCGACGAGGTGAGCATCGTGGACGGCACGCTGGTGCCGCTCCGGGACCGGAGCCTGGCCGCGCGGAGCAAGAACTACCGGTACTCGGCCAACGTGCAGATCGCCGTCGACGCCGACACCCGCCTGGTGGTCGCGACCGGCGACCCGCTGCCGGGCAACCGCAACGACTGCCAGGCCTACCGCGACTCGGGCATCGACCAGGCGCTGGCCGGGCGGCATGTCATGGCCGACGGTGCCTACCAGGGCAACCCGGATGTGATCATCCCCTACCGCAAGCCCCGCGACGGCGGTGAACTCGAGCCCTGGCAGGAAGACCGCAACACCGTGCACCGCAGCGTCCGCGCCCGCGTCGAGCACGTCCTGGCCCGGATGAAGAACTGGAAGATCCTGCGCGACCACCGCCGCAAAGCCCACACCCTGGGCGACACCGTGGCCGACATCGCCTACCTGCACAACCTTGCAGCCACGGGCTGACCCA
>NZ_BAAARW010000060.1:0-1112 GCF_039532545.1 Actinomadura vinacea | reverse complement strand
GCGACCGCTGCGGTGAACGCCGCGGCCGTACCGGTCCCGGTACCCAGCCAGAACCCCAACGTCCCCGCCGCCAACGCGATCACGACCGGGACGAACACCCCCGAAATCCGATCCGCCAGCCGCTGCACCCGCGCCTTACCGCCCTGCGCCTCCTCCACCAGCCGCGCCATCTGCGCCAACTGCGTATCGGCCCCCACCCGGGACGCCCGGACCAGCAGCCGGCCGCCGGCGTTGACGGTCGCGCCGGTGACCCCATCACCAGGGGCGACCTCGACCGGGACCGACTCCCCGGTCAGCAGCGAGGCGTCCACCGCCGAGGACCCCTCCACCACCAGCCCGTCAGTGGCGATCTTCTCCCCCGGCCGGACCACGAACACATCCCCGACCACCAGCGCCTCGACCGCAATCCGCTCCTCCCGGCCCTCACGCAGAACCGAGACCTCCTTGGCGCCCAGCTCCAGCAGCGCCCGCAGCGCCGCACCCGCACGCCGCTTGGACCGCGCCTCGAAATACCGCCCGGCCAGAATGAAGGCGATCACCGCGGCGGCGGTCTCCAGATAGATGTTCATCGACCCGTCCGAGCGGGTCATCGAGAACTCGAACCCGTGCCGCATCCCCGGCTCACCCGCCGTCCCGAAGAACAACGCCCACAACGACCACCCGAACGCCGCCAGGGTGCCCAGCGACACCAGCGTGTCCATCGTCGCCGCACCATGCCGCAGATTCGTCCACGCCGCCCGATGGAAGGGCCACCCCGCATACACCACCACCGGCCCCGCCAACGCCAGCGACAACCACTGCCAATAAGTGAACTGCCACACCGGCACCATCGCCATCGCGACCACCGGCACCGACAACACGATCGAGGCCACCAACCGCTGCCGCAACGACCGCAACCCCGCATCCTCACCCTGATCGGCGGGCGCCTGCGCCGAACCGGCCTCAGCCCCGGTCCCGATGCCGGTCGTCGGCGGCGGGGGCGGCTCGGCGGTGTAACCGGCCTTCTCCACCTGCGCGACCAGATCCTCGACCTTCACCCCTTCGGGGAAGTCCACCCGCGCCTTCTCGGTGGCGTAATTCACCGACGCGGTCACACCCTCCAGCTTGTTCAA
>NZ_BAAARW010000058.1:0-1118 GCF_039532545.1 Actinomadura vinacea | reverse complement strand
AGTGGTCGTTGCTGCCGGGATGTTGGTCCAGCCCATGGGTCGTGTCAGGGCGATGGCCAGGTTCCGCAGGCCGGCCATGATGCGGGGTGTGTGGCCGGTGCGGATGCGTGAGGTGTCTTCGGCGTAGGTGACGTCGCGGATGTGGTGGGAGCGCCTCGATCGACCAGTGCCCGCGGATGTATGAGGCCAGCCGGGCGGGGGCTGCTTGACCTGGGGTCAGGCTGGTGACGGCATAGATCGTCTTGATCGTCGTCTTGCCGGTGGCGTGGTCGGTGCGGCGGCGCTTGATCTGGATCGCCTGGGCGGCGTGCGGGAACAGCAGGCCCGGCCGTACGGTGCAGGCCTTCAGGCGGCGGATCTCTCGTCGGCCGTGGCCGTTGTCCAGGGTGCGGTGGTGCAGCGGGATGTCCGGCCAGGGTAGGCGTTTCAGCTGGTCGTGCAGGCTTTTCTGGTTGCCTTTCACAACCAGGATGTAGTGGGCGCCTCGGCCTTGGACCAGGTGGCGGGCGTGTTCGCGCTGGGTGTGCAGGGCGTCGGCGGTGACGATCCTGCCGGTCAGGTCCACACCGCTCAGCAGCGGGACGAAGGCGGGGATCTCGTTGCTCTTGGCGTCGACCTGCCGTTGCGCCGGTACGGCCTGGTCGTCGTGCAGTGCGGCGGCCAGCAGATATGTCACCGTTCCGTCGCGGCGACGGCTGCCCCGGACGGTCTTGGCGTCCACCGCCAGCGCCTGCTGTGCCGTCGCCTGTCGCTCGGCCTGTTGGTCATCAGGGTCATGGGTCAGCGCGGCCAGGCAGGAGCCGATCGCTTCGTCAAAGGTGTCACCGTCGAGGCGTGCCAGCAGCCGGCCGAGCGTGGTGATGGCCGGCAGCCTGGTCGGCAGGCCGAGCCGCTGGAGGAGATGGGCGTCCAGTTCCGTGGCGATCCTGCCGGTCTTCGCCAGGGTGGTAGCTCCGCTCAGCACGCTGAGCAGGCATAACGCCAGCAGGGGGCCGAGCCGGTAACGGCGGCCTCGCCGGTGCCGCGGATCGGGAATGCCGTCGAGGACCTCGACCAAAGCGGGCAGACCGGGCAGGTCGGTGGCAGAACATGGCAGATGGACGCCCTCGCAGTGGCGG
>NZ_BAAARW010000057.1:0-559 GCF_039532545.1 Actinomadura vinacea | reverse complement strand
GGTGCGGGTTAGACGCTCAAAACGACCAGAGTGGTATTTCACCAATGACTCCACCAACACTAGCGTGCCGGCTTCACAGTCTCCCACCTATCCTACACAAGACGCTCCAAACGCCAATGCCAAGCTATAGTGAAGGTCCCGGGGTCTTTCCGTCCTGCTGCGCGAAACGAGCATCTTTACTCGTACTGCAATTTCACCGGGCCTGTGGTTGAGACAGCGGGGAAGTCGTTACGCCATTCGTGCAGGTCGGAACTTACCCGACAAGGAATTTCGCTACCTTAGGATGGTTATAGTTACCACCGCCGTTTACCGGCGCTTAGATTCTCAGCCTCGACCCCCAAAAGGGATCTAACCAGTCCTCTTAACGTTCCGGCACCGGGCAGGCGTCAGTCCGTATACAGCGTCTTACGACTTCGCACGGACCTGTGTTTTTAGTAAACAGTCGCTTCCCCCTGGCCTCTGCGACCACACCCAGCTCCCCGCGCAAAGCGGATCACCAGACATGGTCCCCCTTCTCCCAAAGTTACGGGGGCAATTTGCCGAGTTCCTTAACCACAGT
>NZ_BAAARW010000056.1:0-967 GCF_039532545.1 Actinomadura vinacea | reverse complement strand
TGGGGGCGGGCGGTGTTGTAGTCGGCCACCCAGGCGTCCAGGGCGTGCTGGGCCTGGTCCAGGCTGGGGAACGGGGCGTGGACGGCCAGGAACTCCTCGCGGACGGTGCGATGCCAGCGCTCGATCTTGCCGGTGGTGGTGGGTGAGCGGATCTTGGTGTGTCGGGTGGTGATGCCGTTCTCGCGGCAGATCCGCTCGAACAGCACCTCGGTGGGGCGGGGGCGGGTGAAGCGGCCGGTGAACTGCTTGCCGTTGTCGGTCAGCACCTCCTCGGGCACCCCGTGAACGGTCAGGGCCGCCGCGAACGCGGCGCAGACCGCCCGGGCCGAGGCCCGGGCCACCAGGGCGGCGATCACGACGAACCGGGAGTGGTCGTCGATCCCGCTGACCAGCTTGACCTCCCTGCCGTCGGCCAGCATGACCCCGCCCATGATGTCGATCTGCCACAGCTGCATCGGCGCATCGCGTTCCCATCGCCGATACGACGAGCGCGGACGCCGCCGCCCGCCGGGGACGACCAGGCCGTTGCGGGCCAGGATCCGCGACAGCGTCGCGGTCGAGGGCACCGGCTCCACGCCCTGCCGGGCCAGCTCGTGCGCCAGCCGGGCCGGACCCCACCGCGGATGAGCCCGCCGCAGCTCACACACCAGCGCCTCCACCTCCACCGCCGTGCGATGCGGGCAGGACGCCGGCCGGTGCGACCGGTCCGCCAACGCCGCCAGCCCACCGGACCGATACCGGACCAGCCAGGCGTGCACGCTCTGCCGCGACACCCCATACCGCGCGGCGACCTCGGTCACCGGACAGCCCGCCTCTACTTCCAGCACAGCGCGATACCGCTGCTCCAAGACACTCAACTCCACCAGCGCCAACCCGGCCTCCCACGCGATCGACAACGATCACGCCAAAGCCAAGCCAGCCCACAGGGCGTCAAGCATCAACCGATGCCGGAGTGTCAAGCATCAAC
>NZ_BAAARW010000055.1:0-1183 GCF_039532545.1 Actinomadura vinacea | reverse complement strand
AGTGAGCTATTACGCACTCTTTCAAGGATGGCTGCTTCTAAGCCAACCTCCTGGTTGTCACGGCAACTCCACATCCTTTACCACTTAGCACACGCTTAGGGGCCTTAACCGATGATCTGGGCTGTTTCCCTCTCGACTACGAAGCTTATCCCCCGCAGTCTCACTGCCACGCTCTCACTTACCGGCATTCGGAGTTTGGCTGACGTCAGTAACCTTGTCGGGCCCATCGGCCATCCAGTAGCTCTACCTCCGGCAAGAAACACGCAACGCTGCACCTAAATGCATTTCGGGGAGAACCAGCTATCACGGAGTTTGATTGGCCTTTCACCCCTAACCACAGGTCATCCCCCAGGTTTTCAACCCTGGTGGGTTCGGGCCTCCACACCGTCTTACCGGCGCTTCACCCTGCCCATGGCTAGATCACTCCGCTTCGGGTCTACAGCATGCGACTCAAACGCCCTATTCAGACTCGCTTTCGCTACGGCTACCCGCCACCGGTTAACCTCGCCACACACCATAACTCGCAGGCTCATTCTTCAAAAGGCACGCCATCACGAACAACCCCCCAAAGGAGGCTGAGGACGCTCTGACGGCTTGTAGGCACACGGTTTCAGGTACTCTTTCACGACCCCTCACCGGGGCACTTTTCACCTTTCCCTCACGGTACTGGTCCGCTATCGGTCATCAGGAAGTATTCAGCCTTACCACGTGGTCGTGGCAGATTCACACGGGATTTCACGGGCCCCGTGCTACTCGGGAACACACCCAGAAGCCACTCGGATTTCGTCTACCGGACTCTCACCGTCTACGGTCGGCCTTCCCATGCCATTCGACTACCCGAGCAGTTTGTAACTTCTCGACCCAGCGGCAGCTGAATCAGGATGGTCCCACAACCCCGCACACGCAACGCCTGCCGGCTATCACACGCGCACGGTTTAGGCTCCTCCGCTTTCGCTCACCACTACTCACGGAATCACAATTGTTTTCTCTTCCTGCGGGTACTGAGATGTTTCACTTCCCCGCGTTCCCACCAACCGCCCTATACATTCAGACGGCGGCGACACCCCATGACGGGTGCCAGGTTTCCCCATTCGGAAATCCCCGGATCAAAGTCTGGTTGCCGACTCCCCGAGGCATATCGCAGGCTCCCACGTCCTTCATCGGCTCCTGATGCCAAGGCATC
>NZ_BAAARW010000054.1:0-505 GCF_039532545.1 Actinomadura vinacea | reverse complement strand
CTATCAACCCAGTCGTCTACTGGGAGCCTTACCCCACTCGAAAGTGGGAGGGAGAACTCATCTCGAGGAAGGCTTCCCGCTTAGATGCTTTCAGCGGTTATCCCGACCGAACGTAGCCAACCAGCCGTGCCCCTGGCGGGACAACTGGCACACCAGAGGTCCGTCCGTCCCGGTCCTCTCGTACTAGGGACAGACCCTCACAATTCTCCTACGCGCGCAGCGGATAGGGACCGAACTGTCTCGCGACGTTCTAAACCCAGCTCGCGTGCCGCTTTAATGGGCGAACAGCCCAACCCTTGGGACCTACTCCAGCCCCAGGATGCGACGAGCCGACATCGAGGTGCCAAACCATCCCGTCGATATGGACTCTTGGGGAAGATCAGCCTGTTATCCCCGGGGTACCTTTTAGCCGTTGAGCGACACCGCTTCCACACGCCGGTGCCGGATCACTAGGCCCTGCTTTCGCACCTGCTCGACCTGTCAGTCTCACAGTCAAGCTCCCTTG
>NZ_BAAARW010000053.1:0-785 GCF_039532545.1 Actinomadura vinacea | reverse complement strand
TTCGTGGGTGATGTGGCCGCTTGCTCGGCGGCGGTTGACCTCCTTGATGAGGGTTCGTGGGTGGATGGCCAGTTCCTGGCCTGCGTGCAGGATGCGGAACTGGGTGTCTTCGCAGATGACGGTGACGATTTTGCCGCGGTGGGTTTGGCCGATCTGGAGTTTGCAGCCGGCGACCATGAGCGTGCCCTGGCTGGAGACGACCCGCTGAACGTGGGCGGGCGTGGCGGCCGGTGTCGGGGCGGGGGTGCTGGCGCGTGCGCCTCGCAGGTGGGCGCGTTGATCGCCGGTCAGTGGGCTGGGGCGGGTGCAGGCCAGGGCGCCGTCGGCGATGACCTGGATCAGGTGCGGGCCGATGCGCAGGGTGACCTGGCGGCCGGCGAGGGGGAGGCCGACGCTGATCTGTTTGCCGGCCAGGGAGACCAGTCCGGCGTTGTTGACGGTCCGGTCGACCTCGACCACGGCATCGGCGGGCAGGTCGCCGGTGGGCAGGGCGGTGGCCGGGGACGGGCGGCCGGGTCGTGCTCCGCGGGTGTGCAGTCGGGCCAGGTCATCGGCGGTGAGGGTGACGGGGTGGGTCTTGACCAGCCTGTCGTTGTGGAAGACGTGCAGGGTGGTGGTGGTGACCCAGACCGTCACGATCTGGTGGGCCAGTTGCGGGCCGAGCCAGATCTGACGGCCTGCTGCGGTCATGTTGCCGCTGGCCGGAACGGTCCGGTCGAACTCCACCGCGGTCGGGACGGCCGTGCTGGCTGGGACCGGTGGGGAGATCGGCTGCAGGGATGCCG
>NZ_BAAARW010000052.1:0-32728 GCF_039532545.1 Actinomadura vinacea | reverse complement strand
CGTGCACGCTCGAACACAGGGACGAAAACGTGCTGGATAGTGCCTGGTCAACCGGCATTCGCCCCGAGGGGCGAATGTCGGTTCCTGCCCTGCTCCGCAGGGGTCCGATTCCTCCCCGGCCTGAAGGCCGGGGTTTCCTCGGAGGTTCTTCGATGAAGGGGCGCCCCTCGTGATCGACATGCTTATTCGTGCACCGCGGGCTGGTGATGGTGCCGGGATACCACCGGCGTGGTGCGACTTCGCCGAGTTCTACCGGGAGATCGCACCGGAAGCGTTCCAGTCTCCCCGCCAGGACGGCCTAGACGAGTGGCTGGAGCGCACCGCTGGTTCCGCTCGGCCTGGGCATGGCACTGAAGTGGCTCGGCGATCGGGAGGGTGCCTGCCAGGCTTTCGTGGAGGCGTTGCGGCGTGACCCTTGGGACCAAATCGCCCGGCACCAGTTGGAAGACCTTGGTGGGGCGCCGTCCGAGGAGCCGCCTCCGGATCCTGTCTGGCGCCGCCCGTACGGATTCGCTCTCCTGCGCGCGGAAGTGCGCGTCAGCAACAGTGACTGGGACACCTACGCGTGGCTGTTCGACAGCGTTCCCAGCGCATGTGCGTGGGGCGACCATGTGGTCGGGGCCTACTGGGAGGGGACGGAGCTGGAGAGCTTCAAGGACCTCCTCCACCTGGAGGTGGAACTTCGCGCCCCTGGAGCTGCCATCGTGACGCATGAAGTGACCGGGCGGATCGTCCGCACCGGGACGAGGGCTTTCATCATCGACTGGAAGAGTGTTCCGCTTCCTGAGGAGATCGCGTCTCCGCTGCCTGCGGGCCGTCCCATACGTGTAGGGGGATCCACCTACTTCTTCTGAGCGGGCACGCCAACAGGCGCAGGCCGGCGAGAGGACAGTGGGCATACCCTCGGGCGTCAGCGTCCCGCGACAGCCGCACCGTCCCACAAGAACCACACGCAAGCTTCGCACCCGCGACCGCCCCGGCATCTTCGCGCCCTGTTTCCTCACGCTGACGTGCCCTGCGAATCCCACGGCTGTACTCCGCGCTTGGGAGCATCGGCGTTGTCCTTGGCGGTGATGTGCCACAGCGGGTCGGCCCCTGACCCGCCGCTCACCCTCGGCCGTCCCGGCACGGCGTTCGTCGCCGGCGTCCGCCATCGAGCGGGCCGGCCCTGCCCAGGGGCCCGTTGGGGCCTCCGTCAGCGCCGCCCGGACATTTGATTCACGCTTGACCGGTCCTTAGGTTTGCATGAAGCCCGTTCTTCCTAGGCTGATTGAAAAGGCACATACCCGACAAGGAGAGCTAGCGGAGAAAAGCAAAATCTGGGGAAGGGAACGAACACATGCGACTCTTTATCATTGGTCTGATGACAGCGGCGATGGTGCTCGCCGGGCTCGTGGGAATTCCCTCGGCCAACGCCTCAGCCGCGACCAGCGGTATCAGCGTCAGCAAGAGCGTTACCTTGGACCATGACTGGAGGTGCCACAGGCGTCACCATGACAACTGGAGGTGCCGCAGGCACCATGGTGACTTCCGGTTCTTCCGGCACCACCGTGGCGACTTCAGGCACGACCGTGGCTACTTCCGGCACGACCGTCGCGACTACGGGCGCGACCGCGGCTACTACAGGCACAGCCGTGGCGACCGGCACCACGATGGCGTGAACGTCCGCATCCGCATCGGGCGTTGACGAGTACAGGCAAAAGCTCCGGCAAGCTACGTGCCGGGGCTTTTGCTGGATATCCAGGTGCGCAACGGGGAGCCCCCGGCGTTCCGCGGATACCTGCCGCGATGCCGCACCAGGACACTGTGCAGGCCGTACGGGCTGAGTGACCGGGGCAAGCGAAGCAGCGATCCCAGGCGGGACGAAGCCGAAGAGGCCCCCGGCTTCGACGAGCTCACCGACGCCGTGCGAGCTGAACTACGAGGCCCGTGGCTTGTGCGCCAGGAGGAAGGCTTGCGGGGCGGACTCCTTCTCGGTCGGCTCGCGTTGAAGACGAGCGTCCACGGTCAGGCCCGCCTGGGCGAGCAGGCCGGTGATGTGGTCGGGTGACAGGCGGTTGAAGTCGAGCGACACCGGGTGGCCCCAGGCATCTTCTACATGGAGGGGGCCGTCGCCTACCTGGAATGCGACCAGAAGGTGTGCGCCTGGGGCCAGTACGCGATCGAACTCGGCGAGTACGGCCGGCAGCTCCTCGGGCGGGGTGTGGATGAGGGAGTACCAGGCGACGATGCCGCCCAGGGCGCCGTCCTTGAGGTCTAGGGCGGTCATCGAGCCTTCGTCGAACCGCAGGCCGGGAAATGACCGCCGGGCTACGGCGACCATGACGGGCGACAGGTCGATGCCGAAGATGTCGTCCAGGCCGAGGGAGTGCAGGTGCGCCGTGATGCGGCCGGGGCCGCAGCCGAGCTCGGCGATGGGGCCGGGGGCGGAGGCGGCGAGCTCGGCGAAGGCGGCCAGCATCGCGCGGTCCAGCGGTCTGGCGTCGAGTTCGGTCTTGGCGCGGTCGTGGTAGTCCTCGGCGATCGTGTCGTAGAACGTCCGAGTCGTCTGCAGGTGGGGGGCTTCAGGCACGGCTGTCGACGATAGCGGCCAGCGGGGGCGGTTCACAGGACGAATCGCTTTGGGCGGACCCGGCCGCTGATCCCTATCGTGGACGGTGGCGACGATGCCCACGAGGAGGAACTGTCCATGGCGCACGAAGTTCGCGGAGTGGTGGCCAAGGGTAAAGGCGAGCCGGTCTCGGTGGAGACCGTGCTGGTGCCCGATCCCGGCCCCGGCGAGGCCCTGGTGAAGGTGCAGGCGTGCGGCGTCTGCCACACCGACCTGCACTACCGGGAAGGCGGCATCAACGACGAGTTCCCGTTCCTGCTGGGGCACGAGGCCGCCGGCGTGGTCGAATCCGTCGGCGACGGCGTCACCGAGGTGGAGCCCGGGGACTTCGTGATCCTCAACTGGCGCGCGGTGTGCGGGCAGTGCCGGGCGTGCAGGCGGGGCCGTCCCTGGTACTGCTTCGACACGCACAACGCCAAACAGAAAATGACCTTGGCGGACGGAACGGAACTGTCGCCCGCGCTGGGCATCGGCGCGTTCGTCGAGAAGACGCTGGTGGCCGCGGGCCAGTGCACCAAGGTCGACCCGGAGGCGAGCCCGGCGGCGGCCGGGCTGCTGGGCTGCGGGGTGATGGCCGGGCTGGGCGCGGCCATCAACACCGGCGGTGTGACCAGGGGCGACAGCGTCGCGGTGATCGGGTGCGGCGGGGTCGGGAGCGCGGCCGTCGCCGGCGCCCGGCTGGCCGGTGCCGCGAAGATCATCGCGGTGGACATCGACGACCGCAAGCTGAACTGGGCCACCGGGCTCGGCGCCACCCACACGATCAACTCGTCCGGAACCGATCCGGTCGCGGCGATCCGCGAGCTGACCGGCGGCTTCGGCGCCGATGTGGTGATCGACGCGGTGGGGCGGCCGGAGACCTACGAACAGGCCTTCTTCGCCCGCGACCTGGCCGGGACCGTCGTCCTGGTCGGGGTGCCCACGCCCGAGATGAAGCTGGAACTGCCGTTCCTGGAGGTGTTCGGGCGGGGCGGCGCGCTGAAGTCGTCCTGGTACGGCGACTGCCTGCCCTCGCGCGACTTCCCGATGCTGATCGACCTCTACCGGCAGGGGCGGCTCGACCTGGACGCGTTCGTGTCCGAGACGATCGCCCTTAACGACGTCGAGGCCGCGTTCACCAAGATGCACCACGGCGACGTGCTGCGCTCGGTGGTGGTGTTCGAGTGAGCGCCCGCATCGACCACGCCGTGACCTCGGGGACCTTCTCCCTGGACGGCCAGACCTTCGACGTCGACAACAACGTCTGGGTGCTCGGAGACGACGACGAATGCGTGGTGATCGACGCCCCGCACGACGCCGCGGCCATCCGCGAGGTCGTCGGGAGCCGGCGACTGGTGGCGATCCTGGCCACGCACGCCCACGACGACCACGTGCGGGTCGCCCCCGAACTGGCCGACGCGACCGGCGCGCGGATCCTGCTGCACTCCGCCGACCTGCCGCTGTGGCGTCTCACCCACCTCGAACGCAGACCGAACGGCGATCTGGAGGACGGCCAGGTCATCGACATCGCGGGCACCCGCGTCGAGGTGATCCACACACCGGGGCACGCGCCCGGGGCGGTCTGCTTCCACGTTCCCGAACTGGCGGTCCTGTTCAGCGGCGACACCCTGTTCAAGGGCGGCCCTGGAGCCACCGGGCGATCGTTCTCCGACTTCAACCTGATCATCGCCTCGATCCGCGACCGCCTGCTGGCCCTGCCCCCGGAAACCGTCGTCCACACCGGCCACGGCGACAGCACCACGATCGGCGAGGAGGCCCCCCACCTGCAGGAATGGATAGACCGAGGCCACTAGGCCGATTGACACGGCAGCCGCGGGAACAGGTCGTAAACCGGGCCATACCGCTCGGGCGCATCGCGCCAGGGAGCACCGGGCCGTCCACACCAGTGGACGGCCCCGGCCTTCGTCAGATCACCACGCCCCACGAGGCGTTCCACTTTCCCGGCAGACACCAGGCGAACGCCGTCACCACTCCCTCGGCGTGATCAACATCAGCTCGGCGCCCCAGAAGGCGTGGTGGGACACATCAACGATCTAGGTGATGGCGATGGCGGGAGCCACGCGCGCGGATCCGATGCCACGGTCGGGCTTGCCCAAACGAAAACGCACCTTGCCCTTGAGTACGGTGCCGGACTCGGCCAAGCCATCGGTGAGGCCTTCGCCGGGGAAGAGCGTGAACGTCCATCTCTGGTTTGCTTCGCAGTCCGGCAGGTCACGGCCGCCTTGCAGGACGCGGGCACCCCAGAGCCGACGGACCATCAGCGCCCTGGTGTCGGTGCCGGCCACCGTGAACGCCGCCGCCGGCCCGTCCACGATCTGGTCGTGGCTGCCCAGGGACGGCCCATAGACGCCGACGACGGTGGCGACCATGGTCCACGGCGGGCCGGGCCGGATACCCAGGACACCCGCGGGCAGCCGCTCGTCGAACACGTCATCGGTGGGCCTGCCGAGCTGGTCGGCTCGCACGGCCGCGGCCATCGGGCGCCGGGTGTCCAGCCTGCCCGGGTCGGGCACCAGCAGGATTCCATACCTCGTCTCGTCCGCGAAACGAGCCGAGGCGAAGTGATCGCTGAGAGCGAGCACGGCGCGCTCGGCGGCATCCCACAGATCACCGCGAAAGGCCGTCGCCAAATAGTCAGGCGTCACCGCCGGCAGCCCGGCCTTGGCCACCGCTTCGGCCACTGACTCGCAGCCGCACCACCCGGACTCGGCCAGCCTCGCGATCTGCTCGTCCTTGAACGGCATCACGCTCCCGAGGCGTCACAGATCATTGTTATCGAACACACCCTCATACAGTCCCTCCAGCTCGGTCGTCGCAACCGCGCGGACGCCACCTCGCCGTTCGCTGCGAAGCGACCGTGCAAGTCGCCTGCTTCAACGATCAACCACGCACACGAGAGTCATCGATCTCCAAGACATCGGCCAGGGCCGGATGCACCCGCCCCGGATCGATCATCGGGGTTGCGGCGGCTGGGGGATCTTGGTTGGCCAGGTGTGATGTGACGCTTTCGCTCCTTTGTTCGAGGAGTAGCAGTCAGGTCACCGTGTGTCGCGGTACCGTCTTGATCCTACTGTCGAGCAGGAGATACTCCTGCTCGGGCATTGCGCGCATGCGCGGTTGTGTGGAATCCGGCGGTCGAGCAGCAGGGTTGGTGGTCCCGGTACCGGGGCAGGGCGCCGGGGTTCGCTGAGCAGTGCCGGCAGTTGACCGAGGCGCGTGCCGCGTTCGGGTGGCTGGCCGCCGGGAGTGCGACGGTGCAGCAGCAGGCGCTGCGCGATTTCAACCAGGCCAAGGCGAACTTCTTCGCCGGAACCCACAAGCGGCCCACCTGGCGCAAGGCCGGGCTGCACGAAGGGTTCCGGCAGGTCGGGCTCAAGCCCCGCCAGGTGCGGCGCCTGTCGCGCAAGTGGGGTGCGGTGCAGGGTCCCCAAGGTGGGGTGGGTGCGGTTCCGGATGTCCCGACCGGTTCCCGAAGGGGTGAAGTCCTACAGGGTGACCCGCGACCGGGCAGGACGCTGGCATATCGCGTTTGCGTACATTCCCGCCCCGATCCCCGGTCCCGGCAACGGCGCAACGGTCGGTGTCGACCGGGGTGTGGCCGTGGCGGCCGCGACCTCGGCCGGGGACCTGTTGAGGGTCCCCGGCCTGACTCCGGGCGAGGCGCGGCGGCTGGGATTGCTGCGCCGCAGGCTGTCGCGCGCCGCACCCGGTGGCGGGCGCCGGGCGCGCCTCAGGGCCGCGATCGCGCGGCTGATGGCACGACAGGTCGACCGGCGCAGGAACTGGGTGGAGCAGACCAGTACCACCCTGGCCCGGTCCTTCGTCTGATCGGCGTGGAAGACCTTAATATCCGGGGGATGACCGCCACGCGGGCAACGCCGATGTGAACGCGGCATCCAACATCGCTCACGCAGCGCGGCAGGCTGCGTCGGCCGCCGGACCGGCGGTCGCTGCGCGGGGACGCCCCGGAGCACCGGGACGGACGAACCGCGAACCCCAACCCGTCCTCCTCCCCTGAGGACACGGGTTGAGATCCCCCTCCTTTTTCAGGAAGGGGAGGAGGTCAATGAGTAGTTCGGCGGGGGTGTGATGAGTAGTACGACGGGTGGCGCCTCGGCTACCCTGCCGATTCAATGATCACAATTCGGCTGGAATAGTGACGGGCCGGGCACCGTGTGGCGGGGTGGGGAGCGGTCATGGCAGGGGCGGAAGGGCGGCTGGCGCCGCGGCTGGGGTCGTTGACGCCGGTGGAGCGCTGGCGCAGGGCGCGGCTCCAGGCCTACTCGTGGCTGCTGACCGGTGTGTACAGGAGCGCGTCGGTCCATCCGGCCGTCTGGCGGTTCGTGGCGCGCGGCTACCATCCCGTCCTCGACCGGCTGGCGGCGCGGCACGCTCGTGTGGCCTGCGAGTTCGGCGCGGTGGACGTGCCCGCGTACCGCGATTTCGTCCAGCGGCACGGAGCCGGACGGCGGCCGCGCAAGCTGGCGGACTTCCCGGAGATGACCAAGCAGAACTACGCGGCCGTGTACGACGAGGCCAGCCGCTGCCAGGAGGGCAGGCTGCACCGGGCCGGCGTGATGGTGGACGAGTCGTCCGGCTCGACCGGCAAGCCGTACAACTGGGTCCGCGGCCCGCGCGAGCTGAAGGCGATCTACCGGAACGCGGCCGGGTACATCGAGCTGGTCTTCCCCGGCGAGCGACTCTTCGTGATCAACGGCTACTCGATGGGGGCGTGGGCCACCGGCACCACGACCGGGACCGCGATGACGCGGATCGCGATGGTGAAGAACACCGGCCCCGACCTGGAGAAGATCGTCGACACGCTGGAGCACTTCGGGCCCGGTTACGACTACGTGGTCACCGCCTATCCGCCGTTCCTGAAGCATCTGCAGGACCGGCTGGACGCGATCGGGTTCCCCTGGGAGAAGTACCGGATCCGGGGGATGGTCGGCGGCGAGGGCATGACCGAGGCGCTGCGCGAGTACCTGGAGCGGCGGTTCGAGGAGGTCCGCTCCGCGTACGGGGCCAGCGACCTGACGATCGGGATGGGCGCGGAGACCGGGTTCACGGTGTGGCTGCGCAAGCGGCTGGCCGCCGACCCCGAGCTGCGCCGCGAGCTGCTGGGCGAGACCGAGCAGCGGCTCCCGATGATCTTCCACTACAACCCGCTGGAGACGTTCCTGGAGGTGAACGGGCGGGGCGAGCTGCTCTGCACGATCAACACCAAGAGCTGCCTCCAGCCCAAGCTGCGCTACAACGTCGGCGACGAGGCGCTGCTGCACCCCCTGAACCGGGTCAAGGAGATCATCCGCCGCGATCCCGAGCGCTGGGCCGACTGCCTGAAGGCGACGGCGGACGAGAAGATGGCGCTCCCGCTGCTGTTCCTGTTCGGCCGGGCGGACAGCACGATCTCCTACATGGGCGCCAACCTCTACCCGCAGGACGTGGAGTACGGCCTGTACGAGGGCAACCCCCACGCCGCCGACATCGCCCGGTTCTGCATGTCGCTGGAGGAGCTGCCCGACCTGGAGTCGCGTCCGGTCGTCAACATCGAGCTGCGCGAGGGCGTGGAGCTGGACGAGGAGGCCACCGCGGTGCTGGTGGAGACGTGCCGCAAGGGCGTGCTCGACCACCTGGCGACGGTGTCACGGGACTTCGCCGCCTCGCTGAAGGAGGATCCGGCGGCCGGCGACCTGCGGGTCCGCGTGTTCGCCGAGAACGAGGGCCCGTTCGCCGGGGTGAGCAAGCTCAAGAACACCTACCTGGTGCAGGACGCGGAAGCGAAGGGAGCGGCCTGATGCGGACCACTGATTTCAGCAAGGCACCGCCGCAGGGGCAGGCCACGGCGATGTTCGTGGGCGCGACCCGGTACCGCGGCCCGATCTCGATCATCACGTTGAGCTTCACCTGGTACCGGATGGTCCGCGACATGAAGCGGATGAAGGGGTACCGGTGGCACAAGGTCTACTGGGAGTTCCCGTTCACGCTGGGCACGATCGCGTTCTTCAGCGACCGGGACGCCCTGCTCCGGTTCGCGCGCAGCCGCCACCACCGCAAGCTCATGGTGTGGGTGACCGATGGGAAGAAGAACGCGACCGGCGGCTACATCCGGCTCTACAACGCCGAGCCGGAGGGGTACAGCAACGGGGTCTGGCGGGCCGAGGGCGATGTGATGGCGCACATCCCGGAGTTCTCGGCGCTGACGGGTGAGGAGCAGGGGCCGCCGGTCGTCCGTGAGCGCCGGTGAGCTTCTCGTTCACGGCGGTGGAGGGCCGCCGCGACCTGCGGGAGTTCATCGGATTCACGCGGCGCGTGTACGGGCGGGACGCGCGGTACGTCCCGGCCATGGCGCAGCAGATCCTCGGCTGGCGGAGCGGCGAGGTCCCCGGCGTCCGCCTCCACCTGCTGCGGGACGCGCGAGGCGACGTCGTGGCCCGGACGACGCTGCACACCGACGCCGATTTCGACGCCAAGCTCGGCAAGCGGGTGCAGCTGTTCGGCCTGACCGAGTTCCTGGACGAGGACGGCGTGCCCGAAGCGCTGTTCGACGCGGTCTGCGCGGCGGGCCGGGCGGCGGGCCGGGACGCGGCGTTCGGCCCGGTGTCGCTGCTGCCCAACCAGTCGGGCGGGGTCATCACCTCCGGGTACGAGGAACGCGGTTTCATCGACAGCGCCTGGAACCATCCCTACTACCCGCGCGCGTACGAGGCGTCCGGCTTCACCCGCCGTTTCGAGTCCGACACCTGGATCTGCCCGACGACCGCCGACCCCGACACGACCTTCGCGTTCGACGACGCGCGGATCGCCGCGGAGGGCCTCGTCCTGCACCGGGGCGACAAGAAACGCTTCCGCGAGCAGCTGCCCGTCCTGCGCGAGATGCTCAACGACAGCTTCGCGCAGCTGGGGTACTACACCGATATCTCCGCCGAACAGCTCGACCGGCAGACCGACGGCCTGGCGTACCTGATCGACGAGTCGCTGCTGCTCTACCTGACGAAGGCGGGACGCCCCGTGGCGTTCGTGCTGTGCGTTCCGGACATCTCCGAATACATCTGCAAGGTCGGCGGCGACCTCAACCTCCGCAACCAGGTGCGCCTGCTGCTCACGCGCTCCCGCTACCGGCGCGACGCCGTCCTCATCATCAAGGGGACGGTCCCGGACGCCCAAGGGCACGGCTACATGCGGCTCCTCTCCCGCGAGCTCCAGCGCAATTTGCGCGCCGGCGGATATGAATTCCTCCGCAGCACGTATGTGGAGCGCACCAACCCCGGTTCGGCGGCACAATACGAGGCGATGGGCGGACGTCCCCTGCACGGATACACGTTCTACGAGAAAGAGTTCCATTGAAGCCCGACGCACTGCGCGAGCTCGAACCGGACTTCTGGCGCGCCCCGAGCGCGCACAACACCCAACCCTGGCTGCTCCGCTACCTCGACGACGCGGTCGAGATCGGCTGGGACCCGGCCCGTACGCTCCCGGTGGGCGATCCCAGCGGCCGGGACCTGCGGCTCGCGCTGGGCGCGTTCACCGAGACCTGCCTGATCGTCTGCGCGGACGCGGGGCTGCGGGTGGATTTCCGGCAGGCGCACTCCGAGGCCGATCGCCGGGCCGGGTACCTGGCGGGCGCGGAGGGGCTGTACACGACGCCGTTCACCACTCAGGACGTGCGCGACCGCCGCACCGGACGGGGCGCCTACGAGCCGGGCCACCTGGACGAGGCGGTGCTCGGCCGGCTGGAGAACCTGGCCGCGGACGAGAAGGCGGAGGTCCGCCGCGTCCCGTCCCGCGATCTGATCGAGCTGGCCTTCGAGGGTGACCACCACCAGTTCTCGACCCCGCGCATCGCGCGCGAGCTGCGCGAATGGCTTCGCCTCGATCCCGCGGACCCGCGTTACGAGCAGGACGGCCTCACCGATCGGGCGCTCGGGCTGAGCGGCCTGGAGACGCGTGCGCTGCGCGCCGCGCTGTCGCCGCGCGGCTATCCCGTGCTGCGCCGCCTGGGCGTGCCGAAGCTGCTGGCGTCCGCGTCCCGCAAGACGCTCGACTACGACGGCGATGTCGTCGTCCTGGTCGGGCGGCCCGGTTGCACGGACGGCGAGCAGGTCGCCCTGGGCCGCGTCCTGATGCGGCAGTGGCTGACCCTGTCAACGCTCGGCTACACGACCCATCCGGTCAGCCAGATCATCGACGCGGAGATCACCAAGCAGCGCCTGGCCCGGATGCTCGACATCGACGACCCGTCCCGCCTGCTCAACATCACCCGGGTGGGCCGTCCGAAGGCCACCCCGCCCAGGTCCGCCCGCCTCCGCTGAGGCCTTCAGCCGCGCTCAGGGGACGAGGACGGCGCGGCCTCGGATCTTGCCTTGGTCCAGGTCGGCCAGGGCCTGGTCGAAGTGGTCCAGAGGGTATTTCACGGTGTGCAGGCGGACCCGTCCGCCGGCGGCGAGGGCCATCAGTTCCACCAGGTCGTTGTAGCTGCCGCGGGCGGCGGTCAGGGCGCGCAGCGCCTGGACGCCGATGTGCCCGAGCCCGCCCGCGCCGATGATCACGGCGGTGTCGCCGGGGCGCAGCCGTCCCGCGTGCCTTGCGGGCCGCGTGGTAGGCGGTGAGCCCGGCGTCGGCGAGCGCCGCGACGTCGGCCGGTTCCAGTACTGGTGGACGCGTGCGGCCTTCAACGGCTTCTCCTTCGCGACGCGTGATGCGGGTACCGGTCCCCTTCCCGGCCTAGGCCGAGCGGAACGCGCCTCCAGGACCCGCCACAGCGCGGCCTCACAATGGGCCACAGGTGGTCGTGCCAGGGATCTGCCGGCTCGTCCGGGATGATTGTTACATTGCGGTTTCTCTGCTCTGACCTCGGCCGGAGCCATTTCTTGCGTACTGGCCGGTATTTAATCGATGCCCTTCACGGGCGTTCCGAAAGGAGCGGTGGGACGGTCCAAAATAAAGAATCCCCGCATTTCTCGTGATGTCGGCCTAGGTTGGGGGACGGCAGCGAATCGACGGACGAAGGAGATGCCGGACCGTGCAGGATGACACGTCAGGCCGTGCGCAGGGCTCCCAGCATTCCCAGCCGTCCCCGGAATCCCCGGAGCAGGCGCCCCCGGCACCCAAGATCAATACCGATGTCCCGCATTCCGCCCGCATCTGGAACTACTGGCTGGGCGGCGTCGACAACTACGAGGTGGACCGCGTCGCCGGTGAGGAGTACAAGGAGGTGTTCCCCGAGATCTCCTTCCTGGCCCGGACGAGCAGGCACTTCCTGGCCCGCGCCGTGCGGTTCCTGGCCGGCGAGGCCGACATGCGCCAGTTCCTCGACGTCGGCACCGGCCTGCCCACGGTCGACAACACCCACGAGGTCGCCCAGCGGGTCGCCCCCGAGTCGCGCATCGTGTACGTCGACAACGACCCGCTCGTGCTGGCCCACGCCCGGGCCCTGCTGACCAGCACGTCCGAGGGTTCCACCACCTACCTCGACGCCGACCTGCACCGGCCCGAGCAGATCGTCGCGCGGGCGCGGAAGGTCCTCGACTTCGACCGCCCGGTCGCGCTCATGCTGATGGGCATCACCGGCCACATCGTCGACGCCGGCGAGGCGCGGTCGATCGTGCGCACCCTCGTGGACGCGCTGCCCTCCGGCAGCTACTTCACGCTGTACGACTTCACGAGCGACAACCCCGTCCTCAACCAGGCGCAGACCGGCTACGACGACACCGGCGCCGTCCCCTACGTGCTGCGCTCCCACGACCACATATCCAGCTACTTCGAAGGGCTGGAGGTGGTCGAGCCGGGAATCGTCACGCTGCGGCAATGGCGACCGGAGATCGAAGCGCCCGACGCCAAGGACGACCCCACCCTGTGCGCGGTGGCACGCAAGCCTTAAAGGCCGCAGCGACAGATCTTCACGCTACGTATGGTTGTGTGTGCAGCCACCGCTATAGGTCGAGCTATAGTGAAATTCGTTGTGTGCCGGTCGCCCCCTGAGGAGCCGTCTTGGTCTCCATCACGACTACGAGCATCGGGCCCCGTAAGAGCGCGCCCGCGCCCCTCAAGGGCGACCCTCTGGTTCCGAGGATGCTGCTGGGCAAGAGGCTGCGCGAGCTGCGCCTCGACCATGGCGTCACACCCGACGAGGCCGCACACGCCGTCGGCGCCTCCCGATCCAAGATCACACGGATGGAGCTGGGCCGCATCGGGCTGCGGTCCGCCGACGTCGCCGCGCTGCTCACCCGCTACGGCGTCCATGACCATGGCGAGCGCTCCACCCTGCTCGCACTCGCCGAACAGACCGGCGCGCGGGCCTGGTGGTACGAGCTTCGCGACGTCGTCCCCAAGTGGAAGCAGCGCTATCTCAGCGCCGAAGGAGCCGCCCGCCTGGTCCGCTGCTTCGAGGACGAGCACGTGCCCGAACTGCTGCGCACCGAGGCCTACGCGCTGGGCGTCATGCGCGGCGACGGCGCCGTGCTCGACCCCGCTCGCCGGCTGGACCTGCTCGGACAGAGGCAGCCCATCCTCCGTCGCCGCCCACGCCCGGTCAACCTGTGGGCCGTGCTGGACGAATCCGTGCTGTGGCGGACGGTCGGCGACGCCGCCACGATGCGGGCCCAGTTGGAGCACCTCAATGAGATCTGCTGGCGGCCCAACGTCACCATCCAGATCGCACCGATCAACATCTGCGGCCGGGTCGCCACCGACAGCCCGCTCACCCTGGTCCGCTTCCCGCAGCAGCACCTGAGCGACCTGGTCTACCTAGAACGTTCCGGCGGCGCCGACTACCCGGCCCGCCGCGCCGAGATCGAGCACCACTGGCACGTCTTCAACACCCTGGTCACCGAGGCCGCGCCGCCCGAGATGACCCCGCTCTACATAGAACGCGCCCTCGGCGAGTACTGAACCGGCGAGTCCGGCGCGCGGTCTCCCTAGGCTTGTGCACCGTGACACGCGAACGCACCTACCGCATCGTCGACGGCGAACGGATCGAGGGCACCTGGCGGCCGATCTTCATCCGCAACGTCGACTACCACCTGACCGACCTGCTGATCTTCGCCGACGGCGCGATCTGGTGCTGGGAATGGGTCGACCTGGACGGCCTGCGCGCGAAACTCGAATCCGGCTGGGTCGCCACCACCCTCGAACCGGGCGCCCGCGCCACCGCCCACCACCTGGGCGCCTGGCGGTTCGGCGAACCGCGCTCCGCCCTCACCGCCGAAATGCTGCTCGGCGAGGTCGCCGACGAGATCGACCGCCTCAACGACCGCCCCGACTCCACCGACCGGTGCCTCCAAGCCCTCGACCGCTACCTGGACACCCGTACCGAAGAGGACCGGCAGGCGCTCCGCGACGCCTACCTCGACATCCCCGAACATCTCCGCGTCTACGCCCTCGGCGACATGGACAACAAGGACCGGCCCTTGGCCGTCCTATGCACCCCCTTGGGTGAACCACTGCTCGCCAACAGGACACCGGGCTCAGCCCCCGCCGTCACCGAACGGATGCGCGAACAGGCCTACGCCTACTTCGGAGACAGCGCCCAAGCCAAGGAGCGCTTCACGGCCCCGCGCCCGGCCGACGACCCCGAAACACCGTCCACGCCCTTGCACGTGACCCAGACCGTCTACCCGCAGGGCTGGCCCACGGACCCGGGTCCGCACTTCCTCCAGAACGACTACCCGGCCCCCATCGAGATCGCCTCCACGACCTACCCGACGGTCGAGCACGCGTACTGGGCCCTGTCGACCACCGACCCGGAGATCCGCGAGCGGATCCGCCAGGCCGACCGTGCCGTCGAGGCCAAACGCCTCGCCCGCGACGCGCCCCGCCTCCCCTCGTGGCCGGACGCGAGGGCCGCCGTCATGGCCCGGCTCCTGCGCGCCAAGTTCCGCCAGCACCCGCGCCTGGCCGACTACCTGCTCAGCACCGGCGGCACGCACATCCACTACGGCGGCGGCTCCGAATCCGGCTACTGGGTCACCCGCGACCAGAGCGGCCGCAACTGGAAGGGCCGCCTCCTGGAACTCGTCCGCTCCGAACTGACCGCCGAACAGGTGATCGAACACATGTTTGACTGAGGACGTACAATGGGGCCATGACCAGGGCATTGCAGGGCTCGCTCCTCGACCTCGGCGACGAGGCGGGCCCGCGCGAGCTCGGCGCGACCGTACGGCGCACGCACCTCGCGCACGGAGCCTGGATCGACCTGCGGCCCGGCTGGATCGCCGGAGCCGACGACCTCTACGAACGGCTGGCCGAGATCGTCCCGTGGCGCGCCGAAAGCCGCCGCATGTACGAACGCGTCGTCGACGTGCCCCGCCTCCTCGGCTTCTACGACGAGGGCGCCCCGCTGCCCGACCCCGTCCTCGTCCAGGCCAGGGACGCCCTCAACGCGCACTACGAGCCCGAGCTCGGCGAACCGTTCCGCACCGCCGGCCTCTGCCTCTACCGCGACGGCCACGACAGCGTCGCCTGGCACGGCGACACCATCGGCCGCGGCCGCACCGAGGACACGATGGTCGCGATCATCTCGGTCGGCTCCCCGCGCCCGCTCCTCCTGCGTCCCCGTGGCGGCGGCCACACCCTCCGGTACGACCTCGGGCACGGCGACCTCATCGTCATGGGCGGCAGTTGCCAACGCACCTGGGAGCACGCCGTCCCGAAGAGCGCCCGCGCCACCGGTCCCAGGATCAGCATCCAGTTCCGCCCCCGCGGCGTCCGCTGAGCACATCGCGGTGCAGTGCTCGCAGCAATCGCCGTCCTCCGGACGCATTCGTCCGGGCCGAAAGCGGCCTGACCTCGGGTCTGTCTCGAAGTGGTCTCAGGTACCGCGCGAGCGCGCTACCTGGCCGGTGGGGGCGATGCCGGAGGCGAGCGTCACCGGGCAGATCGCGAAGCGATGTCGCGCTCGCCCCAAGCCCGGTCAGGGTGCGAGCCGCCAGACGAGCACCCTGGGCCGGGATTGCAACGAATACAGGGCTGACTCGTCCGTAGCGGTGGCCCTACTATGAGGTGATCCCGCGGGGCAGCGGACGGTTGAATTTCGGCTGAGGTGATCTGATGTACCCGGTTCCCCATGGTGGTGGTGAACCCGTTCTGCTGCAGATCGGCGACATGGCCTTGACGAGCACGCACGTCATCCTTCCTTACGGCCAGTTCCCGTTGCACGGCTCACAGTGGACCGTCCAGGACTCCACGCAGGTCAGCGAGGGCATTGCCCCAGTCGGCATCGTCCTGGCCATCGTCTTCGTCTGGTTCTGCCTGCTGGGCCTGCTCTTCCTCCTCATGAAGGAACGCCGCTACCTCGGCTTCGTGTCCATCTCGGTCACCGGTCCGGGCTTTCACCACGTTGCCCAGTTCCCCGCGGGTCCGCAGTCGGGCGCGTGGGCAGCCAACGCGGTCGCCCAGGCACGCGCCATGGCCGCGGCCGCGCCGCCCATGGCGTAACCACCGCCGCCGGCCCGACTCCGAGGGCCTCGTGCGCGCCGAGTAAACGCGATGTATCGTGTCTCGCCTAACGCGATATATCGCTTCTCGGAGGCCCTCCATGCGTCTGCGCGACCTGTTCTTCGTCACCGGCACCGTCGAGAGCACCGTCCAGATCACCAAGCGCGTGCGCCGGCTGCGGATCGCGTGCCCGTCCCAGACCTGGACGCCGGGCCAGCAGATCCGCATCAGCGTCGACGGCCTGCTGACCCGCCGCAGCTACTCCATCTGGGACGGCGACGAGATGGCCCTGGAGATCTGCGTCCTCGACCACGGCGACGGCCCGGGCGCCCGCTGGGCACGCACCGCCGAGCCGGGCCAGGAAGTGGTCTTCACCAAACCCGAAGGCTCCTTCGTCCCGCACCCGGCCCCGCACCACCTCTTCGCCGGTGAGGAAACCGCCGCCGTCCCGTTCGGCCCCATGATTCGCTCCTTGGGCGACGCCCCCGTCCACGCCGTCATCGAGGTCGACACTCCCGACGACCAACTCCCCCTCGACAACGTCACCTGGCAGTACCGCAACGGCACCCCCGCGGCCTCGTCCAAGACCCTGGTGGACGCCGTCAAGCGCTTGGACCTCCCCGCCGAACCGGGCATCGCCTACCTGGCCGGCGAGGCCCGCACCATCCAGGCCATCAAGACCCACCTCATCCAAGACCGCGCCTGGCCCCGCCGCTCCGTCCGGACCAAGCCCTTCTGGACCCCAGGCAAGAAAGGGATGGAGTAACCCTTCAAGCCGGCCGCGACTGGCTGCGGTAGAGACCCCGGTGGTAGCGCACGTATTCAATGCCGACCTTGTGCTTGGGCACGGCGGCCAGCTGCGCGAACGGCTCGCCGGTGATCTCGTCGATCACCTGGAGGTCGTCGTCGACGGTGATGGTGCCCAGCTCGAGTTGTACGCGGTGCGTCGGGCACACGCACAGGATGTTCTCGGCGACGTCCGGCCCTCTGTGCGGCCTGGCGAGAGCCCTGAGATGAAAGGTCTGGGCAAAGCGGAAACCCGCGGGGGACTGCAATGTGACACCGCAGATCTGGCACTGGAACTGGTGTTCCTGCTTGACCTTGTCGGCGATCCGCCGGTCCCCGTAGACGCCCAGCGCCACCGGCTCCCAGCGGTGCAGATCGATACCGGGCTGGTCGACGATCGAGTTGGACGGCACGATCGGCGGCGTCGAGTCGCGAAGCTTCTCCAACCGGAACTGGATGATCCGGAAGCCGTCGGTTCCGATGGTCGTCCAGTAGCCCTCGACCGTGTAGAGCCCGTCGTACCTGTATCCGGCGGCGGGAGAGTGCCGTTCGTCTCCGGCCGAACCGCGGACCACCCGGACGGGATACCGCGTGGTGATGCTGGCGAGCAGCGCGGCGTTGCCCGGTGAGGTCGGATCCTGGTTCTTGACCTGCCGGCCGTTCTCCTGACCGCCGTGCCCGGTGTAGACGATGACATCCCCGTCGTCCTCGTCATCGGGATATCCACCGGACAGCACGATGGATTCTGCGCCGCCGTTGTGGTGCGTCCCGCAGATCCCGGCCTGTAGCGGTCGATGGACCTTGGCCTCATGAAGTTCCTGCCTGCTCGGAAAGTGCGCACCTTCCTCGTAGCCAGGAACCTCCCCGTACCCTGGCGGTGCCTTCGTGGCGGCCCTGGCACGGTTCCTGATGAGCGTGACCTGCCCGGCGTCGTTGCGGTCCTGACGCCAGGGAAGCGGGCGGGCCTTGGCCTCCATCTCGCCCTTGACCCGCTGGAAGATCTGCTCCAGGGTGAGGAGCTCGCCGGCTTCGGGAACGCCGTTGCGGATCACTTCGATGAGTTCGTGCGTGAAGGCGGTGAACTCGGCCCCCTCGGGGGCGAGCGAGGTCCTGGTGGGCGGCGCCGAGGTGATCGTGTAAGTGCCCTCGATATCGGTGAAGGCGGACACCGCGCCGGACCCCATGGTGTAGACGGCCTTGCCGCTGAAACAGCAGTCCAGGACGACGATGCGGACTTGGGCCCGGCTGTTCTTCACGGTCGTCCGCAGGGTGTCGTACGCCACCGCCGTGTAGTGGGAGCGCGTGCGGTCGTCGCGAGTGCCGGGCACCCCGAGGTAGAGATCGCCGTTGGGGCCGAGCACACCATGACCCGCGAAGTACACCAGGAGGACTTCGCCCGCCTCGTCCGCCGCATCGTGGACCGGAGTGATCATCTCCTGCGGGTCGGCGGGATCCTCCACCACCTCGCAGTGCTGCGGTGACAGGCCCCAGACCTCGTGCCGCATCAGCTCCTGCCGCAGCGCCCGCAGGTTGCGGGCGACGGCGGGCAGCGCCGCCATGTGCTCGTACTGAGCGGTCCCGATGAGGACGGCGCGTGATTCGTGCGGGTCGGGCTGCGTCACGACTCGTCGGAGTCCAGCTTCTTCGCGACCGACTCGGCCGTCTCGTCCGTGGTCTCCGACAGGGGGATCTTGGTGTTCCCGCGCTCGATGGTGCCGTTGGCCTTGCCGCCGCGGGCGGCGCGCCAGGCGAGGTAGGCGAGGACGAGCTCGGCCGCCTGGAAGCCGTCCTCCACGGCCACCTGGATCGCGTCGAGGACCGTGCCCATCTCGCCGGGCCGGGCGGGGGCGGACCGCAACGACACCCGCGCATGCCTGCGGATCTTGGGCTCGGCCAGCAGCCAGTCATGGAGCGACTGGAGCTCCTCGTCGGCCTCCGCGCCCTCCATGCGAATGGTAATTCCCATGAAACTCCCGATTCTCTAGGAACCGGATATTTCCAGAGCGGCCGGCTCGCTGGCAATTGACCGACGGTAGAAGCGGAAGCAAGGCGCCGACACGACGGCATCGGTGCTCAGTGTGCGGTCTCGCCGGCGAATGGACTCAGCCGGTGTTGACCTTCGCGTAGTGGAAGACGTCGGCGGGCAGCGGGTGGGCCAGGTCCCACAGGATGCGCATCGGACGCTCGCCCTCGTGGCCGCGATACGTCATGGGACCGGCATAGAGGTACGGGGGCGCGCCGGCGTCCGTCGCACGGATGAAGAGGTGCACCGTGGAGCCCTGCTCGGCGTGGTGGACGTAGCGCCGGCCGTCACGCGAATCCTCGCGGGTCGCGCTCTGGGACTCCCAGTGGAACAGCGTCGGGGTGATCGCGCGGTCGTTGCCGACGTGCGTCGGCGGAGGCCCACTTCGGCGGGGACGGGGCGTCCAGGACTTCACGCAAGAAGCTCAGCCGTTCGGGATCGTCGATGTGCAGCATGCGCCCGATGGCCTTCGCGAGCTTCCCGTCCTCCTGCACGTCGTCCACCGGACGACGCTCATAGCCCGCCTCGCGGCGTAGCCGCACCCAACCGCCGCGACCGCCCTCGTACAGATCCTCAAGTTCCCGCCCCGTCTCGCCGAGGAAATCTCGAAGGCCGACATCGCCGAGGTCACGCAGCTCCGACACCGCCTCCCGGACGCGGAAGCCGAGCGACCGTTTGACGTTGTCGAGCACGATGCGGCTGACCTCGCGGTCCAGGTCGATGGCGCAGCCGGGTCGGCCCAGCGCTCGCTGCGATCCGGTCGATGCGAGAGGCGGAAAGGTTCAGGGCCGTCAGACCGTTGGTCTGACGGCCCTGTTCGGCCGGTTCATGGTCAGGTCGTCGACGGTCAGCGGCTGGGGTCGCGGCTGAACAGCTTCATCGACCAGAGGAAGCCGACGATGGTGATGCCCACGGACCAGGCGATGGTCTGGTAGGCGCTGTCGCCGATGGCGTCGCCCATCAGCAGGCCGCGCAGGGTCTCGATGGCGGGGGTGAACGGCTGGTACTCGGCGAACCAGCGCAGGGCGGTCGGCATCGATTCGGTGGGCACGAAGCCGCTGCCGAAGAACGGCAGGAGCATCAGCAGCAGGGGCGCGTTGCTGGCGCCCTCGGGGTTCTTGGCCACCAGGCCGAGCGCGACCGCCAGCCAGGTGAGCGAGAGGACGAACAGCGTCAGGAGACCCGCGGCGGCGATCCACTCGGCGGGGTTGGCATTCGGCCGGAAGCCGATCGCCAGGGCGACGGCGGTGACGAACACGACGCTGATCGCGATGGAGATCATGCTGCCGACGACGTGCCCGGTGAGGATCGAGGATCGGGAGATGGCCATGGTCCGGAACCGGGCGACGATCCCCTCGGCCATGTCCATGGCCACCGAGATGGCGGTGCTGGTGGCGGCGCCGACCGTGGTCATCAGGATGATGCCGGGGGTCACGTAGTTGATGTAGGTTTCGCGGCCTCCCCCGCCGGCGAGCCCGTTTCCGAGCGTGCCGCCGAAGACGTACACGAACAGCAGCAGGAGGACGACCGGCATGCCGATGAGCTGCACCGTCATCGCCGGATAGCGGAGCATGTGCTTCAGGCGCCGGCGGATCATCGTCGCCGAGTCGGCCAAGGTGTGGGTGCGAACGGCGGTGCTCATCGAACTTCGTCCTTGTCCTTGGGGTTGCCGGTGAGGGTGAGGAAGACGTCGTCGAGGTCGGGGGTGTGCACCGACAGCTCCTCGACGTCGATCGACTGGTCGTCCAGGCGGGCGAGCATCCGCCGCAGCGAGCCGACGCTGCCGTCGCTGGGAACCTGCACGGTGAGCGCATCGCCGTTCAGGAAGCCGGTGCCGAGCGCGCGGAGCGCGGAATCGACGCCGTCCTCGTCGGCGAATCGCAGGGTGACGTGCCCGCCGGGGATGAGCCGCTTGAGCTCCTCGGGGGTGCCCTCGGCGATCAGCCGTCCGTGGTCGAGCATCGCGATGTGGTCGGCGAGCTGGTCGGCCTCCTCCAGGTACTGCGTGGTGAGGAAGATCGTGACTCCGCTCTCCGCCAGGTCCCGGACGATCTGCCACATGGTGCGGCGGCTGCGCGGGTCCAGGCCGGTGGTGGGCTCGTCCAGGAAGATGATGCGCGGGTTCCCGACCAGGGTCATCGCCAGGTCCAGCCGGCGCTTCATGCCGCCGGAGTAGGTGGACGCCATCTTCTTGCCGGCCTCGACCAGGTCGAACTGCTCCAGCAGCCGCGCGGTGAGCTGCCGGCCCTCGCGCCGCGGCAGGTGGTGCAGGTCGGCCATGAGGTTGAGGTTCTCCTCGCCGGTGAGGAGCTTGTCCACGGCCGAGTACTGGCCGGTGACGCCGATGGACGCGCGGACCGCCTGGGGGTCCTTGGCCAGGTCGTGGCCCGCCACTCGGATGTCGCCGCCGTCGGCGCCGATCAGCGTGGACAGGATCTGGACGGTGGTGGTCTTGCCGGCGCCGTTGGGGCCGAGCAGGGAGAAGATCGTTCCTTCGGGGACGGCGAGGTCGATGCCGTCCAGGACGACCTTGTCGCCGGTTTTGTCGCGGTAGGACTTGCGCAGCCCGGTCGCCGCTATGGCCAGGGGGGTCATGGTGAGGGCTCCTCAGAGAGTGCGGGTCAGAGGCTGCGGGCGGTGATGTCGCCGTGGGCGGTGGTGGCGTGGATGTCGAGTTCGGCGGTGCCGTCGTTCTTGAGGGCGTTGCTGATGCGGCCGTGGGCGGTGCCGGCGTCCATGGAGGCCGAGACGCCGGCGGCGGCGTGGACCGAGATGTCGCCGGACTGGGTGCGGAGCACGACCGTGCCGCGCATGGCCTCGGCGATGCGGATGTCGCCCCTTTGGGTGCTGATCTCGGCGGGGCCGCCCAGGCGGCCGACTTCGATGTCGCCGTCGGTGGCGGTGAGGCGGAGGCCGGCGGCCTCGTCCACCTTGATCTGGTGGTAGGCGCCTTCGAAGGCCACGTCGCCGAGGCGGCCGACGGCCCGGAACTCGGCGCTGCCCGCCTTGGCCTCGACCTGGGAGCCGGCGGGCAGCTTGACCGTCACCTCGATGGATCCTGAGGGGCCGAGGTACTGGTTCTTGGCCGGGGTCTGGATCCGCAGGACTCCGTCGGCGTAGTCGACCGTGGTCTGCTCGGCCGCCTTCACGTCGCGGCCCTTGGAGGCGTTGGCGGGCAGGACCTCGACCGTGGTGTCGGCCCGGTCGGCGGCGAGGAACTGCACGCGCCCGGCCGGGATGTCCAGGACGGCGGCGATCGGTGCGGGGGTGTCGAACTTGTGCATCGTGCTCTCCCTGCGCTCTGCGACTTGATGTTTCGAACACTGGAAACGCTACGTTGCCTTAAGGGATCCATCAACCATCACGTTGCATATAATCAGCATCTATGCAGCTCAAAGCCAAAGAATCGTTGCGATGGCCTTGAACGACAACGCAACGGCAGACCTGTAGTCGTTGCAGTGGAGTGGGCGTGAACGCTATCCTGCGGGCACCGACGACGCACGAAGGAGATCGCGATGCCCGCAGGCAGGCTCACCCAGCAAGACCGCCAGCAGATCGCGCTCGGGCTGGCCGACAACCTCGCCTACGCGGAGATCGCCCGACGTCTGGGCCGCCCCACCTCCACGATCACGCGTGAGGTGATGCGCAACGGCGGCCCCGCCGGCTACCGCGCCGAGTTGGCCCACCGCGCCACCGAAGGCCGCGCGCGTCGGCGCAGGAAGGCCGCGTCCCGGGGGCCGGAGTCGGTCCCCCAGCCATACGGACGTGACGCCGAGGCCGTGCGCGAGTACGAGGAGATGTTCACCACCGTCCTCATGCAATCGGGCATGTCCAACAAGATGATGGCCCGGATCATGGTCTGCATTTACACCACCGACTCCGGCAGCCTCACCGCCGCCGAACTCGTCGCCCGCCTCCAGGTCAGCCCGGCGTCCGTCTCCAAGGCGATCAAGTTCCTCGAGAGTCAGGCCCTCGTCCGCCGCGAACGCGACGAACGCCGCCGCGAGCGCTACGCCGTCGACGACGACCTCTGGTACCAGTCGATGATCCGCAGCATCCGGGACAACGCCCAACTCGCCGAGACCGCCCGGCAAGGCGTCGCCACCCTCGGCCGCGACACCCCGGCCGGCGCCCGCCTCGAGAACGCCGCCCGCTTCCTCGACTTCGTCGGCGAGAGCCTCACCCGCGCCACGGAACAGGCCCGCGAAGTTCTCTACACGAAGGCCGAAGCGACCTCGGACGGCACTGCCAAGCCAGAATCAGGTCGCGGATAGACAATGGTCATAGCCGAACCTGCTGTGTTGCTCGACGCTGCGCGCCCAGGGGATCGCCGCGGCCGAACGGCGCCAGGTCAAGGGGAAGACGCTGCTCGGAAAGCAGCACATCGGACGGCCCCGCGTCCTGGGCCCCGCCGAACCAGACCGGCTTCGACCGTATTGGCCGCGATACTGGGTGGATGTCGGATCGGTTGCGCGGTTTGGGCCGCCTCACGCGGCCGCGGTCGCGTGCGGGTACCGGCCGTCTTGTGGACGTGCTGATCGCCGCGGCGGTCGCCGTCCCGGTGTTCGTGCCGTTCGCCACGGCGCCGGAGGTGACGCCGCTCGGCGTGGTGTTCAACCTCGGCACGGTCGTGCCGCTCGTGTGGCGGCGGCGAGCGCCGTTCGCGGTCGCGCTGGCCGTGGCGTGCTTCGCCATGGGGGTGTCACTGCATCACCGGCCGGGCCAGATGCTGCAGTACGGCGGTCTTGTGGCCATCTACACCCTCGCCGACCTGGGGCGGCATCGCTGGCAGCGCTGGGGCTTCATCGGCGCGCTCGTGGCGACGATCCCGCCCGGCGCGCTGCTCATCAAGGACAACGACGCGGGCGAGTTCATGTTCACGCTCCTGCTGCCCATGACGGCGTTCCTGCTCGGCACGCTGGCGCGGACCGCGCGGGAGCGGTCGAACGCGCTGGTGGAACGCTCCGCGCAGCTCGAACGCGAACGCGAGGCGCTCGAACGTGAACGCCAGGCCGAGGCGGCGCGGGCGGCGGCGGAGGAACGGGCCCGCATCGCCCGCGACATGCACGACGTGCTCGCGCACGCCGTCAGCATCATGGTCGTTCAGGCCGAGGCCGGTCCGGTGGTGGTCCACACCGATCCCGAGCAGGCCGAACGGGTCTTCGACGCGATCGCCGGCGCGGGCCGGGACGCGATGGCCCAGTTGCGCCGCATGCTGGGCATCCTGAAGGAGGAGCAGGACCACGGCGTACGCGCGCCTCAGCCGACCATCGGCGCGCTGCCCGGCCTGGTCGAGCACGTCAACCGCACCCAGGTCCACGTGCGGCTCACGGTCGAGGGCGTGAGCCGTGACCTCCCCTCCGACGCCGACCTGGCCGCGTACCGCATCGTGCAGGAGGCGCTCACCAACACGCTGAAGCACGCCAACGCGCGGGCGGCCGAGGTCCGGCTCCGCTGGACCGACCACGAACTGGAGATCACGGTGACCGACGACGGGCAGGGCCACGCCGAAAGCGATCCGGGCTGGCGGCGGGGCGGCGACGGCCTCATCGGCATCCGTGAACGCGTCGTCGCCTGCGGCGGCACGGCCGAGGCCGGTCCCCTGCCGGGCGGCGGGTTCCGGGTCTTGGCACGTCTCCCCTACGTCGCGACGGTGGCCGTGTGATCCGGGTGGTGCTCGCCGACGACCAGGAACTCGTCCGCAGCGGCTTCGCGATGATCCTGGACGCGCAGCCCGACATCGAGGTGGTGGGCGAGGCAGGCGACGGCACCGCCGCGATCGCCGCCGTGGGCGAACACGACCCCGACGTCGTGCTGCTCGACATCCGCATGCCGGGCCTGGACGGCATCGAGGCCGCGAAGGTCGTGTGCGCCGAGCACCGGGCCCGCGCGATCATGCTCACCACCTTCGACCAGGACGACTACGTCTACGACGCGCTCTACGCCGGTGCGAGCGGGTTCCTGCTCAAGGACGTGCGCCGCGACGACCTCGTGCACGCGGTCCGGGTGGTGGCGGCGGGGGAGTCGCTGCTCGCGCCCGCCGTCACCCGCCGCCTCATCTCCGACATCACGCGCAACCGCCCGCGCGCCGGTACGACCACCTCCGACCGCCTGTCGGTCCTGACCGAACGGGAGCGCGAGACCCTGCGCCTCCTCGGCCGCGGCCTGTCGAACGCGGAGATCGCCGCGGCCATGGTCGTCAGCGAGCACACCGTGAAGACCCACGTGAGCAACGTCCTGGCCAAGCTCGGCATCCGCGACCGCGTCCAGGCCGTGATCGCCGCGTACGAGACCCGGCTGATCGAGCCCTCCTGAGGGGCGGCTCCCTCGCGCGGGGGAGCCGCACCCCGGTTCTCCCCCGCGTCACCGATGCCCGAAGACCGCTCGCGGCGGCGATCCGTCCGGCCGCCGTCTCCCTGAAGATCGAGAACGCAAGAACGCAGGTCTCGAACTCCAGGGGAACCGCTCATGACCAGGATCGCCTTCCATCTCGCCCCCGCCCTCATGCTCGCCTACGGTGTCGTCCGCCTCATCGACGGCCGTGACGGGCAACACGGCCCAGGACCCGCCTGGACGGTGGGCCATCTGATCTTTCTTGGTTCCCTCCTGCTGTACGGCGGGGTGATCGCGGGCCTGTACGGCCGTGTCCGGGCCACGGCCGGTGGCACCGCACGCAGGGTCACGGCAGGCGTCGCGACCGCGGTCGCCGCGTACGGACTGGTGACGTTCGTCCGCGTCGCGATCGTCGACATCGTCGTCGGCCTGCAGGCCGCGGACAAGGCCGAGAAGAGCATGCTCGCCGACCGGTACGCCGACGTCCCCGCCGTACTCCCCCAGGCGATCTACGAGATCGGCCCGGCGTTCTTCATGCTCGGGCTGCTCGCGCTGCTCGTCCAGTTCGCGGTCGTCACCCCGGGACGCAAGGCGGGGGCCGCCCTGAGCCCCGTCCTGATCGCCGCCGGCTTCGTCGCCATCACGCTCAACCTGGACCTGCTCCCGGTGGGAGCGGCGCTGATCTGGCTCGCCCTCGCCCCGTTCACCCGCCGACACAGTTCCTCCCCCGTGTCCCCCGGGACGGGGGCCCGCGTGGCGGCCTAGCCCGACGCGGGGCGCGATATCCCATCCGATCGGCCACTGATCACTACTGGACGCAGAAGAGAGCACACATGATCAAGTAAAGGCGTGCATGCGCGGCGCGCTCACCCTGGCCGTGGCAGCCGGTGTCGCGGTGAGCGTACTGACCGGCGGCACCGCGGCCGGAGCAGGCAACGGCGCCGACCAGGCTCGGCTGCGTCAACTCCTGGACCGGCTGACCACGATCGACGGCGGGCCCGGAGCGCTCCTGCACCTGCGTGATCGGCACGGCGACACGGTGCTGACCAGCGGCGTCGCGGACGTGAACAGCAATGCACCGGTACCCCGCGACAGCAGGTTCCGGATCGGCAGCATGACCAAGCCGTACGTGGCCACCGTCATACTGCAGCTGGTGGGAGAGCATCGCGTCTCGCTCGATGCACCGGTGGAACGCTATCTGCCCGGCGTTGTCCGTGGAAAAGGCCACGACAGGCGGAGGATCACCGTCCGCCAGTTGCTTCAACACACCAGCGGCGTGCCCGACTACCTCGCCTACGTCGACCCGCAGGAGATCCTCAAGGACCCGCTCGCCCACCACGACACCCGCGATCTGGTGAACCTCGCGCTCGCCCACCCACAGGCCTTCAGGCCCGGCCGCGGCTGGCGCTACTCCAACACCAACTACCTGCTGGCCGGCATGCTCATCGAGAAGGTGACCGGCCACACCTGGGCCGAGGAGATCCACCGGCGCATCATCACCCCGCTGGGCCTGCGCGAGACGTCCGTGCCGGGTGACGGCTCGGCGATCCCTGGACCGCACCCGCGCGGGTATGTGCGGCCGGGCCCGGACGCGCCGCTCAGGGACCTCACCGCGTTCAATCCCTCGGTCGCGGGCCCGGCCGGTGCGATGATCTCCAGCGGCGCCGATGTCGACCGGTTCCTGGGCGCGCTCGTCAACGGCCGGCTGCTGCGCCCGGCCCAGCTGCGGGAACTGATGCGGACCCGGCCGACCGGCGACTCCGACGGCCGGGCCTACGGCCTCGGCCTGGAGAGCAGGCCACTGCCCTGCGGCGGCCTGTACTGGGGGCACAGCGGCGACATCTTCGGGTACGAGACCGTGAGCGGCGCCACCGTCAACGGCAGCCAGGCGACGGTCATGGTGAACCTCGACCCGGGTGGTACGGACGCGCAGAGCAACGACATGAAGACCGCCGTCCAGACCGCGCTCTGCCCGGACCGGTCCACCACCTCCCAGTAGCGCACAACCGAAGCCGTTACTGCAGGAGTGCGACTTTCGTCGGCACCCCGCTGCAGGTTAGGGCGGCCCTGCGGACTGGCGTCGATCAGGCTGATGATGCGTTCAGTGGTCTCGTGCAGGTCGGTCAAGGGTTGCCGGACAAGGCCGTTGCCTTCTCGCCACGAGAAGGCTTTGGGGTCGACCCAGACGCTGAGATCGTCCGCGGTGATGACGAGGCCGCCCTCTCTGCGGCAGGTGGACCGGATCCCGCGTGTCCGGAGCGTCAGAAGCAGCCGCTGCGCGGCCACGGCCGACGTAATGGTGTGCTCGGGCTCGGGCCAGGGGGTGGGAGTGGCAAGGGCGAACCATACGGCCTTGCCCAGTGTGGGTGTGCAGGCCAGGCGCGAGCGGGTGAAGTGGGATCCCGTGTCGGACGCCAGCGCCGCGACGATGCCGAGGCCCTTGCCGTGCTCGTCCAGCAGATGACACATCACCGGGCTCGGAAGGCTAGTGCGGGAGGTGTCGAAGAGCGAGACCACGAGTTCGTGGCGCGGATGGGTTCGAGCCCAGATCCAGAGTTCCGGTGGCACGCCCGCCGCCTCGGCATGGAGATGGACGTTGGTGGCCAACTCCGAGACGGCGAGCTTGGCGTCCTCGATGAAGTCGTCCGGCAGGTTCAGCGCGTTCAGCGCGCTGACCACCAGCGAGCGCGCCAGCGAGGCGCAGCGGGGGCCAGGGCGAAGCTGGAAGGCACACGCCCCTCCGGCAGGGATGTCAGTGGCGCTGCCGGTCCTCATCGCTCATCCCTCATTGGGCGCATGGCGCCATGGTCTGCGTCGCGTCGTCGGCTGTCCCTGTGGACGAGGCGACCCGAGGCACGGCGGAGAAACCGACGGCGCGGTCCTCCCGAGTGGACGCCAGAGTTCGTTCGGGAGTCGGCAGGTCCCGCAGGGAAAGGCGCCGCCTGGAGCGCAGCGATCATGCTGGTGAGTTCACTCGGAGTCGCCGCTTTGAGCGGGCGGTCGCAGGCCATGGCCCAGTAGTGGCCGTGCCCAGCCACATGGCGGCATCGGGGAAGTGGCGCTTGAGCTGCGTCAACGCCAGCTCGCCGCCCCTGGCCCAGATGGCGGGACGGCTCGTTGGGGCGACCATGACATGGCCTGGGACGGGCCGCGGAGGAGGTGCAAAGGGCGCGTCCAACTCGTGCGGTGGGGGCTTCGCGCGATGGTGCATGGGGTGGACCTCCAACGTCCGATCAAGGTCCCGGTGGGTGTGCCGAGCGAGCCGGGCGATCACTATCTGTGAAGGCATCGTCACGAAGCATCATGACCTGAGCGCGTCCCGATGTCCATGCACTTGTTCATTTTCTTCAGAGTGAATGTTACGTTCCGTGTGAAGTGGTCACTTAGAGCTGCCACACTTGCGCAGCATGACGCCCGAGCAGAGCCCGACCGTCCGCCACCGCCGACTCGCCCGCCAGCTACGCGAAGCTCGCAAGCACTCCGGGATGTCCATGGAGGCCGCGGCGGCCGCTCTCGGCTGGAGCCGTCCCAAACTGGTCCGGTTCGAGACCGCCAAGACCCGGCCGAGGCCCGCGGATGTCGCGGCGATGTTGGACCTCTACGGTGGCGGCGACGCGATCAAACTGGCCCTCGTCCAGCTCGCCAAGGACATCCGCAAGCGCGGCTGGTGGGCGGCGTTCAACGACGTGCTCACCGGATCGTTCGCGGAACTCGAAGACGACGCTGTGCGCATCCGTACCTGGCAGGTCCAGTTCGTGCCCGGGCTGCTGCAGATCAGCGACTACGCGCTGGCGCTCATCCGCATTGGCAGTCCGGAGCAGTCAGAGGCAGTCCATCTGCGACGCCTCCAGGCACGCATGGCGCGGCGGACGATCCTTGAACGGCAGGAGGGGTCTTCGCTTGCGGTGATTCTGGACGAGGCGGTCCTCAGGCGACCGGTGGGAGGTCCGGAGGTGATGGCACGCCAGCTTGACGCGCTGGTGAACGAGAGTAAGAAGTCCAACATCAGCCTGCGAGTTCTTCCAGCTGCGTCTGGAGAGCACGCCGGAATGGACGGGCCCTTCGTCGTCCTGAGCTTTGAGGGGGCGTTGGACCCGGATGTCGTGTATTTGGAGGGAATGGGAGGGGAGATCTACGTTGAAGATGTCGGTCAGGTCAACCGGTGTAATGTGAGGTTTGACCGGATTTCGGATCAGGCTTTGTCCGAGGAGCGCTCGGTGCAGCTGATCGCCGACATCGCGAAGGAGTACCGGCAAACCGATGAACCTCCCAGCTGAAGCCTCACGAGTTCGCTGGCGTAAGTCCAGTCGCAGCAGCAGTTCCGGCAGCGACTGTGTTGAGATCGCCAGTGTGGGGGGCGCGGTCGCTGTCCGGGATTCCAAGGATCCTGCAGGTCCCAAGCTCCTGTGCACGCGTGCGGCCTGGCGTGAGCTGTCTCGCAAGGCGGCGAAGGGCGAACTCGACGTTGTGTAGCGCCAGTGCAGCCAAGCAGGAAGCGGCGACTTGGCTGGCCTGACCGAGCTGCTCACTTATCGGTGTTGGTCAGCAGGCCACGCGCGACGATGGCCGGGCCCTGTGGTGGGGCCCGGCCATCGTGGTGCGGTGTTGATCTGTTGTGCGTGGACGTCGCGTGTCCGTGGGAGCGGGGGATGATCGTCGTCCTGCGGGTCAGCTGGTGGCCAGGAAGGCGGTCAGGCCGTCCAGGAGCATGTTGCTGCCGGCTTCGGCCTGGTCGCGGTCTTCGGCGGTGTCGAAGGTCTGGGAGAGCGTGATCTTGGTGCCCTCGCCGTCGGCGGCCAGGTCCATGGTCATCAGGGCCGGCTCGTCACGGCCGGGCACGTTCATGCCCATCACCAGGCGCTTGTTCTCCTCCACCTCGATGTAGGTGCCGGTCAGCGGGACGCGGGCACCGCCGGGGATGACCATCACCGAGCTCCAGGCGCCGCCGGGCCGCACGTCCAGGACGACCTCTTCGGCACTGGCCCACTTGGCGTAGTCGTCGGCGATCGTCCAGGCCTGCCATACCGCGTGGACGGGGGCGTCCAGGCTGCGGGTGAGGGTGTAGTCGAAACCCGTGGTGCCGGTCATGGTGGATCTCCTTCGGATGGGCCCCGGTGGGGGGATCAACTGCGAGGAGACTATAATCACGATCAATGACTGTCAAGATTCGTGACTAAATGAGGGGTTGTGATGACCGGCACCACGCCACAGGAGGATCTGGGGATGCTGATCGGGCAGCTGGGACGCTCACTGCAGGACGAACTGTTCACCACGCTGGCCGAGCAGGGCCACGACCAGGTACGACCGCGGCACGGCACCGTGCTGGCCTTCCTGCCTCCCGACGGCGCCCGCGCCACCGACCTGGCCCGCCGCGCCGGCCAGCACAAGCAGATCGTCGGCGTGATCGTCGACGAGCTGGTCAAGCTCGGCTACGTCCGTCGCGAACCCGACCCCACCGACCGGCGAGCCAAACTCATCGTCCCCACCGAACACGGACTCGACGAGATCGCCAAAGCCCGCGCCACCCTCGCCCGCATCGAGCAACGCCACCGCGAGGACCTGGGAGAGGACACCTACCGCGCCTTCAAAACCGCACTGGCCCACATCACCCGCTCCCAACGCGCCTGGCGCCCCGGCGCCCACCGGTAACGAGACCAAGAGGTGGGGGCGGACGTGCGGTCAGGGGCGGTGTCCGTCTAGATAGGGAAGGGCCGCTCGGCGCTGCCGAGATCTCGCTTGATGGGGGCCGCGCACATGGGTTGGCAGGCGCCGCTGTACGCGGTGGCGATCCCTGTCGGTCCAGGATGTCGGCCTGCTCCGGCAGGGGACGACGGCGCGTGGCCGCCGCCTGTGGCATGCTGCGTCGTGCCCGCTTGGACGCGATCGCCGAAGCGGCTCAACTCGACCTCCTGGCCGTATACGTGTTCAGGTCCCTCAAGGGACTTTTTCGTGCGTACGGCTTGACGAGCTCTACGTGAGCATGCGATTCTGGTCCCGGGATAGAGGTTGACAATTATTGTAGGCGTGGACTTTGGTCTGCATTTTGCTCTATGCTACTCTTCCGCGCTTGCCCTCGGCGTCCCACTCCTCCGTTCGGCTGTGATGTCGTCTGGCGCGCGTGTCGTCAGTCCGCCGCAAGCCCTCGGAAGGACATCTGTTGGCATCATCCTCCGCCGTACCCGCTGGTCCCCGTCGCGTTTCCTTCGCGCGCATCAAGGAGCCGCTCGAAGTCCCGGACCTCCTTGCGCTGCAGACCAACTCCTTTGACTGGCTGCTGGGCAACGAGAGGTGGAAGTCCCGGGTCGAGGCGGCCCAGAAGGCTGGAGACAAGGCCCCGACCCAGTCGGGCCTGGAAGAGATCTTTGAGGAGATCAGTCCCATCGAGGACTTCTCCGCGACCATGTCGTTGTCGTTCCGGGATCATCGGTTCGAGCCGCCCAAGTACTCCGTTGAGGAGTGCAAGGACAAGGACATGACCTACTCCGCCCCGATGTTCGTCACGGCGGAGTTCATCAACAACACCACCGGTGAGATCAAGAGCCAGACGGTGTTCATGGGCGACTTCCCGCTCATGAGTCCCAAGGGCACCTTCATCATCAACGGCACCGAGCGGGTCGTGGTCTCGCAGTTGGTCCGCTCGCCCGGCGTCTACTTCGACCGCGCGCTCGACAAGGCCTCGGACAAGGACATCTACGGCTGTCGGGTGATCCCAGGACGTGGCGCCTGGCTCGAGTTCGAGATCGACAAGCGTGACAACGTGGGTGTCCGTATCGACCGCAAGCGCAAGCAGCCGGTGACGGTGCTGCTCAAGGCGCTGGGCTGGACCGAGGACCGTATCCGTGAGCGGTTCGGCGCCTATGAGTCGATCAATGTGACGCTGGAGAAGGACCACACCTCCGGCCAGGACGACGCGCTGCTGGACATCTACCGCAAGTTGCGTCCGGGTGAGCCGCCGACCAAGGAGTCGGCGCAGACGCTGCTGGAGAACCTGTACTTCAACCCCAAGCGCTACGACATGGCCAAGGTCGGGCGTTACAAGGTGAACAAGAAGCTCGGTCTGGACCTGGAGATGAACCAGGGCACGATGACCGAGGACGACATCGTCGCCACCATCGAGTACCTGGTCCGGCTGCACGCCGGCGAGGAGGAAGCGACCGTCGGGTCGACCCCGGTCCCGATCGAGACCGATGACATCGACCACTTCGGCAACCGGCGGCTGCGCACGGTCGGTGAGCTGATCCAGAACCAGGTCCGGCTCGGCCTGGCGCGGATGGAGCGGGTGGTCCGGGAGCGGATGACCACTCAGGACGTCGAGGCGATCACGCCGCAGACCCTGATCAACATCCGGCCGGTCGTGGCCTCCATCAAGGAGTTCTTCGGCACCAGCCAGCTCTCCCAGTTCATGCAGCAGAGCAACCCGCTGGACGGCCTGACGCACAAGCGGCGGATGTCGGCGCTGGGGCCGGGTGGTCTGTCGCGTGAGCGGGCGGGCATGGAGGTCCGTGACGTCCACCCCTCGCACTATGGGCGGATGTGTCCGA
>NZ_BAAARW010000051.1:0-8778 GCF_039532545.1 Actinomadura vinacea | reverse complement strand
CGAAGCCGTCCTCCACATCGCCGCCATCAACGACTGGCTGACCTGCCTTTGAAACACGGCCTAGGTGTGCAGGTCGGCTCGAAGCGTTGGCTAGTGGTTGTGGCGGGCGTGGTCCAGGTGGACGTGGAGCGGTGGCCGAGAGAGCGGTACGTGTGGCGGTTCACCTACGGGGTTGACGTGACGTACTGCGGTTCGTTGCGTGGCCCGTTCGGCTCGGCGACGTCGACGGCCGTTGCGTCGTCGACGAAGGCGGCCAGCTTCCGCCGATCTCACCCCGACCAGGGATGCCGCTCGGCGTACTTCAACATCTGCAGGCACCGAGCGTCACCGGTAACCGGGACCCCCTCCGGGATGTCACCGGCCAGTAGTTTTTGGCTCTGACCCACTATGCGTGATCGAGGTGGGCGGTTCAGCTCAAGTCAGCTTTCCGGGAATGGTTTCGACTTGGAAGCTGAGTCCGTGGCCTTCCAGGTCGGACGCCGTGTAGACGGCCGTCACGTGCAACTCCACGTCGCTGACGATTTCCACGAAGCCCGCAGTCGCCGGCATAGGCGATTGGGGGATACCGCCGTAGAGAAGTTCGGCGATCCGGCAGCAGTCGTCCATCGTTGCCGCCCCGGGCGGCAGGACGATGCTGTCGTTGGCCCGGGCCGTCGCGATGGCGGGTTCGCGTCCCGTAACCGCGCCCGCGTACATCAAGGGGACCACGTGTTTCTCGATGGTGGCATTCTTGCACTGCGGGTTCAAAATGTTGATGTCTGTCGCGTAGATCCCGGGGCGCACAGGAGCGCAGCCGCATTTGCTGTCGGCCTGAGTCCCGCAGACGAATTTCACCGCATACGTGTATTTGCAGGCCGGTACCGTGACGCTCGTCGGTTTCGCGGCCACCACCTTGCCGTCCATGACCGCATCGATCGCGCCTGTGAAGATCTGATCCCGCGTTGAGCAGTCCTGCGCCCCTCCGCTGAAGGTGACTTCGAAGTCCAGGGCATGCGCCTGGTCCCCCGGGAGCGGGCCGTAGCTCGGCGGGGTAATGGAGGTCACGAAGGAAGCGATCGCACCGTCCGGCTGGAGGTGGACGTTGTCGATTTTCAGGAGCTTCTTCAGTTGGGCGATGATGACGGCGACCACGGCGGCCGGGTCCACGCTGTTCACCACGATCCCGCCGGTGGCGGTAGCGATCCTCGTCGCCTGGCCGTCAGTTCCGCCGGGACTGGGGCAGGACGCGTAGGCCGGGTTGAGCCCCACCGATCCGATGAAAGTCGGGTCGTCATTGAGCCCGTTCGGCGCTTCGCCGTCGGAAATGCTGATGGCGAGGACCGTGACCTTGCTGGCCACCAGCTTGGAGGTCACCGACGCCTCAGTGATGGCGTAGGGGAGCCCGCTAGCTGCCGAGCAGATCGGGTCGTGGCCGGGAGCGTCACCCAACCACACCACGATGTGCGGGACACCAGGTCGCCATCCGATCGTGGACGACCCGGCGATCTGGTCCAGAGCGTAGAACTGGGCCTCGGGCCTGTCTCCGCCGCCCGAGGCAGTCCAGGTGTTGATGGCAGCGATCACGACGGCCTTGTCCGCCGTGATGGATTGAATGTTCGTGAACGCCAGTGACCCGCTGCCCGGGTTGTCGAAATCTCGGTACTCGCCGACTCCGAACTGAAGGTCCGCCAGCGGACCTAGAGATCCCAGGATCTGGGAAGCGCCTGCTTTCACCGCGTCATGGACCGGTGCCATGCTCCCAGTGTTGTCGGCCAGGAAGTAGATGTCCGCGGGAGCCACCCCCGTGGATGCCGGAATCGTCACCGTTATCTTCTCTTGGACCGTGTCGCACTGGCCCAGCCGAAGGTTATTGACGGGCGGGTCGATGGTAACGGCGGCGGAGTCGGCAACCTCTACGGGGCTCAGACTGTCGGGCATGACGCCTCTCCTGACTCTCTATACATTCACTTGGCTTTTCTAAAAATAAGATAACTCGGCGTCGGACACCCAACAAGCCTGCTTGAGGTTAGATGTATGTAGATACCATCGGAACGATTTATCCACTTATTTTTCCATTTTTCAGGGATATTAGGAGACCGCTGGCATGAGGTGGGTTTATGGGCCCGGGAGTCCTGAAGCTACGGCGAATCGCAAAGTAGCGGTCAGCGTCCCGGTGGGTCGGCGTCGTCCTGGCGGCGCGTAGCGGCCCCCTTGAAGACGAAAAGAAAAGTCTCATCCGGCTGGTCACGGGGTTGTGTGCGACCGACGATGATCGTTTACGCCTGGGCCTGGGTCTTCTGCTTGAGGCGTTCGTAAGGGGTCTGGCCGCCGAGGCCGCCGTGAGGGCGATCGTAGTTGTAGTAGTCCTCCCACTTGCGGAGCTTGTCGTTGAACACCTCCGCGTCGTCGATGAGCACGCCGTCGAGCATGCTGTAGAACTCCTCGGCATCGATGCGGTGCGACCGCTCCACCTTGCCGTTCAGCCGCGGGGTGCGGGGCTTGATGTAGGTGTGCGCGATGCCCTGTCCAGCACGTGCCAGTGGGTCGACTGGAACTCGGCCCCGTTGAGTTCCTAATGGATGTCAAGCCGGTGGGGTCGTAGCGTGTGTGGTGAACGGGCCGGTCGACGGAGCGCGTTGCGACTCCTTTCTTCGCTGGCCCGTTCCTGATGTGGTCGGCTTTGGGCGGGCGTGTGTAGTGCGTCGGGCCGCTCGAAGTTCGGCAGGGATGGTGTACCGCTCGGCGATGATGGTCCGGGCGTGTCTAGCTTCGACGGGGCGGCCGTGGGCGTCGTGCAGGGTGTAGCGCTCACCGCGCCGCCAGCAGGCGGCGATCCTGGTGAGCAGCGTGGTGGCGATGTGGCAGAGCGCGGAGTTGTGGTGCTTGCCCTCGGTGACCATCAAGCGGTGGTATTTGGCGGCGAGGCTGGGATCGGCGCGGCGGGCGTGGTCGGCGGCCATGAACAACGCTTCGCGCAGGCAGGCGTCACCGGACTTGGTCAGGCCGGTGTGCTGGCCGTTGACGCCGGAGGAGTCCAGGCGGGGAACCAGGCCGCTGAAGGCCCGGACCCCTGCCAGTGAGGTGAAGCGGTTGGGGTCGCCGAGCCGGCCGAGGATCTGTGCGCCCAGGATCGGGCCGATGCCGGGCACCGATGGCAGGATCCCGTCCGGGTCGGCGCGGGTGAACAGCACGGCGATGCGTTCGTCGAGTTCCTTGATCTCTGCGGTCAGGGCCAGCGCCAATCGGGCTTCGATGGCGATGTCGTCGGCCAGATCGGGGTAGTCCAGTCCTCGTCCCAGAGCTGCAGGGTCGCGGCGGCGGTGGCAAGCAGTTGGTCGGCCTTGGTCTCGGTCCACGCGCCGCGGGAGTGTCGGTGCAGGAAGCGGGCCAGGCGGGCCCGGCCCAATCGCCGCACCGTGTGCGGGCAGGCGTAACCGGCGGCCAGGAACTTCAGCGGGGTCTTGTTGGCCAGGTCGCAGCCCAGGGCGGTGTGCCATCCCGGCCCGAGGATCTCCAGCAGGGCGTCCAGGCGGGCGAGTGTGGCGGTGCGGCGGCGCACCAGATTGGAGCGGAGCTTGACGGCCCGGCGCAGCGAGTCTCCGGGGCCGAGGCCTTGCTCTGTGTGCAGTCCTTCGGGGTGCAGCAGAGGCAGGCGGGCCAGGATCCGAGAGTCCAGCCGGTCGGACTTGGTGTGCTTGCTGTAATAGGCGCGCAGGTCAGCCGACCGTTCGGGCGGCACCATCACCACTGCGGCGCCGCGACGCCGAAACCAGGCCGCCAGCGGCACCCAGGCGTTGCGGGTGGGCTCCATGATGACCGTCACCATCGCCGGGTCGGTCCCGGCCGGGAGCATCGCCCACAACCGTTCCAGATCCTCGGCCGTGGTGCGAAACCGGCGGCCCGACCAGGTGAACTCGCCGCGTTCATCGGCCAGGCTGGCCTGGTGGGCCGCCCGGCACGCAATGTCGATTCCCAGCCGTAGTCGCAAACTCCTGGCTCCCGTCTCCTCGCCTACTCGTGGACAGACCAGCGACGCCAACGCGGGGAGGCGCAGTACCAGACATTCACCAACAGGGATCCGCGGGGCCGGGCGCTGCTCGGCCGGGCGGTCACCGGGTTCCTAACAGGACACGCGATCTCCCGGCGTTGGCCCCGCTCGCCCCACGATCAACAGGCAAGGAGCACCAGGCTCCAATCGGTCAGCAATGGCGACGAGCGGGCGCCGGTCACCCCAGATCCTCACGCCGCCGGCCGGACGAGGTGACCATCTTGGGGACATCACCGAGTTTGAATGTCGGTCTGATGTCGGCGTACTCCTTGGCGTGCAGAGGTCAGTACGGGTAAACGTGCAGAGGTTCGGGTCTGTTCAGAGGGGGCTCGTTCGGCGCCGCCGCAAGTCGTCGGTGTACATGCAGGTCGAACGTGGTCAGCTGCCGCGCGGCCCGACGCCGGAGGGAAGGTGCGTGCCGTCCCGGACAGATGCCGAGCCCCGAACGTCCGGTGTCTCGTCTGGGCCACCTGATCCGGTTAACGCCACGCCACAGCTGACGAGCTGCCAAGATCAACAGGATGCGACAGAAGATGATCCTTGGCACGGCAGTTGGTTTCGTCGTGCTACTGACGCTTGCAACAGCAACGTGGTGGAAGTTCTTCTACGAGCCTCCCATCAGCGGCCCGATCGCCGACGCGTTCACGAAGGCCGCCCCAGTCCCCCCTGCCGACTCGGAGGGCGCCGACAAGTCTTTAACAGACTCATCGCTGTTTTCGCACGCTCCCGATCCGTGCAAGCTACTGCAGTCGCTGGGCGATTTCACCGATCCGGTCAAGGGCGACGGTTCGTGCAAGCATGTCAGCGAGGTGGCGGATGGGTATAAGACCTACGAGGTGATGGCCACTGCGGTTCCCAAGTCGACGGACGGTGGGGCGGTGACCGAAGCCGTTCGTAGGTACGATGCGTTGGTCCGCGAGGCCCAAGGCCCGGCGTTCAGCGAGAACGACGCGAAGTTCAAGCACTTCTTCAGTGCGCTGACCGGTCCTGGCGAGCAGGCGTTCACCAGGTACACGTATATGCAGTCCAACCTGCACGGCTACCTGCGCTACTCCGGGGCCGAGGTGGTCTTCAGAGTCCGCAACCTTGTGGTGGAGGTGCGGGTGCAGTCGCCCGACGACGAGCGGAGTCGGCAACTCAACCTGGTCTATGCCGCCGCACGCAAGATCGCTCCAACGCTGAAACCCTGAGACGGTGGTTTTGACGACGATCCGCTGTTCTGCCTCAGATCGCCCTCCCGGGGCACGGACGCCCCGGTGGTCAGGGATTGCCTCTCAGCCGGTGGCGGCGACTTCTGTCTCAACGGCGGCGGGGCGGTCCTTGAGCCGGTAACTGGGGCCGTTGATGGCGATGACCTCGCAGTGGTGCAGGAGCCGGTCGAGGATGGCGGTGGCCAGGACCTCGTCGCCGAACACGCCTCCCCATTCAGAGAAGGCTTTGTTGCTGGTCAGCAGGGTCGAGCCCTTCTCATACCTTTTGGAGATCGTCTGGAAGACCAGGTTGGCTTCGTCGCGGGCCAGAGGCAGGTAGCCGACCTCGTCCAGCACGAGCACGTGCGGGCGGAGATAGACGCGTAGTTTGGTGGCGAGCCAGCCGATGGCGTCGGCGGCCTTGAGCTGGCGGACCATGTCGTCCAGCGTGGTGAAGTAGACACTGAAGCCGGCCCGGCAGGCCGCGACCGCCAGCGCGACGGCGATGTGGGTCTTGCCGACTCCGGGTGGGCCGAGCAGGGCGGCATTGGATTTGGCCTCCACGAACGCCAGAGTGGCCAGGTCCCTGACTTTGCGGGCGTCCAGTTCGGGCTGGTAGGAGAAGTCGTATTCGTCGAGGGTCTTGTGGTGCGGCATCCGGGAGATGCGCAGCGCGTGCCGGATCCGGCGTTCCTCGCGGACGGCGAGTTCTTCTTCTAGCGCCAGGTCCAGGAAGTCCAGGTAGCCCATCTTCGCCTCGTCGGCGCGGCCGACGAACTCGCCCAGCTGCTCGGCCAGATGCGGCAGCCCGAGCTTGGCGGCGGTGGCGCGGATCCGGGCGGTAACCAACTCACTCAACGGATTTCAATCCTTTGTGGCTCTTGGCGATCGGGGCTGGTGGACGGCTGCGTGATCAGGTGAAGGGGCCGGTGCCGGTGATCTGGTCATAGACCGCCAAAGGCCGCTGGCCGACCTCGACAGCGGCGGCGTCGGCCCGGGCCAGCAGGAACCGCAGTGCTCCGGCCGGTTCCTGGCGCCGTCGGCGTGGGGCAAGCTCATCGGCTTGTGGACCGCCGGCGGTGGTGGCGCGGGTGTGCCCGTCGGGCAGCCCGTTCCAGTGCTCGGGGTCGACCACTTTGGCGCCGCGGCCGACCACCCGCGGGTGCACCGCCAGCAGGGTGATCCCCTGTTCGTCGGGGACGGTGGCGTGCAGGCTGACGGTGGCCGAGGAGGCCTGCACCTCCACCAGTTGCCGGGGGAACACCCGCGCGGCCGGAACCGAGTAGAGGTTGGCCTCGAAGGCGACTAGGCAGTCCTTGCCGACATGCCGCAGGTGCCGGTCGGTCACCAGATACGGACGGGCGGGAGCTGGCCGCAGCGCGGCGTGGTCGCGGCGGGCCCGCACACCGATCACCTCTCCGTGGGTGCGGTGGACGGTGCGGCGGCGCAGCGGCACCCAGGACAGGAACGCCTTATCCAACTCGTCCAGGGAAGAGAACGACCGGCCAGCCAGCACGTGGTCACGGACGATGGTGACCTGCCGCTCGACCCGGCCCTTGCCGGTCGGGCGGTAAGCGGCCAGCACATCGATGGTGAAGTCGTAGTGCCCGGCGAACGCCACCGCCTCGGGATGCAACGGCACCGCCTTGCCCGGCGCCACATGGCGGCGCACCACGGTCTTGGTCCGGTCGTAGACGATCGAGCCGGGGACCCCGCCGAAATGCTCGAACGCCAGTCGGTGACAGGCCCAGAAGGTCGCCAGGTCCTGGCTGGTGGTGAAGCAGCAGAACGGGTCCCGTGAATACGACAGCACCATGTGGAAGGAGTAGACCTTCGCGATGCCCAGGTGCGCCAGAACGCCGCCCTCATCACCCCAGTCGACCTGGGCCTGGGCGCCCGGCACGACCTCGAACCGGCGGTGCAGCCCGGCCAGCTCCCGGGGAGTGAACCCCAACTCTTCGGCGATCCGCGGGCGGGCCTCCTGCAGATACAGCTTCACGCGCTGATAACTGCCGTTGAACCCGTACTCCTCGACCAGCCGCTCGTAGATGACCGTGCCCTTGAGCAGCAACTCGGCCCGTAGCCAGGCGTCGATCACCGGAGCGTACGCCGCGATCATCTGGTTCCGCCGGCCCGGTCGTGGGGCCGCCACCGGAGGCGCCGCCACCGGGCCGTCCTCCTGCAGGTACTTGCGCACCGTGCGCCAGTTCAACCCGGTCTCCCGGGCGATCTCCGAGATCGTCGCACCCGACTCCCGCAACGCCCGGAACCGGCGCAACTCAAGCCAACGCTCGGCCTCAAGCACCACAACGACCGCCCTCAACCCAGATGATCAACATCACCCGGAAGACTTCACGACCATCCAAGCAGCACCGCAACCGACACGCTGATCATCTCTGCACGTTTACCTGTACCTGGCTCTGCACATGAACCCGTACGCCGACACCTGAATCACCTCGACCTGGAACGGCAACCGCTGCAGTACGTAGTCCAGGAACTGGATGGCGGTCTTCTGGTTGAGCTGCGGGTAGATCCGCAGCACGCGCAGCCGTGTGCAGTCGTCGATGGCGGTGAACTGGTAGTACTTGTTGCGGCCACCGCGGCGGCCGGTGGTGACCCCGGCGATGGGTTCGATGAACTTCACGTCGATCTGGACCCGGTGCCCCGGGAGCTGCTTCTCGTAGCGCTTCCACCGTTTGTCGTGCCGCCTGTAGCGCTGGGAGGCGGGCAGGCGGCCTAGATCGTTGATGGGAAATTGTGTGCTGGTCAGTGGTCGTAGGCGGTCAGGGAGCGTTTCACTGGTGCGTCGATGAGCCAGTTGTGCCAGATGGCGGCGTTGAGGGCGAGGATGCGCTGGGCGATGCGGGCCCAAAGGCCGTCGGTGGTGCGGGCGTTGTGGCGTTCCAGGCCGAGTTGGTTCTTCAGGCTCCAGATGATCCCCTCGATCCGCTGGCGAAGCCAGGACGGGAACACCTTCACCTCCGGTTCGGGCTCGTCACCGCGCGCCGGGCGGATCAGCACATGCCCCAGGCCGGCGGCGGCCTTCTCGATCCCGGCCCCGGCGAAGCCCTTGTCGCACACGATCGGGCATGGGCCCTCGGCGATCGGACGGACGTGCAGCAGGTGCAGGGCCTGCTTGCGCTCGTCCAGCTCTCTGGGGTGTGCCAGGCTGAAGGCCGACACCGTCCCCTCGGCGGTGGTGATGAGCATCAGCTTGGCACCCCAGTAGAAGGCATGGTGGGAGGTGTCGCGGCCGTAGTCGGCGATCTCCCCCAGCGCCGAGCGGTTCACCGTGACGCGGGAGGCACCGCACGGCACCGGTGTCGGTCAGCAGGCGGGCCTGCCCGGCCCGAGCCGCCGCTGCCGCGAGGGCAGGACATCGTCGTCCAGGTGCACGTAGAGTGCGGTCAGAAGGGCGTCTAGATCTGTCTTCACACACCGATCCTGGGCGCCCTTCACCATGCCTGCGGCCGATTCAGCAATAACCCATCAACGATCTAGGCCGTGTTTCAAAGGCAGGTCAGCCAGTCGTTGATGGCGGCGATGTGGAGGACGGCTTCG
>NZ_BAAARW010000050.1:0-203737 GCF_039532545.1 Actinomadura vinacea | reverse complement strand
CCGGCGCCAGCACGAACACCACCCGGTCCACCTGACGCGGGACGATGTCCTCCTTCAACGCCAGTTTCAGGGCGTCGGCCAAGCCCTGGAGCAGGCCGAGCGGTCCCGCCCGGTTGGGCCCGACCCGCAGCTGCATCCGGCCGATGACGCGTCGCTCGACCCACATGGCCAGCAGGACGGTCAGCATGAGGAAGACGAAGATGGCCAGGACCTTGCCGCCGATCAGCCACCACGGGTCGCGGCCGAAGTCCTTCAGCGTCGGGTCGGCCTGGGCCGGTGCGATGGTGAGAACAGGCAGGCTCGCCCCCATGAAGTGCTCCACTCGAGAATGCACGGCGGACCGCCGCGCTCGTTGGAAACGTCAGCGGAGCAGTAGATCAGTGTCCGGTTTCGTATCGCCTACACGGCGCCTAAAGCACCTCCGGGCGCCTTGGTAATTTGGTCGCCGATGGACGACGACGCCCTGGAATTCCGCCTGCTCGGGCCGCTGGAGGTCGTCCGCGGCGGGCGGGAGGTCCCGCTGCCCTCGGGCCGTCAGCGGACCCTGCTGGCATGCCTGCTGCTGTCCGCCGGCCGGCCCGTGCCGGTCAGCACGCTGGTCGACCGGCTCTGGGACGCCGCGCCGCCGCGCGACGCACGCGGAACGCTGCAGGTCCATCTGGTGCGCCTGCGCCGTGCCCTGGCGGACGTCGAAGTCGTCCGCACCCGGCCCGGCGGCTACCTCGTTGACACCGTCCCCGACGACCTGCGGCGACTCGGCACACTCGAAGCCCGGGCGGACCGCGCGCGCAAGGACGGCGACCTGGACGGCGCCCTGCGATCGCTGCGCGCGGCCACGTCCCTGTGGCGAGGGCCGATCCTGTCGAACGTGGCGTCCTCGTCGTTGCACGCGGAGGAGACCCCCCGGCTCACCGAGCGGTGCCTGAAGGCGGTCGAGCGGCGCTACGAGGTGGAGCTGGCGCTCGGCCACCACGAGGCGGCCATCGCCGAGTTGCGGACGCTGGCCGCCGCGCACCCGCTGCGGGAAGCGCTGCACGGCCTGCTCATGCGGGCGCTGTACCGGGCGGGACGGCAGGCCGAGGCGCTGGAGGCCTACGACCGTGCCGCCGCCGCGCTGACCGAGGATTTCGGCCTCGATCCCGGCGACGGCCTGAAGGGGCTGCGCCAGGCGATCCTGACCCGTACCGAGGACGAGCACAGCGCCGTCCTCGCACCGGGAGCGGCGGTCCTCGCCCGCGAGACCCCGGTGCCGTGGCGGGCGCTGTGCCAGCTCCCCTCCCCCGCCGGCGACTTCACCGGCCGGGCCGAGGCGCTCGCCGAGGTCGAGCTGCTGCTGTGGCCCGGCGGGTTCGCGGTGCCGATCGTGACGGTGTCCGGGTCCGCCGGGGTGGGCAAGACCGCCCTGGCCGTCCGCGCGGCGCACCGGCTGCGCGAGCGGTTCCCCGATGCCCAGCTGTACGCGCGGCTCGGCGTCCGCGACCCCGCCGAGATCGCCGGGGACCTCCTGCGCGCACTGGGCGTTCCGCCGGAGGCCGTGCCGGACGGGGCGCAAGCGCGCGGCGCTGCGCTGCGGGCGCGGCTCACCGGCAGGCGGGTCCTGCTCGTCCTGGACGACGCGACCGCCGCGGCGCAGGTCGAGGCGCTGCTGCCGGGCACCGGGACGTGCGCGGTCCTGGTGACCTCCCGGCGCATGCTCGCCGAGCTGCCGGGCAATCGCGTCCTGCGCCTCGCTCCGCTAACCCCGGACGATGCGGACGCCTTCCTGCGCCGGATGGTCGGCGCCGGGAGGGTGGCCGCCGAGCCCGCGGCCGCGCACGAGATCACCGCCGCTTGCGGGCGGCTGCCGCTGGCCCTGCGGATCGCCGGCGCCCGGCTGGCCACCCGGCCGTCCCTCGGGCTGGCCGCGTTCGCGCGCCGCCTGCGGATCCGGGAACGCCGTCTCGACGAGCTGTCGCTGGGCGGCCTGGAGGTCCGGGCGGGGCTGCGGGCGGGCTACGACGCTCTGGACGACCGGGCCGCCGCCGCTTTCCGCGGGCTGGGCCTCGTCGGGCGCGCCGACGTGACCGCCTGGCTGCTGGCATCGCTGGCCGGGCGCGACCAGGACCGGGAGCTGGAGACGCTGGTCGGCTCCGGCCTGCTGGAGCCCGCCGGAACCGGTCCGGCCGGGGAGCCCCGCTACCGGCTGCACGACCTCACCGCCGATTTCGCCGCCGAGGTCGCCGGACCGCCGGGCCGTCCGGGCAACCGGGCCGCGCTGGGCAGGCTCGTCGACGCCCTGACCGCCCTGGCGGGCCACGCGCGGGAGGCCACGGCGCGTTCCTCCAACGACCTGCCCGCCGAGGAGCCCGCCGGCGTCGCACCGGTCACGGCCGGTGACCTCCCGCCCGGGTTCGGCGATGGCGGCTCCGGGGCCTCCTCCGTCGCCCGCGCACCGATCACCTGGCTGGCCGCGCACCGCTCGCTGATCGGCGATGTGGTCGTCCAGGCGTGCGCGGCCGGGTCGTACGAGCGGGCGGCCAGGCTGGTCGACCTCGTGGTGCCGCTGCTGCACCGGCAGGTCGACGCGGCGGCGCTGCGGCGGCTGCGCGAGACCGTGCGGGACGCCGCACGCGACGCGGGGCACGAACGGATCAGGTGGCGCGAGGAATACGGGCTGGCCGTCCTCGCCCTCTACACCGGGCCGCCCGGCGAGACGATCGAGGCCGCACGCGCCTGCGCCGCGGCCTTCGAACGGTTCGCCATGCACCGCGAGATGGCGTACGCCTTCGGCCTGCTCACCTTCGTCGGCGTCCGCGCGAACGGGGGCGACGGCGGGCCCGCCGGGCCGTCCGCCCTGACGGAGTTTTCCGCGCTGGCGGAGCGGGCCGTGCCGCTGGCGCGCCGGTCCGGCGATCCGCTCGCCGAGGTGGTGGCGCTCACCGCCAAGGTCGACGCCCTTGCCGCCGCGGAGCGTTTCGCGGAGGCGCTGGCCGTGGCGCGTGCCGCGCTCCGCCTGGCGCGGACGCTGGGCGAGCCCCATTTCGAGGCGACCGCGCTCAGCCGGGTCACGCACTGCGAACTGGAGCTCGGCGACGCGGTGGCGGCGGCGCGGGCGTGCGGGGAGGCGCTGCGGCTGCTCGACGGCGTCCAGGACCGCCGCAGCGCGGCCTGGCTGCTCCGGGAGTCGGCCCGCATCACCCTGGTCCAGGGCCGCCGCGAGGAGGCGGCCGAACTGGCCGAACGCGCCGTCGCGCACTTCCGGGACCTCGGCGACCGGTACGGCCAAGCCGAGGCCGCGGCGACGCTGGCCGGCATCCGGCTCACGGCGCCGGCACCGTGACGGATGCCGCCGCTCACCACATCCGCGCCTGCTTGAGGGCGGTCAGCGCCTGCCCCGGATGCATGGTCTCCAGCAGGCGGTACACGTGGGCGACGATCTGCACGTGCCCGGCCTCGGCTTCGGCCCGGGAACGGTAGCGGCCGATCAGCGCGCCGCTGTTCTCGGCGGTGACCATGGTCTCCCACAGGATCGGCGGCTGGCCCTGCTGGAAGCGAGGGTCCTGCTGGTGCTGCTCGGGCGAGGGCTGGTAGACCGGGATGACGGTGAAGGAGGTCACCACCAGGATCATCATGGGCCCGGACGGGATCACGTCCTCGGCGACCACGCGCCGCGGCCAGTCGCCCAGCAGCCGGCCGGCATCCTCGGCGGCGATCGCCTGCCCGTCGGGGCCGTACCACGGTTCGTTCATCCGCCCTCATCTGCCTTGAGCCCAGGCCCCCAGGCCGTGTTACGCGGGTCATACCACTGCCTCAGCCCGCGTCTTCGAGCACCGCCCAGACCGCCTTGCCGCCCGTGGCCAGCGGGGCCCAGCCCCAGGCCCGGCTGAGGCCGTCCACGATGTGCAGCCCGCGGCCGCCTTCGGCCAGCAGCCGGTCGCAGACGTCCGCGGGGTCGACGGCGTCGACCAGGCCGGCGGCCGCGACCGCGCGGCGCACCGGGGCGCGGTGGCTGGGATCGGTCACCACGATCGCCAGCCGCTCGAGGTGGCCGATGAGGATCACGCGCAGGGCGGCGCCGGACGGCGACGCGTGTGTGATCGCGTTCGTCAGCAGTTCGGAGATGATCGTGGTGGCGTCCCAGACCATCCCGGGCAGCCCCCGGTAGCCGAGGCACCTGCGGGTGAGTTCGCGGGCGGGATGCAGCGAGCCCGGATCGGCGGCGACGTCGAGCCGGGAGATCCAGCCCTGCCCTGGAAACGGCTCCGGCCAGCACGCCGGTGCCGTGCCCGAAAGCCGCAGTTCGCCGATGCGCCAGCAGGCCGGCTGCGCGGCACGGTACGACTGGCCGGGCGGACGGACCGGGGCCGGCCCGTCCGGCAGGACCGGCCCGGCCGGTGTGCCGTAGACGCCGACCATTCAGCTCACCCCGCGGGTCGTCCCGGCGCACAGGGAGGGCCTGCGGCGACCGTGCGTCCCGCGGTGGTGCGATCTGCTCACACGGGTCCGGCCGCCGTCCGGCCCGCATGCGCCGTACGGCGGTTCCACGTGCATGGGCAACTCCTCACGAAACAGCGCGGGTGCCTGCTGTCAACACAATGGTGCTCGGATGCACGTGCATCCGCAAGAGCAGATGGGAATTCAATCGGATGCACGTCGATCGGCACGTGCGAGAGGTTATGATCACGTTACGACATTCGACTTGTAGTCGACTGAAACATGGCATATGCGCGGGCCGAAATTCGGGACGTGCCGTGCGGCACGGTCGCCGGAAGGGGTTGAGATGGCCTCACACATCCACAACGGCATGATCGCCTCCGCGCTACCGGAGGACGGCTGGCGCAAGAGCCGGTACAGCAACCCCGACGGGAGCTGCATGGAGGTGGCGATGCTGGACGGCGGCGACATCGCGGTCCGCAACTCCCGGTACCCCGACGGCCCGGCCCTCGTCTACACCCCCGCCGAAGTGCGGGCCTTCCTGCTCGGCGTCAAGGACGGCGAGTTCGACTACCTGATGGAGCGGCCGCCGGTCTGAGCACGGCTCACCGCGCCCGACCGCACGGCCACCGCCGAGGACACCGCGGAGGCCACCGCCGATTATCGGCCGCCGATACGTGTACAGCCGAGCCCAAGACGGCTTTACTGGACCTACCGCCAGGACGGATGCCCGGTTTCCGTCCTGCGGGCAGCGTCCGGGCGGGAACGCCCGCATGATCTCGCGGCGATCACCGGTGAGGCGGGGAGCTGGCATGAACGGATTGGCGGCGTCGAAGACCGAGCTCGGCGGCCCGATCGCACTGCGCATCCTGCTGGGCGCCCAGCTGCGCCGGCTGCGCGAGGCGGGCGGGGTCAGCCGCGGCGACGCGGCCCGCGCGATCCGCGCCACCGAATCCAAGATCAGCCGTCTGGAGCTGGGCCGCAGCGGCTTCAAGCAGCGCGATGTCGCCGACCTGCTGACGCTGTTCGGCATCTCGGCCGACCAGGACCGCGAGAGCCTGCTCTCGCTGGCCCGCCGCGCGAGCGCGCCCGGCTGGTGGCAGCAGTACGGCGAGGTCATCCCGGGCTGGCTGGAGCTCTACATCGGCCTGGAGGAGGCCGCCTCCGTCCTGCGCACCTACGAGGTGCAGTTCGTGCACGGGCTGCTGCAGACCGAGGATTACGCGCGCGCCGTCGTCGGCCTGCGCCACTCGCCCGACGACCCCGGGGAACAGGAGCGGATCGAGCGGCGGGTGGCGCTGCGGATGCGGCGGCAGCAGCTCCTGGAACGGGACGCGCCGCGGCTGTGGTCGGTGGTGGACGAGGCGGCGCTGCGCCGTCCCCTCGGCGGCCGCGCGGTGATGCGCGGCCAGCTGCGGCGGCTCATCGAGCTCACCGACCTGCCCAACCTCACGCTCCAGGTGGTGCCGTTCCGCGCCGGCGGCCACCCCGCCGCCGGGGGCGCCTTCACCATCCTGCGCTTCGCCCAGCCCGAGATCGCCGACCTGGTCTACATCGAGCAGATCAGCAGCGCGCTCTACCTCGACAAGCGGCCCGACGTCGAGTCCTACAGCGAGATCATGAACGAGCTGAGCCTGCTCGCCTCCCCGCGCGACACCACCCGCGACGTCCTGGCGGGCATCCTCGCCGACACCTGACCCTTCCCGGAACGGCCACCTCGCGAGTCTCGCGGTGCGGGTGTCGAAGTAGCGCTCTCACGTGCGCCGCCCCGTCCTCGCGCGCTCGGCCGCCGCGTCGTCGCGCACGGCGCCGACCGCGCTGACCAGTTCCTGGACGAGCCGCACCGCGCCGTCGACCGCGGCGGCGACCGGCCCGCTCAATCCCGTCCCCGCGGCGAACCGGGCGCCCTCGCACCCGACGATGCGGATCCACGCGGGCTCCGCGCCCAGCCGGGCGATCAGCGCGAGCACCCCCTCCGGGCCAGGTCCTGGGCGTCCGGCACCGGCGCCGCGTGCTCCGCCCAGGTCTCGGGCTCGATGATCGACAGGGTGCCGGGCGGATCCCCGAGCCGTACCGCGTCGATCAGGACCAGACCGTCGTAGCCGTCCAGCAGCTCGTGTGCCAGTTGGACGCCGCGGACGCCGAAGTCGGCGACCCGCACGCCGTCCGGCAACGGCGCGGCGCCCAGCCGACCGGCCACCTCGACGCCGAATCCGTCGTCACCGAGGAGGACGTTGCCCACACCCGCGACCAGCACCTTCACAGCAACCCCACCTCCCCGGGCGCCCCTCGGCCATCCCGCTCTCCCTCCGCCGTCATGGGATCGGCACCGTGCTCGCGGAGCACGGCGAAGACTGCAGATGGCGGTCGGGCACCTCGCGACCGCCCGTCCTGGGGCGCGGGGGCAGGTCGCGGAAGCGGCGCAGCACGCTGAGCGGCGGTTCCAGGGTCATCGGCCGCCTCCGGGCCCGGCGTCCTTCCCGGCCGCACCGGTCACGGCGCCTCCCCTTTCACGTGCAGGACGATCACGCAGGTGTCGTCCTGGGGGTCGGTGTCGAGCGCGGACAGCAGCGACCCGAGGTGGTGGTCGGGATCGGCGCCCGCGCACTGGCCCGCGACGTCCAGCAGCAGGCGGAACCGGTCGTCGCCCCGCTCGGCGTGCCGCTCGACCAGCCCGTCGGTGTAGAGGACCACGCTGTCCCCGGGCCGCAGCCGGGTGGTCGTCGACCGGTAGCCGGGGTCGGGCGTGACGCCCAGCGCCGCGCCGTGCGCGTTGGTGAGCTGCCGGGCGCCCTCGGGCCGCGCCAGGATCGGCGCCGGATGCCCGGCCCGCGCCCAGGTCAGCGTCAGCTCCGCCGGGTCGAAGTGGGCGACGATCGAGGTGGCGATCGCGTCCTCGTCGCGGCCGTCCAGGGCGACCAGGTTGAGGCATTTCAGGATCCGGGCCGGGTCCGCGCCGGTGTAGGCCATGCCCAGCAGCGCGTTGCGCAGCTGCGCCATCCGCGCCGCCGCCTGCAGGCCGTGCCCGCTGGCGTCGCCGATGGCGATCAGCACCCGGCCGTCGGGCAGCGCCGTCGCCTCGTACCAGTCGCCGCCGACCTGCGCGCTGTCCTCGGCCGGCTGGTAGCGGACGGCGACGCGCAGCCCCGGCAGGTCGGGGCACCAGGCGGGCAGCAGCTCGCGCTGCAGTTCCTCGGCGACCCGGCGGCGGTGCCGTTCCAGCTCGCCCCGGGAGGTCTTCAGCGCGGCCTCGATCCGGCGGCGGGCCGTGACGTCCTGCACCATCCCGCGCAGCGCGATCAGGTTGCCGAGGGCGTCGACGACCGGCTCGGCCGTGACGTTCACGTGCCGGGGCGTGCCCGCCGCACGGCGGGTGCGGAACTCGAAGGTGGCCGCCGCCCGCCGTTCGGAGATCGCCGCCACCGCGCGCACCACGGCGGGCAGGTCGTCCTCGCAGACGTGCGCCGCCATCCGCTCCATGGCCGGCGGCCCGTGCCGCGGGTCGAGGTCGAAGATGTCGTAGATCCGGCGGGACCATGCGATCTCGCCGGTGACCAGGTTCCACTCCGCCCAGCCCAGGTTCATCAGCCGCTCGGCGTCGCTCATCCGCGCCGCGCTCCGCGCCTGCTCGTCGTGGAACTGCCAGCTCACCAGCAAGCCGCCGCCCACCCGCTGGGCGCGCAGGCTGAGCACCGCCGGGTACAGCACGCCGCGGAACGGCTCCTCGTAGGTGAACGGCTCGCGGGCCAGCGGCACGCCGGTCTCCAGGACCCGCACGTAGGCGTCGAACATGCCGGACAGGGCCAGGCCGGGGAAGGCGTCCAGCAGCCGGCCGCCGGTGATCTGCTCGGGGGTGCGGCCCATCAGGCCGACGGCGTGCGCGTTGCAGCGGTCGATGTAGAACTCCGCGACCCGGCCGTCCCGGTCGCGGATGGGGAACAGCAGCGCCGCCGGGATCGGGATCGCGTCGAGCAGGGAGTCCAGCCACGGCCCGCTCAGGCCGTCGGCGGGCGCGCTGAGCGCGGCCAGGTCGCGCAGCCGCCGGCCGCCGCACACGGTGAGCGCCTCGGCGCGGGCGTGGCCGGGCTCGCCGGCGCGCGGCCCGACGCCGGGCCAGACGACGCTGACCAGGCAGGCCAGTCCGGCTCCGGGGGCGGTGCCCGGGTCGGGGGCGTCGACCGTGGAGGTCCAGGCGAGCATCCGGTCGCCGGTCTCGTCGTCGAGCCACAGCGGCTGGTCGGCGGGGCACATCCGGATCAGGGGGACGGCGTGCCGCAGCGGGGCGTGCGACCAGTCGTCGGACGGCTCGCCGCCCTCGCCCGCGACGCCGCTCACCCTGAGCACGCCCTCGCCGTCGAGCACGGCCAGCAGGATCGCGCCGGCGCCGAACGGCCGGAGCCTGCGGTGCAGGAGCCGGGCCAGTTCGCCCGGGGTGCGGGCGACGTTCAGCTCCTCGGAGTAGCGCAGGTAGTCGACGTCGTCGAGGTCGCACGCGGACATCGCCGACGCCGGGCGGGGGCCGGGCTCGGACGCGGGCCCGGAGCCGGTTTCGGGGACGGATTCGGAGCCGGGCGCGGGCGTGGGGCCGGGCGCCGGCGTGGGGCCGGGCGCCTCCGCCGCCCCGGCCCGGCCGCCGGTCATCTCCGCGAGCATCACGCTCACGTCGTCGGGCCGCCGAGTGGAGACGATGGGACGGCCGCCGGGCGTGTGCCCCGGCCGTGCCATCGCCCCGGCGGACGCCGCGTGACCGGTTCCGCCGGACGCGTGCGGCCCTTCCGTGTCCTCGGCGGACGACTCCGGGTCCTCGGACCGGTCGGAGCGGGTCAGGCCGCGCAGGTACTGCCGGGCCTCCTCCGGGCCGCAGCCCAGTCGGCTGACCAGGAAGCGCTCGGCCCGTGCGAGCAGCGCGGGCGACCCCGCCCACGGCCGCGCCCCCGAACCGCCCGCGCCCCCCTGCGCCATGCCGCCTCCGCCGGTCCCCGCCACAGGCCTCAGCCAAGGCCCCCTCTCGTCCGCCTAGTGTCTACCAGTAATCAAATGATCACGAAGCGGATTGGCGGAAATGCGTGCCGGGCCCCGGCCGCCGCCCGTCAGAGGGCGGCCGGGGCCCGGCGGCGTCAGGTCACGGCCTGGCGCCTTCGACGATCTTCTCGGCGACGCCGCGCGGGACCTCGCCGTAGGAGTCGAACTGCATCGAGTACGCGGCGCGGCCCGAGGTCGCGCTGCGCAGGTCGCCGACGTAGCCGAACATCTCCGCCAGCGGCACCAGCGCGTCCACGACCCGTGCGCCGGACCGCTCCCGCATCGCGCGCACCTGGCCGCGGCGCGTGTTGACGTCGCCGATGACCTCGCCCATGTACTCCTCCGGGGTGGTCACCTCCACCGCCATCACCGGTTCCAGCAGGACGGGCGACGCCTGCCGCACGGCCTCCTTGAACGCCATCGACCCGGCGATCCGGAACGCGAACTCCGAGGAGTCCTTGACGTGGAAGTCGCCGTCCAGCAGGGTGACGCGCACGCCGGTCAGCTCGTACCCGGCCAGCACGCCGCCCTGCATGGCCTCCTGGCAGCCGGCGTCCACGGAGGGGATGAAGTCCTTCGGGACGCGGCCGCCGGTGACCCGGTTGACGAACTCGTACGCGGGGCCGCCGTCCTCGATCGGCTCGACCGAGATCTGGACCTTCGCGTAGTGCCCGCTGCCGCCGGTCTGCTTGCGGTACAGGAAGTCGACCTTCTCGACCGCCCGCCGGATGGTCTCCCGGTAGGCGACCCGCGGACGGCCGACATTGGCCACGACGCCGAACTCCTCCTTCATCCTGTCGACGAGCACCTCCAGGTGGAGTTCGCCCATCCCGCCGAGGACGGTCTGGCCGGTCTCGGCGTCGGCGCGCACCTGGAACGAGGGGTCCTCCTCGGCCAGCCGCTGGATCGCGGTGCCGAGCCGCTCCTGGTCCGCCCTGGACCTGGGTTCGACGGCGACCTCGATGACCGGGGCCGGGAAGTCCATCGACTCCAGGACGACGGGCGCGGCGGCGTCGCACAGCGTCTCGCCGGTGGTGGTCCGCTTCAGGCCCATCACCGCGACGATGTCGCCGGCGCCCGCCGAGGCGATCTCCTCCCGCTTGTTGGCGTGCATCCGGTAGATCTTGCCGATCCGCTCCTTGCCGCCCTTGACGGGGTTCAGCACCGAGCGGCCCGCCTCCAGCCGGCCGGAGTAGATCCGGACGAAGGTGAGCCGGCCCAGATGCTGGTCGTTCATCATCTTGAACGCCAGCGCGGACAGCGGCTCGCCCTCGGAGGGCCGGCGGCGCACCGCCGTGCCCGTCCCGTCGGCGGCGAGCCCTTCGATGGCCTCGACGTCCAGCGGGGACGGCAGGTAGCGCACGACCGCGTCCAGCAGCGGCTGGACGCCCTTGTTCCGGAACGCCGTGCCGCACAGCACCGGGGTGATCGTGGCGCCGCCGGACGCGCCGGAGGCGAGCGTGCGACGGCGGATCGCGGCGTGCAGCCGTTCCGGTGAGGGCTCGGCGCCCTCCAGATACAGCTCCATGATCTCGTCGTCGCGCTCGGCCAGCGTGTCGATGAGCGTGCTCCGCCATCGTCGGGCTTCCGCGGCCAGGTCGACCGGTATGTCGACCACGTCATAGGCCTCGCCGAGCTCCGCCTCGGCGGACCAGACCAGCGCCCGCATGGCGACCAGGTCGACCACTCCGGTGAACCCGGCCTCGGCCCCGATCGGCAACTGGACGACCAGCGGGACCGCGCCCAGCCGGTCGCCGATCATGTCGACGCAGCGGTGGAAGTCGGCGCCCGCGCGGTCGAGCTTGTTGACGAAGCAGATCCGCGGCACGCCGTAGCGGTCGGCCTGGCGCCACACGGTCTCCGACTGCGGCTCGACCCCGGCGACGCCGTCGAACACCGTCACGGCGCCGTCGAGCACCCGCAGGCAGCGCTCCACCTCGACGGTGAAGTCGACGTGCCCGGGGGTGTCGATGATGTTGACGGTGTGATCGGCGCCGTCCAGCGGCCAATGGCAGGTCGTGGCCGCGGAGGTGATGGTGATGCCGCGGTCGCGTTCCTGTTTGAGGTAGTCCATCTGGGCGGCGCCGTCGTGCACCTCGCCGATGCGGTACGAGACGCCGGTGTAGAACAGGATCCGCTCGGTGGTCGTGGTCTTGCCGGCGTCGATGTGAGCCATGATCCCGATGTTGCGGACCCGGGCCAGGTCGAGCGTGGTGGTCACCATCGTGCTGTCCTTTCTCCGTGCTGGATCGATGGCTGCCGCCGGCAGTGGTCGACCGGCGCCGCTTGCGTGCGGCGCGCGATCGGTGTTCTGGTCGCGATTGATCAGGACATTAATGGGGCAGAGCGGACTCGCGCGAAGGATTTTCGCCGGACGTGACCGACGCGGGTGGCCAGGGCGCCACACCACGCCATCCCCCTCACCAAGAGCAACGACCTGCCCGCTCTACGTGAATCTCGAGGCCGGATCCGGGCCTTCATGAGTCTTCTAGCAGCACTAAGAGAAGATTGACAGACAAGTATGCAAGACATACGATCCCGGCACTTGCACTGCTTTCGAGAGGAAGGTGCAGCTGTGTTCAGGTCAGCCAGCATGCGCCGCGCGGGAGTCGCGGCCGCATTGGTCGCGGCGGGAGCCTTCGGTCTTGCGGGGATCGACGGCGCCGGGGAGGGGCGCGTCTTCTTCCGCGTCGTCTTCCCGCTGTGCGGGCCGGCCGTCGCCACCGTCGGGATCCTTTCCTTCGTCAGCTCGTGGAACAACCTGCTGTGGCCGCTCGTCGTCGCGCAGACCGAGGACATGTACACCCTCCCGGTCGCGCTGACGACGCTCTCCCAGACCGAGGGTGTGGTGAACTACGGCCCGCTGCTGGCCGGATCGCTCGTCACGATCCTGCCGATCGTCCTCATCTTCCTGTTCTTCCAGCGGTACTTCATCGCCGGCATCGCCTCGACGGGGATCAAATGACGGCGGCGTCACGGTTCCCGGGACCGCACTGGTGGTCGTCCCCGTTCCGGCTCCTGCAGACCAACCTGCGCGAAACCGACGCCACCCTGGACGCGTCGCGTGCGGTGGACGACCTCCTCTCGCTGGGTTATGACACGTGGCTGTGCAACGCCGGGGGGATCGTGTACTTCTACCCGGTCGACGAGCCGTACCAGCGCACCGCCCGGACCTTGGCGGAGCGACCGTCGGGCGATCTCGTGGGCGACGTCGTGAACGCGGCGCACGAGCGAGGCGTGCGGGTGCTTTCGCGATTCGACTTCTCCCGGCTGCCGGCGGACATCGTCGCCGCCCATCCTGAGTGGGCCTTCGTCGATCGCGACGGCGAGTGGTACACGGAGGACGGCCTGACCGCGATCTGCCCCAGAAGCGACTATCACGAGGTGCGCGTGCCGGCGATCCTGGACGATTTCGTCCGGCGGTACCCGGTGGACGGGGTGTTCTTCAACTGGCTCCAGTACCCCGAGCTCGCCTACAGCGGTGCCTACAAGGGCGTCTGCCGGTGCGAACGCTGTCGCGCGGCTTTCCAGCTGGAGCATCCGGGCCACGCGCACCCGCGCGGTGTGGGCGACAAGGGCTACGACCTCTGGCTCACGGTGGCACTCGCTCGCCTGACCGAGCTGGCCGAGCGCTACTCCGAGGTGGTGAACGCCGTCCGGCCCGGCACCCCGCTCATGCTCGCCGACGTGCGCATGGACATCGCGTTCCTCGAGACCAACAGCGCCCTGGGCCACGGCGGCGCGTGGTGGCCGCACACGCCCAGTGAGCTGGCCGGCGTCAACCGGATCTCCGACCCGGCCGTTCCGGCGCTCGTGCACTCGTCGGTCAACGTGGGACTGCCGTACCGGCAGGTCGCCGAGGAGCCCGCGCAGTTCCGCCGCTACATGGCGCAGGCGCTCTCGCGGGGTGCGCTCCCGTCCAGCGTGGCGGTCGGTCTCGCGGACGCCGACCGGTTCCCCTGCCTTCGCTCGGGCGCGGACGTGCTCGACTTCCTCCGCGGGCACCACGACCTGTACGCCGACTTCGAACCGGCGTCGCAAGTCGCGCTGGTGCGGCCACGCGGAGGCACGGCCCTCAGCGCCATGCAGAGCCGCGACGACTTCTCCGAGTACCGAGGCCTCTACACCGCGCTGCAGGAGGCGCACATCGCCTTCGACGTCATCGGCCTCCAGCACCAGGAGCAATTGGCGCACCGTGACGTACTGTCCCGCTATCGCGTCGTGGTGGTGCCCGGTACGGAGGGCATGGGCGCCCTGTTCCGCCGCGCGCTCGATGAGTTCGTCCGGGCCGGCGGCTCGCTTCTCCTGACCGGCGAGGCCTTCGAGGCCGGGCATCGCGACCCTCGACGCGGCGCCCGCCGTGCGCCGGAGGACACGCCTTGAGGGAATCGACCGGCTCGGTGGCCGTTATGTGGGGCCCACCGACGGCAGTACGGCCGAGCCGCTCCTTCCGGTCCTCGGTCATTTCAGCCTCGCCGAGTGGCGCGCGGAGGCCGAACCCGGGCGTTTCGCCCTCAGCACGCGGACGCCGTTCGGTCCACCGGAGATCACCGGAGGCAACACTCCCGTCGTGGACGCCCCGGCGCTGCTGCGTGCTCGTCACGGTGCCGGCCGCGTCGTGCAGTTTCCCTGGTCCATCGGCAGGACGAGCCATGAGTCCGGTCTGACCGCGATCGATGACGTCGTCGTCGGCGAGGTGACATCCCTGCTCGGCGACGACGTCGTGGTGACGGCGGACCTTCCCGCGTCGATCGAGCTCACGCTCGGACGCGCGCAGGGCGGCTGGGTGATCCACCTCGTCAACCACACGGGTGGTCGTGGCGACCGGGTCCGCGAGCCACTGCCGGCCCGCGGCCACCTGGTGCTGGGCACCCGGTCGCGAGGCGCGCGTGCGGCGCGCGCGCTCGTCTCCAACCGCGCCCTGCCGGTCGGTGAGGACATGCGAATCGACGTCGAAGTGGAGGGTGTCCTCGAGGTGATCCGGATTGACTGAGCGCACGATCGCGTGCGACCTGTACCACTCGTGGACTCCTGCGCGCGCGGGTGCCGGTGCCGGATCGCTCGTCCTGCTGAACTCGCTCGCCACGACGACGGAGATCTGGGCGCCGTTGCTGCCCGACCTGACCGCGGAGACCGATGTGCTCTGCCTCGACTACGCGGGGGACGGCAAGTCGCCCGCCCGGCGGTGTCCGGCCGACCTCGACGAGCTGGCGGCACAGATCATCGAGGTGATGGACGCCCGTGGTGTGCGGCGGGCCCACGTGGCCGGTGTGTCGATCGGCGGGATGTCGGCGCTGCGCCTGGCCGCGATCGTCCCGGACCGCATCCGTTCCATCGCCGTGATCGGGTCCACCCCGGTGACCGAACGCGACCTGTGGCGCGGCAGGAAAGAGGTCGTCCGCGAATGGGGAACCCGCGGCCTCGTGCCGGACGTGCTGCGGCGGTGGTTCACCGAGGACTACGCGCAGGCGCATCCCGAAGTCGTCGAGAACTACACGCGAATGCTGACGGACACGACCGACACCGCCTACGCCGCCTTCTGCGACGTGCTCGCCGGGGTCGACATGCGCGATCAGCTCGCGAAGATCACGTGCCCGACCGTGGTGATCAGCGGGAGCGACGACGCCGCGGCCACGGTCGCCCAGGGACGTGAGATCGTCCACCGGATCGACGGCGCCCGCCAGGAGGTCATTCCTGGCGCGGCGCACATGCTGCAGGCGATGGCGCCGCAACGGGTGGCCGCGCTCGTGCGGGAGAACACCCGTCGCGCCGCGTGAGCGGGGCGACGCCCAAGCCCTTGCGAGTTCCAGTGAGGTATCACGCGAGCGCGTTACCTGTCCGGTGGGGCGATGCCGGAGGCGAGCCTCACCGGGCAGATCGCGAAGCGATGTCGCGCTCGCACCAAGCACGGTCAGGGTGCGAGCCGCCAGGCGAGCATCCTGGGCCGGGATTGCAAAAAATACAGCCTAGGAGAACGCGTGGCGCACACGGGCGTGCGCGGCGTCGAGGTGTGCGATCAGTAGGGTGCTCGCATCGTCGACACGGCGCTCGCGGAGCGCGTCGAGGATGCGGGCGTGCTCCGCGGCGACCTCGCGGATGGGTGCGCTCTGGTGCCCGGCGCTGGCGATCGTGAGGAGGATCTCGCCGGTGATGAGCTCGTGCATCCGGGCGAGGCGCTCGCTGCCGCTCGCGCGGACCATGCTCGAGTGGAAGTCCATGTCGGCCCGGACCAGCGCCGTACGATCATCGAGCTTTCCGGCCAGGTCGATGGCGTGCTGGGCTTCCAGCATCGCGCGCGGCACGTCGCCGGACGTCGCGAGGCGCCGCGCGGCGGCATCCTCGATGGTCGTGCGGGCGAGGAACAGATCGTCGACATCGGCCGCCGTGAGCGCCGTCACCGTCGCGGACTTGTGAGTCGCGCGCTGCAGCAGGCCCGTGCTCACGAGGCGCTCGATGCACGCCTTCGCGGTCGGGCGCGCGACGCTGTAGTCGCCCACCACGCGGGCTTCGGTGACGCGCTCCCCAGGTGCGATCTCGCCATTGGCGATGCGCTGGCGCAATGACTCGTACACCGCGTCTGTGAGAGTGGTGGTCGAGACTGGAATCCTCGATGAGGTCGCATTCACCTCACCAGTGTCTCACAGATTGTCAGAATGTCTGACATGTTGCGGGAGCACACCGTCCGTAACACGCTGATCCACCCCACGCAGGAAGGGAAGCACCGCCGCCGCCACGGCCTCCGCGCTTTCCACGGGTAGCCAGTGGGCCCCTTCCAGCTCTCGGAAGCGGCTCCGTTCGATTCCCGCGGTGATCTCGCGAAGGAACGCGGGAGGCGTGGACGGGTCGGAGCCGCCGGCGATCACGAGGGCCGGGCACTCGATCCGAGCCAAGGAATCCCGCAGGTCGAGCGCGCCGACAGCCGCCGCGGTGCGGGCATACCCCTCGGCTGAGGTCGACAGGAACATTTCCCGGGCGGCCATCATCTCCGCGGGGTGTTCCTGGGCCCATTTCCCGGTGAACCACCGCGCGAGGGAACCGTCCGCGAGGTCCGCCATCCGGCCTGCTCGCGCCGTCCCCGCGCGTTCGCTCCAGACGGCCTTGTCCGGGAAGAAGGCCGCGGTGCACATCAGTGTGAGTGACCGGACTCGCGAAGGCGCCCGGGCGGCGAGCGACATTCCGACCATGCCACCAAGAGAGAGCCCGACGATGTGAGCGTGTTCGGCGCCCGCCGCGTCCAGCACGTCCGCGGCGTCGTCGGCAAGAGAGTCGATGTCGATCGGCGCGTCGCCGACAGGGGATCGACCGTGCCCCCGCGAGTCATAGCGGATGACTCGAAAACCCGGCTCCAGACCGGCGGCGAGGTCCCGCCAGACGGCCAGGGACGCACCGAGTGGATTGCTCAGCAGGACCGTTGGACCATCGTCCGAACCGGTGGCGATCCAGTGCAACGCGGTCATCGAGCACCTCCCGGCAGCGTGGCCACTTCGAAGTCGACGACGCGGTCGAGAACGAAGGCGAGGGCGCCGTCGTCGTCGACGAGCTTCGTCGAGCCGCCTTCGCGGTGGAGGCGCGCCTCCGCGCCGACCGGCGACGCCCCGCGCACCCGTACGCGGAGCGGCCCCACCGGACGGAACTCCTCAACCGGCTCGTCGTGGGCGCCGTGATTGTCGAGGTTCGTCACGACGATCACGAGTTCGTCGCCGGTGCGCCAGCCGCGCACGTCGACGACGCCGGCGCCTTCGACTTCGAAGGTCGGTCCGGCGGGCGCCAGGCCCCAGCGCACGAGACCGGCGAGGAGCCGGCGGTGCTCGATCCCCCGGTACGTGAAGAACCGGGCGTCGAGGTCGACCGCGAGATACGCGGAACGGACCGGAGTGGTTCGACGCGCGAGCGATGGACGGTGACTCGCGGCAGGGAGCCCGGCCGCGTGCGTCGGGATCATGAACTCCGCCTCGTTCCATTTCAGCGCGGTCTCCGCGAGCTCCGTATGGAACGGGACAAGCCATGTGCCTCCGGGGACCACGTCGTCGTCGCCGTGCGCGGGCAGGAGCGAGCGGGCGACGGGGTCGCCGTCGAGGCGCAGGTAGGAGACGGCCTCGGGGCCGGTGATCGCGTCCGCGTCCCGGGTCACGCCGACAAGGCTTCCGATGGGGTCGCCCTCGTACGGAACGCCCCATTCGTCGAGCATCCCGGCCGTGCCGCACACGACGACGGCGCCGCCGCCCTGTGCGAAGCCCACGATGCGCGCGACCGCCTGCGCGGTCAGCGCCAGGCTGCTGGGCAGCACCAGCACGCGCAGGCCGGAGAACGACTCGATGCCGTCGGCGAGGACAAGCTGCGCCGGCACGCGTGCGCGGCTCAGCGCGAGGTGCCATCCGCTCAGGGCGTCGCGGAACACCGGCCCGGGTAGTGCCGCGTTCCAGTTCTGGAGCCACGCGCTCTCCTGCGACCAGACGACCCCGACGTCGGCGAGCGAGCGCCCGCCCGCGAGGACGGATGTGTTGTCGGCAAGCCACTGATCGAACGCCACGACACCGTCGAGCCAACGCCGGCTGTGCTGTCGTCCCGACACGGCATGCCACACCGGCAGTTCCCCGTGCGCGAGTGCGAGCGCTCGCTGCAGGCGCAGCTCGGCCGGGTTCTTCGAGCTGTGCCGTCCGCCGCCGCGCATTCGCGCCGTGGACTGTACCCGCAACGCCGGTTTCCCGTCCGACACAGAGCGCAGCAGCTCCGAGCTCAGGCCGACCTCCCACAGGCCGTGCGAAGGCACCGTGCGACCGTAGTCGGCCGAACGGTCCTGGTTGTCGCAGAACAGGACATCGAGCTCGGCGACCCACTCGGTCCACGGCAGGCCGCCGCTCACCGCCGGAACCGCCGAGGTGTTGAACGAAAGCCCGGGTGAGATCGCTTTGACGTGCCGGCGCAGTGCGCGAAAGCGCGCCAGCGACATCTCGCGCAGAAACCGCACGTAACGGCGGAACACCGGGTCGGCGGGGTCGTCGCGGGTTGGAAACGGCGCTCCGCCCGCGTAGTCGGCCCACAACGTCGTGCACCGGTCGCAGTGGCACAGCATTCGCGTGGACGGGGACGCCAGTGCCACGGTCGGGAACCCGTTCGTGAAGAAGCCGGCGACGTCGTACCGCTCGGCCACCTCGGCCAGCAGAGCCGGGAGGTAGTCGTCGAAGAGCCCGGAGTTGATGCACGTGTAGTACATCTCGTTCTCGATGCGGTACCCACCCGGCCGGCCCCAGGTGCCGCCGGTGACCTCGTTGAGCGTCCGGGAGCGCCCTTCCGCGTCGGCCATCATCCAGGTGGGGTGCAGGTCGCGGAAGCGCTGGTCGACAACGCCGACATCAAGGCGTCCCACCACCTCGATGCCCATCTCGCGTGCCGCGGCGACCATCTCCCCGAACAGGTCCCGGCGATCGACCCCGGCGGCGACGGGGTGACCGGTCAGCCCGGTCGGGTGGTAGGCCATGATGCCGCCGCAGTTGAGCAGCACGGCCTGCAGTCGCGACCGGCGCCACACGTCCCGCCAGAATCCGACGTCGAGCAAGCGCACGTCGTCCTCGGTGAAGTTCACCTGTCCGTAGCGGGTCAGCCCGGCCAACCGCAGCGCGGTCTCCGTCATCGACTCCCTTTCTCCGTTTTCTCGTCCGGCCCGTAGTTGTCATTCAAGCTATCTTGTATTACAACTTGGCTTGCCTGTCCAGACTGGGAGGCCGATGATGAACGGAGGTCGATGGTGAAGGTGGACTCCGGTGCCGACACGGTCCGCGCACTGGCCGTGAACTGCTCGATCCTCCTCAACGACCGGCCGGTGCCGGAGCGTCTGCGCGCCGTCGCCGCCGCGGGCTTCCGCGCCGTGGAGTTCTGGTGGCCGTTCCCGACCGCCACCCCGTCGACGGCGCAGGTGGACGCCTTCGCCGCGGAGATCCGCCGGTCCGGCCTCGCGCTCGTGGGTCTCAACCTGTTCGCGGGCGACATGCCCGCCGGCGACCGCGGGGTGCTGTCGTGGCCCGGGCGCGAGGACGAGTTGCTCGCGAGCGCCGAGGCGGCGGTCCGCCTCGGCGAGGCGTTGGGCACCCGACGCTTCAATGCCTTGTACGGCAACCGGATCGACGGGCTCGACGGCGCCGAGCAGGACGCCGTCGCCACCGCCAACCTGCGGCGCGTCGCCCCGCTGTTCGACGCGATCGGCGGCGTGGTGATGATCGAGCCTGTCAGCGGCGCGCCGCGTACCCGGTCACGACCGCGTCCGACGCGATGGCCGTGATCGAACGGGCGGGCGCGGACGGCGGACCACGCAATCTCGGGCTGCTGCTCGACCTCTACCACCTGGCCGCCAACGGCGCCGACGTCGAGGCGGCCATCCGCGCCTGGGGCGCCGGCGCCGCGCACGTGCAGATCGCCGACGCGCCGGGCCGCGGGGTGCCCGGTTCCGGCGAGCTCCCTCTCGTCGACTGGGTGCGAACCCTGCGCGAGCGCGGCTACGGCGGCGCGGTGGCGCTGGAGTACGTCGCGACGGAGGACGACCCCTTCGCGCACTTCGACTTCGAGACCTGGAAGGACCTCGCGTGACCACGATCGGATTCATCGGCCTCGGCGTGATGGGCGCCCCCATGGCGGCGAACCTGCTCGATGCCGGCTTCCACGTGACCGGCTACAACCGCTCCCCGGAGAAGGCCCGCCCACTCGCCGAGAAAGGGGGGCGCGTCGCCGGCTCCGTCGCCGAGGCGGTCGCCGGCGCGGACGTCGTCATCACCATGCTGCCCGACAGCCCCGACGTCGAGGCGGCCGTCCTCGGCGAGGGCGGCGTGCTCGACAGCGCCCGGCCGGGCACCCTGCTGATCGACACCAGCACCATCCGGCCCGACGTCAGCCGCGCCGTCGCCGCGGCGGCGGCCGAGCGCGCCGTCCGCGCGCTCGACGCCCCGGTCAGCGGCGGCGAGGCCGGCGCGACCGAAGGCACCCTCTCGATCATGGTGCGCGGCGAGGCCGGCGACTTCGCCGCCGCCGCGAGCGTGTTCGACGCCGTCGGCAGCACTGTCGTGCACGTCGGGCCCTCCGGCGCCGGGCAGACCGTCAAGGCCGCCAACCAGCTGATCGTGGCCGGCCACCTCGAGTTGCTCGCCGAGGCGCTGGTCTTCCTCGACGCGCACGGGGTGGACCTGCCCTCGGCGATCACCGTCCTCGGCGGCGGGCTCGCCGGCAGCACCGTGCTGGCACGCAAGGCCCCCGGCATGCTCGCACGGCGGTTCGCGCCGGGGTTCCGGGTCGATCTGCACCACAAAGACCTCGGCATCGTCCTGGACGCCGCCCGCGCCGCCGGCGTCGCGGTGCCGCTGGCCTCCCACGTCGCCGACCTCATCGCTTCGCTGCGCGCTCAGGGCGCCGGATCGCTCGACCACTCCGCACTCCTCCTCCAGGCCGAGCGGCTGTCCGGACGGCACAACGAGCTGGCCGAGAGGACACCCGAATGAGCACCGACGACGATCGCATCCGCGAGATGGTCGCCCGCCTGTCCCTGGCCGAGAAGGTCGGCCTGCTGACCGGCCGCGACTTCTGGAGCACCACGCCGCTGCCCTCCATCGGGCTGCGCTCCATCGTGCTCTCGGACGGCCCGTCGGGCGTGCGCGGCCCGGTGTGGGACGAGCGGGACCCCTCGATCAACCTCCCGTCCGCGACCGCGCTGTCGTCGTCCTGGGATGTCGCGGTCGCGACCCGGTACGGCGTCGTCGCGGCGGCGGAGGCGCGGCGCAAGGGCGTCGACGTCGTCCTCGGGCCGACCATCAACCTCCACCGCTCGCCGCTGGGCGGACGCCACTTCGAGGCGTTCAGCGAGGACCCGGTCCTGACCGCGGCCCTCGCCGCCGCCTACGTGTCGGGCGTACAGGGCGCCGGGGTGGCGGCGACACCGAAGCACTACGTCGCCAACGACTTCGAGACCGAACGGTTCACCGCGAGCGTCGAAGTGGACGAGCGCGCCCTCCGTGAGGTGTACCTGCGGGCCTTCGAGGACGCCGTCGTCGTCGCCCGCGCATGGGTGGTCATGAGCGCGTACAACGCGGTCAACGGCGTGACCGCGTCGGAGCACGATCTCCTCGAAACCCCGCTCAACAGCGAGTGGGGATTCGACGGCGTCGTCGTCAGCGACTGGACCGCCGTACGCTCCATCGCCGCCGCGCGCGCGTCGCAGGACCTCGCGATGCCGGGTCCCGCGGGGGCGTGGGGAGATCCGCTCGCCGCGGCGGTCAGGGCCGGCGAGGTGGCCGAGGCGGCGATCGACCGCAAGGTGGCGCGCATCCTGCGGCTCGCGGCCAGGGTCGGCGCCCTGGAGGGGACGGCCCCGAGGGACGTCCCCGCGGGCGACGACCTCGGCGCCGCGATCCTGTCGCCGTCGACGCGAACCGCGCCGGCGCGGATCGAGGCGGGGCGCACCTACGCGCTGACCTACCGGTTCGAGTACGTGCCGGTGCCCGGCGGACTCGAGGGCCTCCTCGCCACCGGCATCGGCCTCGGCCCCGACAGCACCGCCCCCGAGCGCCTGCTGGCCGGCGCCGAGTCCCTCGCGCGGGAATCCGACGTCGTCGTGCTGGTCGTGGGCACGAACAGCAGGGTCGAGTCCGAAGGACGCGACCGGACCACGCTCCGGCTCCCCGGACGGCAGGAGGAGCTCGCACGCCGGGTCATCGCCGCCAATCCGCGCACGGTGGTCGTCGTCAACTCCGGCTCCCCGGTGCTGCTGCCCGCGGCCGACGACGCCGCCGCGGTACTGCTCACCTGGTTCGGCGGACAGGAGTACGGCACGGCGCTCGGCGACATCCTCAGCGACGCCGAGGAGCCCGGCGGCCGGCTCCCGACGACGTGGCCACGCGCGTTCGAGGACGTCCCCGTCGCGAACGTCACTCCGGAGAACGGCAGGCTCGCCTACGACGAGGGCATCCATATCGGCTACCGCGCCTGGCTGCGCGCCGGCCGCGAACCGCTGTACTGGTTCGGTCAGGGCGAGGGCTACACGACCTTCGCGGTCGGCGAACCAAGGGTGGCTCCCGTGGCCGACGGCTTCGAGGTCGTCGTCGATGTGCGCAATACAGGCGACCGCGCCGGCAAGCACGTCATCCAGGTCTACGCCGCGCGGCCGGGGACGGCCATCGACCGGCCAGTGCGTTGGCTTGCGGGCTTCCAGGCCGTGCGCCTCGGCCCTGGCGAGGCTGCTGCGGCGCGGGTCGCGGTGCCGCGGCGCGCATTCGCGCACTGGGATGACGGCTGGTCATACGAACCAGGGGAGTTCGACCTCGTCGTCGCACGCTCAGCGGGCGACCCCGGAACGGTCGTACGCGTGACGATCCAGGACGATGGGCGATGACCGAACGCCTCATCCTGATCACCGAAGCGCCGGTCCCCGAAGACGTCATCGACGGGTTGCGCGAGACCGCGGCGGGCTTCGAGATCATCGCCAAGGCGGACCTGGCGGACGAGCTCCTCGCCCGCGCGGAGGTCGTTGCCGGCCACCTCTCCCCGGAACGGCTCGACATCGCCAAGGCCCTCCGCTGGAACCACTTGTGGACCGCGGGCACGGACGCCGACCTGCCACAGCGGATGGTGGACTCCGACATCGTGCTCACCTCCTCCGCCGGCAACGGCGCCGTCCCCCTGGCCGAACACGCCCTCCTGCTCATGATGATGCTGGGCCGCGACATGCCGCGATGGACGGCGGCGCAATCGGCGCGGCGATGGGAGCGTTTCCGCCACGGCGAACTTGCCGGCAAGACGGTCGGCATCGTCGGCATGGGAAAAGCGGGGCAGGACCTCGCCGTGAAATGCCATGCGTTCCACATGCGCGTGCTCGGGCTCCGCAGCCGTCCGGAAAAGGGCGCGACCAGGGTCGAGCATATGTACGGTCCCACGGAAATCGTCGAATTCGCCGCCGCGTGCGACTTCCTGTTCGTCGCGGCGCCCCTGGTCGAGACGACCCGCGGAATGATCGACGAATCGGTCTTCGCGGCGATGAAGCCGAGCGCGTTCATCGTGAACGTCTCGCGAGGGGAGATCATCGACGAGCCGGCGATGCTCGCCGCGGTCACCGAGGGGCGCATAGCCGGGGCGGGGCTTGACGCGCATCGGGAAGAGCCCCTGCCCGAGAACTCGCCGTGGTGGTCACTGCCGAACGTTGTCGTCACCCCGCACAATGGAGCGACCACTCCGCAGACAGTCGCGCGCGGGATGGATATCTTCGTGGAAAACGTCAATCGTTACGTCACCGGCGGACGCCTGTTGAACGTCGTGGACAAGAATTCCGGGTACGCGCCGGTATGACCTCTCAGGTAATCGTCACCGCGCACGGGCGGCCCTTAGCGTCATGGGCATCGACGCGATGTCGTCCGACACCAGGAGGCTTTGATGACCACGACGCGTTCCCTGAACGGCACCGGGATCCTCGCCGACGGCCGCCGCCTGCTGAGGCTCGCCCTGCGGCTGGACGCCGTGGTGACGGGCGTCAACGGCCTGGCGTACCTCGCGCTGGCCGGGCCGCTCGAGGACCTGCTCGGCCTCGGCGCCGGCACCGGACGGGCGCTCGGCGCGTTCCTGCTCGCCTACGCGGCGGCCGTCTGGGCTGTGTCCATGCCCCGGGAGCCGCGGCGCACGGCGGTGTCCGCGGTGATCGAGGTCAACCTGCTGTGGACGGTGCTCAGCGTGGCGGCCGTCGTGACCGGCTGGCTGTCCCTGACCACGGCCGGTGCCGCGTGGGCGATCCTCCAGGCGCTCGTGGTGCTGGGCTTCGCGGCGCTGCAGTTCGGCGCGAAGCGCCGCTCCTGACCGCGATGGTGAGGCGACCGCCGCACTCACGGTGCGGCGGTCGCCCTCTTCAGCCGACGCGGTCGCCGTACATCTCCCCGAGCGGGTCGGCCAGCAGTTCCAGCCGGGCCCCGTCGGGGTCGCGGAAGTACAGCGAGACCTCGCTTTCGAGCTGGTACGGGACGCCGGCCTCGTCCAGCTTCGCGCGCAGCCGCTCCCACTGGGCCGGCTCCACCGAGATCGCCACGTGGTGCAGCCCGCCGAGAACCTCCGCGTACGGTCCCAGGTCCAGCCCGGGGAAGTCGAAGAAGGCCAGCAGATTGCCGTTGCCGATGTCGAAGAAGAAGTGGTTGGAGCCCGGGTAGTCGCGGTTCTCGAAGATCGCGGTGAGCGGGAACTCCAGCACGCCCTGGTAGAAGCGGATCGTCCGCTCGACGTCGGAGGACAGCAGCGCCATGTGGTGCAGGCCGCGGGCCGGGCTCGCGGGCCGGTCCGCCCGGTCGGTCAGGTGCTCGCGCTTCAGCCGCTCGCGTTCCGCGGCGATGGCGGCCAGGTCGGTCATGATGCCACTCCAGTGTGGTCGAGGTCCCCACCATATCCGCGCGGATCAGGGTGCGAAGCGGTAACCCATGCCGGGTTCGGTGAGCAGGTGCGCCGGGTGCGTCGGATCCGGTTCCAGCTTGCGGCGCAGCTGGTTCATGTACTGCCGCAGGTAGTTGGTCTCCCGCGTGTACGACGGGCCCCACACCTCGGTGAGGAGCTGCCGCTGGGTGATGAGCTTGCCCGGGTTGCGGAGCAGGATCTCCAGCAGATGCCATTCGGTCGGGGTCAGATGGACCTCCCCCGCCTCCTCGTCGGCAGGGCGCACCGTCTTGCCCGCCAGATCGACCAACCGGCCGCCCACCCGGACGACCGGCGCGCTGTCCTCGGTCACGAAGCGGCGGGTGACGGCCCGGATCCGGGCGATCAGCTCCTCGATGTCGAACGGCTTGGTGACGTAGTCGTCGGCCCCCGCGTCCAGCGCGTCGATCTTGTCCCGGCTGCCGGCGCGGCCGGACAGCACGATCACCGGCACCTGCGTCCAGCCGCGCAGCCCGTGGATGACCTCCACCCCGTCGATGTCGGGCAGGCCGAGGTCGAGCACCACCAGGTCGGGCCGCCAGTTGCCGGCCTGCCGCAGCGCGTGCGTGCCGTCGGCCGCGGTGGCGACGTCGTATTCGCGGGCCCGCAGGTTGACGCGCATCGCGCGCAGGATCTGCGGATCGTCGTCGACGACCAGGATGCGCGTCATCGGGCCGCGCCGGGGCCTTCGGTCACCGGCATGATGACCGGCCACAGGTACACGCGACCATGCTATCGGCGACCGTGGAGCGTTCCCGAGGCGCCCCGCCGCTCATCCGGCCATCGGCGCGCCGTCCTGCCGGAACGCCCGGCGGTAGGCGTGCGGGCTGGTGCCGACGACCCGCTTGAACCGCTCGCGGAACGCCGCCGGCGACCCGAACCCGACGTGCGCCGAGATCCGGTCCACCGGGTACGAGGTCGTCTCCAGGAGGTGCTGGGCCTCCCGGATCCGGACGCGGTGCAGCCACTGCAAGGGCGTGGTGCCCGTCTGCTGCCGGAAGTGCCGGTTGAGGGAGCGCGCGCTCATCCGCGCCTGCACGGCGATGTCGTCGAGGGTCAGGTCGCGGCCGCAGTTGTCGGCCATCCAGCGCAGCACCGGCTCCAGGACCGAGCCGCGCGGCACCGGCGGGTGGTCGCGCAGGATGAACTGGGCCTGGCCTCCCTCGCGCTCCAGCGGCACCACCGCCATCCGCGCGGCGGCCGCGGCGACGGCCGAGCCGTGGTCGCCGCGCAGCATGTACAGGCACAGGTCGAGCCCGGCGGCGCCGCCCGCCGAGGTCAGGAACTGGCCCGAGTCGATGTAGAGGACGCCTGGATCCACATCCACCTCCGGATAGTGGTCGGCCAGCGCCGGGGCGGCGATCCAGTGCGTGGTGGCGCGCCGGCCGTCCAGCAGCCCGGTCGCGGCGAGCGTGAACGCCCCGACGCAGATGGAGGCGATCCGGGTACCGGCCGCGGCGGCGTCCCGCAGCGCCGCGAGCACCTCGCCGGGCGGCTCCGCCAGCGGATCCTCGACACCGGGGATGACGATGGTGTCGGCGTCAGCGAGCGCGTCCAGGCCCCAGGGCGCGCGCAGCGCCATCGGCCCCGCGTCCACCTCGCCGGACGGGGAGCACACCCGGACGCGGTAGGGCGGGCTGCCGTCGGGCAGCCGGTTGCGCCCGAACACCTCCAGCGGGGTGGCGATATCGAAAGGGATGACGCCGTCCAGCGCCAGGACCGCGACCGTGTGCATGGGCACAAGCTATCCATTCGCCGGACTTGGCGAGAATCCGGTGCACCGTGGCGAAAGCGCCGCTATCGGGCCTTCGGCTCCCTGGTTAACGTCTGACCGGTGACCAAGTTCCTCCTCAGCGTCCACGTGCTGGCCGCCATCCTCGCGATCGGGCCGATCGCCGTCGCCGCCAGCATGTTCCCCGCCGTCGCACGCCGCGCCCACGCCGGAGCGGACGGGGCCGGGACGGACGACACCGTTCAGGGCCTCGCACAGCTGCGGCTGCTGCACCGCATCTGCCGCGTCTACGCGGTCTTCGGCCTGGTCGTGCCCGTCTTCGGGCTGTCGACCGCGCTCGCCCTGGACGTCCTGGGAGACGCGTGGCTCATCGTGTCCATCGTCCTGACCGCCCTCGCGGCCGGCGTGCTGGCCTTCGTGCTGCTCCCGCGGCAGGACGCGCTGCTGGCGCCCGCGGCGCCCGACGAGGTGGCCCGATCGGCGGGACGGCTCGCGATGCACACGGGCATGTTCAACCTGCTCTGGGCGATCGTCACCGTGCTGATGATCGTCCGCCCCGGGTCGACCACCGGCGCGTGAGGGGCGGCGGCCCGCGTCACCCCGGGCGGCGTCAGTCGCGGCGGCCGACGCCGGCGAGGGTGTAGGTGCGCTCGGCGGCGGCCGCCTCGGCGCCGGTCGAGTCGGGTCGCCACAGCGGGGTGAAGGTCAACCCAGGTTCCAGCAGTGCGAACGGCTCGACGATGCGCGCCACGTCGGCCCGTCCCCGGCTCCAGAAGAACCCGCTGGTCGGCTTGAAGACCTGGCTGACACCTTCGCCGGCCTCGGGCGCGGGCTCGTGGGTGATGTGGGTGAACACCAGGTGGCTGCCGGGCGGCAGCGCCCCGTGCAGCCGGGCCACGACGGCGACGGCGTCGTCGAGGTCCTCGATGAAGTGCAGCACGCGGTCGAGGACCACGGCCACCGGGCGGTCGAAGTCGATCATCCGCCGGACCTCCGGGACGTCCAGCACCCCGTCGGGCCGCCGCAGGTCGGCGTGCGCGACCAGGGTGCTGCCGGTGCCGGTGAGCAGCGCGCGGGCGTGCGTGAGCACCACGGGATCGCCGTCGGCGAAGACCACCCGGGCGTCGGGGGCCAGGCCGGCCGCGACCTCGTGCACGTTGCCGGCGGCGGGCAGTTTGGTGCCGATGTCGATGAACTGGCGGACGCCCTCCTTGACCAGGTGGCGGACGGCGCGCGCGATGAAGAGGTGGTTCTCCCGCGCGGCGTTCCGCGCCTCGGGAATGATCTCCAGCAGCTGGTCGCCCACCTGCCGGTCGGCGGCGTAGTTGTCCTTGCCGCCCAGCAGGTAGTCGTAGATCCGGGCGGTGTTGGGGGTCGTCAGATCGACGCCCGTCGGCGCCCACTCCCCCGAGTCCATCGCACACCTCCCCTCCGCGCCCTGCACTCGGCGCGCGGACGCGATCGTGTGATGACCTTAACGCCTCCAGCACAAAGCGGAATCCGCCCGGCGTTCCGCGACATGTACGGAAAGTAAGTGACCCCTTTGGAACGGAGGGCGTCCGGGCCGATCAGTTCCGGATCCCGTGGTGCCGGTGACGCCGTCACCCCCGAAAGGAAATGATCAAATCGGCTGGCGGCGCACCGGTTCCCTTAGCAGGTGATTGTTGAACGATCAAGGGATTGACTGATCGTTAAACAGGATTCACTCTGGCCTCAGCCGACCGGCCGGCGGTTTCCCCGTCCCATCGAGTCCCCCTGTTCTCCCCCACCCCCGCACCGACTGGAGACCGGATGCTGCCGCGGCGAACCGCCCGCGTGCTGGCCGCCGTGCTGACCTCCGCCGCCCTCGTCGCAGCGCCCGTGCGCTCCGACGCGCTCGGCGTGGGAAGCTCGGTCACGCTCACGGCACAGGGCAAGACCATCCCAGCGCCCAAGGACTACTTCGGCTTCGCCATGGGAACCACCGGCAGGCTCGCCGGGTTCGACCGGATCAAGCAGTACTTCCGCCTGGTGGCCGACCGGTCCGACCGGGTCGAGTACAAGGTCGCCGACACCACGACGCTCGGCAACGAGTATCCCGTGATGTTCGTCAGCTCGCCCGGGAACCTGCGCGACCTCGACCGGATCGTCCGGGACAACCAGCGGCTCGCCGACCCGCGCGTCTCCGAGCAGGAGGCGCGGCGGCTGGCCGAACGCAGCAAACCCGTCTACCTGCTGGAGGGCACGCTTCACTCGACCGAGGTCGGCAACACCCAGGCGCTGGTGGACATCGTGCACCGGTTCGCGACCGAGAAGTCGGACTACACCGACACCGTGCTGGAGAACGCGGTGCTGATGGTGATCCCCTCGGGCAACCCCGACGGCCAGCATCTGGTCGTCGACCACTTCAACGAGACGGCGGGCACCGCGTACAACCGCGTCTACCCGGACCTGTACCACAAGTACGTCGGGCACGACAACAACCGCGACTGGTTCATGTTCTCCCAGCGTGAGACCCGCACCCGGGTGTGGCTGGAGCAGACCTACCGGCCGGTCGCCGGGCACTACATGCACCAGGCCGGGACGGGCGGGCCGCGGCTGTGGACGCCGCCGTACGACGAGCCGCTCGGCGACGGCGTCGACCCGGTCACCATCCAGTCGGCCAACACCCAGGGCCAGGTCGCGGCGCGCGCGCTGGTCGCCGAGAACAAGAAGGGCGTCGGGTCCGACGACGCGTACGGGATCTTCTGGAACGCCGACGTGATGGGCTACTCGACGTTCCTCGGCACCTCGCTGTTCCTCACCGAGATCGCCTCCGCCCGCGACCTGGCGTACCCCTTCACCAGCTCGGACGGCAAACCGCTGGGCCCGCAGAACAAGACCGTCCGGATGCTCCAGCCCTACGACCGGAACACCTGGACGCTGGAGCAGATCGTCGCCTACGCCAAGACGGCCGCCTACGCCGGCATCGAGAACATCGCGAAGAACCCCGAATCCTGGCTGTTCAACAACCTCCACCAGGTCGCGCGGAACGGCGCCGCGCTGCCGGACGTCCAGCCCGGGACGCCGGAGGCCTACGTCATCCCGGCGGGGCAGCGCGACCCGTTCGCCGTGTACGAGCTGATGAAGCTGTTCGAGTTCGGCCGCGCGGAGATCGACCAGGCCCGCGCGGCGTTCACGGCGGGCGGCCGGACCTACCCGGCGGGATCGTACGTCCTGCGGACCCGGCAGCCCCTCGGCCGCTGGATCCACCAGCTCCTGCAGGCCGACGTCTACCCGGAGAAGGCGGCCCGCAAGTGCGCGGACTGCCCGCTGATCATGCCGTACAGCGAGACGACCGACAACGCGGGACTGCTGCTGGGCGTGGACGTCGACCCGGTCGAGAAGGCGTTCACCGGCCAGCTCCAGCGGGTGCCGCGGGTCGTCCCGCAGCCGGTGCGGATGCCCGCCGCGCCGCGCGGGGCGTACCTGGTGGCGCCCGAGTCGTACGGCCTCGCGCACGTGCTGTCCCGGCTGCAGAAGGCGACCGTGCCCGTCTTCCGCGCGGGCGAGGAGTTCGAGGCGGCGGGACGGAGGTTCGCGCCCGGCACGGTCGTCGTCCCGCCGACGCCCGCCGCGCGCCGGACGCTCCAGGACGCCTCCGCCGCCACCGGGCTCCAGGTCCACGGCTCGGACGAGCTGCCGAAGGCGGCCGGCTTCCGGCTCAAGCCGGGCACCCGCGTCGGCCTGATCCGGGGCGCCAACAACATGCCCGGCGGGTGGATGACCTGGATGCTCGACCAGTACGGCGTGAACTACAAGGTGGTGGGCGCCGACGACTACGCCGACCTGGACGGCCGCTTCGACACGATCGTCGTGTCCGACGGGGTCTCCAAGGACACCATCGTCAAGGGCCTCGACCCGGCCAAGAACCCGCCGCGGTTCGCGTGGGCCCGCGGCGTCGGCGAGGCGGGCTGGGACGCGCTGCGCGGCTTCGTCTCGGGCGGCGGCAACCTGGTGGCGATCGGCAGCGGTTCGGAGACCGCGCGGCAGCTGCTGGACCTGCCGGTCGAGAACGCCGCGCCGGCCGACCAGGCGAAGTTCAACGTGCCGGGCGCGCTGCTGCGCGCCTCGTACAGGCCGGACGTCCCCGCGGCGTGGGGCATGCCGAAGGAGTGGCCGGTCTGGTTCAACCGCGACGCGGCGTACCGGGTCAAGGGCGAGGCCGACGTCGCGTCCGCCTACCCGGGCGGGAACCTGCTCGCCAGCGGGTACGGGCACGGCACCGAGGCGCTGGACGGGCTGGCGAACGTGGTGAGCCTCAAGGTCGGCAAGGGGCACGCCACCCTCGCGGCCAGCGAGATCACCTTCCGGTCCTGGCCGCGGGCGACCTGGCCGATCGTGATCAACTCGATCTACCACGGCCCGTCCGAGCCCGCCCGCTCCGCCCGCCCGGACGATCCGCGGGGCTGAGGTGATCTTCGTCCCGGCGGGGCGGCCCCGGCGGCGGAAGGCGGGCCGCTCTGCCAGGATGGGGGCATGGGTCAGGTCACGGCTACCACCGAGAAGACCGTCGACGCCGGAGTGGAGCAGGTGTTCGCGGCGCTCGGCGACTACAGCGGCACCCGTTCGAAGCTGCTGACGGAGCACTACAGCGAGTACGAGGTCCGCGAGGGCGGGCAGGGCGAGGGCACGACGGTGCACTGGAGGCTGGCGGCGACCAGCAAGCGGGTGCGCGACTGCCTGCTCTCGGTCACCGTCCCCCAGGAGAACACGCTGGTGGAGCGGGACGCCAACTCGTCCATGGTCACCACCTGGACGGTCTCCCCCGCCGGAGCGGGCTCCCGGGTCAAGGTCGAGACGACCTGGAAGGGCGCGGGCGGCGTCGGCGGGTTCTTCGAGCGCACCTTCGCGCCGCGCGGGCTCCAGCGGATCTACGACGAGCAGCTGGCCAAGCTGGAAGCCGAGCTCGCCAAGTGAGGATCCGCCGGTCCGGCGACGGCTACCGGCGGCGCTCGGCCCGCGTCCTGCTGCTGGACGGCACGGGCCGGCTCCTGCTGTTCCGGTTCCCGCTGGACATGGAGCAGCCCGACCTCGGGTACTGCTGGATCACCCCGGGCGGCGGCGTCGACAAGGGCGAGACGCTGGCCGAGGCCGGCTCCCGCGAGCTGCGCGAGGAGACCGGCCTGGTCGTCTCGCCCGGCGAGCTGGGCGCCCCGGTCGCGGTCAGCTCCGGCTACGCCGAGTTCAGCTGGGCGAGCGGCGTGTTCCGGGACGACTTCTTCGTGCACCGCGCCGCCGCCCCCGAGATCGAGATCGACACGGCCGGCTTCCAGGCGGTGGAGCGCGCGCACATCTCCGCCCATCGCTGGTGGACGCCGGAGGAGCTGGAGGCCACCGGCGAAGTGGTCTACCCGCTGGAGCTGGTGCCGCTCCTCAAGGCCCTGCTCGCGGGCGACGTCCCGGCCGAACCGGTCGTCCTGCCCTGGCACCACTGATCCCGGCACTCGCCCCACAGTAGGCCTTGACCTGCGGAAACGTGATTCAGATCACCTGTACTTCCGGCTGCTCCGCCGTTTGTGACGCCGCTCCCGGGTGAGATCCAGAAGTGCAGAATTGAATGGCCTGGGTGAATGACCTCTAGGTGATTCGGCGTTCCGCAAAAGCCATTGCGTCCGACACGCCGCTGCCGCGCCTTCCAGCCGGATTCCTTCCAGCCGGTCGTCTTCCTGCCGGATCGGAGGCAGCAATGCGCATTCTCGGGACGGGCGCCCTCTCCCACGGAGCTTCCACCGCGCCGCGGGTGACCGCGTGACGGCGTACACGGTCGTGGTGCCGACCGTCGGACGGCCCGGCCTCCGCACGCTCCTCGACGCGCTGGTCGCCGCGACGCCGCGGCACCCGCCGGAGGCCGTCCTGGTCGTGGACGACCGGCCGCGCCCCGTGCGCCCGGCGGGCTTCCGGGCCTCGATGCGGGCGCAGGCGGACAACGCCGACGACGTCCTGATGCGCCGCGCGCACGGGCGCGACTGGCGCGTGCGCGCCGGCGCGGAACACGGCCGGTTCCGCCGCCACGCGCTGACCACGGGCTCCGGGCTGCTGGCCCTCGCCGCGCTCGCGGCCAGGGCCGTATGGACGGCCGTGGCGGCGGGGGCGCGCGGCATCCTCGTCCCCGGCGAGCGGACCCGGGTGGAGGAGATCGTCCGGGCCTGCGAGGTGGTGCCCGACCTGGGCAGCGCCGTCGATCTGGTCCTCGGCGAGGAGGGCGGGCGGTGATCGCCTCATGAGGCCGATGCGGGTGCTGCTCTGGCACGTCCACAGGTCCTGGGCGACGTCGTTCGTGCACGGCCCGCAGACCACGCTGGTCCCCGTCACCCCCGGCCGGGGACCGGACGGGAAAGGCCGTCCCGGCGCTTCTGCTTGGCCCGACCGGGCCGTCGAGGTCCCCCACGACCGGCTCCGCGAGGAGCACGTCGACGTGGTCGTGCTGCAGCGGCCGCACGAGATCGAGCTGTGCGAGCGCTGGCTCGGGCGCAGCCCCGGCCGCGACCTGCCCGCCGTGTACGTCGAGCACGACGCCCCGCGCCGCGCCCCCTCCGACGCCGGGACGCCCGAGGAGGTCGTCCCGAACAGCAGGCACTTCCTGCACGACCGCTCCGACATCCCGATCGTCCACGTCACCCACTTCAACCGGCTCTTCTGGGACTGCGGCCGGGCGCCCACCATGGTGATCGAGCACGGTGCCGCCGATCCGGGCCACCGGTTCCGGGGCGACTGGCCGCGCGCCGCGGTCGTCATCAACGACCCGCTGCGCCGCGGCCGGGTGGCCGGCACCGACCTGCTCCCGCAACTGGCCGGCGCCGTCCCGCTCGACCTGTTCGGCACCAACGTGCTGGACGTCCCGCGCCGGCTGGGCATCCCCCCGGAATCGCTGTGGACCTACGAGGACCTGCCGCAGGCGCGGATGCACGGCGAGCTCGCCCGCCGCCGCGTCTACCTCCACCCCTACCGCTGGACCTCCCTCGGCCTCGCGCTGATCGAGGCGATGATGCTCGGCCTGCCGGTGGTGGCGCTGGGCGCCACCGAGGCGGTCGAGGCCGTTCCGCCCGAGGCCGGGGTGCTCTCCACCCGCGTCGAGACCCTCGCCGAGGCGGCCCGGTCGCTGGCCGCCGACGCCCCGCGCGCCCGGCAGATGGGCAAGGAGGCGCGGGCCTTCGCAGTGGACCGCTACGGCCTGCCGCGCTTCCTGCGGGACTGGCGGCACATGCTCACGGAGGTGACCGGATGAACCCGATGACCATAGCCATGGTCTCCGAGCACGCGAGCCCGCTCGCCACCCGGGCCGGGCTCGGCGGGGCCGACGGCGGCGGCCAGAACGTGTGCGTGGCCGACCTCGCGACCGAGATGGGCCGCCAGGGCCACCACGTCACCGTCTACACCCGGCGGGACGCGCCCGATCTCCCGCGGCGGGTGCGGCTGGCGCAGGGCGTGACGGTGGAGCACGTCCCCGCGGGGCCGCCGGGCCCGGTCCCCAAGGACGAGCTCCTGCCGCTGATGCCCGGGTTCGGGCGCCATCTTGAGCGGCGCTGGGCGCAGGCGCCGCCGGACGTCGTGCACGCCCACTTCTGGCTGAGCGGGCTGGCCTCGCTCCAGGCGGCCGAGCGCCTCCGGGCGGAGGGCGGGAGGGGCGTCCCGGTCGTGCAGACCTTCCACGCGCTGGGCACCGTGAAGCGGCGCCACCAGGGCGAGCGCGACACCAGTCCGGCCGAGCGGCCGCGGCTGGAGGCGGCGATCGGCCGTACCGCCGACGCGGTCATCGCCAGTTGCACCGACGAGACCAGGGAACTGCTGCGGATGGGCGTCCCACGCGAGCGGATCTGCGTGGTGCCGTGCGGGGTGGACCTCGACCGGTTCCGTCCCGAGGGGCCCGCGGGCCCGGCCGACGCGGTGGACGACTCGGGTCCGCCGGGCGCCGCGCGCAAAGACGGCGCCCAGGGGTTCGGCCCGCCCGGGTTCGGCGCGCAGGGTTTCGCCGCCCGGCTGGTGGTGCTGTCCCGGCTGGTCGAGCGCAAGGGCGTGGACACCGCCATCGAGGCGCTCGCCCAGATCCCCGGCGCCGGGCTGGTCGTCGCGGGCGGGACGCCGCCCGCCGTCCTGGACGCCGATCCGGAGGTGCGCCGCCTGCGCGAGGTGGCGCGGGCCGCCGGCGTGCACGACCGGGTCGCCTTCCTCGGCCGCGTCCGTCGGGACGAGGTCCCCGTGCTGCTGCGCTCGGCCGACCTGGTGGTGACGCTGCCCTGGTACGAGCCGTTCGGGATGGTGCCGCTGGAGGCGATGGCCTGCGGCGTGCCCGTGGTGGCCACGGGCGTCGGCGGCCACCTCGACAGCATCGTCGACGGCGTCACAGGCGTCCAGGTGCCGCCGCGCCGCCCGGGTGAGACGGCGCGCCGCGTCCGCGAGCTGCTTGCCGACCCGACCCGCCGCGCGGCGATGGGGTTCGCCGGCTCCGACCGGGCGCGGTCCCGCTACTCGTGGGCGCGGATCGCGCAGGAGACCCTCGCGGTCTACGCCCGGGCCGCCGCGCAACGGGGTGACCCCATGACCACCATGGAGGGGAGCAGGTCATGAGAATCCTCAACCGCCCGGCGCGGGAGCCGTCATGGCCGTGAGCGAGGCGCGGCGGCCGCGGGCGCTGGTGCTGCGCGCGCTCGGCCTGGGCGACCTGCTGACCGCCCTGCCCGCGCTGCGCGCGCTCCGCCGCGGGCTGCCGGACTGGCGGGTGACCCTGGCGGCGCCGCGCCGGATCGCGCCGCTCGCGCTGCTCAGCGGGGCCGTGGACGACGTGTTCCCCGCCTGCGGCCTGGCACCGCTGCCGCCGCCCGACGGTCCGATCGAGCTCGCCGTCAACCTGCACGGGAGCGGCCCGCAGAGCCACCGGCTGCTGCAGTCGCTGCGCCCGCAGCAGATGATCGCGTTCGCGCACGCCGACGTGGACGGCGTCGACGGCCCGGCGTGGAAGCCCGGCGAGCACGAGGTCGCGCGCTGGTGCCGGCTGGTCGACGCGCACGGCTTCGACGCCGATCCCGCCGACCTGGACCTGGCCCGGCCGCGGGTGGCGTCCCCGGCGCCCGGCGCCGTGGTGATCCACCCGGGCGCGGCCCACGCGTCCCGGCGCTGGCCCGCCGAGCGTTTCGGCGCGGTCGCGGCCGCGTTGCGGGCCCGCGGTGAGCGGGTCGTGGTCACCGGCGGGCCGGACGAGGCCGCGACGGCGCGGCGGGTCGCGGTCCTGGGCGGGCTCGGCCCGGGCGCCGACCTGTCCGGCCGCACCGGGCCGCTGGAGCTGGCCATGCTGGTCGCCCGCGCCCGGCTGGTGATCTGCGGCGACACCGGCGTCGGCCATCTGGCCACGGCATACCGCACGCCGTCGGTCCTGCTGTTCGGCCCGACCCCGCCCGCGCTGTGCGGGCCACCGCCCGACCGCACCCAGCACCGGGTGCTGTGGAGCGGCCGCCGCGGCGACCCGCACCGGGCCGGGCCGGATCCGGGCCTGCTGGAGATCTCAGTGGACGGCGTCGTGGAAGCCGCGGCGCCGGCCCTGTGCCGGGACCCGGGTCTCGGCGGCGCGGTGGCCCCCGACGGGACGTCCGCGTACGGCGCCGACCGGGGGCACGACCTGGGACGGGGAAGCCGGGTCACATCCGGCGGGCGCCGATCGAGGCCATGAGGTCGGGCCAGATCCTGGAGGCGACGCGGATCCAGGACGGCCAGTTGTGCCGGCCGTCGCCGTACAGGTCGGCGGTGTAGGGGATGCCGAGCCGGTCGAGCCGGTCCCGGAAGGCGACGTTGTTGGCGCCGACCGCCTGCTCGCCGATCAGCCCGATGTCCCACGGCGGCGCCTCGGGGTCGCCGGGGCCGGGCTTCCCGGTGGTGCCCGAGGAGAAGAAGATCTTCGTTCCGGCCAGCTTCGGCGCCAGCTCGTACGGGTCGTGCGCCGCCCAGTTGGCGGTGTTGAGGACCGCGAAACCGTAGATGGCGATCGGATCCTGGCCGTTCAGCGCGTTGGTCGCCATGATCAGTGCGGGCATCCCCGGGGCGCGCAGCCACAGCACCCCGCTCAGCGACGCGACGTGCCGGAACATGCCCGGATGGCGGGCGGCGTAGCTGATCGCGCCCTGCCCGCCGGCCGAGTCTCCGATCGCCGCGCGCACGCCGCTCGCGTGGTAGTTGCGCTCGATCAGCTGGACGACCTCCTGCGTGTGGAACGTCTCCCACTTGGGCGGGCCTCCGAAGCCGTAGTTGAACCAGTCGGTGTACGCCCCGTCCGCCGCCTCCGGCATGACCACGATCGCGTTGTAGCCGGCCGCCCAGCTCTCGATGTCGGTGTTGCGGGGCCAGGAGGTGTAGTCGTCCTGGCCGCCGTGGTAGGCGTACAGGACCGGCCAGGTCCTGGTGGCGCCGGCCTGCCAGTCCTTCGGCAGCAGGATCCGGGTCTTCACCGACCTGCGCAGCGACGGGGAGTCGATCGTGATGTCGACCTCGCCCGCCCCCAGCCGGGTCTCGGCGGTGATCCGCGCGCCGGTGTCGGCGGGCCGGAACGGTTCCGCCCGGGCCGCCGCCCCGGGCACGGCGATCCCCGTCCCCGCCAGCGCGGCCACGACCAGCAGCGCCCCCGCCCGAGTCCGCTCCTTGCGACGTGTCATCGTCAACCTCGTTCCGTTTCGGGGCGTTCCATCGGGTCGTCGATCAGGTCGAACTCCACGGCCGCGTTCAGCAGGAGCAGCAGCTCCGTGCGGTGCCGGGGGTCGTTGACGTCGTCCCCCAGCAGCTGCTTCAGCCGCCGGACGCGGTAGCGCACGGTCTGGTCGTGCACCATCAGCCGCTCCGCCGCGTCGACCGCGTTGTCGTGGCACTTCATGTACTCCAGCAGCGTGCGCGCGAACAGCGCCCGCCGGTGCGGGGGCAGCTCGTCCAGCGGGCGCAGCCGCTCCCGCACCGCGAAGGCGAGCAGTTCCCGGGACATCGAGATGATGACGGCGGGCAGGTGGTCCATGCACCGGGCCACCCCCTCGCCGGGCACCGTCCCGTCCTCCGCCAGCGCCAGCGTCCGGCGGGCCCAGCGCAGCGACAGCGCGCCCGCGGCCGGCGGCACGGTCGGCCCGATCGCGGCCCGGTACCCGGCCGGCAGGGACTCCAGGAAGCCGTCCTGGCCGGGCCCCTCCGGGTCGGGCACGATCAGGTACGGCTCCGCGCAGTGCCAGTCGGCCAGGACATGCGGCGGCAGCACCGGCACCGGCCGCCCGGCGGGCCTGCGCACCGCGACGACCGCGATCGTGCGGGGCTTCCCCCAGCCGGCCGGGCGGGCCAGCTCGCCGATGGCCTCGTCGCTGGCCGGCGGGTCGGCGATCAGCAGGTCGCGAAGCCGCCAGCGCAGCCGCTCCCGCTCGGTGGCCAGCCGCTCGGTCGCCTCGGCGTAGCCCCGCGAGGCGGCGCCGGCGACCCGCTCCAGGAACGCGAACAGCGACTCGGTGATCTGCCCCAGCGTCTCCAGCGACCACTCCAGCCGCCGGGTCTCGCTGATGAACCGGCGGCAGGCCACCTGCCCGGCCACCCGGACCGCGGACTGCAGGCCGTCCAGGCTGCGGCCCTTGCGCGCCTCGTACGCGCCGACCTCGACGTAGATGTCGGTCAGCGCCCGCCAGTCCGGCCGTCCGCCGGCCAGCGCCTCGACGAAGTGCGCCACGGTCTGGTTCACCGCCCAGTGCATCCGCCGGGAGAACCTGCTGCCCGGAGGGCAGGCGTACTCGGGGACCTGGCGCTGGATCTCCAGCACCATCTCCGCCGCCGCGGCCTCGATGTGCGGGCGCAGCGCGCCGGTGTCGCGCCGCACCGCGTCGGTGAGCGGCGGGGCGGTCGGCACGGGGAATCCTTGGTCGGCCACCTGCACCTCCGGTGGGAAGCGGGCCGGCGACGGCGCGGTGATCGCGGCGGCGATCCAATATCACCCCTCGGCCGGGCCGGGAACAGTCAGCCGGCGCAGGAGCCGGAGCGCGTTCGTTGTCAGCCGGTTGATGAGGTGGCCCCGGCACCGGGCCCGCGGCGGGCCAGCACCCGGTAGGTGTTGGACCGGCCGGTCCGCTTGATCAGCGGGTGCAGGAACTGGTCCAGCGCCGCCGCCCCGAACATCGCCGGCCCGGCGGCCAGGTACACCGAGGTGCGGGCGGCGCCGCGCAGCCGGCGGTACCGCGCCGAGCGCCACGGCTTGTCCGGGTCGGGGACGACGCGGTGCGCCAGCATCATCACGATCATGAGGAGGTCGACCGGCTGGTTCGCCGGCCCGCGTTCCACCGCGACCACCTCGAACCCGCGCTCCGCCAGCGCCGCGACCAGGTTGCGGAGCGGGACGAAGTGCAGGTGCTGGGGCTGGAACCAGGCGTGCCACCAGCGGCCGGCGAGCCGGCCGACGATCCACTCGGGATCGGGCACCTCGACCAGCAGGTGCCCGCCCGGCGGCAGGACGCGGGCGGCGGCGTCCAGCTCGGCCCGCGGGTCCATGGTGTGCTCCAGGTAGTGGTGCATGCTCACCACGTCGTAGGCGCCGGCCAGCTCGTCGGCGTACTCGGGGAAGAGGCCCATGTGGCCGCCGTCGATCCAGCCGCGGTCCTCGGCCTCCTTGACGCTGACGCTCATGTCGAGCGCGTCGAAGCGGGTCTCCGGCCAGACGTCGCGGGCGGCGTTGCAGAAGTGGCCGTGGCCGCCGCCGACGTCCAGCCAGGCCTTGGGCACCGCGTGGCCGCGCAGCATCCGGGCGCGGTCGCGGTAGTGCGGGCCGGCGAGCCGGAAGCCGCGCTCCACCTCGGGCCCGCCCGGCCCGTCGTAGAAGTCGCGGTAGTGGAAGTCCAGGCCGGCGGTGTTGAGCCGGGGGTTCTGGAAGACGTGCCCGCACGCGTCGCAGGCGTCAAGGGTGAAGATACCGGGACGGTGGTGCTGGTGGTCGCCGCTGGTGAGCCGGTGCCGAAGGGCCTTGCTGCCGCACCACGGGCAGTCGTCGCGGCGCGGCGCGTAGAAGCGGTCCACCCCGGCGGCGAGCTCGGCCGCGTACTCGCGGCGGGCATGGTCGAGGCCGGGTCGGGGTGCCTCGCGTTCGGCGGCGACGCGCAGCCAGCGGTAGGGCGCCGCCACCGGGCGCGTCAGCGCGAACCGGCGGCGGTCGTGCGGGCGGAGCGGCGTCCCCGCGGTGGCGAGGTAGGGCTGCGCGGCCGCGGCGGCGAGGACCGCCACCGCGGGCAGCGCCTCGCGCACCCGCCGCGCCCCCAGCAGATCCCTGCCCATTGCCAACGCCAGCGCGGACAGCCCGATGACGTTCCCGGACAGGTAGACGGGCAGGTCGCTGGGCCAGCGCCCGCGCAGGATCGCGCGGCGGTCGGCGGGCGGGCAGCCGACCGGGGTGATCCCGGACGTCACGGCCAGGTCCGTCTCCACAGGCGCGTACCGCTTGAGCCGTACCGCCAGCTCCTCCATCTCCGCCGCGCCCAGCCCGGCGAACCGGGTGATCCCGGCCCGCTCGGCGACGTCGGCCGTCACCAGCGTCGCGTGCCCGCCGCCACCGCCCTGGGCGAGGCGGGCGGTCCGGTGGGTCCCGGGGTGCACGCGGCGGACCAGCTCCAGCGCGCGGGCGGCGTCAAGGCCCGCGGGGACCAGCTCCAGGACGCTCAAGTCCCGTTCGCGGGCGTGCGCGGACGCGGCCCGGCGGGTGGCCTCGTCCAAGGTGACCCCGGCGGCGGTCACGAAGCGGTGGTCGTCGGGGACGGGCTCGCCGGAAGGTGACAGTGCGGCGAGCCGGGCCGCGCGGCTCCTCCGCCAGAGCGCGTCGCCCAGGAGCCCGGCCGCCACCAGCGGCAGCGTCGATCGGAAGCGCATGTCATTCCCTTCGCGAGTGGGACGAAAGGGTGGAAATGCGATGGTCGTCGAGCGCTCCCGGCGTCGAAACGCGACGTTCGCCAAACGGGACGGCAGCATTGACTCATCCGGGTGACTAGTCGGCGCGTCCTTTCCGGCGGCGACTCCGCCCGCTGACAAAAGGCCCGGCGAAACTGTGCGAACACCGCGATGTGCCCGCGGCAGGACCGTCCTGACACTTGTGCCCCCCCATTCGAGGTCTACGGAAAGGACGGCCCCCCGTGCACCCCTCGTTCAAGCGGCTCCCAGTGATCGCCGGGCTGCTCGCCGGCGCCCTGGCCGCGCCGGCGACCGCGGCCCAGTCGGCGGCCAACCCCTACCAGCGGGGCCCCGATCCCACGGAGGCCAGCGTCACGGCCCAGCGCGGGCCGTTCGCGATCGCGTCGAAGAAGGTCTCCGCGTTCAGCCACCCGGGCATCCGGGAGGGCACGATCTACTACCCGACCGACACGAGCCAGGGCACCTTCGGCGCGATCTCGGTGTCGCCCGGGTTCATCTCGCCCGAGGCCCTGGTCTCCTGGTACGGCCCGCGGCTGGCCTCACAGGGGTTCGTCGTCATCACCCTGGAGACCACGACCGGGTTCGATCTGCCCGAGGCCCGCGCCGCGCAACTGCTGTCGGCGCTGGACTACCTCAAGCAGGACACCACCGTCCGCACCCGGATCGATCCCGCCCGCATGGCGGTCATGGGCTGGTCGATGGGCGGCGGCGGCACGCTGCGCGCCGCCCAGCAGAACCCCTCGCTCAAGGCCGCCATCCCCCTCGCCCCCTGGGACACGGGCGTGAACTTCGGCAATGTCCAGGTGCCGACGTTCGTCATGGGCGCCGACAACGACTTCATCGCCGGCACCGGCGACCACGCCGAGCCGTTCTACGAGCAATTGCGGGTCGAGAAGGCCTACATGGAGCTGGAGAACGCCGGCCATTTCACCTTCACCAGCGACAACAACACCATCGCCAAGTACGCGCTCTCGTGGATGAAGCGCTGGATCGACAACGACACCCGCTACAACCGGTTCCTGTGCCCGCCCCCGCCCGGCAACAGTGCCACCATCCAGGAATACCGCGCCACCTGCCCGTACTGATCCAGGACGATCGCCGCGGCGGCCGGGGCCTCCCCGCCCGCCGCGGCCCGGTTCAGACCCGGGTCTGGGCCAGCTTGGCCGGGTCGAAGCGGATGCCGTGCCCCGAATGGTCGCCGGGACGCAGCAGCCCGCCCTCGATCCGCACCGGGTACGGCTCGGCCAGCAGGCCCAGGTCGGCGAACGAGGCGTCCTCCACGTCCTCCACCATCGCCGGCATCGGCAGGCAGCAGGCCAGCTGCCCGGAGATGTCGGGCAGCAGGTGCGGATACGCGGGGACGTCGAACGTGCGGGCCAGCTCGACGATCCGCAGGAACGGCGTGACCCCGCCGACGCGCACCACGTTCGGCTGCACGATGTCGCACGCCCCCACCGCGAGCAGGTCGCGGAACTGGTACGTGGTGTAGGTGTTCTCGCCGAGCGCGATCGGCACGTCCACGCTCGCGCGCAGCCGGGCGTAGGCGCCGACGTCGGCGGCCGGAAGCGGCTCCTCGACCCAATAGAGGTCGTAGGGCGCCAGCGCCTCGATCGCCCGCAGCGCCCGGGGCAGGTCCCACAGCTGGTTGGCGTCCACCATCAGGCGGGCGTCCGGGCCGAGCACCGCGCGGACGGCGGCCACCCGTTCCACGTCGGCGCCCAGGTCGTCCAGCCCCACCTTGATCTTCGCGGCGGTGCGGCCCTGCGCCGCCCACCGCTCGGCCTGGGCGACCAGTTCCTCGATCGAGTAGTGGCGGTTGACGCCGCTGCCGTACACCGGGACCGCGTCGCGGCGCCGCCCGAGCGTGCCGGTCAGGCCGTGCTCGGCCGCCCGCAGATCCCACAGGGCCAGGTCGACGGCGGCGAGCGCGGTCGTCACCAGGCCGCCGCGGCCCGCCTCGTGCAGGTGCCACCACAGCCGGTCGAACACGATCTCGGGGTGCGCGGGCAGGCCGAGCGCCGCGTCCCGGACGTCGGACTCCAGCAGCGCGTGCACCGCCCTTCCGCCGACCCACGGCGCCCACGAGAAGCCCGTTCCGGTACGGCCGTCATCGGTGGTCAACCCGGTGACGACGACGTGGATGTGCGTCATGCCCGGGCTCCAGGGCCGGTGCATCGGGACGCGGTGCAGGGTGCTGCTCAGGCCGGTGATCGTCCCGCCGGCCGTCATCGCGCCCCCACCAGCGCCCGCCCGGCCTTGATGAGCCGGGACAGCTCCTGGAGGTGCTCGGGCGCGGGCTCGGCCAGCGGCGGCCGGACCGGGCCCGCGTCCAGCCCGCCGAGCCGCACCCCCGCCTTGACCAGGGACACCGCGTAACCGGGCACCGCGCTGCGCAGCTCCACCAGCGGGGCGTAGAACTCGTCGGTCAGCCGCCGGACCAGATCGTCGTCACCGGAGTCGAGCGCGCCGCGGAACGCCGCGGCCACCTCCGGGACGAAGCAGAACGCGGCCGAGGAGTAGAGGTCCACGCCGATCCCCCGGTACGCGGGCGCGGTGAGCTCGGCGGTCGGCAGCCCGTTGAAGAACGCGAAGCCCGGGCCGATCTCGCGGCGCACCGCGCACACGATCCGGGCCATCCGGTCGATGTCGCCGATGCCGTCCTTCAGCCCCACGACGCCGGGGACGCGCGCCAGCTCGACGGCGGCCGCCGGGTCGAGCGCCAGCCCGCCCCGCTGGTAGAGGATCACCGGGATCCCCGCCGCCTCCGCCACCGCCCGCACGTAGTCGCGCAACCCCGGCACGGGGCCCTGCGACAGGTAGGGAGGCAGCAGCAGGACGCCGTCCGCACCGGCCGCGGCCGCCTGCTTGGCCTGCCGCAGCGCCGCGCCCAGCGGCCCGCCCGCGCCCGCGACGACCGGCACCCGGCCGTTCACCTCGGCCACCGCCGTCCGCACCGCCAGCCGGTGCTCCTCGGTGGACAGCGAAGGGAACTCGCCCGTCCCGCACGCCACGAACACCCCGCCGGGGCCGTGCGCCATGCCGGCGCGGACATGCTCGGCCAGCACGTCCACCGCGACCCCGCCGTCCGGACCGAACGGCGTCACCGGGAAGAACAGCACCCCGCCCAGCCGCAGCGGGCTCATCGCTGCTGCTCCTGCGACGGATCGGTGCGCAGCCGGGCGTGCAGGCCGCCGTCCACGCGCAGCACGTGGCCGTTGACGTGCGCGGCCGCCGACGAGCCCAGGAACAGCGCGGCGTCGGCGACCTCCTCGGGCGACGTCGTCCGCCCGGACGGGATGTCGGTGGTGGAACGCACGTCCCCGACCACGCTGGCCGGGGCGATGCAGTTGGCGCGGATGCCGAGGCCGCCGAGCTCCACCGCGATCGCCCGCGCCATCGCCTCCAGGCCCGCCTTGGCCACGTCGTAGGCGCTCTGGTCCTCGTGCGCCCGCGCCCCGCCCGGCGAGGACATGTTGACGATCGCGCCGCCCCGCCCGGCGTCCCGCCAGCGGCGCACCGCCCGTACCGACAGCAGGTAGGCCGAGCGCAGGTTCGCGGCGATGATCGTGTCCCAGGTCGCCGAGTCGATGTCGATGAACGGCGTCCGGTACTCGGTGAGGGCCGCGTTGTTGACCAGCACGTCCAGCCCGCCCGCCCGGTCGACCAGGTCGAACACCCGGTCGGCGGCCTCCTCCCCGGCCAGGTCGGCGGCCAGGGTGGCGAGCCGGCCCCCCGCCGGGACGAGGTCGGCCAGCGTCTTCAGCCCGTCGGCGTCGCGGTCCACCGCGATCACCTCCGCACCGCTCCCGGCGAACCGGGTCACCAGCGCCCGGCCGATCAGCCCCGCCGCGCCGGTGACCAGCACCCGCGCACCCTCGTAGTCGAATGTCACACTGCCGGATTCCACACTGCCGGATTGCACGCTGCCGCTCATTCGGCGGTCGCCTCCTTGACCTGCGCGACGATCTGCGTGGGGTTGACGAACATCAGCGCGATGATCAGCAGCACCGCCGACAGCGCCATGTAGATGACGGCCATCGCGTCGATGGCCTGGGCGGCCCGGATGCCCGGGGTGAACGCGGCGCTGTAGAGCGCCACGATCAGGGTCTGGCTGTCGGCGTCGGCGACCAGGAAGGTCAGCTCGAACATCGCCACGGTCCGGACCAGCACCAGGATCCCGGCGGCCAGGATGCCCGGCAGCAGCAGCGGCACCAGGACGCGGGAGAACACCTGCCGGGTCCGGGCGCCGCACATCCGGGCGGCCGACTCCACGTTCGCGTCGATCTGCTCCACGAACGGGGTCATGACCAGCACCACGAACGGCAGCGCGGGCACCAGGTTCGCCGCGATCACACCGGTCATCGTGCCCGCCAGATGGAACTTGTAGAGCACCGTCGCCAGCGGGATCCCGTAGGTGATCGGCGGGAGCATGACGGGCAGCAGGAGCAGCAGCAGGACCAGGCGCTTGCCCGGGAAGTCGCGCCGGGCCAGCGCGTACGCGGCGGGCACCCCCAGCAGCAGCGACAGTGCCACCACCGCCAGCGTCACGCCCAGGGTCGCCTGGAGCACCTCGCCGAGCGCGAACTCCGACCAGGCGTCGGAGTACCAGGCGGTGGTGAAGCCCTTGGGCAGCCAGCCGGAGAACCAGGTCTCGCCGAAGGAGTTGACGATCACCGACAGGATCAGCGCGGCCAGGTTCAGCAGGAAGAACGCGACGCAGGCCCACACGACCCAGCCCGCGATGCCGCGGCGCCGCGTGCCCTTGAGGCGCCCGAACGAGACGGCCGTCATGACCCCTTCCCTCCCATCGCGGGGCCGCTGTAAAGGCGGCCCCGAAGGAACAGCGTGAACGAGATGACCAGCAGCTCGAACAGGCCCATCAGGACGGCGATCGTGGAGGCCATCGAGTAGTCGTACTTCTCGAACGCCGCCTGGTAGGCCGCGATCGCCATCACCCGGGTCTCCCCGGCCGGTTCGCCGACCAGGTTGGCCGACGGGAACACCGAGAACGCCAGCACGAAGGCCAGCACGAACGTGGTCGCCAGGCCGGGCGCCAGCAGCGGCAGCGTCACCCGCCGCATCCGCTGCCAGGGCCCGGCGCCCAGCGTGGCCGCGGCCCGCTCCAGCGTCGGGTCGATGCCCGACAGGTAGGCCAAAACCAGCAGGAACGCGAACGGGAACCCGGTGATGATCAGGGACAGCAGGACGCCCCAGTAGTTGTAGATCAGCCGGACCGGCTGGTCGATCAGCCCGGCGTCCATCAGGAGCGTGTTCAGCCAGCCTTTGGGGCCGAGGTAGCGCAGCAGCCCGTCGGCGACCAGCACCGTGCCCAGCGTCACCGGCAGCACCAGCACCGCGGTGAGCAGCCGGCGGCCGCGGAACCGGCCGCGCAGCCGGTAGGCGATCGGCACCGAGGCGCCCACGTTGATGAGGGCGGCGGGCAGCGCGAGCCGCAGCGTCTTGCCGATGGTGCCGCGCTGGTAGGCGTCGCTGAAGAACGCCGAGTAGTTGCCGAAGATCCCGCCGCCGTTCTTGGGCTGCATCGACAGCCCGACGCCGTACATCATCGGGTACAGGAACAGCACGGCCACGACCAGCACGGCGGGTGCGAGCAGGAGCAGCACCCGGTCGACGCCGCGTTCGGCGAGCCGGTGCCGCAGGCCGCCGCGCGGGCGCGGCGCGGGCGCCTCGCCGGTACGGGCCGGCGGTGCGTCGACGGCCATCACCGCTCCTTCGGGCCGGTCGCCTCGGCCGTCCCGGAGAACACCAGGACGCGCTCCACCGGCACCGTGAGTTCGACCCTGGAACCGGGCGCGACCCGTTCGGGCAGGCGGAAGTGGATGACGTGGCCGCCGTCGGTGACGCCCTCGGCCGCCACCTCGCGGCCGTGGAACTCCGAGACGTCGACCCGCACGCGCAGCGCGTTCACCGGGTCGGCGGTCTCCCCGGCGACCCGGAAGTCCTCCGGCCGCACCGCGGCGACCGCCGCACCGTCCGGAATGTCCTCCTGCTGCGGCACCCCGGTGAGGCGGAGGCCGCGGTCGGCCAGGGTGATCCGCCCGCCTTCGCGGGCGGCGACCGGCATCGGCAGCAGGTTCCGGTAGCCCATGAATCCGGCGATGTAGGTGCTGGCCGGGTAGGTGTAGACCTCCTCGGGCGTGCCCTCCTGCTCGATCCGCCCGGCCCGCAGCACCACCACCCGGTCGGCCAGCGCGAGCGCCTCCTCCTGGTCGTGCGTCACGTACACGGTGGTCAGGCCGAGGTCCTGGTGCATGCGCCGGATCTCGGTGCGCATCTGGACGCGGAGCTTGGCGTCCAGGTTGGACAGCGGCTCGTCCATCAGCACCAGCCGGGGGCGGAGCACCACCGCGCGGGCGATCGCGACCCGCTGCTGCTGCCCGCCCGACAGCTGGCCGGGCAGCTTGTGGGCGTGCTCGGTCAACTCGACCAGCCGCAGCGCCTCGTCCACGCGCTTGGCGATCTCGGCCTTGCCGGTCCGCCGCACCGACAGGCCGAACGCGACGTTCTTGCGCACCGACAGGTGGGGGAAGAGGGCGTAGTTCTGGAACACCATCCCGAACCCGCGCCGCTCGGGAGGGAGGCCGTCGATGCGCTCGCCGTCCAGCCGGATGGCGCCTTCGGAGAGCGGCAGCAGCCCGGCCAGGCAGTTGAGCGCCGTCGACTTGCCGCAACCGGACGGCCCGAGCAGCGCCAGGAACTCCCCGCCCTTGATCTCCAGGTCGATCCGGTCGAGTGCCAGGGACGTGCCGAAGCGGCGCGTGACGCCCTCCATCCGCAACTCCCCGAATCCGACGCGGGCGTCCTCGGCCGCGACGGCCGTCATGACTTGCGCACCTTCTGGCCGCCGATCTCCCGGTCCCACTTGTCGAAGGCGGCGACCATGGCCTTGGCGTCGAGCGGCGGCGCCTTGGGGTTGTCGGCGATGAGCTTGTCGTACTCGGGCCGGCCGTACTCCTGGACGACCTTCTGGCTGTCGGCCGGGGCCATGGAGAGGGTCACGCCCTTCACGGCCGGGCCGGGGTAGAAGTAGCCCTTGTCGTAGGTGATCGCCTGCTGCTGCGGGGTCAGGGCGAACTTCATCAGGTCGGTCAGGACGGCGAGCTTCTCACCGGAGATGCCCTTGGGGACGACCATGTAGTGCGCGTCGGTCACCCACGTGAAGCCGTCCAGGGCGCCGGTCTTGACGTCCTTGGGCACCTGGCCGAGGACGCGCGGGTTGATGTCCCAGCCCGTCGTGGTGAGGATGATGTCGCGGGTGCCCTCGCCCAGCTCCTTCATGGTCTGGGAGGTGCCCGTCGGGTAGTACTCGACGTACTTGTCGAGTTCCTTGAGGTAGGCCCAGGTCTTGGACCAGCCGTTGACGGGGTCCATTGGGTTGGAGTCCTTGAGGATGTAGGGCAGGCCCATGAGCCAGGTGCGTCCGGGCCCGGAGTTCGACGGCCGCGCGTACATCAGCTTCTTGGGGTTGGCCTTGGCCCAGGCGAGGAGTTCCTCGGCGGTCTTGGGCGGCTTGGAGACCGTCTTGTTGTACTCCAGCAGGGGCCCGGACGGGTAGTACGTCACCGTGACGCCCTTGCCCTTGGCCAGCTCCTGCATCTTGGCGGCCGGTTCCTGATAGACGGTCTTGAGGTCGGGCAGCTTGCTCGCGTACTTGCCGGCCAGGTCGACCCAGAGGTTCTGCTCCAGCCCGGCCGCGAGGCCGTCGTTGCCGGTGAGGACGAGATCGATGTCGAGCCGTCCCGCGTCCTGCTGCGCCTTGACCTTCCCCGCCAGCTCGGGCGCGGTCACCTTGTTGTAGGTGACCCGCTCGACCAGCTTGGGGTTGCGGGCCTTGTAGTTCTCGAAGATCTGCTGGGTGAGCTGGAGGTTGCCGGCCACGTCCACGATGTTCAGGGTGACCGGCTTGGACGGGTTCTTGACGTCGGCGAGGGCGGGTTCGGCGGCGGAGCCGGATCCCGATTCCGGGGCGCCGCACGCGGCGACCCAGGTGATCAGGGAGGCGGCCAGGACGATGGCGGAGGTGCGCGGAGTTCTCAAGGGAGTTCTCATTGGGGGGTGGTCCTCCTGGTGGGCCGGGCTCTCCTACGTCGGCCCGGTAGTGCTCCGGATGAGGAGACGGGTCGCCAGCTCCGGCGCCGGCGGCCGGGGCGGCGGGGGTTCCGCCGCCCCTTGGGGTCGGGCCTCCCGCAGTTTCGCGAGGAGCATGGCGGACGCGGCGCGCGCGACTGCCGGGATCGGCACGGCCACGGTGGTCAGGGGCGGCGCGACCATCGACGCGGTCGGCACGTCGTCGAAGCCGACGATGCTCATCCGCCCGGGCACCGGCACGTCCCGGTCGCGCAGGCGGGCCAGCACGCCGAGCGCGACCAGGTCGTTGTAGGCGAAGACGGCGGTGACGTCCGCGGCGAGCGCCTCGTCGGCGGCCCGGTAGCCGCCGCCGAACCGCGGCTCGTAGGGGCCCAGTTCGACCAGCTCGATGCCGCGTTCGGCGCACCCGGCGGCGAGGAACCGGCGGCGCTGCCGGTTGGACCAGGAGTCGCGCGGCCCGGCCAGGAACGCGCAGCGCCGGTGCCCGAGCGCGTGCACGTGCCCGATCGCCTGGTCGATGCCGGGACCGAAGTCCATCGCGATGGAGGGGACGGTGCGGCTGAGCCGGTTGGCCAGGACGAGCGTGGTCTTGGCGGCGATGGAGCGCACCCGCATGCCGGACATGCGGGGCGCGCAGAGGATGAGGCCGTCGGCGCGCTCGACCATGGCCTCGGCGAGCCGTACCTCGGTGGCGGCGTCCTCGTCGGTGTCGGCGAGGAAGACCGCGTACTCGGTGTCCCGGAAGTAGGCCTCCACGCCCTTGATGAACAGCGCGAAGACCGGGTTGGCGATGTCGGGCACGATCAGCCCGACGTTGGTGGTGCGGCCCAGGACCAGCGACCGGGCGGCCCGGTTGGGCCGGTAGCCCAGCCGGTCCGCGCACTCCAGCACCCGCCGCCGGGTTTCGGCGTTGACCAGCTCGGGGTTGTTGAGCGCCCGCGAGACGGTCGAGGCCGAGACGCCGGCGGCCGAAGCGACCGCCCGGATCGAACTCATACCCGGGATTATGAAAACGTTTGTGGTACACGTCAATGCCCAATGTTCCCGGACGCGTACCGGGGCGGCGCGATCAGCCGCGCAGCAGCGACCGGCTGATGATCATGCGCTGGACCTCGCTGGTGCCCTCGTAGATCGTGGTGATCGGGCGTCCCGGTAGAGCCGCGCCCCCTCATGGTCGGTGGCCATGTCCGCCAGGCTGAACGCGACCGCCTGGTTGTCCGCGAGCGGGCGCCCGAACTGGTGCCGCGTGCGGGCGTGCTCGCGCGCGGTGTCCAGCGCCGCCCGGGAGATCCCGTTGGCAAGCGCGCCGATCCCGAGCCGCCCCTTCTCCAGGACGCGCAGCACGGCGCCGAAGCCCTCCCCCTCCGCGCCGAGCAGCGCCGAGCCCGGCAGCCGCACGTCGTCGAAAACGAACCCGCCGACCGGCGAGGCCCGCTGCCCCATCTTCTTCTCCTTGTACGCCCGCCGCACGCCGGGCGCGTCGGCGTCCACCAGGAACATCGACATGCCGCCCCGCTTGCGCCGCTCCGGGTCGGTCACGGCCAGCACCAGGGCGAAGTCGGCGACCGGGGCGTTGTGGATGTAGACCTTCTCGCCGCGCAGCACCCAGTCGGCGCCGTCCCGCCAGGCGGTCGTGGCCAGGCCGCCGAGGTCGGACCCGGCGCCCGGCTCGGTCAGCGCGTACGCGCACCGCCGCGTCCCGGCCAGCAGCCCGTGCAGGTGGGCCTCCTTCTGCTCGGGTGTGCCGAACGCCGACAGCAGCGAGCCGACGAGTTCGACCAGGCCGCACTGGTCGGCCACGCTGGAGTAGCCGTACGAGAGCTCCTCCATCACTTCGACGTAGTCCAGGGTGGTGCCGCCCGATCCGCCGTCGGCCTCGGGGACGGTCACGCCCAGCAGGCCCAGCCCGCCCATCCGCTCGTAGATCTCGGCGGGGAACCGTTCGGTCTCGTCCAGCTCCTCCGCCACCGGCCGCACCTCGGCCGCCACGAACGAGCGGACCATCTCCACCAGCGCCTCGTCCGCCATTACCGGGGCCCCTCGATCATCTTGAGCACGTGGGTGGCGGCCAGGCAGACCGCCCCGTCCTGGTTGGTCACACGCACGGCCGAATAGACCTTGCCCTCGCCGGGATCGACCCGTTCGGTGGTGTACCGGACGGTCAAGGTGTCGCCGAAGAAGACCGGCGCGGTGAACCGCACCCGGTCGTAGCCGTAGGAGACCGCGTGCTCGCCGGCCCGTTCCAGCGCCCGCGTCGAGACGGTGGAGGTGTAGCCCAGACGAGTACGCCGTGCGCGACCCTGCGGCCGTACGGTGTCCCGGCCATGTACTCGGCGTCCACGTGATTGGGCGCCAGATCACCGGTGACCCCGGCGAACAGGTAGACATCGCTCTCGGCCACGGTCTTGCTGAAGGTGACCTCGTCCCCGACTTGGAATCCCATCGCGTTCTCCCTCTGGACGGCGTCAGGACAGGGCGTAGCCGCCGTCGACCGCCAGGATCTGGCCGGTCACGTACGCGGCGGCGTCGGACAGCAGGAACAGTGCCGGTCCGACCATCTCGGCGGGTTCGGCGATCCGGCCGAGCGGGACGCGCTCCTCGATCCGCGCGGCCCGCGCCGGGTCGGCCAGCAGCGGTTCGGTCATCGCGCTGCGGACGTAGCCGGGCGCGATGCCGTTCAGGCGGATCCCGTCCTCGCCCAGCTCGACCGCCAGCCCCCGGATCAGGTGCGACAGCGCCGCCTTGACCGCCCCGTACGGGACGATCCCGGCCACCGCGCGGTCGGCCGACATCGACGAGACCGCCAGGACGCTCCCGCCGCCGCGCCGCCGCAGGTGCGGGACGGCGGCCCGGACGGTCCGGTACGCGCCGCCGAGGTTGATGTCGCCGAGCCGCCGCCAGTCCTCCTCCGCGATGTCGGCCGCCGCGGAGCGCACCTGCACCCCCGCGGCGAGGACGAGCAGGTCGGCGCCGCCCATCTCGTCCAGCACCCGGCCCGGAAGCCCGGGATCGAGCAGATCGCCCTGGACGGCGGTCGCCCCGATCTCCGTGGCGGTGCGCGCCACGGCCGGGTCCCTGTCCAGCAGCCGCACCCGGGCCCCGGCGGCGGCGAGCCCGCCCGCGATGGCGGCGCCGATCCCGTTCGCGCCGCCGGTGACCAGGGCGTCGCGTCCGGCGAAGTCGAACCGCGCGCCGCTCATGCCGCCTCCCTGTGGGGGGACGATTCGCGGTGGGGGGACGACCCCCCACACCCCCGGCAAGAACAGGCAGCATGCCCTCGCTCCGCTCGGTCATGCCGCCCCCGCCCCGTTCCGGCCGGTGAACGCGGCGATCCCGCGCTCGTACTCGGCCGTGAACATGGTGCGCTCGACCAGCGTCTCCAGCGCGTCGCGGACGGCGGGCAGGCCGTCGCGGACGAGGGCCCGGTTGGCGAAGCGCTTGCTGTGCGCGACCGCGTCCCGGCCAGGGCCATGACGCGGCGCGGCGGGCCGACCGTCCAGAGGAACAGGTCCAGCGGGTGGACGGCCTGGGTGATCAGCACTCCGCCGCCGTCGCGGGCGTACGTGCCGCGGCCCGGCTCCTCGTAGTAGCTCTGCGGCCGCCACCACGGGACGTGCACGGTGCCGCCGAGGACGTCGCCGAGCCCGCCGCCAGCGACCAGGTCGTGCAGCGCCCGCCCGGCGGCCTTCGCGCGGTGCTGGTAGCAGACCGCGAGCCCGATCCCGGCCGCCTCGGCGGTCTCGACCAGCAGCCGCGCGCGGGCGAGGTCGGCCTCGAGGGGCTTCTCCACGATGACGTCGGCCCCGTGCGCGGCGGCCGCGCGGACCGCGTCCAGATGGGTGCCGGTCGGCGAGAGGACGAGGGCGAGGTCGGCGCCGTCCTTGAACGCGTCCTCCGGCGGCCACACGCGGCGGGCACCGGGGAAGCGGTCGCGGACCCGGGCGGCGCGGCCCTCGTCGCGGGTGGCCACCGCGACCACCTCGTGACCGCGCCGCCGCAGCGCCGCCAGATGCGGCTCGGCGGCCAGCCCCGCGCCCAGCACGGCCACCCGGCGGCTCACCGGCCCGCCCCGGTCAGCAGCTCGCTGGACCCGACCAGCTCGGCACGGGTCAGCAGGACCTTCAGATGGTCGGCGGGACGGTCGGTGAGCGCGGCGAAGGCCTCGGCGGCGTCCGGCAGGCCGATGACGCCGGTCCGCAGCGGGCCCGGATCCACCTTTCCGCCGGCCAGCAGCCCGATCGCGGCGCGGAAGTCGCCGCGGTCGTAGTTGCGGCAGCCGATCATCGACAGCTGCGGGCGTAGAAGCGCTCGTACGGCAGGGTGAGTTCGTGGCCCGGCTTGGCGGCGGCGATCGCGACGTACCGGCCGCCGCCCGCGAGCACCTCGGCGGCGACGGCGGCGGTGTCGGTGAGGGTGACGGTGTCGTACACCAGGTCGACGCGGCCGGCCCGCTCGGCGGTCCACTCGGCCAGCTCCGCGCCGGACGCCGTGGTGAACTCCTCGAAGCCGAGCCGGCGCAGCGTCTCGGCGCGGCCGGGCAGCCGGTCGGCGAACAGCACGCGCTCGACGCCGCGGGCGCGGGCGACCCGCGCGGTGCTCATCCCGATGGTGCCCGACCCGATCACCAGCGCGGTGTCCCCAGGCCGGACGGTGCCGCGATCGACGACGTGGCCGCCCACCGCCAGCGGCTCGACGAGCGCCCCGAAGCGCGGGCCGACGTCGTCGGGCAGCGGAAGGCACTGGTCGGCGGCGACGGTGAAGCGGTCGGCGAAGCAGCCGTTCGGCGCGGACAGCCCGAGGACGGTCATCCCGGCGCACTGGTTGGTCCGGCCCGCGGTGCAGGCCCGGCAGCCCCCGCACGACAGCGTCGGATAGACCACGACGTGATCGCCCTCCGCCAGACCGGTTCCGTACGGGGCGGCGACCACGCGGGCCACGCACTCGTGTCCCGGCACGGCCGGGTAGCGGGCGATGGCGTTGGTGCCGCGCAGCAGCGACAGATCGCCGCCGCAGATGCCCGCCGAGTGCAGCTCCAGCAGCACCTCGCCCTCGGCCGGGACGGGCTCGGCGGCCTCGGCCACCTCCATCCGCCCCGGACCGGTGATCCTGACCTGTTTCATGCCCGTCCCTTCCGGAAGACCTCTGCCGGCATCGGCCGCACGTCCTTGATCAGCGGCCGGAAGCCCATGTGCGGGAGGATGTCGCGCTCGACGTCGACGCCGGGGGCGACCTCGGTCAGCGCGACGCCGCCGGGGGTGAGCTCGAAGACCGCGCGCTCGGTCACGAACAGCGCCTCCCGGCCCTCCTGGGCGGCGAACGGGCCGGAGTAGGTGATCTGCTCGACCGCGTCGACGAACTTGTGCACCCGCCCCTCGCTGACGATCCGCACCCCGCCGTCGCGCACGTCCACTTCCAGGCCCTTGGCGGTGAACGTCCCGCAGAAGACGGCCTTGCGGGCGTTCTGGGAGATGTCGACGAAGCCGCCCGGGCCGATCGTCCGGCCGCCGAACTGCGACACGTTCACCGAACCGGACGCGTCGGCCTGCGCGAGCCCGAGGCAGCAGACGTCGAGCATGCCCATGCCGAACAGGTCGAACTGGGTCGTCGAGGGCACCCGGGCGGACGCGCCGCGGGAGATCCCGAACAGGTCGCCGGAGACCGGCACGCCGTCGAAGAGCCCCTGCTCGATCGCGATCGTGCTGCCCGCCAGCCGGCCCTCGGCCGCCAGCACGTCGATGACGTGCGCGGACATCCCGAACCCGACGTTCAGCACGGCGCCCTGGGGGACCTCCATCGCGGCCCGCCGGGCCACCGCCGCGCGCACCGGGTCGTCCAGGTCGACGTGGACGGTCCCGTCCGCGGACGCGCCGGAGAGGGCGGGGTCGTCCTCGCCGGCGTAGGTCTGCCACTGCTCGGGGCAGACGACGACCGCGTCCACCAGCGCCGCCGGGATCGTCACGGCGCGGGGGTCCAGCGGGCCGTCGGTGACCCGCTTGACCTGGGCCAGAACCCGTCCGCCGGACGCCTTGGCGGCCTGCGCCACCGCGAGGGAGTCCAGGACGGCGGCCTCGTCCGCGCAGCCGATGTTCCCGGACGGGTCGGCCTCGCTGCCGCGCACCAGCGCCACGTCCACGGGGAACGGCCGGTACCGCAGGTGTTCGGCGCCGTCGAGTTCCAGCAGCTCCACCAGGTCCTCGCGAGCGGCGCGGTTGGCCCGGCCGCCGCCGTTGCGCGGGTCGGCGAAGGTGTGCAGCCCGGTCCGGGTGACCAGGCCGGGACGGCGCGCGCCGATCTCGCGCAGCAGGAGGCTGATCGCGCCGGCCGGCAGCGCGTAGGCCTCGATCCGGTCGGTGGCGGCCAGCTCCATCATCCGCGGGGACCAGGTCCAGTGGCCGCCGATCACCCGCCGGACCATGCCCTCGTGGGCGAAGGCGTTGGTGCCCCGCCGGTCCCGGTCGCCGAGGCCGAGCGCGTGCACCAGGGTCAGGCCGCGCGGCGCGCCGGTGCCGAGGAAGCGGCTCTCCAGCGCGGCGAGGAGGGAATCGGGTTCGAGCACGCCGCCGCCCGAACCGGTGATCGCGACCGTCGCGCCGTCGGCGACGCCGGCCACGGCGTCCGCCGCGGAGCTGAACAGGGGTCCATGTCCCATCGTCTCCCCTTCCATGTAACCGGTTACACAACTATGGACAGGCGCTTCGCGTCAACACCCCACAAGGGGCGAAAGCGGTATGGAAACGGGCAGAGTAAACGGGCGGGGTGCGGTCAGCGGGCCCCGGCGGCGGGGCGCGGCGCCCCGGTGGAGCGGCGGATCACCGGCTCGGCCGACAGCACCGTGCGCGCCCCCGGCCGCTGCCCCTCCAGCAGTCCCCGCATCGCCAGCCAGGCCGCCGCCGCGACGTCCCGCTGCGGCGCCCGGACGGTCGTCAGCGGCGGCGCCATGAAACGGCCGAACGGAATGTCGTCGTAACCGGTTACGGAGACATCCTCCGGAACCCGTATCCCGCGCTCGGCCAGCGCCCCCACCAGGGAGATCGCGGCCAGGTCGTTGTAGGCGGCCACCGCCGTGCAGCCCGTCGCCAGCACCTCGTCGGCCACCCGCCGGCCGTCGTCGAGCGACTCGGTCGCGGTCAGCTCGTCCACCCGCAGCCCCTGCCTGCGGAACCCGCGCACCGCACGCCAGCGCTCCTGCTCCTGCCACGACCGCGCCGGGCCGTGCAGGTAGGCGAGGTGCTCGTGCCCCAGCCCGGCCAGGTGCTGCAGCAGGTCGCGCATCGCACCGAAGGCGTCCACCACCACGCTGGACATCACCGGATCGTCGATCTTGCGGTCGACCATAAGCACCGGCCTGCCCTCCGCCACGAACTCGCGGAAGGTGGCCGGGCCCGAGCGGGGCGCCGACAGGATCAGCCCGTCGGCGCGCCGCAGCAGGCTCAGCCCCAGCTCCCGCTCCGCCGCCGGGGACTCGTCGGAGTCGGCGACCAGGACCTGGTAGCCGTCCCGCGCCGCGTCGTGCAGCACGTACTTGATCAGCGAGTAGAAGTGCGGGTTGGCCAGGTTGGGGACGAGGATGCCGATGATGTTGCTGCGGCCGCTGGCCAGGCTCTGCGCGACCACGTGCGGGGCGTATCCGAGCCGGCCGGCGGCCTCGTGCACCCGCCGGGTCAGCTCGGCCGAGACCGCCGCCGACCCGGCGAACACCCGCGACACCGTCGCCACCGACACCCCGGCGGCCTCGGCGACCTGCCGGATCGTCGGGCGGCCCGGCCGCGCCCCGTCGCCGCCGGTCGCGCCGCCGCCGGCGTTCCTGCCCCGCTGACCGCTCACCGGCCGTCCCTTCGCACTCGCACCGATCGACTCGACGTTGACGCGCTCCCCGGCTTGAAGGCCGGAGATTCAGTCCGTGCCGCGCTGTGCGGCACCTCTGTGGCTTCCTGTTTCGCCGGGTCCTGCCCTCCGCTGGGCGGCGGGTCTCACGGTCCCTCCACAGGCGTTTAGCCTCTCCGCCCGTCCGGCGGCGAGGATGTTGATCGCGGCGTTGACGTCCCGGTCATGGACAGCGCCGCACGGGCAGGCCCACCCGCGGATGTTCAACGGCATCGACTCGGCGATCGCGCCACAAGAACTGCACCCCCTCGATGAGGGGAACCACCGGTCCACCTTCGCGAAGGTGCGCCCGTAGCGGGCGGCCTTGTACTCCAGCATGTTCATGAAACTGCGCCCATCCGGCGTCGTGCACCGACTTGGCCAGCCGCGTGCGGGCCAGACCGTTCACCGCCAGGTCTTCGACGAAAACCGCTTGGTTGTCGCGGATCAACGCCGTGGACAGCTTGTGGTGATGGTCCCGCCGCGCGTCCGCGACCTTGGCATGCGCCCTGGCCACACGGACGGCGGCCTTGCCGCGGTTACTGGAGCCCTTCGCCTTGCGGCTGAGCACCTGCTGCGCTTTCCTCAGCTCTCGCTCGGCGCGGCGCAGGAACCGGGGGTTATCGATCCTCCGGCCGTCCGACAGCACCGCAAAGTGTGTCAACCCCAGATCGATGCCGATCGCGGACGCGGCCTCGGGAAGCGGTTCCGCATCGGTCTTGACCACGAACGAGGCGAAGTACCGGCCGGCGGCGTCCTTGACCACCGTCACCGACGACGGGTCGGACGGCAGGTGGCGCGACCAGCGGACCGGCACGTCCCCGATCCTGGGCAGGCGCAGTCGCCCGAGGGCCTGCTGCAACACCACGGCCGACACCTCACCCAACCAGGCCCGCCCGGGGGTCTTCTTTGCCTCCGTGATCACTATTTTGGACAGGTCCCCGTCCGGGATGTACGCCAGTCCGGCCGCGTGCGCCTCCCGCCTCAGGCTCAGCGCGTCGTTGAACACCACCCGGGCGCACCCGAACGCTTTGGCCAGCGCCAGACACTGACCTGGCGTGGGGTAGAGGCGGAAGTTGTACCGGAGCTGCACACCATGAAACCTACCCTTGGTTCATGTCCGAATATGAAGAGGCATCAGAAACGGCAGGGCGAAGATCCCGAGCCTGCGGTCGTAGGCCTCCAGGTCGGCGTTGCTGGTCTTGGCGATCTCCAGGGTGCCGTTGCGGAGCTGCTCGTTCATGCGCTCGTGGCTGCCGAGCACTGCGTTGGGGTAGACGTGGCCGCCGAGCCGGCCGCCGGTGAGCTCCGACAGGCGGCGCAGGAAGAACCGCTCGGCGACGACCTCGGGGTTGTGCTCGTCGACGGTGTCGCCGACCCGGATCCGGCCGCCGCCGGAGCGGAGCGAGGCGATCGCGGGCGCGGCCGCGGCACCGAGCCCGACCAGGCCGGCGGCGAGGAAGCCGCGCCGGTCGGGGACCCGGAGCCGGGACGGGGGCGGGGGCTGGGGTGGGGTGGCCATCGGACCTCTTCCCTGCCGGGGTCGTAGAGAAGTATGTAACCGGTTACTTGGCTGCTCTTCCTACGCCCCACCCGAAGCCGGCGTCAACCCCCCGCATCGATGTTCTACAGAAGGTTGACGATGCGGATGAGAGATGTAGAGGATTGGCTCACGTGCTTCCGGATCCGAGAGGCGGCCGTCATGACCGAGGTGTTCAACGCCGCGGACCACCTGGTCGACCGGCATCTGCGCGCGGGGAACGGCGACCGCCCGGCCCTGATCACGCCCGGCCGGACGCTCACCTACCGGCAGCTGTCGGACGAGGTGCGCCGGGTGGCGGCCGGGCTCCGCGCACTGGGCGTCCGCCCTGAGGAGCGCGTGCTCATGTGCATGGCGGACGACGTCGAACTGTTCGCCGCCCTGCTCGCAGCCATGCGCGTCGGCGCCGTGGCCGTCCCCTGCTCGACCATGCTCACCGGCCCCGAGCTGGGCAAGCTGGTGACCGACTCGCGATGCCGGGTGGTGCTGGGCTCCGGCGAGTTCGGCCAGGCCGTGCGGGGCGCGCTCCAGGACGCCCCCGAAGTGCGGCACACCGTCCTGACCGGCGACGACGTCTCGCTCCTGCCCGGCCACGTCCAGGGCCGCACCTGGCAGGAGTTCCTGAAAGCCGGCGCGGACAAGGAAACGGAGGACGGCAAGGAAACGGGGGACGGCGCGGCCGGCGTTCATCCTTCCTGGCCCGACTCGCCCGCCCTCTGGCTCTACACATCGGGCACCACCGGAAAGCCGAAGGCCGCGATGCACCGGCACATCGACATCAAGCTGGTGGCCGAACTCTACGGCCGGCAGGTGCTCGGCATGGGCCCGGGCGACCGCTGCCTTTCGGTGGCCAAGCTGTTCTTCGCCTACGGCATCGGCAATTCGATGTTCTTCCCGCTTTCGGCGGGCGCGACCGCGCTACTGGAACCGGCCAGGCCCACCCCCGGCCTGTTCGCCCGCCGCGCCAGCGCCGACCAGGCGACTCTCCTGTTCGGCACCCCGAGCTTCTGGGGCCCGCTGCTGGCCTCGGACGTCCCGGACGACGCGTTCGCGACCGTTCGGCAGGGCGTGTCCGCGGGCGAGGCACTGCCGCCGAGAATGTTCCACAGAATGGCCGAGCGCTTCGGCGTGGAAGTGCTGGACGGCATCGGATCCACCGAAATGCTGCACATCTTCATTTCCAACCGGGCAGGTAAAGTCCACCCGGGTTCCTCGGGAACTCCCGTGCCCGGCTACGACATCGAACTGCGGGACACCGAAGGCGGCCTGATCGAAGGCATCGGCGAGCCCGGCGAGCTGTACGTGCGGGGCGACTCCGCGGCCGTCGGCTACTGGTGCCGCGCCGCGACCTCACGGCATGTCTTCCTGGGCGACTGGGTGCGCACCGGGGACACCTACGTCCGCAACGACGATGGCACCTACACCTGCCTCGGGCGTACGAACGACCTCCTCAAGGCGGGCGGCATCTGGGTCTCGCCGACCGAGGTGGAGGAACGCCTCCTGGCCCATCCCGACGTCGCCGAGGTCGCCGTCGTCGCCGTCCCGGACGCCGACGACCTGGACAAACCGGTGGCGTGCGTGGTGCCCGGGCCAGGTAGCAGGATCGACCCGGAGGAGCTCATCGCCTGGTGCCGGGAGGGGCTGGCCTCGTTCAAGCGCCCCCGGGGCGTGATCGGGCTGACCGAGCTTCCCAAGACCGCGACCGGCAAGATCCGCCGCAACGTGCTGCGCGATCTGGCCCGGTCGGAGTTCCAGGCCGGGTTCGGGACGGGAAAGGACGAGGAGACCGGTTGATCGGCGACGACCTGGTGGTGGACGCGCACATGCACGTCCCGCGCCTGTCCACGCTCAAGCCCGCCTGGCTGGAATGGGCGGACCGCTTCTCGGGGCCGCACCCGTGGCGGGACGCCTACGACGAGCACGGCGATCCGGTGCCCGAGCGGCTGGACGCGCTGCTGGAGGCCGAGGGCGTCGACCGGGCGCTGCTGTTCAGCGAGTACAGCCCGCGCGCCACCGGCGTCCAGGCCATCGAGGACCTGCTGCCGATCGTCGAGCACAACCCGGTCCGGTTCCGCCTGGTCGCCAACGTCAACCCGCACCTGCACCACCCCGTCCAGGCGGAGGCCGAGCGGCAGTTCGAGCTGGGCGCGGTGGCGCTCAAGCTGCACCCCGTCCACGGCGGCTTCTCCCCCGCCGACCGCGAGCTGTACCGGACGTACGCGCTGTGCGCCGAACGCGGCGTCCCCGTCATCCTGCACTCGGGGACCTCCAGCTTCCCGGGCGCCCGGACCCGGTTCGGCGACCCGCAGCTGATGCTGGACGTGATCGAGGACTTCCCGGACGTGCACTTCGTGTTCGCCCACGGCGGCCGGGGCTGGTGGTACGACACCGCCGCCTTCCTTGCCCTCTCCCGGCCGAACGTCTGGCTGGACCTGGCGGGGCTCCCGCCCAAGCGGCTGCCCGAGTACTACGCCCGCTTCGGGCCGTCCCGCCTGGCGAGCCGGTGGATCTTCGGCACCGACTGGCCCGGCGCCCCGGGAGCGGCCCGCAACGTCGCCGCGCTGCGCGATCTGGGCCTGCCGCCGGACACCCTCAGCGCCGTCCTCTCCGGCAACGCCGTCAGGATCTTCTCGCTTTGACATGACGCCGGGCCGTCTTCTCTCGCCCGCAGGCGCGGGCGAGAGAAGACGGCCCGGCGGCTCCTCCGCCCGGTCAGACCGGCTCGGGTTCGGGTTCCGGCTGAGGAGGCATGGGGGTGGGCGGCACCAGCGGCCCCGGCTCCGGCGGTTCGGGCTCGGGAGCCGGGTTCGGAGCCGGATGGGGGGCGGGCATGGGCGCGGGCGGCGGATGCACCGAACCCGGCGCCGCCATGATCCGCGTGTCCTGCTGCATGGCTCCTCCTCTCTTCGTGATCTTGCTCGTCCCGGTCGGGGGCCGCCCGGCCCGCGGGCCGGGCGAGGTGCCTTGATACCCGCCCGGCGCGGCGATCATTCGGGTGAACGCGATCACGGTGCGGCGTCCCGGGGCGGAGCGCCGCTGATCACCGCTATGCTCCTGCGCGGCAGGGCCGTAGCGCAGAGGTCGACGCGCCTTAGCGGCAAGCTGGAGGACGCCGGTTCGAATCCGGCCGGTCCTGCCACCCCCCTTTCCCGTCCCGGCCTGCGGAAGTCTGATCGAAAACCGATGGCGAATCGTCCGACCCGGCCGATATCGTGCCGGTTGGTGGGGCCGTAGCGCAGTGGCGGCGCGCCAGGGCGACATCCCGGAGGACGCCGGTTCGATTCCGGCCGGCCTCACCCCCAAAACCTCAACCCTCACAAGCCTCACGCGGAAGGTCCGGAGTTTCGATGACGTCGGTCGACCATGACGTGACCGGCCGCGCCGAGCCCGACGCCGCGGACATCGATGCCTGCCTGCGCGTGCTCGCGCAGCTGCCCGCCTACGACAGCCCGCACGACGCCGAAGGCGGCTCGGGATCGGACCAGGACCCGCGCTGGCGCGAGGTGTGGCAGGCCGTCGAGCGGGCGCACCGGGAGGTCAAGAAGGCCCGCAAGAACGCGCGCCGGGCCGACCGCCGCGACGGCGACCGCACGGCCACCGCCGCCACCGCCCGCTTCCGCGACCAGGACCCCGACACGCTGTCCGCCCCGGCCGCGCCGCCCCCGGCGCCCCCGGCGCCCCCGCAGGCCCGGCATTCGCTGGGCGGCGCGCGGCAGTGCTACGTGTGCAAGGCGCTGTTCCGGGAACTGCACGCCGAGTACCACATGCTCTGCCCGGAGTGCGCCGAGGAGAACATGGCCCGCCGGTTCGCCCGCTGCGACCTGAGCGGGCGGCGGGCGATCGTCACCGGCGGCCGGATCAAGATCGGTTTCCACGTGGCGCTGAAGCTGCTGCGGGACGGAGCCGAGGTGCTGGTCACCACCCGTTTCCCGCGCGACGCCGCACGCCGGTTCGCCGCGGTGCCGGACGCCGCCGACTGGACCGACCGGCTCCACGTCCACGGCGTCGACCTGCTCGACCTGCCCGGGGTGGCCGGGCTGCTGCGCACCGCGCACGAGCGGTTCGACCATCTCGACATCCTGATCAACAACGCGGCGCAGACGATCCGGCGGCCCGCCGCCTACCATCGCGAGGTCCACGCGGCCGAGGCCGAGCCGCTCACCGGCCCCGCCGCCCGGCTGGAGATCACCGGCCGGGGGCCGCGCGAACCCGCCCGCGGCGACGGCCCGGACGCCGCGCTCCCGGCCCTGGCCCCGCTCCCCGCGGAGGCCATGCCGGCGGGCCCGGAGCCCGCCGGTCTGGAGACGCTGTTCCCCGCGGGCCGTACCGACGAGACGGGCCAGCCGCTCGACCTGCGCGACCGCAACAGCTGGAGCCTGCGGCTGCACGAGGTCGACCCCGGCGAGTGGCTGGAGGTCCAGATGGTGAACGCGTTCGCGCCGTTCCTGCTGACCTCGCGGCTGCGCGGGCTGCTGGAGGCGTCCCCCTGGCCGGACCGCTACGTCGTCCAGGTGTCGGCGATGGAGGGCAGCTTCTCCCGGAAGGGCAAGACCGTCCGGCACCCGCACACCAACATGGCCAAGGCGTCGCTCAACATGATGACCCGCACGGCCGGCGCCGACTACGCCGCCTCCGGCATCCACATGACCAGCGTGGACACCGGGTGGATCACCGACGAGCGCCCGCACCCGTCCAAGCAGGCGCAGCGCGCGATCGGGTTCCGCCCGCCGCTGGACGTCGTCGACGGGGCGGCGCGGGTGTACGACCCGGTGGTGCGCGGGGTCGGCGGCGAGCGGCTGTCCGGGCTGTTCCTGAAGGACTACCGACCGGTGGAGTGGTGATGGCTGAACCGACGCCCGTACGCTGCCCGGCGATCGAGCACCCCGACGTGCCGACCGCCGACCTGGCGGAACTCGACCCGTTGCTCGACCGGCTGGCCGCGGCGGACGGGGTGGAGGACGACGAGGCCTTCCCGCTCGGCACGCTGCGCGCCGACGGCCGGGTCGACCTGTGCAAGCAGGGGCTGGGCGCGCCGGGCGTGGCGCGGCTGCTCCCCGCCGCGGTCGCTTCGCCGCACGCGGTGCACGTGCTGCTGGGCACCAACGCGATGGGCGACGAGGGCGCCCGCGCGGTCGCCGAAGCGCTGCGTCCCGGGCACGGTCTGGAGACCCTCTACCTGGGTTGCAACAGGATCCGGCCGGAGGGCGCGACGGCGCTGGCCGAGCGGCTGGCCGGCGACGACACCGTCCGGGCCGTGTGGCTCAAGCGCAACCCGGTCGGCGACGAGGGCGCGCGGGCGCTGGCGGGGATGCTGCGGCGCAACTCGTCCGTCCGCACCCTCGACCTGGTCAACACCGGTGTGCGCGCCGACGGGCTGCGGGCGCTGCTGGAGGCCCTCGTCGAGCGTCCGCAGCCGCTGGAGCGGCTGTTCCTCGGCGGCAACGGCCTCGGCATCGACGAGGCCGACCTGCTCGCGGCGCTGATGCGGGACGCGGGCGTCCGCGAGCTGTACCTGTCGGCCAACCATCTGGGCGACGAAGGCGCGGCCGTCCTGGCGCGCGCGGCGGCGGAGGCGGGCGGTGCGTCGCGTCCGGTGCACCTCGGCCTGGGCGGCAACGGCATCGGGCCGGAGGGCGCGCGGGCGCTGGCGGAGTCGCTGGCGGCGATCGAGTCGCTCGACCTGGCCCGCCCGCCGTCCGAGCGGGCCCTGGGCGCGCCGCCCAACGCGACCGGCGACGAGGGCGCGTCCGTGCTCGCCGCCGCGCTGCCCGGCACCCCGCTGCGCCGTCTGGACCTGCGCCGCACCGGGATCACCGGGCGGGGCGCCAAGACGCTGCTGGCATGCGTGCCCGACGACACCCGGCTGGAGTACGTGGGGCTGGGCCCGGGCGTGCCGCGGCGGGTGAAGCGGGCCATGGCGCCGCGGCTGCGTCCCGCCGGGCGTCCGCACGCCGACATGCGGGCGATCGGAAGCGTCTACCGTTGACGCTCCCCGCCGCGCCTCCGCTGCCGGGGCGGCCCCCTCCGCATCTCGCGCAGGAGCTGGCCGGGTGGCGGAAGGCCCGGCGGTACGCGGTGCCGCAATGGATGATCGAGCAGGCGACCGAGCGCCGGCTGGCCGGGAACTGGGCCGGGGCGTGCGCGGCGGCACGGGTCGACGTCGAGCTCGACCTGGCGGACATCGCCCGCCGGCACGGTACCCAGGTCGGCAGCGCGGTGCGCGACGACCTGCTGCACTTCGCGCCCGACCTGCTGCGCTGGCACCTGCCCCGGCTCGAGTACGGGATGAGCACGATCGCGAGGCGGCAGGCGATCGTGCTGGGCGAGTACGACGGGCCCAAGCTGTACGTGTCCACCCCGCCCCGGTACGACGGGCCGCAGCGGCTGCGGCTGCGGTTCGGCCCCAAGCTCGGGGGCGATGACGACGAGCGCTTCGGCCTGACCCCCCACTTCTGGGCCGGGCTGCGGCATCTGTGGGACGCGCGCCGTTCCGGTGAGCTGCTGGAACGCTGCGGCGGCGACCGGCGCCGGGCCCCGTTCTTCCATCCCGACGGCACGCCGGTCCAGGAGCCCGGGGCCGGCGATGATCCGGCCGCGCTGTTCGAACGCGTCACGCTCCTGCAGGACCGGGGCGAGATCGAGGCCGCGGTCGACGCCGCGGGCCTGGTCATGGACCCGGGCGAGCCCGACCGCCCGCGGGAGCATCCGATGTCACCGCGCGGGATCCTCTCCCGGCTGCCGCTCGCGCTGTCCCGAATGGCGCCGGAGCTGCGACGGCTGGGCGGCGACCTGTACAAGATCAGGCCGGGTTGGGGGCTTCCAATCCTGATCGAGGCCAGGGCCCGCCCGCTCTTCCGGCCGGTGCGCCGCGAGGAGCCGGGCGCGGCGCCGCTGCCCCAGGAAGTCTGGCGCCGGCTTCCGGATCTGGACCTGCTGCGCGCCGGCCGCATCACGCCCGAGGAGCTGCACCCGCTGGTCCGCTCCGCGCTCTTCCCCGGACGCCCCGCCCCGGACGGCCCCGTCGGCCCGCCCGACCCGCGACCGCCCGAACCGGTACGCGTCCGCTGCCGCGGCGAATGGCACCAGATCCACTCGCCCGATGGCGAACTGCGCCTCCCGCATACCGACGAAGAGATCCGCCGCGAGTCGGCGATGCGGGTACTGGGCGGGGCGACGGCCGGATGCTTCGCCGTGCACAACGCCTGGACGGGCCGGGGCGGGCGGCTCCCCCGCGCGCTGCGCGCCCTGCGGCAGGAGCTGTTCGAGCGCGTACAGCACGGCGACGCCCCTGGCGTCCTGCGGCTGCTGGACGCCGGCGCCGACCCCCGGGTCCGCGACGGCCGCAAGCGCACGCTGCTCCACGCGCTCTACACGCTCGACCATGAGGAACTGCTGCCCCGCCTCCTCCAGGCCGGGCTCGACCTGGAGGCCAGGGACCAGGAGGGCCGCACGCCACTGCACCTGGCCGTCCGCGATTACGGCTCGACGTCCCTGGTCGTGGCGCTGCTGGGCGCGGGCGCCCGGCTCGACGCGGTCGACGACCTGGGGCGGCCCGTGGCCCTGGGCCCGCGGAACCGGCGGACGCTCGAGAAGCTGATCGAGGAGCGAGGCCTCGATCCCGGTACGACCTCGTTGGGATAGCCGAATGATCGATCACCGTGCCCAGGACCTGGCCGACTGGCGGCGGATCCGCCGCTACGCGGTGCCCCGCTGGATGATCGAGCGGGCCACCGAGCGGCGGCTGGCCGGCGACTGGGCGGGGGCGTGCGCCGCCGCGCGGATCAGGGTCGAGCTCGACCCGGCGGACATCGCCCGCGAGCACGGCGCCGACGTCGCCGCCGCGGTACGCGACGACCTGCTGCACCTGGCGCCCGACCTGCTGCGCTGGCACCTGCCCCGGCCCTGCCAGGGCCGCAGCACGCTCGCCACCCACGTGTCGATCGTCCTGTCCGAGCACGGCGACGGGCGGTCGCTCCACGTCACCACGCCCACGATGGCCGACGGGCCCCAGCATCTGACGCTGCGCTTCGGCATGACCGCCGAGCCCGACCAGTTCTACCGCGCGTCGGAGCAGAGCTGGGCCGCCGCACGGCACTTCTGGGACGTCCGCCGTTCCGGTGAGCTGCTCGCACGCTGCGGTGGGGGCGACCGCGCCCCGTTCTTCGACCCCGACGGCACTCCCCGCGCCGCCGGGGAGCCGTCCGGTGACGATCCGGCCGGGCTCGCCGAGCGGGTCACCGCGCTTCTCGACCGGGGCGAGGTCGAGGCCGCGTTCGACGCCGCGGGCATCGGCCTCGACCTGTCGGCACCGGACCTTCCGCACTACTACCGGGCACGGGACCCGCACGCGATCCTGGCGACGCTCCCGCTGGCGCTGACCCGGCTGGCCGCCGAGCTCCGCCTGCTCTCCCCGTCCGGCACGGGCGGGAGCCACCAGATCCCGAGCGGATGGCCCACCACGGTCCTGGTCGAGGCGGACGACGGCCTGCGGATCAAGGTGGTGGAGCGGATGAAGGTGCAAGGCGCGCCGATCGTCCCGGAGGCCCACTGGCGCCGGCTCCCGGATCTGGACCTGCTGCGCGGCGGGCACATCACGCCCGAGGAGCTGCACCCGCTGGTCCGCTCCGCGCTCTTCCCCGCGCGCCCGGCACCGGACGGCCCCGTCGGCCCGCCCGGCCCGCGACCGCCCGAACCGGTACGCGTCCGCTGCCGCGGCGAATGGCACCGGATCCACGCCCACGACGGCGGACTTCGGCTCCCCCACACCGACGAGGAGATCCAGCGCGAGTCCGCGCTCCAGGCTCTCGGCGGGGCCACGGCCGGTTGCTTCGCCGTACGGCACGCCTGGACCGGCCACGGCGGGCGGCTCCCCCGCGCGCTGCGCGCCCAACGGCAAGAGCTGTTCCAGCGCGTCCAGCACGGCGACGCCCCTGGCGTGCTGCGGCTCCTGGACGCTGGAACCGATCCCCGGGTCCGCGACGGCCGCAAGCGCACGCTCCTGCACACGCTCCACATGCTCGACCACGAGGAACTGCTGCCCCGCCTCCTCCAGGCCGGGCTCGACCTGGAGGCCAAGGACCAGAACGGCCGCACGCCGCTGCACATGGCCGTCGGCGATCACGGCTCGGAGGCGCTGGTCCGGGCGCTGGTGAACGCCGGGGCCCGGATCGATGTGGTCGACGAGCTGGAGTGGGCGCTGGTCGATCTCATCGGGCGGACCGGGCGTACCGATCTCGGCTGGCTCACCGACCGGCTCGCCCGGGAATGCCCCGGCCTCGGCGGCCGCTGGTGGAGTGACGACGACGAATGACCGGTTTCCTGGCGGAGCGGATCCGCTGTGCGGTCCGCGGCCTTCAGCCGGACATCGAGTCGGTACTGACGGAGGCTTGTGGTAGGCCGGGTGCGCCATAGAAACGAGAAAGCCCTAACCTGGAGGACGACCGTTGGACCCCCTTTCCTCCGATCCGCTGGCCGCAGCGGACGAGCTGAACGCGCGGACCCGCGCGTCGCGGACCGAGCCGTCGGAGAACCCGCAGCTGGAGGCGCTCGCGCTCGCGGTGGCGGCGAACCTGCCGGTGCTGCTGTGGGGCGAGCCGGGCATTGGGAAGTCGGCGGGCATGGAGCAGCTGGCCGCCCGGCTGGACGTGCCGCTGGAGACGGTCATCGCCAGCGTGCACGAGCCGTCCGACTTCGCCGGGCTGCCGATCATCGGGGATGATCCGGCCACCACCGGCGTCCCGATGGCACCGCCGGACTGGGCGGTGCGGCTCGCCGCCGCGGGCCGCGGGCTGGTCTTCTTCGACGAGCTGTCGTCGGCGCCGCCCGCCGTGCAGGCGGCGCTGCTGCGGGTCGTGCTGGAGCGCCGGGTGGGGAGCCTGTCGCTGCCCGAGCCGGTCCGGGTGGTCGCGGCCGCCAACCCGCCCTCCAGCGCCGCCGACGGCTGGCATCTGAGCCCGCCGCTGGCCAACCGGTTCGTCCACCTGCACTGGACGCACGAGCCGCGCACGGTCGCGCGCGGCATGGCGGGGACCTGGCCGTCGGTGTCGATCCCGGTGGTGGATCCGGGGAAGGCGTCCGGCGCGGTCGCCCGGGCGCGCGGGGCGATCTCCGGTTTCCTCACCGCGCGGCCCGGACTGGCGCACCACCTGCCCGCCGACGCGGAGGGGCGGGGCGGGGCGTGGCCGTCGCCGCGCACCTGGGAGATGGCGCTGCGGCTGCTGGCCGTCGGGTACGCGACGGACGCGGGCCAGGAGGGCCTGTCGGCCGCTGTGGTCGGGGCCATCGGCGACGGCGCCGGCATCGAGCTGCTGTCCTACCTGGACGAGCTGGACCTGCCCGACCCCGACCGGGTGCTGGCCAACCCGGAGGCGTTCGCGCTGCCCGAGCGCGGGGACCGGCAGCTGGCCTTCCTGACCGCCGTGGTCGCCGCCGTCCAGGGGAACCTGAGCCGGCGGCGGTGGGAGGCCGGCTGGGTGGTGCTGGCCAAGGCGGTCGACGCGGGCGTCCCGGACGTCGCCGCGCGGGCCGCCGCCGACCTGGCCGTGCTGCGCGACACCGACTGGCCCGTGCCCGGCGGGATCGACGGGTTCATCGACATCCTGCAGCTGTCCGGCGCCATGCCGGGCGGGCACTGACATGTCCGGGCTCGACCGCACCAAGCTGCTGGCCGCCCGCTACCGCGCCGCGAACGACCGCCCCTACCTGGCGTCGGCGCTGTACTCGCTGTCGGTGGTGCCGAGCGGCAGGGTGCCGACGATGGGCGTCGACCGGCACTGGCGGTGCTACGTCTCGCCGTCGTTCGTGGCCGCGACACCCGTCACGGAGCTGGCCGGGGTCTGGATCCACGAGGTGGCGCACCTGCTGCGCGACCACCACGGCCGCGCGTCGCGGCTGCCCGCCGCCGACCAGCGCGACCGGGGCCGGGTCAACATCGCCCAGGACTGCGAGATCAACGACGACCTGCTGGCCGACGGGCTGCCGCTGCCGGAGGGCCGGATGACGCCCGGCCTGTTCGGGCTGGAGGACGGGCGGCTCTTCGAGGCGTACCTGCCCGACATCCCGCCCCAGGACCACCACCCCGACTGCGGGTCCGGGGCGCACGGCGTGGCCGCGCCGTGGGACCAGGACGGGCCCGGTCTGCCGCGCGTCAGCCCGGTCGAGGCGGACGCGCTGCGGCGCGCCACGGCCGAGGCGATCCGCGCGCACGAGCGCTCCCGCGGCAGCGTCCCGGCGGGCTGGCGGCGCTGGGCGGAGGAGGTGCTGGAGCCGACCGTCGACTGGCGGCGGATGCTGGCGGGCGCGGTCCGGGAGGCGGTCGCCTGGGCCGGCGGCGCGGTCGACTACACCTACCGGCGGCCGTCCCGGCGGACGGCGGCGATGCGCGGCGTGGTGCTGCCGTCGCTGCGCCGCCCGCTGCCGCGCGTCGCGATCGTGGTGGACACCTCCGGGTCGATGGGCGAGGACGATCTGGCGGCCGCGATGGCGGAGGTGACCGGGGTGCTGCGCGAGGTCGGCGTGCGCGGCAACCGGGTCAGCGTGCTGGCCTGCGACGCCGACGTGCACGCGGTGTCCCGGGTGACCTCGGCCGACCAGGTCGAGCTGGGCGGCGGCGGGGGCACCGACATGCGGGTCGGCATCGAACGCGCGCTGGCCTCGCGGGACCGGCCGAACGTGGTCATCGTCCTCACCGACGGCTACACGCCCTGGCCAGAGGAGCCCACGACGTGCCGCCTCATCGCCGTGCTCGTCGGCGACTCGCCGCCGTCCCCGCCGGCCTGGGCGGAAGCGGTTCCGCTGGGCGAGCCGGTCCGGTAGTACTCTCCCCCGATGAGCAGCAGCGAGCACGGCTCGGCCACCCCGATCACCGTCCCCGGGCCGCCCCGGCTGGAGGAGGTGGGCGACGGCGTCTTCGCCTACCTCCAGCCCGACGGCACCTGGTGGATCAACAACACCGGTTTCCTGGTGGGCTCCCGGGGCGTGGTCAGCGTGGACTCCTGCTCTACCGAACGCCGCACCCGCGCCTACCTGGAGGCGATCCGCTCGGTCACCGACCGGCCGGTGCGGACCCTGGTCAACACCCACCACCACGGCGACCACACCTTCGGCAACCACCTGTTCGGCGGCGCGACCATCGTCGCGCACGAGGAGACCCGCGCCGCGGCGCTGGCCTGGGGCGAGCCCGTGGCCGCGCCGATCTGGACCGACGTCGACTGGGGCGAGTTCGCGCTGGAGCCGCCGTTCCTCACCTACACCGACGGGGTCACGCTCTGGGTGGACGATCTGCGCTGCGAGGTGCGGCACGTCGGGACCCCGGCGCACACTACCAACGACTCGGTCCTCTGGATCCCCGAGAAGGGCCTGCTGTTCTGCGGCGATCTGCTGTTCAACGGCGGCACCCCGTTCCTGGTCCAGGGGTCGATCGCGGGCTCGATCAAAGTGCTGGAGGAGGTCGTCGCGCCGCTGAACGCCGAGACGATCGTGCCGGGGCACGGGCCGGTGGCCGGGCCCGAGCTGATCGGCACGGTGCTGGGCTACCTGCGGTTCGTCCAGGCGACGGCGGAGGCGGGCAGGGCGGCGGGCCTGTCGCCGCTGGAGGCCGCGCGGGAGACCGACCTGGGCCCGTACGCGGACCTGACCGACCGCGAGCGGATCGTCGGCAACCTGCACCGCGCCTACTCGGAACTGGACGGCGAGCCGCTGGGCGCCGTCATCGACGTGCCCGCCGCCTTGTCCGACATGGTCACCTACAACGGCGGCAAGCCGCTCACCTGCCGCGTCTGACAATCACCGCAGATCCATCGCCGTGATCAGCCGCAGCTGGGTGTCCACCCAGGCCGCGACGGTCCGCTCGGTGTCGTCGCCGTCCAGGGCGGCGGCCAGGGCGGCCAGCGCGTCGGCCGTGGTGCCCAGCCCGGTGGCGCGCAGCTCGCCGGCGGCCCGGTCGACGCGGGCGCGGGTGCCGTGCGGGACGTGCCGCAGCCCGCGGTGCGCGGCGTCGGCGCAGACGTCCAGCGCCCCGGCCAGCGCCGTGCTCAGCGGGTCGCCCTCCTGCTCGGTGTACGCCTCGAGCGCCCCGCTGCCGTCGCCGGCCGCCAGGTCGGGGACCACGACGCCCTCGGTCGTCATGACCGCGACCGGGTCGACGATCAGCATGCCGCGGGAGCGCCGGACCGAGCCGCTGACGTAGAGCGGCTCGCCCCGGTCGCCGGCGAGCGCCCCGGCCAGCTCGTCCAGCGCCCCCGGGCAGTGCGGCGAGAACGCCGCCGACACGGCGGCGACGGTGCCCGCGGAGTCGCGGAAGATCGCCTCGAGCCGCTGCGCGCCCGGCAGGTAGCCCACCTCCTTGACCTCGGCGATCTCGACGACCCGGACGAACTCGGCGGCCACGCGGGGCCGGACGAGCCGGGTGGGCAGGGCGTCCATCTCCCGTTCCAGCTCCAGCAGGTCGCGGGCGAGGACGGTGCCGGGGAGGTCGCCCCAGGCCGTGCCGACCGGGGTCACCGACGTCTTGGACACCCGGCCGGTGCCCAGCCGCACGATCCGGCTGGGGCTGCGGGTGGCGTTCTCGGAGACGACGTTGGCGGTGGCCAGCGCGCGCAGCGGCGCGCCCGAGACCCGGCGCCCGGCCAGCTCCCCGCCGGTCAGCGGCTGGCCTTCGGTGACCGCCCAGCGCCGCTTGAGCACCAGGACGATGCCGGAGCCGGCGTGCGCGAGGAAGACGTCGGCGGTGCGCTCCTCGTCCGTGCCGCCGACGCGGCAGCCGAGCGCGGTGAGCCGGACCCGGCGCAGCGGGGTCTCGGCGGTCTCGTTGGTGCCGAGCACCTGCGAGCGCGGGGTGCCGCCGTCGTGCAGCGCCGCCCGGTGCCGGGCGTGCACCTCGGCGAGCAGCGCGGCGAGCCGTTCGGGCTCGTGCGCGGCGCCGCGCTCGCGGTAGGCGGCCAGCTGCCCGGCGATGTCGTCGACCGCGGCGGCGGGCCAGTGCAGGTTCTTGCCGGTGAGCTCGCGGGACGTGCGGTGCAGCGCGGTGCCCAGTACCGGCCCGGCGTGCATCGCGCCGTCCAGGAGCACCTGGTCGACGAGCCCCAGCGCGGATTCGAGGCCGGACCCGCCGGCCGCTCCGCCCGTCCCCTTGCCGCCCACGTCGACACGGACGTCGGAGCCGGCGAGGCCCTGCTCGTCGGCGGTGCGGAACGCCCAGACCGCGAGCGCGACGACCTCGCCGCGCATGGTCGCGACGGCGTCGGTGTGCACGTAGCCGAACTCGTGCGGCACCAGGAACCGGACGGTGCAGGTCGGCAGTTCCACGGACGCGACCGGGTCGGCGGCGGTCGGCCGGTGCACCCGCGCGGCGTACCCGGACCTGAACGTCCGGCGCGCCGCCGTGACCGGGCGTTCTCCCAGCACGCGGACGAGCGCCTCGTCGTCGTACCCGCCGGGCGACCAGTCGGTGAAGGCGGGCTCGTCCGCGGCGGGCGTGCCGTCCGCGGGCTCCTCCCGCGAGTCGGCGGACTCCTGGGCGGGCGTCTCGTCGGCGGGCGCCTGCCGCTGGTAGGCCAGGACGAGGCCGACCTGGTGGCGGCACACGCCCGTGGCCGCGCACGTGCAGGACGCGCCTTCGAGGCCGCCCCCGCCCGGCAGGGTGGTCTGCACGCCGTCGGGGAACGCGCCGCGCACGGAGCCGTCGTCCTCGACGCTCACCTCCGGCGCGTTGCCGGCGTCCAGGTCCTTGGTGGCGCGCTTGACCAGCCCGCGGTTGGCGAGGGCCGCGAGCGACTCGGGGGTCAGTGCCAGCAGGTCGGTGCGGATCATCGGCCGATCCGTTCCGCGACGAACTCCGCGAGCTCCCCGGGCGTCATCGCGCCGACCTGGGCGCCCACGTTGGCGAGCCGCTGCGCCAGGTCGCGGTCGTAGGACGGATTGGCGTCCTCGTCCAGCGCGGCCAGGCCGAGCACGTGGGTGCCCTGCTCCACCATCTGCTTCACCGTGCGGACGAGCCGGTACGGGTCGCCGCCCTCGTAGAAGTCGGTGACGACGGCGACGATGGCGCGGCGCGGGTTCTCGATCAGCCCGGCACCGTAGTCGACCGCCCGCGCGATGTCGGTGCCGCCGCCGAGCTGCACCTTCATCAGCAGCTCGACCGGGTCGGTCACATCGGAGGTCAGGTCCACCACGCTGGTGTCGAACGCGATCAGATGGGTCTTCAGGCCGGGCAGCCCCCACAGGCAGGCGGCGGTGACCGCGGAGTGGATCACCGATCCGACCATCGAGCCCGACTGGTCCACGATGAGGATCATCTGCCACTGGTCGAGCTGCCGCTTGGTCCGGGACAGGAACCGCGGCTCCTCGATGTAGACCTTCTTCTCCTCCGGCTGGTAGTGCCCGAGGTTGGCGCGGATGGTGGCGCGGAAGTCGAAGTTGCGGGCCTGCTTCCACCGGCTCGGCCGCCGCGACCGGGTGCCGTGGAACGCCTGCCGCACCTCGGTGGCCATCTTGCGCAGCAGTTCCTCGACGACCTTCTCGACGATGCGCCGGGCCAGGGCCAGCACCTCGGGGTTCATCAGGTGCTTGGTGCGCAGCACGGCGCGCAGCAGCGTCGGGTTGGGCTCGATCCGCTCCAGCACGGACGGGTCGGTGACCACCTCGTGGATCTCGTACCGCTCGACCGCGTCGCGTTCCAGCCGCTCGATGGTCTCCTTCGGGAAGAGCCGGTGCACGTCGTCGAGCCAGTCGACGGTCGTGAGCTCCGAGGGGCCGCTGCCGCCGGCCCGGTCGTCGGACCGGTCGCCGGACGGCTTGAGGCCGCCGCGGCGCACCCCGCGCTCCTCCAGGTCGGAGTCGCGCCCGTACAGCCAGCCGAGCGCCCGGTCGCGGCCGGCCGCGTCGCCGTCGAGCCCGCCGGTGCACGGCTCCGCGGGCGAGCCCAGGACCAGCCGCCAGCGTTCGAGCCCCGGATCGGGGTTAATCATGACGTCTCCCTGTATCCGTGCACGGCTCCCGCCGCGGCCAGGCCCTCCGCCGCCAGCAGCCGGTCCACCTTCTCCTCCAGCGCCCGGCCCGCGGCGACCAGCATCGGGTCCCGGTCGGCGCGCAGCAGGGCGCGGCCCGAGCCGCGCTGCCCGCGCCGCTCCAGCAGCCGCTTGGCGATCGCCTCGCGCTCGCGCGGCGGGAAGAACTCGAACGCCTGGCGCAGCGCGGGAAGCGCGATCAGGAAGTCCTCCTCGGACATCCTGACGATCAGCCCGTCCAGCACGGCCAAGACGCCCCGCCCGTTCGCGTCCTCACCGCCCTCGCCGTCCGCGCTGGGCTCCCTGCCTTCTTCCTCGGCGAAGACCTCGTCGCGGGCCAGGGCGAACAGCCCGGCGAGCCAGTCGCCGATGGTCTGCGGCTGGGCCGCGCCCAGCAGCGCCCGCACCGGGTCACCGGCCTGGCCCAGCGACCAGCCGAGCCCGAAGGCGGCGCCGCGCAGGTCGGGGGGCGCGTCGGTGGACGCGCTCACGCGGGCGGCGACGGCGAGCGCGGCATCGCGGTCCAGGCCCAGCGGCGCGGCCGCGTGCAGCAGCGCGTCCCGGGTCGCGGCGAGCGCGTGCAGCCGCGGCGGATCGGCCGCGGCGGGCCCGCCGCGCATGCCCTCCACCAGCCACAGCACGCGGGTCACGCAGCCGGCGACGACCCGTCCGAACAGCGGGCTGCCGGCCGTGCCCAGCAGCCGGTCGTGCCGCCACAGGCCCAGCGTGACCCCGAGGACCTCGCCGAGCCCGCCCAGTTCCGAGGCGCCCGCGATGGCCGCGGCGATCGTCTCGGCGATCCGGTCGGACAGGTCGGCGCAGCCGCACAGCGCGGCGTCGAACAGCACCGAGGCGAGCCGCCCGACATCGCTCCCCGCCTGGAGGACCTTTTCCTCCAGGACGGCCGCGGCCGCGTCCAGGAGGCTCGCGCCGTACGCGCCCGCCTCGATCAGCGCGGGCAGCCGGTGGTCGCCGGGCGCGAGCGTCCAGCGCTCCTCCAGCACGGGCTCGGCGCCGGTGTCGGGGCCCGACACCCGCGTGAACCCGGGAATGCCCAGCACCCGGAGCCGGTGCAGGACACGGCTGCGCCGCAGCCCCTTGTCATCGGCCAGGCGCACCGTCACCTCGCCCGCGCCGTCGAGCTTGAGCAGTTCCAGCTCGTTGATCGCGTCGGCCACCAGGGGCGGCGCGGGGGTGCCCGGACGCAGCCTGCCGACCCGGTCGCCGCTCAGCGCCGCGACCATCTCCGCCACCGCCGGGTGCGCGCCCGGGGCGAGCGGCCCGCGGGACGTCCACGGCAGCCGCTGTTCGAGGTCGTCGGTGACCAGCGCAGCGACCAGCCCGTCCAGCAGGTCGGTGCGGGCCGGGGCATGATGCCCGCGCAGCCGCGCCAGCCCGTCGGTGAGCGTGCGGGCGGCGATCAGGTCGGCGGTCGAGACGGGCTGGCGGCGCTTGCGCAGCCGGTTCACCACGATCTCGGTGAGCCCGGCGGCGGCCGCCGCCGGACCGCCCTCCCACAGCCGCTGGTAGTACTCGGGGGAGGGCATCCCGGACTGGTAGCCGGTGAAGGCGTCCAGCCGCTCGAAGGAGTACGGCACCAGGTAGCTGCCGCCGATCGCGCCCTCGGGCGGCAGCGGCACCTCCGGCCATCCCCCGTCCGGGTCGGCGTCCCCGCCCTCCACGAGGCGGCGCACCGCGGCACGGTGGAAGCCGCCCGTGACCACCACGACCGGCCGGCCGTCCGCGTCGGCCGCCGCCGCGCGGACCCAGCGGGCCATGTACGCCTCGCGCTCGGTGTCGTCCGGCCCGGCCTCGGACTCGCCGCGCACGAGATCGAAGTAGGCCGCCAGCCGCTCCTCCAGGGAGTCCATGGCCGCGGACTCCGCGCCGCCGGCGGCCTCTTCGCCGGCGCCCTCGAACATGTGGTCCCAGAGGGTGTCGCTGTTGTCCACCGCGAACGACCGGCAGAGCCGCTCGTTCACCTCGGCGTAGCGCTCGTCGGCGTCGGCGTACCGGTTGCGCCGCCCGGCCAGCGCCGGATGCCAGGCCGGCAGGTCGATGAAGCGCACCTCGGCGCCGCACGCCCGGCCCTCGTTGATCGCGACCCATTCCGGCGAGTACGCGCAGAACGGCGACCAGGACGCGTGCACTCGCGCCTCGTCCCGGTAGTGACTGAAGATCGCGATCGGCAGGTCGTGGCCGAGCAGCAGCTCCCCCAGCCGGGCGCTGAAGTCGGCGGGGCCCTCGACCAGCACGTACGCGGGCCGCAGCCGCCGGACGACCTCCCGCACGAGCCGGGCGCAGGCGGGGCTGTGGTGCCGCACCCCGATATAGGTGATCTCCGCCGTGCGGCGGGCGGTCGGCACGGCCATCAGCCCGGCAGCCTGTGGCGGGCGGCGTGCAGGGCGCGCCACTGCTCGCCGCCGCGGCGCGGCGCCTGCTGCTCCAGGTAGCGGCGGAGCCGGGCGAGGTCGTCCGGGCTGTCCTTGGCGCCGGCGCCGGCCAGGCACTCCACGATGTCGGCGGCATTGCCCTCCTCGCCGCGCAGGAACCAGCCGCGGATCCCGACCGCGTGCGCCACCGACACCGCCTCCGCGGTGCTCATGACGGTCGTCAGCCGGTCCATCGACTCCCCGCCGGCCGTCTTCCCGCTGCGCAGCTCCCGGAAGGTGGTGACCAGCACCTCCAAGACGTCCCGCCGCGGCGCGACCCCGACGCCGGACTGCTCCAGCAGCCGCGCGGCCTCGCCCTCCACCAGGTCCAGCTCGGTGGCGAAGTCGGCGATCGGGAACACGGTCTCGAAGTTGAACCGGCGCTTGAGCGCGGCGCTCATCTCGTTCACGCCGCGGTCCCGGGTGTTGGCGGTGGCGATGATGTTGAAGCCCTCGCGGGCGAAGACCATCGCGTCCGGGCCGGTCAGCTCGGGAATGCCCAGCACCCGGTCGGACAGCGGGGACAGCAGCGAGTCCTGCACCTCCAGCGGGCAGCGGGTGATCTCCTCGAACCGGACCACCTTGCCCTCGGCCATCCCGCGCAGCAGCGGCGCGGGCACCAGCGACCGGTTGGAGGGGCCCTCGGAGACCAGCAGCGCGTAGTTCCAGGAGTACTTGATCTGGTCCTCGGTGGTGGCCGCGCCGCCCTGGATGGTGAGCGTGGAGTCGCCGCTGACGGCCGCCGCGATCAGCTCCGACAGCAGCGACTTGGCGGTGCCGGGCTCGCCCACCATCATCAGCCCGCGGCTGGTGGCGAGCGCGACCAGCGCCCGGTCGATCAGCGACGGGTCGCCGACGAACTTGCGCCGCACGCCGCGTTCCGGGTCGCCCACGATGAAGCGGCGGGCCGCCTCCAGGCTGAGCGCCCAGCCGGGCGGGCGGGGCGCGGTGTCGTCCTCGCGCAGGCGCGCCAGCTCGTCGGCGAACCGGACCTCGGCGGGCGGCCGCTGCAGCTGGTCCGCCGCTCCCTTCCTGCCCGCCGCGCCCGCGGCCTTGCCGGCCTTCGTCGCCTTGCTCGCCTTGGTCGCCCTGGCCGTCTTGGCCGCGGCGTCCGCCGTCTCTGCGGTCATCGTCTCTTCTTTTCCTTCTCGTTTCGTTCTGCCGGTTGTCAGAGCGCGGCGGCGGCCAGCCAGGAGAGGTCGGCCAGGACCTCCGAGGCGGTCACCGGATCCAGCTCACCGAAGGTGTGCCGGTGCTGCCGGAAGTAGTGGTCGGTCGGCACGTCGCTGACCCAGACGTGGTCGAGGACCTGGTCGCCGCTCTGGTCGACGTTGCCGACGATGATGCCCGGGTTCAGGCCGATCACCGCGTGCAGCCCGCCGGGGACCGGGCGGGAGATCCACCGCTCGCCGCCCGCGTCCAGCGGCTGCCCGCGCGACCAGCCGCGCCGCACCAGGCCCAGCACCGTGTGCACCGGCACCTTGAGGCTCTCGAACCGCACCAGCGCGTCCGCCGCCCGCTCCTCCTCGGTGAGCGCGTGCACGTCCCGGCCCAGCTGCGGGAACGGCTGCATGATCTCGTAGTCGGCGAAGACCTCCGACCAGCGGTCCAGTTCCCCGCCCAGGTCGAGGGGATGGGCGATGCCGATCGACGCCCCGTCCGGGAGGTCCGGCGCGTCGTCGCCGGCATCGGCGAAGGTGCGGTCCTCGGCGATCCGGAACGGGAACGCGCGGCCCTCGTGCTCGGCCAGCCACACCAGCCGCCGGGCGACGTGCCAGATCAGGGGGTGCTCGACGAACAGGGTCCGGAACTGGTCGGCCGTCCAGCGGCGCTGGGACACCATCGCCGACTCCAGCCGGGTGACCTGGTCGGCGGCGACCGTGCGCACGTCCTTCTTCAGGCCCGCGAACCGCTTGTAGGCCTCGGGCGCCAGCTCGTCGTCGTCCTTGGCGCCCGGCTTGGGCAACGCCTTGCGTCGTTTGCCGTCCTCGTCGGTCACGAACGGCTTGAGCTGCTCGTCGAAACCCACGATGAAACGGCGCGGACCGTAATCGAGCGTCATGCTGCCATCGGCGTCCAACCCGAAATCGGGCACCAGCCGGTCGGCCAGCTCCTCCGGCCCCAGCCCCAGCCCCGCCGCCACCTCGGCGATCTTCTCCTGCGCACGCGACTTCAGCCCCTTGAACTTCACCTTCTGCGCGATGCCGTGCAGGTGCAGCAGCGCGGTGTCGGAGCCGATGGAGGCGAGCACGTCCAGGCCGTTCACCGCCTTCCTGTGGCCGCCCTCCCCCGGCCACGCGCGGATCACCGGGGTGAGCAGGCGCACCGTCTCATCGTCGCCGAGCCAGGCCAGCTGCTCCAGCGCCCAGCCGTCCTTGGACGGCGCTCCGCGCATCTCCCACTCCTGGAAGAGCGCCCACGCGAACCCGGCCAGCGCCCCGGTGTCGCACGCCTCGCGGACGACGTCGACGCCCGCGTACACCTCGCCGGGCTTGGACATCGCCAGCATCGTGACCAGATGAACGACCGCCCCCGCCGGAAGGGCGCGCTCCTGCCCGCGCAGCAGCACCTGCGGCAGCCTGCTCGGGTCGGCCCAGTCGACCGCCCTCGGCTTGGCGGCGGGAAGCCGGTCCAGCGGATCGGCGGCCAGCAGCGCCGCGATCGCGTCCGCGGCCTGGCCGCCGTACTCGCGCGCGGCCGCCACGACTTCATCGGCGCCGGCGCGGGCGGCGATCAGCACCAGCGCGCCCTCCGCCTGCCGTCGCGCCGGCCCCGCCTTGCCCAGCGCGGCCGGGACCAGCAGCCGCGCCGCCGCCGGCCCATGCCGCTCGAAGTACGGTATCGCCGTCTGCCGGGCCGACTTGACCCGTGCCAGGAAGTCGGCCATCAGCGCCGCGACCTCGGCCGACAGGTAGGGCAGCAGCAGCTTGGCGCAGGTGCCGGGGTTCTGCCGCGCGGCCCGCATCGCCAGCGGCAGCGCGTTCAGCCCGTGCCGGGCCGCGACCGACCTCATCCAGGGCATGTCGTCGGCGTCCCAGTAAGTGAAACCCTCCCACTCGGCCAGCACCGGCAGGGCCAGGTCGTCGGGCGCGTCCCTGATCAGCCGGGCCGCGTCGTAGTGGCTCCGCTTCCCGCTGTGGTAGCGCTCGGCCACCTTCGTCCAGTCGTCGTCGGGCGGCCTGGGAGGGCCCCAGCGCAGCGGGGCGGGCACGTCCCAGGCCTGCCGCTCGCCCTCGGCCCACCGCAGGCTCCGCTCCCCGGGAACGGGCAGCCCTTGGACGACGACCGGCTTGGCGGCCTTCCTGGAGCGCGTCCACGGAGGATCGACCAGCACGGACGGCAAAGCGTCCACCGGGGCGTCCGGCACGCGCGCCAACGACTCGGCGAGCGACGCGAGCACCGCCCGGCTCTCCTCGGGCAGCCCGTCGCGAACGGCCTCGGCCTGCTCCGGATGGGCGGGCAGGTGGCCGGCGAGCAGTTCCCGTGCGACGGCCGCGGACCGGGGACCGCCCCGAGGCCGGTACTCGGCCGCGGCGGCGGCCAGCAGCCTGATCGCGCGGGCCGGGAAACGGTTCATCGCCTCCAGCAGCGCGGCCCGGACGTGCTTCTCCCCGTGCTTCTGGTCAAGCCGGTCGATCAGCGCCTGGAACGGCTCGTCACCGGGCAGCAGCGTGATGACCTCCAGCAGCCGCTTGCGGTCGGAGGCGTCCAGAGTCCCCCGGTCCAGCGACAGGAGGAGGACGGGCAGCACGTCCGTGCCGAGACCGTCGAGCAGCGTCGCCAGCAGGCCCAGCGTGCACTCGCCCCAGCTCAATATGGTGCGGCTGCCCAGCACCCGCACGTGCTCGGCGGTGCCGATCGTGTTGAGCAGGGTGGTGTCGAGGACGCCGTGCGGGTAGGCGGGGTGCGGCGCCGCGCAGCACTCGTCCACCCAGTCGTGCCGGGTCGGGACCAGGTACGACACCGCCAGCCGGCGCCCGACCGTGTCGCGCATGCCCGCCAGCCGGTCCACGGCCGCCTGGTACTCCGCGTCGCCCGCGACCGCCAGCAGGCCGCGCACCCGCCGGGCGCACTCGGACACATCGTCCCTGAACACCGTGCCGTCGACGCGGCGAGCGCCGATCCACGTGCCCTTCCAGGGACCGTCCGGCCCTTTCCGGTCGACGCGGACCGAGGCGAACTCGACGACGGCGCACGCGGCGAAGGCCGGACCGTGCTCCAGGAACCAGGCGTCCGCGAACGTCCTGAACAGCTCCGGGACGCCGACGCCGATGCTCGCCTGCTCCATTCCCGTGACCAGGGCCACGACGACGGCGCCCGCCGGATCGGCCTCGCCCGCCAGATACCGCCGCGCCCGCTCGGTCAGGTCCTGGTCGCCGTGCCGGCCCGCCAGCAGCGCTTCGAGCGCGTCCCCGGTCTGCTCGACGTACGCCCGCGCCTTGTCCGGCGCGCCCTTGGCGACCTTGATCTGCGGACCGGGCGCGCCGCCGCGCCGCGGATGCAGATGCCGCCGCCAGCCCTCCGGGAAGGCGAGCGCGTCCTCGTCGCGCACGGCTGTGTCCGGATTCTGCGTGCCAGCGGTCACGGGCCGGTCTCCTCGGTCGTCGCGGTCAGGTGGGTCAGGTCGTCGAGCACCTCGGACGCGATCAGCGGGTCCAGCTCGCCGAAGGTGTGCGGGGTCCCTCTCCCCCGGTGGAAGTCCTGGGGCCGGTCGCCGATCCAGACGTACTCGAGGGTCTGCGGGCCGCTGCCCTCGACGTCGCCGACGGTGATCCCGTACTTGAGATCGATGATGACGTACCGGTCGGGGGCGACCTTGCGGGAGATCCACCGCTCGCCGCCCGCGTCCAGCGGCACGCCGCGGTCCCAGCCGCGCCGCACCAGGCCCAGCACCGCGTGCACCGGCACCGTGAACCCTTCGAAGCGCTCCAGCCGCCCGGACGCCCGCTCCTCGTCGGTGAGCGCGTGCACGGTCCGGCCCAGCTGCGGGAACGGCTGCATGATCTCGTAGTCGGACAGGATGTCCGCCCAGGCCGCGCGCTCCCGCTCAGCCAGGTTCAGGGGGTGCGGGACCCCGATCCGGGACGGCTCCGGCAGGGTCAGGACTTCGTCGTCCACACCGGCGAGAGTGCGGTCCTCTGCGATCCGGAACGCCACGGCGGTGCCGGTCGCGGGATCCTCGGCGGTCCAGACCAGGCGGCGGGCGATGTGCCACATCAGCGGATGGTCGACGAAGAAGCGGCGGAACTCCTCGGGCGGCCAGCGGCGGCCCGTCAGCATCGCCGACTCCAGCCGCTTGATCTGGTCGGCGGCTACCGTGCGCACGTCCTTCTTCAGGCCCGCGAACCGCTTGTGGGCCTCGGGCGCAAGCTTGTCGTCGTCCTTGGCACCGGGCTTGGGCAACGCCTTGCGGGCCTTGCCGTCCTCGTCCATGACGAACGGCTTGAGCTGCTCATCGAAACCTACGGTGAACCGGCGCGGACCGTAGTCAAGCGTCAGGCTGCCATCGGCGTCCAACCCGAAATCGGGCACCAACCGGTCGGCCAGCTCCTCCGGCCCCAGACCCAGCCCCGCCGCCACCTCGGCGATCTTCTCCTGCGCACGCGACTTCAGCCCCTTGAACTTCACCCGCTGCGCGATCCCGTGCAGGTGCAGCAGCGCGGTGTCGGAGCCGATGGAGGCGAGCACGTCCAGCCCGGCGACGGCCCGGTGATGGCCGCCCTCCCCCGGCCACGCGCGGATCACCGGAGTGAGCCGCCGCACCGTTTCGTCGTCCCCGAGCCAGCCGAGCCCGTGCAGGGCCCACGCGTGCTCGGGTGGCATGCCCGCCGACCGCCACTCCTCGAAGACCGCCCACGCGAATTCGGCCAGCGACGCCGGATCGCACAGCTCCTGGACCGTCTCCACGCCCGGATGCACCTCACCCGGCTGGGACGCCGCCAGCATCGTCACCAGGTGATCGACCGCCTTCAGCGGCAGCGCGTGCTCACGCTCGCGCAGCAGCACCTGCGGAAGCAGATGCGCGCCCGCCCAGATCGGGGGCATCGGCCGTTCCGCGGGCAGCACCCCCGCCGGGTCGACGGACAGCAGCTCCGCCACGACGTCCGCGGCCTCGTCACCATGCGGGCGCGCGGCCTCGACGACCGCCTCGGTGCCGTGCAGGGACGCCACCAGCCGCAACGCCGCCTCAGCGTCCAGGCGCCCGGGCCCCGGCTTGCCCACCGCGGCCGGGACGAGCATCGGCACCGCGGCCACGCCATGACGTCCGAACCACTCGCGGGCCACGGCCCGCGTCGTCTTGCGCCGCCTGTTCCACTCGGCCATCAGCCGGGCGACGGGAGCGTCCAGGAACGGCAGCAGCAGCCCGGCGTTGCCGGTGGAGTTCTCCCGGGCGACGTGCACAAGCAGCGGGAGGGCGTCGGCCTCGAACCGGGCCGCGACCGGCTTGATCCGATCGTGCGGCTGCCAGACGTAGTAGCGCCCCCACTCGGGCAGCAACGGGCGTACCAGCTCGTCCGGGGCGTGGACCGCGGCCTCGAACAGATCGCTGATGGAGCCGCGGCGCTCCCGGAAGAGGTCCAGACGGCCGGCCCAGTCGATGTCCTCGTCGACGCGGTCACGGAACCGGTCCGACCGGGCCCACCGCTCCCGCTCGCCGTCCGCCCACCGGACCGTCCGCCCGTCCGGTGGCGCCAGCCCCTTGATCACCACCGGCTCGGCCTGCTCGTCCCGGCGCGTCCAGGGCGGATCCACCAGCAGCCCGGGCAGCGCCCCGGGGGGCGCCTCCTCGACGCGCACATCGGCGGCGGCCAGCGCGTCGGCGACCTCGCGGACGTCCGCGGGCAGCGCGGACAGGTCGGGGCCGAGCCGCAGGATCGCGGTCAGCAGCTCACCGGCCCGCGGCGCGGCCGCCCGCGCCAGCACGCAGGTCGTCCGGACCGGGAACCGCTCGGCCGCGGCCAGCAGCGCGTCCCGGACGTCGTGCTGCTCGATCCTGTCGACCAGGAGCGCTTGGGCCTCGTCGGACGGGAGCACGGCGAGGGCCTCCAGCGCCGGGCCGCGCTCGAAGCCGAGGTCGGCGACGGCCGCCAGCAGCGGCGCGGCCCTCGTCCCGGCGCCCTCGACCAGCGTGTAGACGACGTCGTCGGCCCAGGTGCCGGAAAGCCGACCATCGAGCGCGTCGAGGTGCTCCGCCGTCACCGAGCAGAGCAGCATCTCCTGCTCCAGTATGTCGTCCAGCGGTTCGGCGAGGCACTCCTTCACCCAGTCGCGCCGGGACGGCATCAGGTAGGCGGCCACCAACCGGCGCCGCCGCGTCGACCGGAAGTCCGCCAGACCCGCCTCGGCCCGCACGTGCTCGGCCTCGTCCGCGGCCGCCAGGAACGCCCGCACCCGTCGGCCGGCCTGCCGCTCGAAACGGGCCCACGGCCGGTTCAAGCCCACATTCCAGGGCCGCACCCACAGCGGCCGATGCGCATACCCGTACTCGAGGCCGACCGCCAGGTCGCACATCTCGGCGAAGGCACGGGCGGCGAAGGCGGCGCCGTGCGCGGCGACCCAGGCGTCCACGAATGTGTAGGCGCCGCGCGGATCGTCCCAGTAGGTCCCTTGGTCGCCGCTCAGCCCGGCGACCACGGCCGCGCCCGCCGGATCGGCCGTGCCGTCCAGGTGCGCGCGGCCCCGCGCGGCCAGCTCCGGATCGCTCTCCGCCGAGGACAGCGCCTGCTCGATCCCGGACGCGCCCTTGGCGACCTTGTCCGCCACCCGCTTGGCCGCCGACTGCGAGATCGCGGGTTCCGGCACCGCCACCCCGCCGCGCCGCGGGTGCAGCGACGGCAGCCAGGCGTCCGGGATCACCAGGGCGTTCTCGTCCGGAATGAGCTGATCTTCCATGTCGCCCCACCGTAGAGCAGGTCTCCGACAAACCGCCGGAACTTCACCAACCATCCATCCGGCCGGTCTCCGCGTCCCGGGCCGGGAAGTGGAGAAGATCCTCGACGCGGGCGTCGGCGTGCGGATCAGGGGAGGGCGGAGTCGCTCAGGGCGGTGAGGACGGCCAGGAGCTCGGACAGGTCGACCGGGTCGAGATCGGTGACGGCTTCCCCGGTGTCGCCGTACCACCAGCGGCCGTATGGCGAGTCGCCGACCTCGACGCTCTCGATCGTCTGCTCCGGGAACGCGTCGGGGTGCCCTGCGACGATTCCGGGATTCAGCCAGAGGGTGGCATGGCGGCCGGAGCCGAGCGGACGGGTCATCCAGGCCTCGACGCCGGCGTCCTGCGGCTCTCCGCGTTCCCAGCCGAACCGCTGCAGCCCGAGCAGCGCACCGACCGGCACTTTGATCTTCTCGAAGCGGGACAGCCCGTCCTCCGGCAGGGTGTGGACGGCGCGGCCGAGCTGCGGGAGCGGTTGCACGATCTCGTAGTCGGCGAAGACCTCGGCCCACGCGTCCAGCCGTCCGGCCAGACGCAGCGGGTGCGGGATCCGGACCTCGGCGCCCGCGGGCAGGGAGATCTCGTCGTCGTCCACGTCGGCGAGGGTGCGGTCTTCGGCGATGCGGAACAGGGTGGTGACGCCGTCATGCTCGGCGGCCCACACCAGCCGCCGGACGATGTGCCACACCAGCGGGTGATTCATGAAGAGTTCGCTGAACTGCTCCGGTGTCCAGCGGCGGCCGGTCACCATGGCCGACTCCAGGCGCCTGATCTGGTCGGCGGCGACCGTGCGCACGTCCTTCTTCAAGCCCGCGAACCGCTTGTAGGCGGCGGGTGCCAGTTCTTCGTCGTCCTTGGCGCCGGGCTTGGGCAACGCCTTGCGCCGCTTGCCGTCCTCGTCGGTCACGTACGGCTTGAGCTGCTCGTCGAAACCCACGGTGAAGCGACGCGGGCCGTAGTCGAGCGTCATACTGCCGTCGGCGTCCAACCCGAAGTCGGGAACCAACCGGTCGGCAAGCTGTTCCGGGGTCAGCTCCAGGCGCTCGGCGACCTGCTGGATCTTCTCCTGAGCGCGCGTCTTGAGGCCCTTGAACTTCACCTTCTGCGCGATGCCGTGCAGGTGCATGAGCGCGGTGTCGGTGCCGATGGCGGCCAGGATGTCCAGGCCCTTCACGGCCTTGGAGTGGCCCCCCTCGCCCGGCCAGGCGCGGACGACCGGGGTGAGGCGCCGCACCGTCTCGTCATCGCCGAACCGGGCCAGCTGGTCGAGCGCCCAGCCGTCCTTGGAGGGCGAGTCGTGCATCTGCCAGCGGCGGAACACCGTCCAGGAGAACTCGGCCAGCGAGTCCGGGTCGCAGGCGTCGCGGACGATCCCGACACCGGGATAGGGGTCGTCGGGTTTGGACATCGCCAGCATCGTCAGCAGATGGCCGATCGCCTCCCCCGGCAGAGCGCGCTCGCGACCGCGCAGCAGCACCTGCGGAAGGACGAGCGGATCGGCCCAGTCGGGAAGTTTGGGGATCCGCGCCGGGAGGACCTCCAGCGGGTCGGACGCCAGCAGCCGCGCGACCGCCTCGCCGGCCTCGTCGCCGTACCTGCGGGCGACCTCGACGACCTCGGCCGTGCCTTGTGCGGCGGCGAGGAGGCGCAGCGCTCCCTCGGCGTTGGCTCGCACCGGCCCGGGCTTGCCCAGCGCGTCCGGGACGAGCATCATTGCGGCCTCGAGACCGTGCCGTTCGAACCAGGCAAGGGCGTGCTCGCGGCCCTTCTTGAGGCGCATCAGCCATCTCGCCTGGAGCACCGCGACCTCGGGGTCGAGGAAGGGCAGCAGAGCGTTGCCGGATTCGGCGGGGCCGGCCTGCGCGACGCGCAGCACGAGGGGCAGCGCGTCGAGCCCGAAACGCGCCGCGATCGGGCGGATCCAGTCCGCCGCGTACCAAATGTGCTGGGGTTTCCAAGTCGCGAGCAGGGGCCGCACCAGGTCCTCGGGGCCATGGAGGAACAGGCCTGCCTGGCTGTACCCGCCCAACTTGGCGAACTTCCGGACCATGGTGGGCCACGGCTCCTGGAACCGCCAGCGTGTGCCGTCGTCGGCCGCCCAGCGCTCGCGCTCTCCGGCGGCCCAGGACACCGAACGCAGGTCGGGCGGCTCCAGCCCGGCGATGATCGTCGGCTTGGCCGCCTTGCGGCGACCGGCCCAGGGCGGCGAGGCCAGTACCGGCGGCAGCGCCTCCGGCGGCGCCTCAGGCGACCGTGCCATGGCCTGCACGATCGACTCCAGTGCCCGGCGGGCCGGGTCGGGCAGGCCGGGCAGCACCTCCTCGACCAGGTCGTCATGGGCGGCCACATGGCCGCGCAGCAACTCGGCGGCCAGACCGGCGGGCTTGGCCGCGGACGCCGGGGGCAGCAGCCGCAGCGCCCGCCGCGGAAAGCGCTGGGACGCCGCGGCCGCGGCGGCCTGGACGTGGGGTGCCTCGATCCGCTCCACTAGGCTCTGGAACGCCTCGTCCGTAGGGAGCATCCCGAGCGTCTGGAGGAGGAGCTTGCGCCCGTCGGCGTCGATGTGGTCATCGTCCAGGGCCTTGACCAGGTGCGGCGCGATCGACGGGCCCACGCCTTCGAGGACGGTGGCGAGGATGTCGGTCTGCGCCTCGGCGAACCCGAACGGCAGCCGGGCGCCGAGCAGGTCGAGGTGCTCGGGAGAACTCAGCGCGCACCACAGCGGCCAGAAGGCGAAATGCCAGCCGCTCGAGGGCGCGTTGGCACAGCACTCCTCCACCCAGTCGAGGCGGGTCGGAACGAGATAGGACGCCATGGCCTGCTGGGGCGGAGCGCCACGGTGATCGGCCAGGCGCTTGCCCGTCTCCTCGTACTCGTCGCCGCCGGTCGCCACCAGCAGGGCGCGCACCTTGCGCACGGCGTGCCGCGCCTGCCAGAACTGGTAAGAGTGCTCGTCAGGCCGCAGGAACGTGACGGCCTTGGGGTCGACGTTGTGGTATCCCCGGTAATAGAAGCCGGCCGACAGCCGGGTCATCTCGGTGAGGGCGCAGGCCGCGAAGGGCAGCCCGTGATCGGTGATCCATGAGTCGGTGAACTGCTCGAACACCCGGATGTAGCCCTCGCTCCTGCGCCCGACGACGATGGCGGCGAGAACGGCCGCGCCGAGGGGGGTGGTGTCGCCCGCCAGGTGGCGGCGGCCGGCGTCGACCGCCTCCGGCTCGCTGTCGGGGGACCGCAGCGAGGCCTTGATCGCGCTGCCCGCCTCGGCACCACCGACCAGCTTGGCCGCCGCGGCGCCGGCGGCGGTGTCGACCGTGACCGCGGGGACGGCCGCCCCGCCGCGCCGCGGGTGCAGCCTGCGCGACCAGGCGGCGGGAAGATCCAGGATGTCCTCGCTCATGCCGCCCCACGGTAGAGGAGGCCAGCGACAGAATTAGAGTCGGATCCGTGACCGACGAACAGCCAGAGCGCGCAGGTTTCACCCACCAGATCAGGGTCCGCTACGGCGACTGCGACATGCAGGGCGTGGTGTTCAACCCCAACTACTTCGCCTACCTCGACGACACCATGGACATGTGGCTCCAAGCGGTGCTGAGCGACGGCTATCTGCCGAACGAGTTCGACTACATGGTCAAGAAGGCGTCCATCGAATGGGACTCCCCGGCCAGGGTCCACGACGTGGTCGACCTGCGCCCCCAGGTGACCCGGTGGGGGCGGTCGTCGTTCGAGGTGGAGGTGCACATGGCGGTGGCCGGGCGGCGGATCGGCATAGCCGAGTTCGTCTTCATCAGCATCCGGCCAGGCGAGCATGAGTCGCCGACACCCGTGCCTGTGCCCGAGAAGGTTCGCGCCGCACTGAGCTGAGCTCGCCGACGGCCGACGGCCTTACTGGTCTGCGTCGTCCAGTTTGTAGACCCGCCGGGCGTTCTCCGAGGCGATGAGGTGTGCGACGCGTGCGGCGTCCGAACGCGTCCACGCCCCCTCCGCGACGCCCTCGTCCAGGAACCGTCCCAGGCTGCGTCTGAAGAGCAGCGCGCCCAGGTAGTAGTGCTCGGCCAGGCCGTAGGCGTCGGATGCGAAAAGCACTTTGCCGAAGGGGGCCAGCTCTAGAAGTTCCGCAAGGACGGCGGGCGCGCGATGGCCGACGTTGTGCGTGGCCAGGCTGAGGTCCACGAAAACGTTCTTGAATACCTGGGCGAGGTAGCCAGCATGGCGTTGGTACGGGTAGTTGTGCAACAGCAATACTGGCGTGTTGGTCGGCTCCAGTTCCCGTAGGAGCGGCGCCAGGCGGGCTGGGTCCGCCCGGTGCAAGTCCACATCTGAGTCCCCGTAGGCGATGTGGAACTGAATCGGCATTTCGCAGTCGACCGCTGACCAGATCAGGAAGCGGTGCAGTGTCTCGTCCGCGATGCGGGGTGGGCCGCTGCCGCCCGCAAGTGCACGCTCCGCCTGACGGTAGAGACGTTCCGCCGCGGTCTTGACCTCCTGCGCCGATGGACGTTCACCGGACAGTTCCAGGCCCACCCTGTAGGCGGCGATGGACTTGGCGCCCACCGCATGCTCAGCGCGTACGGCCAGACGGCTACGCACCTCGCCGGGGAGGGCGGACGCCGAGACGCCGTCCGCGAGCACCTTCTCGGCCAGGTCTTCCAGCCGTACGATCTCGTGTCCCTGTGCCCCGGCCAACTCCCCTAGCTCGGCGGGCTCCAGCAAGGGCTCGGGGGTGTAGCCGGTGTCGACGCACAGCCCGTCCAAACCGGAGGCCGCCAGGAAGCGGCGGTTCACCTCCGCGGCACCGAGCGCAGCCCGCCGGGCAAGGTACTCGTCCGGCGATACGTGGGCCTCCAGGTCCAGTACGGGCGCGCACCATCGGCGTAGCGCGAACCCGATCTGCGAGTCGAAAAGGGTACCGCCCAAAGGTGAAGGGGCAGCGACCTCTGTGAGGAAGCCTTCGAAGTCCGAACGGCCAAGATCCCTTGGAAGAACCCCGTGACAGTGATGGTCGACAAGGCGCAGAATATCCATCTCCTGAAGAATGTCCGCGGTCTCTTGGCGCATGTCCCCCATCATGTTTCTCTCCTTGCGTGCGCCGGGACGAGCGTGTTCCTACGATGCCGTTACCGTCAGGCCGTCACCGTAACCCCGATAGGGAGCGTCATTGTGGAAGAAAAGGACCAATCCGCCCTGGGCTCGTCCCCCGGCGGGGACTCGGAGCGGCGCCTGGACGACCGGGAACGGGCGCGGCGCGGCCAACGGGCCGCCACGATCGCCGCGGAACTCTCGGTCCAGAACGTGGCGGCGGTCGCCCTTACGTGGGTGGATACCAGCGGCATCACCAGGACCAAGGGCGTTCCGGTCCGCCGCCTCCAGGAAGCGGCCACCTGGGGCGTCGGCATGTCGCCGGTGTTCGACACCTTCCTGCTGGACGACACCATCGTCTCGGGCCGGTACGCGGGCGGTCCTGTGGGCGACCTTCGCCTGCACCCCGTTCTGAGCCGTCTCGTACCGATGGCGGGGATGGCCGGCTGGGCGTGGGCTCCCGCGGAACGCTTCACCCAGGAGGGCACGGAACATCCCCTCGACGCAAGGGGGTTGTTGCGCCGGGAAGTCGAGCGGCTGGCCGCCCAAGGCTGGTCCATACGCACCGCCTTTGAAGTGGAATGGGCCCTGTCGGAAGGGGGCGGCGAAGACTTCACCCCTGCCTGCGGCGGTCCCGCATATGGGATGACAAGAATCGCAGAGCTTTCCGATTATCTTCGCGATCTGCTGCGCGCGCTTGACGCGACCGGTGTGTCCGTCGCGCAGATTCATCCCGAGTACGCGGCGGGGCAAATGGAACTGTCGGTGGCGGCGGAGGACCCGATCGGCGCGGCCGACACCCTCGTGCTGGTGCGGGAGACGATCCGATCGGTGTCCTTCCAACACGACCTGGTCGCGTCGTTCTCCCCCAAGGTCCTCGCCGATGCGGTGGGCAACGGGCAGCACGTCCACATGAGCCTTTGGCGCGACGACCCGGTGAAGGGCACCGCGGTCAACGCGATGGCGGGCGGCGACGGCCCGTGCGGCATGACGCGCGCGGGAGAGGCGTTCACCGCCGGAATCCTGGAACGGCTACCGGCTCTCCTGGCCCTCGGCTCCCCTTCTGTGGCGAGCTACCTGCGCCTTATCCCGTCCCACTGGGCAGGCGTGTTCGCCTGCTGGGGGCATGAGAACAGGGAGGCCGCGCTGCGGTTCGTCACCGGCCCGCAAGGGCTGCGAAGCCACGCCGCCAACTTCGAGGTCAAGTGCTTCGACGGCGCCGCCAACCCCTACCTCGCCCTGGCCGGGCTGCTGGCCGCCGGCCGGGCCGGGCTCGGCGCCGAGGCCGTCCTGCCGGAGCCCGTCGACGTCGATCCCGCCTCGCTGAGCGAGGCCGAACGGGCCGAGCGCGGGATCACCCCTCTGCCCTCCTCGCTGCGCGAGTCCCTCGCCGCGTTCGAGGCCGACCCCGTGCTGCGCGAGGCCTTCGGCGACGAGGTCATCGACACCGTCGGGGTGGTGCGGCGCGGCGAGATCGGCCTGTTCGACGGCGTCGCGCCCGAGGAGATCGCGGCCGCCACCCGCTGGCGCCACTGACGCGTGCGGCCGCCGCCCCCGGGGCGGCGGCCGCCACGGCCTCCGGCCTCAGAAGGTGATGAGCGGATCGCCGATGAAGTCGGCGACGAAGTTCACGAAGAAGAACCCGAAGAACAGGAAGTTCAGCAGCAGGATCACGTGGTGCCACAGCCGCGGCCGGGCCGGGCGCGGCAGCCTGGAATTCAGGTACATGAGCATGAACGGGTAGATCAGCGCGCCCAGGTTGGACATGTTCGCCGACCACTGCACCAGGCTGACCGGCAGCGCGAAGTGCAGGATGATCCCGATGATCACCAGCAGGACGAGCATGAACGGGTAGTAGAAGCGCCGCGGGTCCCCCTCCAGCAGACCGCGCAGCCGCGGGCTGGTGGCGTGCGCGGCGTCGGTGGTGACGCGCACCATCGCCTCGAAGATGCCCAGCTGGGTGGTGAACAGGATCAGCACGCCCAGGATCAGCGCGAGGTAGAACAGCCACCGTCCGTACTCGGCGTCCAGCGCGGCGGCGACGAACGTCGGAACGTTCTCCTGCGTCGGCTTGGTCCCGGTGATCTCGACCGCGCGAGCCATCAGGATCGTCGGCAGCAGCATGCCCAGCATCGCGCCGCCGAAGAAGATCGCCCACATGTCGGTGAGCAGCAGCCGGTACCAGCGCCGCCACATCGCCCGGTTCCTGGCGTCGTCGGGGAAGGTGACGCCGCTGGCCAGCAGTTTGACGCGCTCGCCGCGCAGGCCGGCGATGAAGCCCGTCCGGTGCCCCATCCCGTAGCCCTTGTCTCGGTAGTGGCCCATCACGTACCAGTTCAGACCGGAGGCGAGCGCGGTGAACCCGACCAGCCCGCCGATCTGCGTCGCGGTGATGCCGTCGGGCGGCGCCGCGGGGGTGACGAAGCCCTTGATGCCGTCCCACCACAGCCCGAACGGGACGACGAACAGGCACACCAGCACCAGGCCGACCAGGATGGCGCCGATCATGACCCAGTTGGCCAGTTCCAGGGTGCGGGAGACGCGGCGGGCGCCGGCGGCGATGAGGAAGACGACCACCAGCAGCGCGATCGCCCAGATCCGCGGTTCCTCGGCGCCCTTGGCCGGAACCTCGCCATGGACCAGCGCGTACAGCCCCTGCCCCGCGGAGGCCGCCCAGCCGCCGACGATGAACGAGAAGATGACGATGAAGACCGACACCGGCACCCACAGGATCCAGCCGGGCGGCACCCGGCCCCAGCCGACGACGGGCGCCTCCCCGGTCGCCATCACGTACCGCGAGCACTCGATGTTGTAGAGCGTCTGCAGGACGGCCGAGACCACGATGATCCAGCCGATGCCCTCGAAGCCGAACTGGCCGACCGCCTGCGGGCCGAGCAGCCATTCGCCGCTGCCGATGGAGATGCCGAGCGCGATCATGCTCGGGCCGAGCGCGTACTTGACCAGCTCGCGCGGCCCGATCTTGCGGACGCCGAACACCTCCTCCGGGCTGGGGAGGTCGGTGATGGGCAGGTCCGGCCGGCTGACGCCGAGCCGGTAGGTGGCGGTGCCGGACGAATCGGGCACGGGGGGTTCGTTGGAAGCGGGGTCGAGGGTGGGATCGGCCATAGGACGCCCTCCGGTGAGCAGGCCCCCGACTTCCTCGGCTGCCTGCATGATCCGTCAGGGAGTCGGGCCCGGCAATACCCCGGAGGCTCCGATTTTCATCCCGTCGGCGACGACCGCGTTACCCGGGCGGGGGCCGCACGGCCCGTCCAGTGGGGAGCGGGCCGGGCCACCGGGCCGGGCCATCGGGTGGCCGCTCAGCCGCCGCGGCCGCGCCCGGCGGCGGGCCCGCCGTCGCGTACAGGACCGCGGCACGGCGCACCGCACGTTTCGGCCTCGGCGACGACCGGGCCGGGCTGGAACGGCTGGACACGCATCTGGACGGCCCCGCAGGCGCAACGCGTGTACGTGACCACGCCCTCGGAGGTCAGATGCCGCGACAGCACCTCGTAGACGTCGGACTGGGGCCAACCGCAGCGCGGGCACTCATCCACAGTGCATCCCGTCTTCACTGGCCTTCTGTAAGGGGTATAACTAAAATGTCGTTTACATCATGACAGACCGCGGGAGCCGAGGCAATGCAGATCACCGGTTACAGGAGTCGCGGAGTGGCCGCCTCGGTGGCACTGGTGAACGCCGTCACCGGCGCCGGCGGGGACGACTCCGAGGAGGCGCTGCGCACGCTGCTGCGCGAGCACGGCTTCTTCTGGCACCAGTTCGAGCCGCGCCACGCCGAGTCGTTCCGGGATTGGGGCCGCACGCTACGGCGGTTCTTCGAGACCACCGAGCTGCCCGTGGCCGTGGACCTGCTCAACGAGCTGCTGCTCCAGGTCCCGATGCACCCGCACCTGGCGGATCACGACGACCCGATGGACGTGGGCCTGCACATCCACTACGCGCCCCCGTCAGCGGACCTGCCGCACAGGTTCCGGGCAACGACCCTCATGAATCTGTCAGAGCTGGTGTGCAAGCACGGCCTGAGCCGCACGGGAGTGTGCGCGGCCGAGGGTTGCGACCGCGTTTACGCCGACACCTCACGCGCGGGGCGGCGCCGCTTCTGCTCCGAGGCGTGCGCCAACCGCACCAACGTCGCGGCCTTCCGCGCCCGCAAACGGGAGGCTTAGGGGTGTTGCACAACCTCGTCCGTGGCGAGCGGCGTGCAGATGCATGCCTCGCAAGGCGAGGAGGGAACCGTCTCAGGTTCGGCTGTCGCCCCCACGCAGCGAAGTGTGTACCTGGGGTCGCGCAGTAGGAACAAGCCCATGAAACACCCCTTGGTCGAGACCGGCCTTGCCGATCAGCCGTCAGCCGTTGCGGACCCGGTGGACGCCGCATCGGAGGCGCCGGGCAGCGCCGGGCCGCGCGGCGGAATCGCGTCCGCGCGGGTCGGATCGATGCCGTCCAGGGCACCGCTCGCGGCAGCCCGGGCAAGGTCGACCATCGAGACGGAGGCGGTGCGGATCTGGAACTCCTGGCGTGCCAGCGGCAGATCACTCAGCTCGACCAGCAGCGAGGCGCCACCGAGAATGCCGTAGGCGTTGCGGGCGATGCCCTGGTACGACCCGCCCGGGTACTGCGACACCACCGCGCCCGCCCGGGTGAAGGTGTCGTGCACGCGCACCCCGACCTGCTTGGACACCTTGAGCGCACCGGCGGGCACGCCCTCGGCGGTGGGCCACAGGATGGACGTGGTGATCTCCCTGCCGTCCGGTGGCGGGAAGGCGTACCGGCCCTGCATGTGGAAGTCGACCATGATCGACGGACGGAACGCGGCATGCCGACGCCGGATCGCGGCGGCCTCGGGCACCGGGTTGTCCTCGGGCCGCACGGCCGGGTCGTGGTAGCGGTTGATGTCGTAGCCCTTGCCCGCTTCGCCGTATTCGGGCCGGGCGTCGGGGTCGTAGTTGTAGCGCCAGTTGTAGTGGTGGCCGTCCGGGTTCGCGCGGACGAGCACGCCCAGGGTGATCTTGGAGCGCAGGTCGCGGGAGGCCCTGTCGTTCTTCGTGCCCAGCGTGCGCAGGGCGAGCAGGGCGGATTCGGTCCCGAGCGGCTCGTCGCCGTGCTGCTGCGTCACGTACATCACCCGCTTCGAACCGGTGCCGAGCGTGGCGAACCATAGCGGGCGGCCCTGGTTGGACGTGCCGATGCTGCGAACGCGCACCCGGCCATGGCTGGCCCGCTCGATGCGCTTCAGCTCACGCGCGAGCTCGGCATTGCTGTGCAGGCGTGCGCCAGTTTGTGCGGCCGGGGCCGTGACTCCTGCTGGAGCACCGCCGGAGACCAATGCGGGGGCGTTGATGGTGGCGCCGGCCGGGATCGCCAGCGCGCCCGCGACGAGGGCGGCGGCGGAGATGCCTGCGGCGAGGGGACGGGTCATGCGCGCGGATGGGGGTCGCAAGGGGAGCCTCCTGACGGATCAGCGGACGGACGGGGGTGGGTGCCCGTCTGCTGGAACCGCTTGATCAACTTTTGTGGACGCCAGCCGTTCGTCCGGACGGCGCCGACCTTTCCCGGGTTCTGGGGCACCTGATAAGGGCCAGGGCCCGGACAAGCCCGTGCGGCGACCGATATCCCGTGGCCAGGCGCCGGCGAGCAGTCAGGCCGCAGCCGGCTGGCTGCGGCCTAGCGACGGCAGGACGGCAGCGGTCTAACGGAAGGTCGCCTTCAGAACGTCGATCCCCCGGTTGTGGTCGGCCACGTAGATGTAGCCGCCGTGGTAGTACGACGCCCAAGCCCGCGCGTCGTCCGGCCGGAAATAGGCGACCTGGCGCGGGTTGGTGGGGTCACGGACGTCGATGAAGCGCGTCCCCTGCTCGTAGAACGACTGGGCGAGCACACCGTCCTTGACGTCGAAGTAGTGGGCCGAGCACCCGTCGGTATCCGGGCGGCTGCCCTCCTGCCCGGCCACGCTCCACGTACCGAGTGTGCGGAGGCGGAACGGCTTGTCCGGGGTGGAACGCCACCCCTGCCCCCCGTACGAGCCCTTGAGAGAAGCGATGACCAGGAGACCGTCGTTCGCGCACCCGTCGTTGAAGGTCTCCTCCGTGACGATGAGCGTCTGGCCGTCACCCCACTTGCGGGGGTCCGGCCCCTGGTCGCGGGTCCGGCCCACGGCGCGGTAGCTGTTGTGCATGAACGAGGAGTTGGTCGTGGCCTCGTCGATACCGCCGCCCGCATATGGCACCGGGTTCCAGGGCGTCGCGGTACGGAAACGCTTCGTCAGCGGATCGTAGTGGCGCCCGCTCGTGTGATAGCCGCGCACCCCACCACGCCCTGAAGCCCACGCGATCCCGCTTGAGTCGACCTGGATGTCATGCGTGTAGTCGGTCTTGCCGTCGTTCCGCCCAGTGTCGATGGGGTCCTTGAAGACCTTCGGCTTGCGCGGGTTGCGTACGTCGGTCACCCATACAGGACGGCCGCCCCAGTCCTCCGGCATCCACTTCGCTTTGGCCGGGCCGCCCGTCCACAGGTAGCGGCAGTCGTTGATGCACGACGTCGTATGCCCTGCGGGGATGACCTGGTAGGCGATCTGCTTCAGGCTCTCCGGCTTGGACACGTCGACCACGTACACGCCCGACTCACCGGTGTCGGTGTTGCCACCGAAAGCGCGGGGGTCTCGCGACAGATAGATGATCTTCCGCTTGTGGTCGGCCTCGGTGTCCTCCCCCTGCCAGAAGCCCGGCAGGTCGAACGAACCGACGAGTTTGGGGCTGCGGGGGTCGGCGCTGATGTCGTACCCCTTGAGGCCGAACCGGCCGCTCACGTACATGATGGTGCGCTTGCCGGGCCCTTTGCCGTAGTCCATGAACACGAGCGAGGTGGCCTCTTTGGCGTCGGGCGCGTTCCCTACGCGCTGCACGCCCTTCACCGCGTCGGACGCCTTCGACGACGTCTTTCCTGCATCGCGCGGTCCGTGCCCTGTGTGCGTTCCAAGGTCACGGCCCTCTCCCTGCGACTGGGCCACTCCGCCTATGAGAGTCTGCTGATTGCCCGGCTCGGGAGGGCACGCCCAGGCCGTTCCGGCCGTCAGCGCCGCCACCGACACCACCCCGGCCGAGCCGAAGAGGACACGTCTGGAACGCGTTCGCCCGTACATGCGACGCCGTGGCCCCAGGTCCGTGGGCTCTCGCGTGCGCTCGGTCCGGGTGCCCTTGGTCAGATGTCTGCGCGCCAACATCGTGCCTCCACTTTCAGCGGGGACGTAGCGGCGGGGGTGTCGCCGAGCCAAGTCTGAAGCGACGGATCTTCGTGATCAATTGGCTATGCCTCACAAAAGGTGCATCCCCCCTCTGTCGTCCACAAGCTGGACGGCTGGTGAAGGGACCGCGACGAAGCCGGGACCGTCCCGTGACCGGGGGCGGCTTCCGGATCCGAATGCCGTGCCGTACGCTCACCGGCGTCGTCGTCAGCGCCACGGGAGCGGCCCTTGAACAGCGTCACGCGTACCGCCGCACTGGTCGTCGGGGCGGTGGCGATGCTGGTGGCGCCGCTGGCCGTCATGACGGCGCTGCGCGAACCGGACGACCCGCGGCTGTCCGTGGGCGCCGCGCCGCCCGCCACGCTCGTCCCCGGCGACATCCGGGACGCGACCGGGCGGATGATCGCGGGCGCCGTATGGACCGGCCTGGTCACCTACGATCCGCGCACCGGCTCCCCTGTCCCGGCCGCCGCCGAGTCGATCACCTCCGGCGGCGACAGGACCGTCTGGACGGTACGGCTCAGGCCGGGCGGCCGCTTCCACGACGGCACGCCCGTCACCGCTCGCTCGTTCACCGACGCGTGGACGGCGGTCGTCCGCGAAGGCTGGCACGGCGCACGGACCATCTCCGAAGTGGCCCGGATCAAAGGCGCATCGGACAAGTCCAGCGTTGAAGGCCTCAAGGTAAGCGACGACCGCACGTTCGAGGTGACGCTGGACCGCCCTCTCAACGGCTTTCCCGCCCTACTGGGTGACCCCGCCTTCCTACCGATGCCCGAAAGCGTGCTCCGATCCCGCGATTGGTCGTCGTACGGGCGTCGCCCCATAGGGAACGGCCCTTATCGCATCAGCGCCCATGGGCCACGCGAAACCGTCCTTGAACGCCCCAACGCCCGCACCATCGTGGTGAAGGCCATACCGAAGCCGGCCGACCAGTACGCCGCCGTAGAAGTGAACCGCTTGGACGTGGCCACGGCCGTCCCTGCCGAACGCCACGAGACCATGGACAGCGAATTCCGCAACCGGCACCTCACCCTGCCCGGGCGGACGATGACGCACCTGGCGTTCCCTTCCTGGGAGAAACGCTTCACTCCCGCCGTCCGCCAAGCGCTTTCCTTGGCCATCGACCGGACCGCGATAACCGAGGGCTCTCTTGGCGATCAGGCCACACCCGCCAATTCCCTGGTTCCACCCGGGGTGCTGCCAGGTCGCCGCGAGGGTCAATGCCGTCTCTGCATATACGACCCCCGTGCCGCAACGGCCGCCCTGACGGACGCGGGCGGCCTGAACGGCACGCTCAACATCTGGCATGAACCGTCCGACGCGGCCTGGGTCGAGACCATCGCCGAGCAACTCCGCAAGAACTTGACCATAGACGTGCAGCCCCGCCCCCTGCCCACGGCAGACCTCCGCAAGGCGTTGGACGAGCGGGAGGTGGACGGCCCCTTCGTCGTCCATTCAATCGCCCCCTACCCCGCCCCGGTGGCAGCCCTGCGTCCTCTACTCGAAGCCGGTACCGGCTACCAGGACGACTACGTTTCCGACCTGATCGACCAAGCCGAGAGCGCCACAACCCCAGAAAACGGCGTCACACCGGCCCGCCTGGCGGAGTCGACTCTCCTGCGCGACATGACGGCGATGCCCCTATGGTCGCCCCATGACCACTTCGTATGGTCCGAGCGCCTACACCCGATAACCGCGACCCCCTTCACCGGCCTTTCCCTCTCTCGCCTAGCCCTCAAGAACTAAAGATTGGCTAGGGCCCCGTCTAGAAGTGGCCTCGGATACCGCGCGAGCGCGTTACCTGGTCGCCGGGCCGATGTCCGCGCTCACCCAGACCCGGTCAGACGCAAGTCGTCAGGCGGGCGCCGCGGGCCAGGACGTGGGAACACAGCCTAGGACATGCCTCACGGATCCACGTTCTGTTGCGCGCCGCCCAGGCACGCACCTGAACGCCGCGCACGACGGACAAGACCCACAAGACACGCCTTAGAGGGTGCTGAGACGGTGGGCCAGTGCGGTATGGCGGCGCCCCGCACCCGCCGTCCGGACCGCGGCGGCCAAAGCGCGACGGGAACCGACCAGCACAACGAGTTTCTTCGCCCTTGTGATGCCGGTATAGAGCAGATTACGTCGCAGCATCATCCATGAACTGGTCGTCAGCGGTATGACCACGGCCGGATATTCGCTGCCCTGTGAACGGTGAATGGTGATGGCGTACGCGTGTGCGAGTTCGTCCAGTTCGTCGAAGGAGTAATCGATGATCTCGTCCTCATCCGTCTGAACCGTCAGAGTGTGCTCCTCCAAGGACACCTCTGTCACGACGCCCACGGTGCCGTTGAAAACCCCTGCCTCCCCCTTGTCATAGTTGTTGCGGAGCTGGGTGACCTTGTCGCCCACGCGGAAGACGCGCCCGCCGTAGCGCCGTTCAGGCCGGTTGTCGTGGTGCGGGGTCAGCGCTTCTTGCAACAGGCTGTTCAGCGTGCCCGCGCCCGCGGGCCCGCGGTGCATCGGCGTCAGCACCTGCACGTCACGGCGCGGGTCGAGGCCGAACTTGCGCGGTACGCGGTTGGCGACGACGTCGACCGTGAGCTCCGCGGCGGGCTCCGCCTCCTCGCACGGGAACAGGAAGAAATCCGGGTAACCCTGAGTGTGCGGGTGATCGCCCGAGTTCACCCGGTGTGCGTTGACCACGATGCCCGACTGCTGCGCCTGCCGGAAAATCTTGGTGAGCCGAACTCGCGGTACGCCCTCGGCGGCCAGCAGATCGGCCAGCACCTCCCCCGCGCCGACCGACGGAAGCTGGTCGACGTCGCCGACCAGCAGCAGATGGGCACCGCGCGGAATCGCCTTGACCAGCTTGTTGGCCAGGATCAGATCGACCATGGAGCTCTCGTCGACCACCACCAGGTCGGCTTCCAGCGGGTTGTCCTGGTCGAACTTGGCGTCCCCGCCCGGCTGCAGCTGCAGCAGCCGGTGCACGGTAGCGGCCTCGTGCCCGGTCAGCTCCGCCAGCCGTTTGGCCGCCCGCCCGGTGGGCGCCACCAGCACGATCCGCGCCTGCTTCGCCGCGGCCAGCTCCACGATGGACCGCACCGTGAAACTCTTGCCGCACCCCGGACCGCCGGTCAGCACGGCGACTTTGGAGGTCAACGCGAGCCGTACGGCCTCCTCCTGTTCGGAGGCCAGGTCGGTGCCCGTCCTTTTGCGGAGCCAGGCCAGGGCCTTGGCCCAGTCCACGTCGGCGAACGCCTTCAGCCGGTCGTGCCCGGCGTTCAGCAGCTCCCGCAGCCCGGACGCCAGCGAGCGCTCGGCCCGGTGGAACGGGACCAGGTACACCGCCGGGACGGTGGCCGCCTCCTCCCCCGTCCCGGGGATCGCCTCCCTGACGATCCCCTCCTCCTGGACGAGTTCGTCGAGTGCGGGCCCGATCAGTTCCCGCGGCACGCCGAGGATCTTCTCCGCCGCCGTGACCAAGTTGGGCTCGGGGAGGAAGCAGTGGCCGTCGTCGGCGGCCTCCGACAGCGTGTACTGCAGACCGGCTTTGATGCGCTCCGGGCTGTCGTGCGGGATGCCGACCGCCTGCGCGATGGTGTCGGCGGTCTTGAAGCCGATTCCCCACACGTCCGCGGCCAGACGGTACGGCTCGCGGCGCACGGTGTCGACCGATCCCTCCCCGTACTGCTTGTAGATCCGCACGGCCAGGGACGTCGAGACCCCCACCCCCTGCAGGAAGACCATCACCTCCTTGATCGCCTTCTGCTCCTCCCAGGCGTCGCCGATCCGCTTGGTGCGCTTGGGCCCGAGCCCGGGCACCTCCACCAGCCGCTCGGGCTCCTCCTCGATGATCCGCAGGATGTCGGTGCCGAAATGGCTCACCATCCGGTCGGCCATCACCGGACCGATGCCCTTGATCATCCCCGAGCCGAGATACCGCCGGATCCCCTGCACGGTCGCGGGCAGCACCGTCGAGTAGGAATCCGCCTCGAACTGCCGCCCGTACTTGGGATGCGACCGCCATCGCCCGGTCAGCCGCAGGCTCTCCCCCACCTGCGCCCCGAGCAGCGCGCCCACCACCGTCAGCAGATCGCTCCCGGTCCGCTCGGTCGCCACCCGGGCGACGGTGTAGCCGGTGTCCTCGTTCGCGTACGTGATCCGCTCGAGAACCGCCTCCAGCACCACCGGCCTCGGCCCGCTCTCGGCCGCCGTCACCGGCATCGCCCCTTCCGGCCGCTACGCCTCATGCCGAGGGATTCTACGCAGCCCCGGCGACACTTCCCGATTCCCGTCCGACCTGTGGATAACTCGCTCCGCGAAGTTATCCACAATTCCCGCGCCCCTGGCGATGCCCCGCACGCCGCGCCGACGATGGCTCCCATCGGAACCGAGAAAAGGAGAACGAGAATGCACGGCGCGATACCCGGCATCGGCATCAGCACCCTCGTCTACGGAACGGTCTGGGTCATCATGCTCACCACGTGCGCCTTCCGGAGCCGACGATGAAGGTCTCGGTCATCGTCCCGGCCCACAACGAAGAACAGGGCCTGCCCGCCACGCTCGCGTCCCTTATGGCACAGACCGATCCCGCCTGCCAGATCATCGTGGTCGACGACGGCTCCATCGACCGCACCGGCGAGGTCGCCCGCACCTATGGCGTGACCGTCCTGCGCCCGCCGCACAACCTCGGCAGCAAGGCCAAGGCACAGAACCACGCCCTCCCGCACTGCGAGGGCGATCTCGTGCTCGCGGTCGACGCCGACACGATCCTCGCCCCCGACTACATCGAACGCCTCAAACCCGCCTTCGCCGATCCCGGCGTCGCCATCGCCGCAGGCAACGTCCAGACCCGTTTCACCCGCACGGTCTGGGAACGCGGCCGTTCGATCGAGTACCTGTTCGGATTCCACTGGCACCGCCCCATCCAGGCCAGTGCGCAAAGCCCCATGGTCTGTTCCGGCTGCTGTTCGGCGTTCCGTCGCGATCTCCTCCTGGCGCACGGCGGCTTTCCCGAACGCACCATCGTCGAAGACATGGACCTCACCTGGTCCGCCCAGATCGCCGGCCACAAGGCCGTCTACGTCGGCGACGCCGTCGCCTGGGCGGCAGACCCCGAAACACTCCCCTTCCTACGCCGGCAGGTTCGCCGCTGGATGGCCGGCTTCTTCCAGAACGTACGGCTCCACCTACGCCAACTGGTCTTCCGCAAACCCATGCTCGCCCTATGGGTCCTGCTGGCCATCCTGGAAATCCTCCTCGCCCCTCTCTGGTGGGCCACCCCGGTGCTGCTCACCCTCACCTGGAACATGCCGGTCGGCCAATCCATCGCCTGGTGGTGGGGCACCGAACTCCTCCTCATGGCACCCCCGCTCATCTACGCGGCCAAACGCCGCCGCATCCCACTCCGCCAAGTCCTGCTCAACATCCCCTGCGTCTACCCCGCAAGGGCGATCAACACCTACTACGCGTGGAAAGGCCTCATCACAGAATTACTCCTCGTCCCCCTAGGCCTCACCACCTCGCTCACCATCTACGAAAAAGGCCGCGCGGACACCCTCCCCCCAGGCCCCTACATCCCACGCCACGCCACCCAACAACGAATTCAAGCCCTCAAGCCTCCCCAAGGCAGCCACCCTGAAGATCAACACGGCAAGCCAGGCCATCCCAACACAGAAAAACGAGATCATGAACCTCCCCAAGGCACCGTCAAACGAACCATGCGCGATTGAGGTGCTATCTCGCCAACGTAATCACGCCTTTCGCAATCTCCAGAACACCGACGTCAAGCCAGCCGCGCCCTCAAACCCCACCCACCCGGCGCGGCGAACCTCAGCCTCACCCACACGAGCGCCCCCTTCCCACAGGGGTGGTTCCGCCAGACGACCGCTGCGTCAGCCTGGCATGCCTGGCTGCGCACGCGTATCGGCTGGATTCGCCACCGTCACCCGCGCGGCCGGGGTACCGGCTGATCCGCGACGCCGTCTTCCGGCGCACGCCGCCGTCGACCAGTCCGCGGCCCGCTCTGCACGCCCGCCCATGCGAAGCCTTGCGGCGAAGATTCTTACGCGCTTGCCCAGGCGCCCCGCCATCGAGTACCCGCCTTGGCGTGTAAGCCATCGCCGATCGCAAAGCATGGCTCCTGCGCAGCGCTGGGGACGTCCTGGCGCCCCTGTCGGAGATCTCCGGGGTCCAATCGGGGAGCGTGTACCGCAGCCTGTTGCTCGCGCGCGGCCAGTAGGCGTGGGTGTCATGGCGGGCTGCTGCCACCAAGGGCGGAGGAATTCGGTTGTGCGGTCGGCAGAGATCATGCTGTCCTAGTGCCAACGCCCTCCCGGTGCGAAGGCCACGGGTTACTTCTTTGTCCGAGAAAACAGATCCTGCGGCCGTTCCCGACCTCGGGAGGGTGACAACTTCAGAGCGTGCGCACCCGGTGCGCAGGTGAGGGTTACTTCGTTTCGGGAACGAGAGGTTGCGGGTTCGAGTCCCGTCGCCGGCCGCGCGGCCGGCGTAGCTCAACCGGCAGAGCGCTAATGTCACCTTCACCGTCTCCGACCTCGGGTGCCTCCTCTGGACACAACTGAATATGCGTACCTCCCGGTGCGCAGGTGAACGGGTACTTCGGGTTCGATTCCTCCCGCTGGCTTCAGCGGTCGCCCAACTCGGCGGGCATTCCCGTGCACCGATTTGATCTCGGGAGGGAGCACAGACTTCGCGGGTGCCCGGTGCGCAGGCAACGGATACTTCCTTGTTAATCCGTGGGTTGTGGGTTCGAATCCCACCGCCGCCCTGGGCGGTGTAGCTCAACCGGCAGAGCACTGGACGCGTCGAAACCGTCGCCGACCTTGACCTCGGGCACCACCGCGAAGCCCCGGGCTCCCTCCGACAGCGGAAGGAGCCTTTCTCTATGGCGAAGTTCAACCGCGGCGCGACGCGCCCGGCCGTCTCCAGCCCGGTGAAGACCGCGGCCGCCCCGACCGGCCGCACCCACGAGGGCGCGCCCGGCTACGCGCGAGAGGCGAAGTCTGAACTTTTCCTCCTGTCGGTGGCGAACATGGTCGGCGAGAACTCCTTCTACGAGGCCGCCGGTGACCGCGACGACCGGTACCGCACCCTGATCCGCCAGGTCGCCGTGGAGGACGTCGAATGGACGGCGGGCTTCCTGTCGTGGCTTCGCGGCGAGGCGAACATGCGCTCCGCTCCCGTCGTGGGCGCCCTGGAGGCCGTCCGGGCCCGGCTGGCCGCCGGTGAACAGGGCGGCAACCGGCAGCTGGTCAGCAGCGTCCTGCGCCGCGCCGACGAGCCCGGCGAGGCCCTCGCCTATTGGATCGGCACCTACGGCCGCGCCATCCCCAAGCCGGTCAAGCGCGGCATCGGCGACGCGATCCTCCGGCTCGGCACCGAGTTCAACTACATCAAGTGGGGCGCCTCGGAGGCACGCGGGTTCAGCTTCGCCGACATCCTCAACCTGACCCACCCGGGCGACCGCAAGGGCAGCTCACAGGGCAACCGGTTCCGGGGCCCCTGGCAGCACGACCTTTTCGGGTACGCGGTGAAGCGCCCGCACCAGGCCGACGCGCCCATCCCGGCCTCGCTGGAGACGCTGACGCGTCGGGGCGCTTTGCTGACCATGCCGGTCGACGAGCGCCGCCGCGTTCTGGAGGATCCCGAGCTGCTGCGCCGGGCGGGCATCACCTGGGAGGCCCTCGCCGGCTGGCTCCAGGGCCCGATGGACGCCCAGGCGTGGGAGTCGATCATTCCGAGCATGGGGATCTTCGCGCTTGTGCGGAACCTGCGGAACTTCGACCAGGCGGGCGTGCGCGACGAGGTGGCCGAGCAGGTCGCGGCCAAGCTCGCCGACCCCGAGGTCATCGCGCGCTCGCGCATGTTCCCGTTCCGGTTCCTGGCCGCCCACAACGCCGCGCCGTCGGTGCGGTGGACGTGGCCGCTGGAGCAGGCGCTGAACCACTCGCTGGCCAACGTGCCGCGGCTGACCGGCCGGACACTGGTCCTGGTCGACCGGTCCGGCTCGATGTTCGGAGGCGTCTCCAAGAACTCGGGCCTCAACCGGGCCGACTCGGCGGCGATCTTCGGCGCGGCGCTGGCGATGCGCGCGGCCTCGGCCGACCTGGTCGAGTTCGGCACCGGCCACCGGGCCGTCGAGGTACGCCGCGGCGAGTCGCTGCTGAGGGTGCTGGGACGGTTCACCTCAATGGGCGGGACCAATACCGCCGAGGCGGTCCGTGCCAACTACCGCGGCCACGACCGCGTCGTGATCGTCACCGACGAGCAGGCGTGGGGCGGTTACCGCGGGGCCGACCCGACCGCCCAGGTGCCGGCCAGTGTGCCGGTCTACACCTGGAACCTGGCGGGCTACCGGTATGGCCACGGCCCGTCCGGCGAGAGGCAGCGCCACACCTTCGGCGGTCTGTCGGACGCCGCGTTTGGACTGATCGACTTGATCGAAATGAGAAAGTCCGCCTGCTGGCCATGGGAGCGAAACGGCGGCACGACTTCGATAAACTGACCCTATGACTGACCGCGTGCGTTCAATTGACGGATGTGATCGCCCACACAAGGCGCGCGGTTGGTGCGGCACTCACTACCGTCGGTGGGCACAGCACGGTGATCCCCTTTCATACTGAGTACGAGTGGACGCGAAAGGGGACACCGTGCCGCCACCCGTATTGCGAACGACCCCGACATGGCGGCGGGCGCGGATACGGTCACCTTTCACTATCAAGGGCTACGTAGAGGCAAGAACGGACTGGAGGGATACATGCCTCGCGGGAGCCTGCAGAACGGATACCGCATCTTCTGGGTCAACGGGAAGCGCGTGCCCGAACACCGCCTGGTGATGGAGGGGATTCTCGGCAGGCCGCTGATCCCCCGCGTCGAGAACGTGCATCACAAGAACGGAATCCGCGATGACAACCGGCCTGAGAATCTCGAGCTGTGGTCATCGGTGCAGCCGAAGAGGCAGCGGGTAAGCCATCTTCTGGCGTTCGCCCGCGAGATCATTGAGCAGTATGGGGACGTGCCTGATGCCGCCCTGTGACAAGGCGCAAGGGTCGCGCTCCAGATGATCCCGCTCCTGGAGGCGGAAGGGACGCGACCTGGCCCTGGCTGTAGGGAACCGCCCGATCCGCGGTCTGAAGCGGGCTGTTCTTGCCGTCGGCGCCGAAGACGGGCGCGCCTGTCTGGATACAAGTCCTTGTGTAGCCAGCCGGTCTGCAGTCTCTGGGCCGTTCGGGGAACGGAGGCGCTAACTCGGCAGCGGTGTTTCGCCTTTGGCTATCTCCAGGATGCCGGTCTCGGTCGCCAGGGCCGCCACCAGCCGGGCCGGGATGACGTCGAAGGCGGGGTTGAAACCTCGGGCGCCCGGTGGGGCGACTGTGAGCCCTTCCCAGGTCAGCACCTCATCGCCGGGTCGCTCCTCGATCGGGATCTCCTCGCCGGACGGTGTGTTCAGGTCGACAGTGCTCCATGGTGCGGCCACCACGAATGGGATGCCGGCGTCAGCGCAGGCGAGGGCCACCCCCACTGAGCCGATCTTGTTGGCGACGTCGCCGTTGGCGGCGATCCGGTCGGCGCCGATGACCGCCACGTCGACCAGACCGCGCAGGATCGTGCTGGCGGCGGCGCCGTCGGCCTGGACCAGGTAGGGAATGCCCGCCTGTTCCAGCTCCCATGCGGTGAGACGGGAGCCTTGCAGGAGCGGGCGGGTCTCGTCGGCGTACACCAACTCCACGGCATCACGCTGGGCCAGCTCGCGGATGACCCCGAACGCCGTTCCCCACCCGGCCGTGGCGAGCGCTCCCGCGTTGCAATGCGTGAGGACGCGGAGCGGCCGCTTCCCCGTACGAGCGAGAATCCAGTCGGCGCCGCCCCTTCCGATGGACTGGTTGTTGCGGACGTCTTCGTCCAGGAGTTTCCGCGCTTCGGCGACCACCGCGTCAACGCCCTCGGGCACGAACGGCAGCACCCTGTCGACGCCGGCGGCGAGGTTGACGGCCGTCGGGCGGGCGGAACGGATCCGGTCGATCGCCGCGTCCCGTTCGCCGGCGGTCCACCCCTGCCGCTCGGCCTCGATCATGGCGATGGCCACGCCGAACGCCCCGGCTACTCCCAAGGCGGGCGCGCCGCGGACGGCCAGCCGCCGGATGGCGTCGACCAGCGTCCCGGTGTCGCGCACGTGAAGATGCTCGAAGCGGCCGGGCAGCACGGTCTGGTCGATGAGCCGGAGCCCATCGTCCGTCCATGCCACGGCCCGGATGTCGTTCACCATGCCCCCACTCCATGCATACCTCGCCGACAAGAACATTCTCCTCTAGGGAGACGCCTTGTGGATCTTGCGGCGGCCGGTCCCCCTGAAGGCACTGCCCGTTCCCCGCTGCGCCGGCAGCGTTTCTCGTCTCCTTGACCTGGGATAACTTGACATGAGTCGAATCTATGTTCGACATTGTAGGCGAGCGGGAGGGGAGATCGTCGAGTGGCCGAGGCGGCGTGGGCGGGGCTGGCGTCCGTGGACGCGCTGCGCGCCGACTCGGCGCAGGCCGCGCGGGATCTGGTGCCCGTGCTTCCCGCCCTCCGGCCGGTGATCCCGGGCGGGGGGCTGCGGCCGGGGTCGATCGTGGGGCTGGACGGTCCGGGGGCCGCCTCACTCGGGCTGGCCCTCGTCGCGGGGGTGTCCGGGGCCGATGCGGAGGGTTGGTGCGGAGTCGTGGGCCTGCCGGACTTCGGGGTCGTCGCGGCGGTGGGTATGGGGGCGGCCCCCGAGCGGCTGCTCCTGGTGGACGAGCCGGGTGAGCGATGGCCGGATGTGGTGGCGGCGCTGGTCGAGGCCGTCGACCTGGTGCTCGTCCGGACGCCGGAGGTTCCTTCGTCCACGGCCGTGCGGCGGTTGTCGGCGCTGGCCCGCAAGCACGGCTGCGTGCTGACGCTCACGGGACCGTTCGCCCGCGCCTGGCCCGGGACGCGGTTGCGGCTCCGCGTGGACGAGGCCGCCTGGGACGGGCTCGGGGACGGCCATGGCGTGCTGCGGGGACGTCGTGCGCAGGTCACGGCCGAGGGCCGGGACGCCCCTGGCCGGGGCCGTCAGGCGGACGTGTGGCTTCCCGGACCGGATGGCGAGGTCATCCCCGCCGAGGCGCCGCCGGGGCGGCCGCTGCTGGAGGTCGTCACCGGGGCCGCCGAGCCCGATGCCCCTGCGACACGGCGGGTGGCGGCCCGAGTGAGGACGGCGAAGTGAGCGAAGGGCGGGGCTCACCTGGGGAAGGCACCTTGGGGTGGTCCGAGGCGCGTCCTGTCCTCACAGGACTTGCGGCTCCGGGGGCCCGAGGGGCTGACGAGAGTTGGGGCTTGTGAGCCGGGTTCTGGTGGTCTGGTGTCCCGATTGGCCGGTTACGGCGGTGGGCGTGGACGCGGCGACGGCCGGTGCGGTGGTGGTCGACGGACGGGTTGCGGCGTGCAGCGCGGCGGCCAGGGCGGAGGGGGTGCGCCGGGGGCAGCGGATCCGGGACGCCCAGCGCCGTTGCCCCGATCTGGTCGTACGGGAACGGGACACCGATGCCGAGGGGCGGCTTTTCGAGACGGTCGCGAACGCCGTCGCGGAGCTCACGCCCAAGGTGGAGGTTGTACGTCCAGGGCTGTGTGCGGTGCCCGCGCAGGGGCCGGCGCGTTTCTACGGCGGCGAGGAGGCGTTGCGGCTGCTGGTGCAGGACGCGGTGGTGGAGGCGGGCTTCGACTGTGGTGCGGGCATAGCGGACGGCCTGTTCGCGGCGGAACTCGCGGCGCGTGGCGATGACGGCGGCGTGGTGGTCGGGCCGGGCCGGGCCGCGGCGTTCCTGGCGCCCTATCCGCTGTCGGTGCTCGAGCGGCCCGAGCTGGGCGACCTGCTCGGCCGGCTCGGCATCAGGACGCTGGGTGATTTCGCGGCGCTCCCGTCGGGGCATGTGGCGGGCAGGTTCGGAGCCGACGGGGCGCTGGCGCACAGGTTGGCGCGAGGTGAGGAGCCGCGTCCCGTGGCGCCCGCGGCGGCGAGCGTCGATCTGACTGTGCGGAACGAGTTCGATCCGCCGGCGGAGCGGGCCGAGCAGGTCGTGTTCGCGGCCAAGCGGCTGGCCGGTGAGCTGCACGACGGGCTGGCCGCGGGCGGGCTGGCGTGCGTGCGGCTGGAGGTGCAGGCCGGTTTCGCGGACGGGCACGTGCTGCGCCGTCTGTGGCGCCATGAGGGCCGCTTGCCGGCGGCCGCGGTGGCGGAGCGGGTCCGCTGGCAACTGGCGGCGTGGCGGAGCGGGCAGCCCGTCCCGGGCTCTGATGGCGTGGAGGAACCGCCGCGGGACGAGGCCGTGTGGGGTGGGGTCGTCTGGCTGGAGATGGCGCCCGACCAGCTCGTCCCGGACGAGGGCACGCAGGGGTCGCTGTGGGGGCGGTCCGCGGTGACCGAGCGGATCTCCCGTGCCGCCGACCGGATCCAGACGCTGCTGGGGCATCGGGCGATCACGCGTCCGGTCCTGGTCGGGGGGCGGGGGCCGGGCGAGCGGGTGGCCAGGGTACCGGTCGGCGATCTGCCTCCGCGGGAGGTGCGCGAGGGGCCCTGGCCCGGTCGCGTCCCGGCGCCCGCCCCCGCCGTGGTGCCGCGGCGCCCCTGGCCGGCCGGGGTGGTGGACGCGTCGGGCGCGCCGGTGGTCGTGTCGGCACGCTGTGCGGTCTCCGCGCCGCCCGCGTCCCTGTCGGTGGACGGCGGCCCGCCCGCCGCGATCACGTCCTGGACGGGGCCGTGGCCCGCCGTCGAGCGGTGGTGGGATCCCGGGCACGCGCGCCGCCGCGCCCGCTTCCAGGCCGTCACCGATGACGGGCGTGCGTTCCTGCTCGCCGTCGAGGGCGGCCGCTGGCATGTGGAGGCCGCGTATGACTGAGACCGCGGGGCGGGTGGGCTGATGGGGTGGCACAACCCACCGGTTCCCTGGCGCGAGTTCGAGAAGCGTCTTTCCTGGCGCGTCCCGGACGAACCGGCGCCCAAGCCCGTACCGGCGCCGGATCGTGTGGTCGAGCGGCGTGCCAAGCCGGACGTGGCGTGGGCGGAATTGCACTGCCATTCGTCGTTCAGCTTCCTGGACGGGGCGAGCGCCCCGGAGTCGTTGGTGGCGGAGGCGGTCCGGCTCGGGGTGGAGGCGATGGCCGTCACCGACCATGACGGCATGTACGGGGCCGTCCAGTTCGCGCAGGCCGCCGGTGAGGCCGGGATCGCGACGGTGTTCGGGGCGGAGCTGAGCCTGGGGCTGCCGGGGCCGCGCACCGGGGAGCCCGACCCGGCGGGACGGCATCTGCTCGTGCTGGCGCGGGGGCCGGCCGGGTACGCGCGGCTCTGCTCGGCGATCACGGCGGCGCAGCTGGCGGGCGGGGAGAAGGGCCGTCCGGTATACGACCTGGACGCGCTCGCGGCGGGCCACGAGGGGCATTGGTCGGTGCTGACGGGCTGCCGGAAGGGGCCGGTGCCGGCGGCGCTGGAGGCGGGCGGCCCGGCGGCCGCGGAACGGGAGCTGCGCCGGCTGGTGGACATGTTCGGCCGGGACGGCGTGTTCGTGGAGCTGATCGATCACGATCAGCCGGGTGACGATCGCCGCAATGACGTGCTGTTCGAGCTGGCCGCGCGCACCGGGGTGGGGGTGGTGGCGTCCAACAACGTGCACTTCGCGGCGCCGGGGCCGGACGCGCGGCTGGCGCAGGCGCTGGCGGCGGTGCGGTCGCGGCGGAGCCTGGACGACATGGTGGGCTGGCTGCCCGCGGGCGGGACGGCGCACGTCCGCGGCGGGGCGGAGATGGCGGCGCGGCTGGCGCGGTTCCCGGGGGTGCGGGAGCGGACGGTGGCGCTGGCGCGGGAGTGCGCGTTCGACTTCCACGTGGTGGCGCCGCGGCTGCCGGACTGGCCGGTGCCCGACGGGTACAGCGAGGCGAGCTGGCTGCGGCGGCTGGTGGCGGAGGGCGCACGCGAGCGGTACGGGCCTCCCGGGCGGGAGCGGGTGCCCGGCGCGTACGCGCAGATCGCCAAGGAACTGGACGTGATCGAGGGGCTGGGCTTCCCCGGCTACTTCCTGATCGTGCACGACATCGTGGAGTTCTGCCGGAGGCGGAGCATCCTGTGCCAGGGGCGGGGTTCGGCGGCGAACTCGGCGGTCTGCTACGCGCTGGGGATCACCGGGGTGGACGCGGTGCGGCACGGGCTGCTGTTCGAGCGGTTCCTGTCGCCGGGACGGGACGGCCCGCCCGACATCGACCTGGACATCGAGCACCGCCGCCGTGAGGAGGCGATCCAGTACGTATATGCGAAGTACGGGCGGGAGTGCACGGCCCAGGTCGCCAACGTGATCTCCTACCGGCCGCGGATGGCGGTGCGGGACGCGGCGCGGGCGCTGGGGTTCTCGCCGGGGCAGCAGGACGCCTGGTCGCGCGGCGTGGACGCGCGAGCTGTGTCTCACCCCCAGGGCTACGCCCCGCCGCCCCCCATGGTTGGCGCGGAGTCGGAGGTTCCGGCGGCGGTGACGGCTCTGGCGGGGCGGATGCTGGAGCTGCCGCGGCATCTGGGGATCCATTCGGGCGGGATGGTGATCGCCGACCGTCCGGTCGGGGAGGTCTGCCCGATCGAGTGGGCGCGGATGCCGGGGCGCACCGTCCTGCAGTGGGACAAGGACGACTGCGCGGCGGCGGGCCTGGTGAAGTTCGATCTGCTGGGGCTGGGCATGCTGGCGGCGTTGCACGACTGCTTCGACCTGGTGGAGGAGCACCACGGCGTGCGGTACGACCTGCAGTCGATCCCGCCGGAGGACCCGAAGGTGTACGAGATGCTGTGCGACGCCGACACGGTGGGGGTGTTCCAGGTGGAGTCGCGCGCGCAGATGGCCACGCTGCCTCGCCTGAGGCCGCGCGAGTTCTACGACTTGGTGGTGGAGGTGGCGCTGATCCGGCCCGGCCCTATCCAGGGCGGATCCGTCCACCCGTACCTGCGTCGCCGTAAGGGAGAGGAGGAGGCGTCCTGCCCGCACCCGCTGATGGAGAACGCGCTCGCACGCACCCTGGGCGTGCCGCTGTTCCAGGAGCAGATGATGCAGCTGGCCGTGGATTGTGCGGGCTTCTCCCCCGCGGAGTCCGACGAGTTGCGGCAGGCGATGGGTGCCAAGCGCGCGCCGGAACGGGTAGAGCGGCTCAAGCAGCGCCTACTGGGCGGGATGGCCGAGCGTGGAATCCCCGCCGACCTGGCCGAGGGCGTCTACGAGAAGATTCTGGGGTTCACGGGCTTCGGTTTCCCTGAGTCGCATGCGCAGAGCTTCGCCCATCTGGTGTACGCGAGCGCCTATCTCAAACGGCACCACCCCGCGGCGTTCACGGCGGCGCTCGTACGGAACCAGCCCATGGGGTTCTACAGCCCGCAGTCGCTACTGGCCGACGCACGCCGCCATGGGGTGGTCGTCCGGGGCGTGGACATCAACACCAGCGACGCACACCCCACTCTGGAAGAGCCCCTTGCGGTTGAGTCCGCCCATCCGCATGCCCCGTCGGAGCCGCAGCCCGCGATCCGATTGGGGTTCACCGGTATCCGCAACCTGGGCGACGATGCGGCCGAGGCCATCGCCGCAGGACGCCCGTACACGAGCATGGAGGACCTTGCGCGGCGCGTCCGTCTTTCGGCGGCGGCCCTTGAGGCCCTGGCGACGGCGGGCGCCTTCGGGTCCGTCCCCGTTCGGGACAGCGAGGGCCGTAAGGGGCTGACGCGGCGTGAGGCGTTGTGGGCTGCGGGCGCCCTGGCCGGTGTGGGCCCTGGTCAGCTGGAGGGTGTCACGCCGGGTGCCAGTGCTCCAACGCTCCCGACGATGACGCCCGTAGAGGAGACCCTGGCCGATCTATGGGCGACCGGGGTCTCCCATACGCACCCCATGGCCCATGTACGCGAGGCCTTGGACGAACTGGGCGCGACTCCGTCTCGGCGGCTCCCCGAGGTGCCGAACGACACCAACCTGGTCGTCGCAGGGCTCGTCACGCACCGCCAGAGGCCACCGACCGCAGGCGGCATGGTGTTCATGACCTTGGAGGACGAGACCGGCATCCTCAATGTGATCTGTCCGCCTCAGGTCTTCCAGCGGCACCGCGGCCTGGCCGTTGACGCGCAGGCCCTCCTGGTGAACGGACGGCTGGAGCGCGCGGACGGCGTGACCAACATCCGCGCCACCCGACTGCGCCGCCTTCCCGTCCCGGGACGCGTCCGCGCCCGCAACTTCCACTAGTGCCGCTTCAGGACCAGTTGGGATGGCCGATCATCCCCTTGCCCGGCCCGAACGGCCGGTCCCCGGTGCCGTCGACACGGATCGTCCGGATCTCCGGGGACTCGTAGCTTCCGCGGGCGTAGCAGATCCACTTGCCGTCGCGCGACCAGGCGGCGTCCATCTCGTGCCGGTCGCCGGTGGTGAGCCGCCTGGCGCCGGAGCCGTCGGCGTTCATGACCCAGACGTGCCCGTTCGGGTACGGGCCGCGGGTATAGGCGATCTTGGTCCCGTCCGGGGACCATTCGGGGTCGACCGCGCGCACGCCGTCCCGGCTGAGCCGGGTCCAGGGAGCGCTGGGGTTCCGCGGGTCGAGCGTGTAGATCTGCTCGGTGCCCGCGCGTTTGCTCCAGAACGCGAGCCGGCCGGTGGACGACCACATCGGATCGTCCTTGTCGGCGGGGTCGTTGGTGAGCCGGCGCGGCTCGGTCTCCCCGATCGTGATGGCGTAGATCTGGCGGACGCCTCCGTCCCGGCGCATGAAGGCCAGCTGCCGCCCGTCCGGCGACCAGGTGACCCGGCCGCCGGAAAGCCCGCCGGTGACCCGCTGGGCGTCGCCGCCGTCGGCGTTCATCACCCATGCCTCGGTGCGTCCGCCGGCCGTGCGGGTGAACGCCACCTTGTTCCGATCGGCCGGGGACCGTTCCGGGAGGGTGTCGCACGCGTCCCCGGGCAGCAGGGTGACCGGCGCGGCCTGGCCCGGGGTGTACGTGCCGATGTCGGCGTGGCATTCCTTGGGCCACCCCGCCTTGGTGTCGATCCGGACGAGCATCGGCTCGATCGGAGGACCGCCGGCTTTCTTGGCGGGAGGCCGCGCGGTGCCCGGGTCGTCCCCGAGCCGCGACAGAAAGAACCCGCCCCCGGCCAGCAACACGGCCACGGCCACACCGGTGATCGCGGGACGCCGCCCCCTGGCCCGTCTCGGCGGTGGCGGGACCCGCACGCCCCCGACCAGCGCCGGATCGGTGATCGTTTCAGCGGCCGGACCGGTGCTCCCATCCACGCCCGCGGCACCGTCCGGCTGGGGCGGCCCCGAAGCCCGCGAGCCTGAGCCGGTCAGCGGTGCCGGGGAGACCTCCTGCGGCACAGCCCCACCAGTCCCCACCCTCTCCCCCCTGACCGCGCCCTGCGGCATGCCCGCGGGCGGCGATACGGCCGCCCCTCCCCGGGTGCTCGCGCTCTGGGAGGGGGGCGGCGCGCCCTGTGGCATGGGCATGCCCGGTGAGAGGGGCGTCCCTTGCGGCGGAGGTAGGGGCCAGGAGTGGCCCAGGGTTGTGGTCACGGCTGCTTCGTTTGCTCCGCCGCCTACCAGGCTTAGGAGGAGGTCTTGGGCGCTTGGGCGGGTCTCGGGCTCCTTGCTCAGGGCGGCTTTGACCAGCCGGGCCAGGGGTCCGGTCAGGGTTCCCAGTTCGGGTTCGCCGTGCAGGGCGCGGCCGACCATGACCTGCAGGGAGCCCCGGCCGAACGGGTTGCGGCCGTTCGCGGCGTACGCCACCAGGCAGCCCCAGGCGAAGATGTCGACCGCCGGGGTGATCTGGTGGGTGAGGATCTGCTCGGGCGCGATGTAGCCGGGGGTGCCCACGATCTGGCCGGTCTGCGTGTGGGACGTGGCCATGTCCAGGGCTCGCGCGATCCCGAAGTCGATCACCCGCGGACCGGAGATGGACAGCAGCACGTTGCTCGGCTTGAGGTCGCGGTGGACGAGCCCGGCGGCGTGGATGGCGACCAGAGCGGCGGCGACGCCCACCGCCACACCGTGCAGCATGCCTGGGGAGAGGGTGCCGTTATCGCCGATGTACCGGAGCAGCGACGGGCCCTCGATGTACTCGGTGACCATGTAGGCCAGGCCGAGGTCCTGGCCGTGGTCGAGTACCTGGGCGGTGCAGAAGGAGGCGACGCGTTCGGCGTTGCGGCATTCGTCGTTGAAGCGGGCCACGAAGGCGCGGTCGCCGGCCAGCTCGGGGCGGACCACCTTCACGGCGACGGGACGTCCGTCGGTGCCGTGGCCCAGGTAGACCGCGCCCATCCCGCCCTCGCCGACCTTGGCGTCGAGTTCGTACGGACCCACCCGAGTCGGGTCGTGGGGCTGCAGTTCGCGCAGCGCCCCCGGGCCAGGTCGGCTCTCCATCGGCGTCACCTTCCACCGGTCGGCCGCCTGGACGGAACGGCGCATGAACCCACCCTCCCCAAACGATGGCAGAGGCCGGGGGCCGTCGGCGGCGGATGCGCAGGCCAGAAGAGGTCAGAATTCCCCCGAACCTACGCCGGTCTGGCAAAACGCCGGTCAGCCGGTGATCATGTCCAGTCGCCGGAGGATCACGCCCTCGCGCAGCGCCCAGGGGCACACCTCCAGCTCGGCCGTGCCGAACAGGTCCATCGCGGCGTCGGCGACGATGGCCCCGGCGGGGAGCTGCGGCACCCGCCGCTCGGAGACGCCCGGCAGTTCGGAACGTTCCCCGGGCGGCATCAGGGCCAGTTTCCCGGCCCATTCGGTGACATTCTCATGGCGCAGCACCCGCCGCGCGTACGGGCCCTCCGCCGAGGGCGCCGCCCCGGCGATCCGGGCCAGCTGCTTGAACGTCTTGGACGTGGCCACCGCGTGGTCGGGCGGCCCGTACCGGGCGACCTCGCCGACATGGCGGGCGATCTCCGCGCGGACGTGGCGGCGCAGCTTGCGCGCCTCCTCGGCGGGCACCGGGTCGGAGGTGAACCAGTCGCGGGTGAGCCGGACAGCGCCCAGCGGCAGCGAGATCGCCACGTCGGGCTCCTCGTCGAGGCCTCCCGCGACCTCCAGCGAGCCGCCGCCGATGTCGACCACCAGCAGCCTGCCGGAGGACCAGCCGAACCAGCGCCGCACCGCCAGGAAGGTCAGCCGGGCCTCCTCCGCGCCGGACAGCACGGTGATGTCGACCTGCGCGCTCTCCCGGATGCGCTGCAGGACCTCCTCGCCGTTCTCGGCGTCGCGGATGGCCGAGGTGGCGAAGGCGACCAGGTCCTCCACGCCCTTGTCCTCGGCGACCTGCAGCGCCTTCTCGACGAAGTCGTGCAGCAGGCGCTCGCCCTCCGCCGACAGCCGGTCGCCGTCCTCGAGATGGGCGGCCAGCCGCAGCTCCGCCTTGTGAGAGAACGCCGGAAGCGGGCGCGCACCGCGGTGCGCGTCCACAACCAGGAGGTGCACCGTGTTCGAGCCCACGTCCAGTACGCCGAGTCGCATGGGCATGACGCTACCGAACGCAGGATCACTACGAAGCAGACACACCCGACCACAGGGTCATAACCCGACGGACACCCTCAATCCGGCCGCGACCACACGGAACCGAGACCGCACCGCCGGGCGCCTCCCGCTAACGTTGGGATCGTGAGCGATGAGGCCGGAGAAGAGCGGCGCTGGCGCGTCCCGCACGGGCACGTGGTGCTCAAGGCGGCCGCGACCGCCGCGTTCGCGCTGGTCGCGCTGCTGTCGCGGGACGACCGGCCGTTCCTGCTGCTGACGGTGGTCGCCACCGTGGGCCTGGCCGCGCTGGCGCTGCGCGACGTGCTCGCCCCGGTACGGCTCGCGGCCGACGCCGAGGGGGTGACAGTGGTCGCCGGGTACGCGGCGCGCCGCCGGGTGCCGTGGCCCGCGGTGGTCGCGATCCGCGTGGACGAGCGCCGCCGCCTGCTCCTGCACACCCGGCTGCTGGAGATCGAGACCGCCGGCGACCTCTACTTGCTCAGCGCCTACGACCTCGGCGAGGAGGTCGAGGACGCCGCTGCCGAGCTGGAGCGCCTCCGCACCCGCGCCGATCTTTGACTTCCGGTCCGGGGTTAGGGTCACCTAACATCTAGCCGGGAGAACCGATCGAGCGAGGCGCCGCTTCATGCGAGACACCTTCTGGGGCATGCCGCTGTGGCTGGGCCTCCTGGTCGCCGTACTGATCATCTTCGTGCGGGGCCAGGTCTACTACTGGATCGGCCGCGGCCTGGGCGAGCGGATCTACACCTCCCGGGCGGGCCGGCGGATCGGCGCGGAGCGGCTGCGCAAGGTGGAGCGCCTGGTCGCCCGGCGCGGGGCGGTCGCGGTGTTCGGCGCGCACTGGGTCGCGGGGCTGCGCCACGCCATCCCGATCTGCGCGGGCGCCATGCGGATGCCGTTGCCGCGCTACCTGGCGGCCTCCGCGCTCGGGTCGCTGCTCTGGACGCCGCCGTGGGTCGTCGGCGGCTACGCGGTGGTCTGGGGCTGGCTGGAGATCTTCGGCCGCTCGCCGGGGGCCGCCGCGGCGCTGGTCGCGGCCCTCGGCGCCCTGATCGCCGGGCTCGTCGTCGTCCGCCGCCGTCGCCGCGCATCGGACGGCCCCGTCGAAACCGACCGGGATCAGGCGGGAAGCTCCTCGTCCGCGTCGGGGTAGGAGCTCTGGGCGCCCGGCCTACGCACGGCGGCGGCGCCCACCCGGGCGGCGTACCGGGCGGCGTCCGCGAGGTCGTCGCCGCGGGCCAGGCGCAGGCACAGCGCCGCGGTGAAGGCGTCCCCCGCACCGGTGGTGTCCACGGCCTCCACCTTGGGCGAGGAGACGGCGGTCACTCCGGCGGCGTCGGCGACGAGCGCACCGTCCGCGCCCAGCGTGATCAGCACCGAGCGCGGGCCCCGGCCCAGCAGTTCCTTGGCGAGGTCGGCGGGCCCGCCCCGGTGGCCGAGCAGGAAGGCCGCCTCGTGCTCGTTCACCACCAGCGGGTCGCACAGGGCGAGGAGGCCGTCGGGCAGTGGCGCGGGCGGCGAGAGGTTGAGCACCACGCGCGCTCCCGCGTCCGCCGCGGCGCGGGCGGCGGCCTCCACCGTCTCGATCGGGATCTCGAGCTGGAAGGAGACGACCGAGGCGGCGGCGAGCATCGGCCGGGCCCGGTCCACGTCGGCGGGGACGAGCCGGGCGTTGGCTCCCGGCGACACGATGATGCTGTTGTCACCGCCGGGGTCGACCGTGATCAGCGCGACGCCGCTGGGCCCTTCGGTGACCAGCAGATGGGACAGGTCCACGCCCGCGCCGGCGAGGGCGGCCCGCAGCAGGGCGCCGTGGCCGTCGTCGCCGACCCGGCCGAGGATGCCGACCCGGCCGCCGAGCCGGGCGGCGGCGACGGCCTGGTTGGCGCCCTTGCCGCCCGGATAGGTCGCCAGGTCGGACCCGAGCACCGTCTCGCCGGGCGCGGGACGGCGCCGCACGCCGATCACCAGGTCGGCGTTGACCGATCCGACCACGACCACTTCATGTGCTTGCGACACTGAGTCCCCCCGCAGGATCTCGGCCATCATGCCGGACCGCTCCCTTCCTTCTCGCCGCACGAGCGGCGCACCACCAGCCGGGCCGTCAGCACCACCGACGCCACCGGCCGGTCCTCGATCCGCTCGGCCAGCGCCCGGACCGCCCGCCGGCCCAACTCCTGGACGGGCTGCGCGATCGCGGTGACCGGCGGATCCAGATGCGTGAACCAGGGCAGGTCGTCGTAGCAGGCCAGCGCCACGTCATGCGGGATCCGCAGCCCCCGGGCCCGGATCTCGTCGAGCGCGCCGAGCGCCATCAGGCCGTCCCCGACGAAGATCACGTCCGGGGGTTCGGGGAGGTCGAGCAGCCGCGCCGCGCCGGCCTGCCCGCTGCCGGCTCGAAAGTCCCCGGCCTCCAGGTAGCGGTCGCGGACCGGCAGGCCGCACGCCCGCATCGCGGCGGTGAACGCCTCGGTCCGCTCCCGCCCGGTGGACAGCAGCGCCGGCCCGGAGATGGACGCGATCCGCTCGTGCCCGAGGTCGCGCAGGTGCCGGACGAGCGCGGCGATGGCCCCGGCGCCGTCGGCCCGCACGGTGGGCACCTGCAGGCCGGGCAGCGTGCGGTCGAGGAACACCAGCGGCAGGCCGTCGCGGACGGTGCCGCGCACCAGCGGCGTGATCTCGGCGGTGGGGCACAGCAGGAGGCCGTCCACCCGCTGTTCCAGGAGGGTGCGGACGTAGTGGTCCTGCCGGTCGGGACGCTCGTCGGCGTTGCCGATCACGATGGAGTAGCCGAGCGTGCGGGCCTCGTCCTCGACGGCGCGGGCCAGTTCGGTGAAGAACGGGTTGAGGATGTCGCCGATGACCAGCCCGATGGTGCGGGTGGCGTCGGTGCGCAGGGAGCGGGCGACCGCGTTGCGCCGGTAGCCCAGCTCGGCGACCGCCGCCAGCACCCGCTCGCGGGTGGCGGGGGTGACGGTGGGGCTGTCGTTGAGGACGCGGGAGACCGTGGCGACGGACACGCCGGCCCGTCGTGCCACGTCCTTCACGCTGGTCATCCAGGCCTTTTCGGGTGATCGATCACGTCTTTGTAAACGATTACACGAGGCCGGCCCCTCCCGCAACTCCCGTCAGTACGGAGTGAGGGCGGAGAGATCGACCACCTCGGCCAGCTCCTCCACCGAGGTGTAGTAGCCGCGCCCGACGAAGGCCCCGCCGTCGGTCACCAGGAAGGCCGCGTCCACCCCCTCCGGAATCCCCATATAAGAGGCCCATACGCGATGCGCGCCCACCAGCCGCACCGCCGAGACCCGGACCTTCCCCGGCCCGGACCAGCGAGTCCCCTCCCCCTGCCCTTCCCTCACCCGATCAACATTACGAAGCGTGATGGATTCGCTACACCATGGCCTGGTATAGCGTTATCCGCCGTGGGCGAGGTGCATGAGACCCGACTGGCGCGCCGGGTGGCCGATGCCGCCGACACCCTGCTGAGGCGCTCGCACTCGGTGTCGGCCATCGAGGTGTTCCAGCAGATCGGCTGGCTGCCGGGCCCGCGCGTGGACGAATGGCGCCAGGGGCGGCTCGACCCGCTCGAAGCGGCCATGACCGTGCGGCACGACAAGATCTCCACCGCGCTCCGGGCGCTGCGCGCCTGGGCCGAGGAGAAGGGCCTGGAGCCCTCGGAGGCCGCCTACATCGCCGCCACCCGCGACCGCCGGACGCTGCGTTTCACGATGCGTGCGGATGAGGAGGCCGACCGCGCGTACCGCACGCACTGGATCTCCCCCGACCTCACACCCGCGCGCCGCGAACGCCTCGCCGCGCGGCGGAACCAGGCACCCGACCTGGTGGCGGTGCTCCCTCTCAAGGACTGGACCTGCGCGTCCTGCCACGGCACCGGCGACATGCTGGTCATGGAGGACGCCGAGCCGCTCTGCCTCGCCTGCGCCGACATGGACCACCTGGTCTTCCTGCCCGCCGGGGACGCGGCGCTCAGCCGGCGTGCCAAGAAGGAGAGCGGGCTGTCGGCCATCGTCGTCCGGCGCAACAGGCGCCGGTACGAGCGGCGCGGCATCCTCGTCGAGGAGGAGGCGCTGGCGCGCGCCGAGGAGCAGTGCCTGGCCGACGAGGACGCGCGGGCCCGCCGCCGCGTCCGCGACCAGGAGCGCCGCGCGCACCAGGACGTGGAGTTCCAGGCCCGGATGGCGGCCGAGATCCGCCGGCTGTTCCCCGGTTGCCCGGCGGAACGGGCGAAGGCGATCGCCGAGCACGCGGGCCTGCGCGGCAGCGGGCGGGTCGGCCGTTCGGCGGCGGGCCGGGAACTGGACGAGAACACCCTGCTCCTCGCCGTCGCCGCGTCGGTCCGGCATCTGGACACCGACTACGACGAGCTGCTGATGTCGGGCGTCCCGAGGCAGGAGGCCCGGGCCCGGATCCGCACCGGCGTGGACGCCGTCCTGGACCGCTGGCGACAAGGATGACGGAGATTTGGAACCGCACAGCATGGCCTGCCGCCCCTGTTCTGTGAGCAGGTGCGGCGCCGTGGGGGCGGTCGGCTGGGCCGCGCGGCGGCCCAGCCGACCTCAAGGACATCGAGGCTGACCGTCTACTTCCTGCCGGCGAGGTACTCCGTGCGGGCGACGATGGCGGTGTCGGGGTTGTCGCTGAACAGGCCGTCGATGCCGGTCCGGTAGAAGAGGTCGTACTCCTTGAGCGCCTGGCCGTACGCGCCGGGCGCGGTGCCGTTGCGCAGGTCGGCGGGCAGGAACTGGTTCTCGTTGCGGAAGGTGTACGGGCAGACCTTCAGCCCGGCGGCGTGCGCGTCCTTCACCAATGAGGTCGGGGTGCCGATCGTCCCGTCCGCCTTGTTGGGGATCACCCGGGTCTTCTCGGGGCCGATCCAGTCGGCGTAGGTGCTGATCTCCTTGAGCCCGGCCGGGGTGACCATGTCGTCGAAGGTCGGGCCCTTGCCGGCGGCGACGGTGTCGTACGGTGCGCCGGAGGTGGAGATCGCCTGGAGGACGGGGACGCTCAGCGCCTTGTCGAGCGTGCGCAGGCTGGTCGGCTCGAACGACTGGACGATGGCGCGGCCGTCGCGGTGGTCCAGCCCGTTCCGCTTGAGGGTGGCGATCAGGGTGTTCTCCAGCGGCAGCCCGATCGAGCGGAAGTAGGTGGGGTGCTTGGTCTCGGGGAAGACCCCGACGCGCCGGCGGCGCTCGCCGCCGAGCCGCTTGGCGAGGTCGATGACCTCCTGCAGCGTCGGGACCTGGTAGCGCCCGTTGTAGAGGGTGTTGTGCCGGCGGACGTCGGGAAGGCGCTCGACCGCGCGCAGCGTCTTCAGCTCGGCGAGGGTGAAGTCCTCGGTGAACCAGCCGGTGACGTTCTTGCCGTCGACGGACTTGGTCTTCTTGCGGTTCGCGAACTCCGGACGGCTCCCCACGTCCGTGGTCCCGCCGATCTCGTTCTCGTGCCGCGCCACCAGCTGACCGTCCTTGGTCGGGACGAGGTCGGGCTCGATGTAGTCGGCGCCCATCTGGACGGCCAGCTCGTATGAGGCCAGGGTGTGCTCGGGACGGTAGCCCGAGGCGCCGCGGTGCCCCAGCACGATCGGCGCCGCCTTCCCGGCGGGCTCGGCGGGCGCGGTCGCGGGTGCGGCGGCGGCCGGGGCCGCGACCGCCAGCAGGGGCAGCAGGACGGCGGCGGCCCCCAGCAGCGCGGGCGTGCGCCGTGTCCCCCTCGTCGTTCCACCGGCGGACATGTCGGCTCCTCTCCCGCGGCGTCGCCGGACGACCCTCGCCGGAAGATCACCGCGCGCCCGGAAACGTACCGAGCGGAGCGCGCCGGGGCCAGGAGGTGTCCGATGACGGCCCGGCCAACCTTGATCGTCGGGTGGGTGAACGCGTACGACGGCACCGGGATTTACAGGTCCTTTGTCGTGAAAAGAGAACATTGACCTGCGGTTTCGCATCGGATCCTCCATCACGTTCTCCATCCCGGAGAACCGTCCAAGGAGGAACGATGAAGAGGTTGGGACTCTCCTACAACCACAGCCAGGCGGTGGCCAGGCTGCGCGCGATGACCAGGAACCACAACCAGGGCGTCGCCAAGATCAGCCAGAACCACAGCGAGACCCTGGTCTCGCCGCGGCCGGCCTCGGACCGGGTGCGGTGAGGTGACGGCGGGCGCGCTCCGGGGGCTGGTGCCGGTCCTGCCGCGCGGTGCCTGGGTGGTGCTGTCGGCGAACGGGCTGTCGGCGATCGGCAGTGGGATGACCCTCCCGTTCCTGGCGGTCTACCTGCACACGGTCCGCGGGATCGACCTGCGGTTCGCGGGGCTGGCCGTGGCGACGGGGCCGGCCGGCAGCCTGGTGGGCAATCCGCTGGCCGGGCGGCTGGCCGACCGGCACGGCCCGCGGAACGCGCTCGTCATCGGGCTCGTGGTGGCGGCCGCGGGCACCGCCGCGATCGTCGGCATCGGATCCGCGTGGCAGGCCTTCGCGGCTTGCGCGGTGGCCGGTGCGGGCCTGGGGATGATCTGGCCTTCGGAGGACACTCTGCTCACCCGGACGGTTCCCGCCGCGGCCCGTGACTCGATGTTCGGGGTACAGAACTGCGTCTCCAACACCGGCTTCGCCGCCGGAGGGCTGCTGGCGGCCCTGGTCGCCGACGTGGCCAGGCCCGCGTCGTTCACCCTGCTGTACCTGTTCGACGCGGTGACGTTCCTCGTCGCCATCGGGCTGCTCCTGCGCGTGCGGGAGCGGCGCGCGCCGGCGGCCGAGCGCCGTCCCGGCGGGTACGGGCAGGTCCTGCGGGACCGCGCGTTCCGCCGCCTGTGGCTGCTCGGAGCCGTGCTGATCGGCGCGGGGGTCGGGCAGTACGCGGTGACCTTCCCCGCGTTCGCGACCGGCACCGGCGGCATCAGCACGCGGGCGCTCGCGCTGGCCTTCGCGGCCAACACCCTCACCGTGGCGCTGCTCCAGCTGCCCGCGCTGCGGATCCTGAGCCGCCACGGACGCACCACGGCGCTGCGGGCGCTGTCGCTGGCCTGGGCCGCCGCGTGGGTGGTCACCTGGCTGTCCGGACAGGTCGGCGGATCGCTCGCGGTGGCCGGGTTCGTGCTGGCGATGATCCTGCTCGGCGTCGGGGAGACCCTGCTCGCCCCGACACTTCCCGCGATGGCCAACGACATGGCGCCCGAACACCTTCGCGGCCGCTACAACGGCGCCTTCACCTTGGCCTTCACCTGCGGATTCCTGGTCGGTCCCACGCTCGGCGGGCTGGCCCTGGACGCGGGTCAGGTCCTGTCCTACTTCAGCGTCCTGGTGGCCGCGTGCGCGGTGGCGGCGTGGCTGGCGGGACGGCTGGTTCGCGAACCCTCGCGCACACCCTCGGAGGCACCCGCATGACGACCCTTCTCGACCAGGCCCTCGACCGTCGCGAGGCGGGCGACCTGGACGGCGCGCTCGCTCTCGCCCGCCGTGCGCAGGCCCGGGCGGCAGGGTCCGGCGGCTTCGCGGAGGCGCTGCTCGTCCAAGGCCGGCTGCACCTCGACCGGGCGGAGCTCGCCGAGGCGGAGCGAACGCTCCTGCATGCGCTGCGGACCTCCGGCGGCGACACCGTCGTTCACCTCCACGCCCGGAACGCACTCGGCGATGTCCACCGCGCAGGTGGACGGTACGAGGAGGCGGCGGCCCTGTTCCGCGAGACCGTCGCGCTCGCCGAGACCGAGCGCGGTCCCGACAGCGTGGAGGTCGCCGAGGCCCTGAACGGGCTGGGCGTCACCGGCAAATACTCCGGAGACTTCGCCACCGCCGAGGCCGTCTACCTGCGCGCGCTCGCCATCCTCGAACGCACCCTCGGCGCCGAGCATCCCGACGTGGCCGGCGTCCAGCACAATCTGGGCGGCCTGGCGCACGCCCGCGGCGACTACGCCGCGGCCGAAGGGCCCGCGCGCCGCGCGGTCGAGATCCGGGAGCGCGCCCTCGGCCCCGGCCATCCGGACGTCGCGGCCGACCGCGCCGCGCTCGCGCCCATCCTGGACGCCCTCGACCGGCCCCAGGAGGCCGAGTCCCTCCTCCGCCAAAGCCTGGCCGCGTTCGAACAGTGCTACGGCCCCGGGCACCCAGAGGTCGCCGTCACCCTGCACAACCTCGCCGCGATCGCGCAACGGCGCGATCCGGCGGAGGCCGAGTCCCTCTACCGGCGCGCGATCGCGAGCAAGGAAGACCATTTCGGCCCGGACCATCCCGACCTCGCCGTCAGCCTCAACAACCTGGCCCTCGTCCGCAACGAGCGCGGCGACGACGGCGAGGCCCTGGAACTGCTGGAGCGCGCCATCGGCATCCTCGTGCCCGCCGTGGACTCCTGCCATCCGACGCTGGACGCCTGCCGCGACAACGCGGAACGGCTCAGGACAGCACGGGCCAGGACCGAAATGGCGGGATAGAACATCTCCTTCACCCCGCGTTGCACTCATGGTCGACTGTTCCTTCCACCGACCTCAATAACGTGATCTGCACTTGATGTGTGGACTTTTCACGCAGGTCGTTCATGACGGTTACGGGGCTGGCTCCCATGGCCGCGTTCGTGCCCGCGGCGCGGCGATTCTCGTCCCAGCGCCTGGCCGACCCCTTCGAACTCGGGGTCGCCTCGGGGGATCCGGCCCACGACGGGTTCGTTCTCTGGACCAGGCTCGCCCCTCGCCCGCTTGCGGAGGACGGGCTGGGCGGGCTGCCGTCGTCGGAGAGCGGCATCGAGGTGGAATGGCAGGTCGCGGAGGACCAGCGGTTCGCACGGATCGTCCGGACAGGCCGGTCCACTGCGCGGCAGGCCGGCGGGGGCAGCGTGCATGTGGAGGTGAACGGCCTCCCGCCGGGACGCGAGTACTTCTACCGTTTCCGGGCCGGCGGGCACGTCTCTCCAGTGGGACGCACCCGCACGACTCCGGCGCCCGGTGCGCTGACGCCGCTGACCTTCGCCGCCGCCTCCTGCGCCTACTACGAGCACGGGTACTTCACCGCGTACAGGCGCATGGCCGAGCAACACCCCGACCTGGTGGTCCACCTGGGCGACTACATCTACGAGGATTCCGCCGAGGACAAACCGCAGGCGCTTCCCATCGTGCGCAGGCACATCGGCGGCACCTGCCGGACGCTGGCCGACTTCCGGCTGCGCCACGCCCAGTACAAGACCGACCCCGACCTGCAGGCAGCGCACGCCGCCGCCCCTTGGGCAGTGGTCTGGGACGACCACGAGGTCGAGAACAACTGGGCGGGCGACAACCCCGGCAAGCAGACCCCCGGCTTCCCTTCGCGCAAGCAGGCCGGGTTCCGCGCGTACTACGAGAACATGCCGCTGCGGCGGTCCGCGCTTCGTCGCAACGGGCGCATGCGGCTGACCCGCAGGTTGTACTGGGGAGACCTCGCGGCGTTCCACATGCTGGACACCCGGCAGTTCCGTGCCGACCAGCCCTGCGAGGACGGCGTGCGCACCGGCTGCGACGACCGGCTGGAACGGCGCCGCACCCTGCTCGGCGACAGCCAGCTCGAGTGGCTGGACGCGGGGCTGCGCGGCTCGCGCGCCCGCTGGAACGTCCTGGCACAGCAGATCTTCCTCGCCCAGCGCGACCACCGGCTCGGCCCCGGCCTGGAGGTCGCGATGGACGGCTGGGACGGCTACGCGGCCGAACGGCAGCGGCTCACGAACTCCCTGCTGGCCTCGGGGGCGCGCAACCCGGTCGTCCTGACCGGGGACGTCCACGTCGCGCACGCCAACGAGCTGCGGGCCGACTTCGACGACCCCGGCTCGGCGCGGGTCGGGATCGAGGTGGTCGCCAGCTCGGTCGCCAGCGACGGCGACGGCTACCACGACCCGGTGGCCAATTCGGCGGTCCGCGCAGAGAATCCGCATATCGCCTACATCGACCAGCGGCGGGGCTTCGTGCTGGGCAAGGCGGGGCCGGGTGAGCTGCGCGCCGAGTTCCACACCGTCCCGCGCATCACCCGCGAGGGCGCGCCGGGCTCGGTCTCGGCGAGCTTCACCGTCCCGGACGGCGCCCGCTCGCTCGGGAACGCCTGACCTCAGCCGAACGAGTAGCCGAGGAGCCCGCGCACCTGCAGCGGCACCACCGTCACACCGGGCACCACGCCGCGGGCGCCCGGCCCGGTGACGCGCGCGACCGCGCCGCCGTACCCGGCCGCGCCCGGCGCGCCGACCATCAGCCCGCCGCGGTGGACGGCCAGCGACCAGCCGAACTGCCCGTCCGGACCGAGCGGCGACCCGATCGTCACCGCCTTCCGCCCGGTCAGCCCGCCGCCGTCCGCGCCGCGCAGCACCCGCACCGTGCTCCGGCCGGGGGCACCGACCGCGAGGTCGTCGATGCCGTCCCCGGTCAGGTCGCCGGCCGCGAGCCCGGCGCCGAACCGGTCATAGGGCCCCTTCCGCCCGCGCCCGGTCCACGTCCCGCCGGTCTGCCGGAGCGCGGCGCCGTCCAGCACCTGGACCGCGCCCTCGCTGTAACCGGTGGAGGCGCCCTCGCCGTCGTCCTCGCCGGGGACGCCGATCGCCAGCTCGTCCCGGCCGTCGCCGTCGAAGTCCCCGACGGCGAGCGCGGACCCGAAATGGTCGAGCCGCTCGGGTTCGCCGCCGATGCCCGGTTCGTCCTGGGAGAGGTAGTCGGCGGTCCGGGCCACCGGGTCGAGCACCGTCACCGAGCCCTGGCCCTTGGGCCCGTCGCCCGGTGCGCCGGCCGCGATCTCCGCCGCGCCGTCGCCGTCGAGGTCGCCGGCCGCCAGCACGCTGCCGAAGCCGTCGGTCTCGGCCGGGGACTGCCCGACCCAGCCGGTGCGCTGCGTGACGACCGGCCCCGGGCGCAGCCCGCGCCCGTCCAGACCGAAGACCGCGACACCGCCGCCGCCGTCCAGGCCCGGCACGCCGACGACCAGCTCGTCGTCGCGGTCGTCGTCGAGGTCGGCCGCGCTGAGGGCGGCGCCGAACCGGTCGGTCCCGTACCGGCGGTCCAGGTCGCGCACCGTCAGCGTGCGGTCGGGACGCAGCCCGGCGGGCGAGCCCAGGAAGATCCGCACCGCGCCCTGCCCCTCCGCTCCGGGGCGCCGCTCGCCGAACACCTGGTCAGGGACGCCGACGGCCAGATCGGCGCACCGGTCGCGGTTGAAGTCCCCGACCGCCAGCGCAGCGCCGAAACCGGCGCCCGCCCCGGGCTGATCGGGCGCGAGCCAGGAGGGCGCGCCCTCGTCCTCGTAGCGGACGGCGACGGTCCCCGCGCGGGACCGTCCGCCGACGGTGGCGTAGGGCGCCCCGACGACCAGATCGGCGGCCCGGCAGGGACCCGCGGCCCGCGCGTCCGCGACCGGCAGCGCCCGGACCCGCGGAACGGGGACGGGACCGGTGATCAATGGGGCCGAGGCGGCGGAGACGCCCATCAGCGAGAGCGCGGCGAGCAGCCGGAGGCGCGGGCGCCGGCGGGAGGCGATGCACACACCGGGACCGTCCCCGGCGCATGGAACGCTTGATCACCCGCGGGGTGGCCGCGGAGTGAAGGTTGGGTTCACCCTACGCGGCGACCACTTCGTAGCCGACCTTGTGCTCGTCCAGGTCGTGCAGCGCCTCCGCGGGCGCGCCCGCGTCCACCAGAACGCGGTCGAACGCCGACAGCGGCGCGAGCCGGTGCAGCGCGACCCGGCCGAGCTTGGAGTGGTCGAGCATCAGCACGGTGCGGGCCGCTGAGGCGATCATCGCCCGTTTCACCCACACGATGTGCTGCTCCTGGTGGTGGGCGTAGCCGCCGGAGACCGCCGAGGTGGACACGAAGCACAGGTCGACGCTCAGCGACTCGACCGCCTCCACGCACGACACCCCGAGGAACGACTCGTGCAGCGGGTCGTAGTCGCCGCCCAGCCCCATCAGCCGGATCCCCGGCGCGTCCGAGAGCAGGTTGAGGCCCTCCAGGAAGTTGGTGACGACGGTCAGCGGGGTGATCCTGGGCAGCAGCCGGGCCAGCGCCAGCACGGTGGTGGAGTCGTCCAGCATCACCGCCATGCCCGGCTCGATCAGCTCCAGCGCCCGCCGTGCCACCGCCTCCTTCTCCGCCAGCATCGACTTGCGGCGGAAGGTCACGTTGCTCTCGAACACCCCGGACGGCTGCGCCGTGACGCCGCCCCGGAACTTGCGGACGACGCCCTGCCGTTCCAGCTCGTCCAGGTCGCGGTGGATCGTCATCAGGCTGACCTCGAACCGCTCCGCGAGGTCGGCCGCGGTGGCCGACCCGGCCGAGAGCACCTGCTCCGCGATCGCCTCCTGCCGCGAGGCCGGCCCGCGCCGCACGCCGTCCTTTGCCATTCCCCCATTCTCCACGCCCCGGCCGGTGCGCAGAACTGCGCGCGCTACCGGGTGGCGAGGCGGGCGCGGCGGCGGGTCTCGTCGGGACGGCCGTCGAGGGCGGCGACCGACTCCGGCGGCAGGTAGGCGGGCTCGCCGGCGGCCAGCACCCCGGACATGACGCGGGCCAGCTTGACCGCCATCTCGGTGATCGCGTCGACCTCGGCGGTGGAGCTTCCGAGCGCGAAGATGCCGTGGTTGGCCAGGTAGATCAGCCGCGGCGGCGTCCCGTGCCGTTCCAGGTGGCCGCGCAGCCCGCGGTCCACCTCGCGGGCGATGTCCAGGCCCGGGTCGGCGTACGGGACGAGCAGCGCGTGCCGCCCGAGCACCACCACCTGGTCGGGGAACAGCGCGCCCTCGACCAGCAGATGGGCGCGGTCCGAGCAGAGCAGGGCGTTGGCGGCGACGGGGTGGGTGTGGCCGACCACGCTCGCCCCGGCGTGCTCGATGCACAGCGCGTGCAGCAGCGCCTCGATGGACGGGCGGCCCTCCCCGGCGGTGCGCGCGGCGAGCATGGCCTCGGGGAGGTCGTCGGCGGCCTCGTCCTGGTCGAGGAGGCCGAGCAGCCCGGCGGTGTCGACCTCGACGAAGTCGGCCGCGGCGGCCCGCGCCATCCGGGAGCCGCTGGCCTTGACCAGCATGCGCCCCCGTCCGGTGCGGATGGAGGTGTTGCCCTCGGCGAGGACCACCAGGTCCCGGTCGGGACGGCCGAGGTCGCGGGTGAGCGCGATGAGGTCTTCCAGGGGGTCTTCGGTCACGGTGGTCCTCCGGCGTTTCCGCAGACCCGGGGCAGTGCTCGGCGGGCGGCCGACCACCAGACCTCGGCGTCCTGTTCCGCCGCCGTTCCGGCGAGCCGCGTCGGGTAGCGGACGGTGTGCTCGGCGACCACGCGGGCCCGCTCGTCCAGCGCGACGGCCTTGAGCCCCGTGGTGCCGATGTCCACCCCGACCGTGACGGCGTTCATGTCCGCCCGCCCGCGCGGCGCTGCGCGACGGCGTTCAGCAGCGTGGACAGCACCAGCAGCAGGCCGAGCGCGAGCAGCTGGTACTGGCCGCCCTCCGAGCCCTCGAAGTAGAGCAGGATGCCGGCGTTCAGCCACACCACCAGCAGCGCGGCCACGATCACTCCGCCGACCCGTCCGACGCCGCCGGTGATGGCGACCCCGCCGAGCACCGCGATGGTGATCGCGGGTAGCGCCATGCCGTTGCCGACCGTCCCTGCGTCCGGCCGTGCCGAGGCGAACTGCGCGACGGTCACCACCGCCGCCACCCCCGACAGCAGCCCGGCCAGCGTGTACGCGCGGAACCGCACGCCGGACACCGGCAGCCCGGCGAAGCGTGCGGCGGTCTCGTTGGTGCCGACCGCGTAGAGCCTGCGCCCGTACGTGGAGCGGTGCACCAGCAGCCAGACCAGCACCGCGCACGGCAGCATGAAGGTGAAGACGTGCTTGGGCACGGCGGGCAGCGCCCCTGGCAGCTCCATGTAGGCGGTGAGGTCGTGCAGTTCCTGCACCGGCTTGTTGGAGATCGGGGCGTTGCCGTTGCTCACCAGCGCGAGGGAGCTGTAGGCGTAGTACGTGGCGAGCGTGGCGATCAGCGAGGGGAAGCCGAGGACGGCGACGAGGAAGCCGTTGACCGAGCCCAGCGCCGCGCCGACCGCCAGCGCGGCCGGCACCGACGGCCACAGCGGCCAGCCCCACTCCCCCACCATGAACCCGAAGGCCATCCCGGTCAGGCTCACGATCGCGCCCACCGACAGGTCGATGCCGCCCCGCCCGGACACGATGATCAGCAGCTCGGCCAGGGCGAGCAGGCACAGCGGGACGAACGACTCCAGCGCCGCCGCCAAGTACTCGGCGTCGTACGGCCCGACCAGGTAGCCGCCCTGGTCGAGCACCTTCATCCAGCCGACCAGCAGCACCAGCAGCACGGCGAGCAGCGCCACCCGGTCGTGCAGCAGCAGCCGCCCGGCCGCGCGCGGGCGCACCTTCTCCAGGCGCACCTCGTCCAGGACGCTCACAGGGCCCGCCTCCTCCGCTCGCGCAGCAGATCGGCGCCGACCGCGATCAGGATGAAGACGCCGATGAACAGCGAGGTCAGCTCGGTCGGCCAGCGCAGCAGGGTGACCGCGCTGGTGACGGTGCCGACCAGCAGAGCGCCCAGGACGGTGCCGAGCACGGTGCCCCGGCCGCCCAGGATGCTGGTGCCGCCGATGATGACGGCGGCGATCACCTGGAGCTCCAGGCCGGTCCCGGCGGACTGCGCGACCAGCCCGCCGCCGCCGATCGCGCAGCAGGCGGCCAGCCCGACCAGGGCCCCGGTCGCGGTGTAGACGGTGGTCAGCCGGCGCGGGACGGCCACGCCCGCCAGCCGGGCCGCGGCCGCGTCGCCGCCGATCGCGTACAGGTGCCGGCCGGTGGGCGCGTGCCGCATGTACGCCCACACCAGCACGGCCAGCACGATCGCCAGCAGCCAGGAGTGCGGCAGCCCGAGGGTGCGGCCCTCCGCCCCGCCGCCCAGGAACGCCAGGGTGTCCGGGACGCCCGCGACCTCCTTCCCGTCGAAGATCCGCAGCGCCGCGAACCGGTAGAGGTTGAGGGTGCCGAAGGTGATGATGATCGGGTGGACGCGGCCGTAGGCCACCAGCAGCCCGTTCAGCAGGCCGAGCAGCCCGCCGGCGACCAGCGCCAGGCCGACCGCCGGGGCGAACGCCAGCCCGCCGTCCCGCACCTGCTGCGCCACGACCACCATGACCACGGCCATCGCGCTGCCGACCGAGACGTCGATCCCGGCGGTGACGATGACGGCCGTCATACCGATCCCGATCAGCGTGACCGGCGCCGTGCTCACCAGGATGTTCTGCAGGTTGGAGGCGGTGAAGAAGGTGTCGACGGCGCCGCCCAGGACCGCCCAGAGCAGCGCGATCGCGCCGATCAGCACCAGTTCCCGGCCCTCGGCCGCGCCGCGCGCCGCGCGCGGGAGCCGCACTGCCGCCGGAACGCCCGTCACGGTTCCACCTCCCGCGCGACCGCGGCGCGGGCGGCGTCCAGCTCCGCCGCGGCGCCGGTGGTGTCGCCGGCCGCGGCCGCCAGCAGATCGGCCTGGGAGGCGCCCCGCCCGAATTCGGTGACGATCGCGCCGCCGCGCACCACCAGCGTCCGGTCGGCGATCCGGACGACCTCGGCCAGGTCGGTGGAGACCACCAGGACCGCGCTGCCCTCGGCGGCGAAGCCCAGCACCAGCTCGTGGATCTCCTCCTTGGCGCCGACGTCCACGCCCTGCGTCGGCTCCTCCAGCAGCAGTACGCGGGGCCGCCGGACGAGCTGGCGGGCCAGGACGACCTTCTGCTGATTGCCGCCCGACAGCGTGCCGACCGGCGCACCCGGGCCCGGCGCCTTGATCGCGATCCGGTCGATGAAGTCGCGGGCGACGGCGCGCTCGCGGGCCCGGTCCATCCAGATCCGCGCCCGGCTGAGCGCGGGCAGGTGGCCGGCCGAGATGTTGAACCCGATGCTCTTGGACGCGAACACGCCCTGCTCCTTGCGGTTGCCGGGGAGCATCGCGATGCCCGCGCGCACCGCGTCCGGTGGCCGTCTCAGCTCGACCGGCCCGCCGCCGACCCGGACGGTGCCCGAACCGGGCGGGTCGATCCCGTACAGGGCGCGCGCGATGGCGCCGGTGCCCGAGCCGACCAGGCCGTAGAGCGCGACGACCTCGCCCGCCCGCACCGTGAACGACACGTCGCTGAACGCGCCGCGCCGGGTCAGCCCGCCGACCTCCAGGACGGGCGGCCCCGCCGGCGCGGTCCGGGCCGCGGCGGCGCCGGACGGGGCGTGCCCGACCATCAGCTCGACGATCTCCCGGATGGCCAGCTCCGCGATCGGCCGGGTGGCGACCCGCTCGCCGTCGCGCAGCACCGTCACCCGGTCGGCGATGACGGCCAGCTCGTCCAGCCGGTGGCTGATGTAGACGATCCCGACGCCGTGCCCGCGCACCGTCCGGACGGCGCCGAACAGCGCCTCGATCTCGCGGTCGGTGAGGATCGCCGACGGCTCGTCCAGGATCAGCACCCGGGCCCGGTGCGCGAACGCCTTGGCGATCGACACCAGCTGCCGCTCGGCCACCGGCAGGTCGGCGACCCGGCGGTCGGCCAGCGCGGGGTCCAGGCCGAGCCGGTCCAGCAGCTCGGCGGCGCGGGCCCGCTGCGCCGCCCGGTCGACCAGGCCGAGCCCGGCCCGGCCCGGGCGGCGCAGCTCCCGGCCGAGGAAGATGTTCTCGGCGACCGGCAGCTCGCGGAACAGCTGCGGCTCCTGGTAGACGGTGGCGACGCCGGCGTCCAGCGCGGCCGCGGTGTCGCCGGGCGGCAGCCGCCGCCCGGCCAGCTCGACCGTGCCGGAATCGGCGGCCTCCGCACCCGAGATGATCTTGATGAGGGTGGACTTGCCCGCCCCGTTCTCGCCGACCAGCGCGTGCACCTCGCCCGCCCGCACCTCGAAGTCGACGCCGGATTCGGCCCCGCCGAGCGCCAGCACGCCGCCGTAGCGCCGCCGCACCCCGGTCAGGCGCAGCAGCGGCTCCGTTTCGTTCCCCATCGGCTAGTAGGGGTAGTCGCCGGCGTTGTCCTTGGTGAGCCGCAACGGCTCGCCGAGGAGCAGCGTCTTCTGGTCGGCCAGGTACTTCACCGCGGGCAGCTTGTCGTTGACCTTGTTGGTGGCGTGCAGCTTGGCGCCCTTCTCCAGCTGCACCCCGCCCCAGACGGTCAGGTAGCCGAGCTGCTCGACGTCCCACAGCAGGCCGGCGCTGGACGACCCGTCGTCCAGGTACGGCTTCATCGACTTCGGCGTGCCCACGCCAACGGTGAACACCTTGCCGGTCTTGCCGGCCTCACGGACCGCCTTGGCGACCCCGGGCGCGGAGGTGGTGCACTCCCCGACCAGGCCGGTCAGGTCGGGATGGGCGTTCATCAGGTCCTTGGCCATGGACACCGCCTTGGCCTCGTCCTCGCCCGCGTACACGGTGTCGACGATCTGCGCGCGCGGGTACTTCTCCTTGGTGTACCGCTTCTGCACCTCGATCCAGGAGTTGAGGTTGGCGGCGGTCTGCCCGCACGACACGATCGCGTACTTGCCCTTGCCGCCCATCGGCTCCAGCAGCGCGTCGGTGATCGCCTTGCCGAGGCCGTCCGCGGTCACCTGGTTGACGAACAGCTCCCGGACCGAGTCGGGCGCGTCGGTGTCGGAGGTCATCACGCTGATCCCGCGGTTCCTGGCGTCCCGCAGGATCGGCGCCATCGAGTCGGGGTCGTTGGGCGCGACCACGAGCACGTCCACCCGCTGCTGGATCAGCGACTTGACGATCTCGGTCTGGGCGCCCGGGTCGGCGGTGGTCGGCCCCTTGTAGATCCACTGCACGCCGAGGTCGGCGGCGGCCTTGCGGCCCCCGGTGTTCATCGCCTCGAAGTACGGGATGCCCTGGATCTTCGGCACGAACGCGACCTTGGTCCCGCCGGACCCGCCGCCCGAGCCGCCGGTCTCCTTCTTGCTGCAACCGGTCAGGGCCAGGCCCGCGGACAGCCCCAGCGCGACGCCCGCCGTGATCGTCCTGTTCAGCCGCATCGGCCGCCTCCTTCTGTGGTCCTCCTCGGCCCGCGCGCGGGCCGCCGTTCGGTCTCCCCTATGTCCCCGTTCCCGTTCCGGCGGCCGCGGCCCAGCGTTCCCGGGCGGCCGCCACGCGATCGAGATAGCCGGCGTAGCCGTCGGCGTAGAAGGCGGCCCGCTCCGGATCCGGCTCGCGCCGGGCGGACGCGGCCGTCCACGCCGGCACGTCGAGCGGCGTGCCAAACCGCTCCGCGGCGGCCAGGACCGCGCCGCGCGCCCCGGCCTCCCCGGACACGATCCGGATCGGACGGCCGAGCACGTCGGTGAACAGCTGGAGCCACGCCTCGCTGCGCGTCCCGCCGCCGCACACCGCCAGCTCGCCGGTGAGGCCCGCGGCGTCGAGGCAGTGCCGCGCCGCGTACGCGATCCCCTCGCAGGTGGCCCGCACCAGATCGGCCGGTGTCGTCTCCAGGCTCACGCCGGTGAACTCCGCGCGGGCCTTCATCTCCACGAACGGCGCCCGCTCGCCCGACGGCGCGAAGTACGGCAGCACCCCGACCCCGTGTGCGCCCGGCGGCGACTCGCCGAGCAGCCCGGAGACCGCCTCGTGCCGCAGCCCCGCCGTCCGCAGCGTCCAGTCGAGCGCGGCCGTCCCGACCATCGCGGGCATCGCGCGCAGCCACCGCCCCGGCCGGGTCATGGCCAGATGGAACCCGGCGGGCTCGGCGTCGAGGTCGAGCCGGTTCACCACGACCTGGCAGGCCAGCGTGGTCCCGATGATCAGCAGTCCGTCGCCCGGCGCGGTGACCCCGGCGCCGAGCGCGCAGGCCGGCAGGTCGAACGGGCCGTCCGCCACCGGCGTCCCGGCCGGCAGGCCGGTCCCGCCGGGCCGGGCCTCGCCCGCCGGCAGCGGGTCCTCGACCGGGGCGAGCAGCCCCGCCCGGTGCGCCAACCCGCACGCCTCGATCGCGCCCTCGTGGTACGAGCGCGACCGCGGGTCCAGGAACGGCATCGAGGCGTCCGAGACGTCGGTGGCCCGGATCCCGGTGAACCGCTGGAAGATCACGTCCTTGCAGTACGCGGCGGTCGCGGCGGCGTCCAGCGCCGCCGGCTCGTGCCGGTCCAGCCAGGCCAGCACCGGTCCGGGGCAGCCGGGGAACATCGCCGAGCCGGTGGCCCGCCACACCTCGCCGGCCACGCCGCCGGCCATCCAGCCGGCGAGCAGGCCGGTGGCGCGCCCGTCCATCCAGGAGATCGCGGGCCGGACGGGGCGGGCGGCGGCGTCCACCAGCCACAGCCCGTCGCCCTGCCCGGTCAGCCCGGCCAGCTCGGGCGGCGCGGGCAGCCCCGCGACCAGCTTGCGCACGACCTGCTCGACGGCGCCGTACACCTGCTCGGTGTCCTGCTCGACGCGGCCGCCGCGCATGTCGAGCCCGACCGGGACGGACTCGACCGCGACGATCCCGCCGTCCGCGCCGAACGCGGCGGCCTTGACCACGGACGTGCCCGCATCGATCCCGACGAACATCGCGGCCTCCTCTGGCCTCTGACCTGTCTCGAAGTGGTCCCAGGTACCGCGCGAGCGCGCTACCTGGCCGGTGGGGCGACGCCGGAGGCGAGCAACACCGGCCAGATCGCGAAGCGATGTCGCGCTCGCACCAAGCACGGTCAGGGTGTGAGCCGCCAGGCGAGCACCCTGGGCCGGGATTGCGATAAACACAGCCCGCCAGGCGAGCACCCTGGGCCGGGATTGCAATAAACACAGCAGCCGATCATGGATTGAGGCAGTGTGCCAAGGGTTCGCCGCGGTGGAATCTCCCTACCTCGGCGGCCACGATCCGGGCGGCCTTCTCGGCGACGGCCCGGCTGGCCCCGCCCAGGTGCGGGGTCATGACCAGGTTGGGCGCGGTGAAGACCGGCGAGCCGGGCGGCGGCGGCTCCTCGGCGAAGGTGTCCAGGCCCGCGCCCATCAGATGCCCGGACGCCAGGGCGGCGCACAGCGCGTCGTAGTCCAGGAGCGGGCCGCGGGCGACGTTGATCAGGACGGACCCGGCCGGCATCAGGGCGATCTCGCGGGCGCCGATCAGCCCGCGCGTCTCGGGCGTGACCCGGGCGTGCAGCGACACGATCCGGGAGCGGCGCAGCAGCTCCTCCAGCGAGCCGACCGGTTCGCCGGGAACGTCCCCCTTCGCGTACGGATCGAAGATCAGCACCTCGGCGCCGAAGGCGGCCAGGATGCGGGCGACCCGTCCGCCGACCGCGCCCGCGCCGACCAGGCCGACCGTGGTGCCCTCGATCTCCAGCCCGCAGTTCTCGTAGGAGTAGTAGTCCCCGCCCCACTCGCCGCGCAGTGCCAGCGCCGCGTGCGTCTCGGGGATCCGGCGCAGCGTGGCCAGCAGGATCCCGACGGTGAACTCGGCGGTCGCGGTGGCGTTGCGGCCCGGCGCGTAGCAGACCCGCACCCCGCGCTCGGTGGCGGCCTCCACGTTCACGTTGACCGGGCCGCCCCGGCTCACCACGACCAGCCGCAGGTCGGGGGCGTTCTCCAGCACCTTGCGGGTGAACGGGGCCATCTGGGTCACCGCCACCTCGATCCCGCCGACCGCGTCGATCATGGTGTCCTCGGTGCCGGACGCCTCGTCCACCTCGGCGACCCGTCCGAACGGCTCCACCGGCCAGGGCAGGGTCAGCTCGCGGATGGCGGACCCGGTCCCGACCTCCGCGCGCAGCGCGCCGACCAGCAGGTCGGTGCGGACGAAATGATCTCCGGCGGCGAGCAGCGTCATCTGTTCTCCATCCCTGGTAGTGCCCGTTGGGTGTCGGCGTCGAACAGGTGGCAGCGGTCCCGGTCGAACCGCAGGTGGACGGTCTGGTCGCGGTCCAACCGGAGGTCAGGGTCGGTCTGCACGGTCAAGGGCTCGGCCACGCCGTCCAAGCGCACGGTGGCCAGGCCCATCTCCAGGAGCGGCTCGTACACCACGACCGTGCCGCGCATGTCGGCGTCGTCCTCCCCGACCGGCCGGACGTCCTCGGGCCGCACGCCGAGCACCACCGATCGCCCCGGCTCCAGGGGCGGCCGCGACAGGGCGACGGTCACCGCATCGGACAGGCGCACGCCGCCGGGAGTGACCGTCCCGGGCAGCAGGTTGATCGCGGGCTCGCCGACGAAATCGGCGACGAACAGGGTGGCGGGGGCGTCGTAGATCTCGTCCGGGGTGCCGATCTGCAGGATCTCGCCGTCCTTCATGACCGCGATCCGGTCGGCCAGCGACAGCGCCTCCTCCTGGTCGTGGGTGACCAGGATCGTGGTGTGGCCGAGGTCGCGCTGGAGCCGCTTGAGCTCGCGGCGGGTGGTGTCGCGCTGGGCGGCGTCCAGGTGCGAGAGGGGCTCGTCGAGCAGCAGCACGTCCGGCTCGCGGACCAGGGCGCGGGCGAGCGCGACCCGCTGCTTCTGGCCGCTGGACAGGCCGCCCGGCTTGGCGTCCAGCAGGTCGGTGAGCTCGATCCGCGCGGCCATCTCGCGGACCCGCGCGGCGATCTCCGCGCGCCCGCCGCGCCCCCGCGCCGCCAGCCCGAACGCCAGGTTCTCCGCGACGGTCAGCGGCGGGTAGAGCGCGTAGTTCTCGAACGCGACGCCGATGTTGCGGCGCTGCGGCGGCAGCGCGGCCACCGAGGAGCCGCCGACCACGATGTCGCCGCCGGTCACCTCCTCCAGCCCGGCGATCATCCGCAGCGTGGTGCTCTTGCCGCAGCCGGACGGCCCGAGCAGCCCCAGCAGCTCGCCGGAGGGGATCTCCACGTCGATCCCGCGGACCGCCTCGACGTCCGGGCGGCCCTTGCGGCTGTAGGTCTTGCGCAGCGCGCGCAGCGCCAGGTCGCTCATGAGGGCCCCGCCTCGTAGTCGGTGATGACGGCGATCTTGCGGGCGCTGGCGGACGCCGGGTCGAAGCGGTAGCCGAGCCAGTCGGCCACGATCCGGCGCGCCACCTCCGCGCCGATCACCCACGCCCCCAGGGCCAGGACCTGGCAGTCGTTGGACAGCACGGACCGCTCCACCGAGTACGGGTCGTAGGCGACGGTCGCCCGCACGCCCGGCACCTTGTTGGCGGTGATGGCCATGCCGATACCGGTGCCGCAGACCAGGACGGCGCGGTCCAGGTCGCCGGCGGCGACCGCCTCGGCCACCCGCAGGCCGACGTTCGGGTACGGGTCGTGGTCGGTGCCCTCCCGGACACCGAAGTCGCGGACCTCGGCCACCCGCCCGTCGGCTTCGAGCAGCTCGCGCAGCCGCTCCTTGAGCGCGAAGCCGTACTCGTCGGCGCCCACCCCGATGATCATGCGGCCGGTCACGTCCTTCCTCCGTTCAGGGTCTCCGCCAGCACGTCCGCGGCCTCCTCCAGGCACCAGGTGAGGGAGACCGCGCCCGGGTCGGGGGTGCCGCGCCCGCGCTCGCCGAGCGCCGCGGCCCGCCCCCGGCGGGTGACCAGCGCGGCCGTGGCGGCGGCGCCGTCGGCGGCGGCGGGCAGCGCGGCGGTCCAGGCGGCGGGCAGGCCGTCGCCCGCCGCGAGCCGTTCCTCCAGGACGTCGAGAAAGGGGACGAGCGCGTCCAGCAGCGTCTTGTCGCCGGGGGCGGACCTGCCGAGCCGCATCATCTCGACGGCCCCCGAGCGCAGCCCCGCCGCCACGGCCCCGGACCCGGTGCCGCCGGTGAGGGCCGTCCCGAGCCGGTCGAGCAGGACGCCCCAGAGCGCGCCGGACGCGCCGCCCGCCCGGTCGGCGAACGCGGCCCCGGCGGCCACGAGGACCGGACCGGCCTCCTCGCCGCCGCGCGCCGCGGCGTCGGCCGCGGCCTTCAGCCCCCGGCACATCCCGGCGCCGTGATCACCGTCCCCGGCGACGGCGTCGAGCCCGGCCAGCTCGGTCTCGCCGGCGGTCACGCGGTCGCGCATGCGGTCCAGCACGTCGCGGACCAGCCGGGTGGACGCGGGCGCGGCGCCGGCGCCCGGCCGCGCGTCGCCGTCCGGGACGGGCGCCGGCGCGGGAGGTGCGGCGACGGTGGACGCGGCGGCCGTGCGGCGGAACGCGGGGGTGTCGGCCGGGGCGTCCCACAGTTCGGCCAGTTCCTCGTCCAGCCAGCCGAGGGTGAGGGAGCAGCCCGCCATGTCCAGGGAGGTCACCAGCTCGCCGACCTCCGGGCCCCGGACCCGAAGTCCCTCGGCGGCCAGCAGCCGCGCCACGTCCGCGTACAGGACGAACAGCTCCTCGTACTTGGTGCCGCCGAGCCCGTTGAGGATCAGCGCCACCTCGTCCCCCGCCCCCGCGGGACGCTCCGCCAGCAGCGGCCCGACCAGCGCGTACGCCAGCTCGCTCGCGGTGAGCCGATCGACTGTGCGGACCCCGGGCTCGCCGTGGATGCCCAGGCCGATCTCCATCCGGGCGGGGTCGACGGTGAACAGCGGCTCGTCCCGGCCCGGGAACGTGCAGCCGGCGAAAGCGACGCCCAGCGTGCGGGTGCGGTCGTTGGCCTTGCCCGCGACGCGCTCCGCCTCGTCCAGGGAATCGCCCCGCTCGGCCGCCGCGCCCGCCGCCTTGAACACCAGGAAGTCCCCGGCGATGCCGCGCCGGTCGGCGGCCCGCTCCGGCGGCGCGGACGCGATGTCGTCTGTGACCAGCACGGTCCGCACGTCGGCGCCCTCGGAACGCGCGCGCAGCTCGGCCAGCCCGAAGTGCATCACGTCCCCGCCGTAGTTGCCGTAGGAGAACAGCACGCCCGCGCCCGAGTCGACCGCCCGCACCGTCCGGTACGCCTGCTCGGCGGACGGCGAGGTGAAGATGTCGCCGATGACGGCGGCGGTGGCCAGCCCGTCGCCGACGACACCGGCGAACGCCGGGTAGTGCCCCGACCCGCCACCGATGATCAGCGACACCCGGCCGGGACGCGGGCCGCCGCGGCGCATCACCGCGGACGCGCCCGGGACCCGCTCCACGTACCGGCCGTAGGCGGCCGCCAGCCCGGAGACGAACTCCTCCTTGAAGTCGGCGGGGGCGTTGAACACGTGCGTCATGAGGGGGTCTCCTCCCGTGCGGCCCCGCCGTCCTGCCGGATGCCGTGCTCGATGAGGGCCAGGATCCGCGCGAGCGCGTCACCGCCGCCGACCACGACCTGGGCGGCCAGCGCCAGCGCGTCGGGCGCGGGCGGGTAGACGGGGTTCGGGACGGCGATCACCGTGAGGCCGGCGGCGTGCGCGGCGCGGATGCCGTTCCCGGAGTCCTCGACCGCGACGCCCTCGCCCGGCCCGACGCCCAGCCGGCGGGCGGCCTCGGCGTACACGTCGGGGGCGGGCTTGCCGCGCGGCACCTCCTCGCTGGACACGGTGGCGGTGAAGTGGGATTCCAGCTCGAACGCGGGCAGGACCGCGTCGATGAGGCGGCGCGCGGCCGAGGACGCCAGCCCGATCGGGACCCGCGCCGCGACCGTGGCGACCAGCTCGTACGCCCCGTCCAGCAGCCGGATGTCGCCGCGCTCCAGGGCACCGATCATGTAGCCGACGCACTCGTCCCGGACCTTGTCCGCGCTGCCGGGATCGCCGAGCAGGCCGGCGATGTGCCGGGCCCATTCGGGCGCGCTCATGCCCTGGACCGCGGCGGTGTCGGCCGCGGTCCACGCGTGCCCGTGGCGGCGGGTGTAGTCGTCCCAGCTCTCCTCCCACAGGTGCTCGCTCTCCACGAGCACGCCGTCGAGGTCGAACACGACACCGCGCACCGGCGCGGTCGCGGGGACGGGCGGCGGGGCGGGGGGACGGTCGGATGCGGTCACGCTGATGCCACCTCGTAGTTCACCTTGTGCTCGTCCAGGTCGCGGAGGGAGTCGGCGGAGGCGCCCGAGTCGACGATGACGCGCTCGAACGCGCTGAGCGGGGCGAGCCGGTGCAGCGCGGCCCGGCCCAGCTTGGTGTTGTCGAGCAGCAGCACGTTGCGCGCGGCGGCGGCGATCATCGCCCGCTTGACCGAGACGATGTGCTGCTCCTGGTGGTAGGCGTAGCCGCCGGAGACCGCCGAGGTGGACACGAAGCACAGGTCCACGCTCAGCGACTCGACCGCCTCGACGCACGCCACGCCCAGGAACGAGTCGTGCAGCGGGTCGTGGTCGCCGCCCACCGCCATCAGCCGGATCCCGGGCGCCCCGGCCAGCAGGTTGAGGCCCTCCAGGAAGTTGGTGACGACGGTCAGCGGCGTGATCCCCGGCAACCGGCGGGCCAGGGCCAGCACGGTGGTGGAGTCGTCCAGCATCACCGCCATGCCCGGCTCGATCAGGGCCAGGGCCCGGTCGGCGACGGCGTTCTTCTCGGCGAGCATCGACTTGCGCCGGTAGGCGACGTTGCTCTCGAAGACGCCGGACGGCTGCGCGGTGACGCCGCCGCGGAACTTGCGGACGACGCCGCGCCGCTCCAGCTCGTCCAGGTCCCGGTGGATGGTCATCAGGCTGACCTTGTAGCGTTCGGCCAGCTCGGCGGCCGTCACCGAGCCCGCCGACAGCACGAACTCGGAGATCGCGTCCTGCCGGCCCGCCGGACCACCGGCGGCGCCCCCGCTGGACGCGGCCCCCGTAGTGCCGCCGGTGGCCCGGGTCATGGGGCGAGCCTCCGGCCGCCTTCGGACGGGTCGAACAGCAGCACCCGACCGGCCGGGACGCCCAGCCGCACCGGGCTCTCGGGGGCCAGCCCGGACGCGTCCTCGCGCGGGACGACCAGCGACAGCCGCTGGTCGCCGGCCGTGACCGTGACCTCGCTCTGCCGCCCGAGCACCTCGGTCACGTACACCCGGGCCCCGACCTCGGCCGTGCCGTCCGGCGGGGCCTCGTCGCCGCGGAGCAGCAGCAGGTCGCGGGGGCGGACGCCGAGCGTCACCGCGCGGCCGGGCGCCAGGCCCGCGTCCACCGGCAGGTCGATCGCGCCGTCCGCGGCGCGCAGCCGCCCGCCCGCGGCGATCTCGCCGGGGACCAGGTTGATGCGGGGCTTGCCGAACGCGTTCGCGACGAAGGTGTCGGCCGGCTCGTTCCAGATCTGTTCGCGGGTGCCGACCTGCACGATCCGGCCGTCCCGGATCACGCCGATCCGGTCGCCGAGCCCGAGCGCCTCCACGTAGTCGTGCGTGACGTACAGGGTGGTGGTGCGTTCCACCGCGCCGATGGTCTTCAGCTCGGCGCGCATCGCCTGGCGCAGCTTGGCGTCCAGGTGCGACAGCGGCTCGTCCAGCAGGAACGCGGCGGCCGGACGCACCAGCACCCGGCCCAGCGCGACCCGCTGCCGCTGCCCGTTGGACAGCTCGCCCACGTTGCGGTCCAGGAGGTGGGAGATGCCCAGCAGCTCGGCGAACCGCCCGATCCGCTCGCGCGCCTCGGCGGCCGGCAGCCTGTGCCGGGGCGAGCGCAGCGGCGAGGCCATGTTGTCGTAGGCGGTGTAGTGCGGGTACAGGGCGTAGCTCTCGAAGCACATCGCCACGCCCCGGTCGTACGGTTCGACGCCGTCCATGTCGACGCCGCCGATCTCGACCCTGCCCTCGTCCGGCGGCTCCAGTCCCGCGATCGCCTTCAGCGTGGTCGTCTTGCCGGCGCCGGACGGCCCGAGCAGGCAGAAGAACTCGCCGTCGGCGATGTCCAGGTCGATCCCGTCCAGCGCCCTGACCTTGCCGAACGACTTGCGCAGCCCCTTGAGGGACAACGGTGCCATCAGCTCTTCACCGCCCCGAACGACAGGCCGCGGACCAGGTACCGCTGGATGGTCAGCGCCAGCAGCAGCGGCGGGACCACCGAGACCAGCGCGGCGGCCGCGGTCAGGTTGTACTTCGGCCGGTCCCCGCCCAGGAACGACAGCGCGCCCACCGTCACCGTCTGCGCCTCCGAGGAGGTCAGGATCAGCGGGAACACGAAGTTGTTCCAGGCGAAGATGAACGCCAGCAGCCCCACCGCCGCGATTCCCGGCTTGACCAGCGGCAGCGCGATCCTGAGGAACGCCTGGCGGCGGTTGTAGCCGTCCAGCAGCGCGGCCTGCTCCAGTTCCGGCGACAGGTCGGAGAAGTAGGACCGCATGATCCACACGATCAGCGGCAGCGTCACCAGCTGCAGCACCCAGATCATGCCGACATAGGTGTCGAACAGCCCGAGCTGCTGGTACAGCACGAACAGCGGGATGATCACGGTCAGCTCCGGCGCGAACCGGAAGGACAGCAGCGTGAACATCAGGTTCTCCGAGCCGCGGAACCGCCAGCGCGCCGCCGCGTACGCCGCCGGCAGCCCGATCAGCAGCGACAGCGCCACCGCGCCCACCGACACCACCAGGCTGTTGACGAAGAACCGGACGAACGGCACGCCCTCGTCCCCGGCGGCGCCCAGCACGGTCCGGTAGGTCTCCAGCGTGGGCGAGAACGAGAAGTAGGTGTTGAACAGCTGGTCGGCCGGCTTCAGGGACAGGATCGCCATCCACGCGACCGGGAACAGCGCGAACATGAAGTAGGCGACCAGCGCCGCGTTCGCCGCGACGGACGTGAGCCGGTTCCGTCTGTTCATGACGCCTCCGCCGCACGTCGCTGGGCTCGGGTCAGGTAGCGCACCAGCACCATCGAGGCCAGGTAGACCACCGCCCAGAGGATGATCATGTAGCTGATGCCGAGCGAGTACCGCTGGAACCGGATCGCCTCCAGGTAGGCGCGGATCTGCAGCACCACGGTCGAGTCGCCGGGGCCGCCCTCGGTGAGCGCGTAGATGATGTCGAACACCTTGAGCGAGTCCATGAACCGGAAGATCACCGCGACCAGGACGTACGGCCACAGCATCGGCAGCGTCAGCCTGCGGAAGGTGAACCACCAGCCGGCGCCGTCCACCGCGGCGGCCTCGAACGGCGAGCGGGGCAGCGAGCGCAGCCCGGCCAGCGCCAGGATGGCCACGAACGGGGTGTAGACCCAGACGTCCACCATGATCGAGGACAGCAGCGCCCCGGTTGGCGTGTCGGTCCACTGCACCCCGCCGAGCCCGACCGGCCGCAGCAGGTAGTTGACGACGCCGACGCTGGGCTGCAGCATCAGCTTCCACATGATCGCGGCGATCACCGGCGCGATCATCAGCGGCAGGATCAGCACCTTCTCCAGCACCCGGCCGAGCCGGCTGCTGCGGTTGAGCAGCAGTGCCACCCCGACGCCCAGCACCGTCTCCACCGCCGTGGCGCCGATCGCGTACAGCGAGGTGACCAGCGCGGACCGCCAGAACGCGTCCTGCCGGACGATGGTGAGGTAGTTCTCCAGCCCGACCAGGTCGGGCTGCGGCTTGGTGGCCGAGAAGTCGAACAGCGTGTAGTACAGCCCGAGGCCGAACGGGTAGAGGATGCCGCCGGTCAGCAGCAGCGCCGGCACGATCAGCAGGTACGGCCGCAGCGAGCGCCGCCATCGCGGGACGCGCAGCGGCGCGCCCGGCGTGCCGGTGCCGCCGGTCTTGCCGGTGCCGCCGGTGCCGGTCGGGGCGCCGGCGTCGGTTTCGGTGGGTGCCGTCATGAGCCCGTCCCTCGCCCCCGTCAGCCCGCGACCTTGGGGGTCAGGTCCTTGGCCAGGCCGTCCAGCACGCCCTTGGCGTCCTTGCCGCCGTAGACCTCCTGGAGCGCGGCCGCCCAGCTGGTGGTGGCGTCGAAGAACTGCGTCTGCGGGGTGAACTGGATCTTGGTCTGGTCGACCACGGTCTCGAAGGTCTCCAGGAACCCCGGGATGGCCTTCATCTTGTCCTTGTAGGCGGCGTCCTGGCTGATGGACTTGCGCACCGGGTCGATGTGGTTGCCCTCGATGGCGGCCTTGCGCAGGTGCTCCTTGCCGGTGGCCCATTGCAGGAACAGCCAGGCGGCGGTCTTGTTCTTGCTCTTGGCGTTCATGCCGAGCGACCAGACCCACATGTTGGTGGCCAGCGACCCGTCCGGGCCCTTCGGCCCCGGATGGAAGGCGATCTTCCCGGATGCGGGGCTGGCGCCCTTGATGGCCTGGAAGTAGGCGGCGCTGTCGGCGTCGAACAGCATCGCGGCCTTCCTGGCGCCCAGGTCGCTGGAGCACTGGTACCAGGTGTATGACGTCCAGGACGGCGCCCCGCCGTTCTTGATCATGTCGGCCCACTTCCTGGTGAAGTCGACGGCCTTGGGGTCGTTCATGGCGGGCTTGAAGTTCCCGCCGCTCATGACGAAGTCCTTGAGGCCGTGGCGCGAGTACATGGTCATGAAGCCGGGGTGGATGGTGGCCCAGCTGCGGGAGCCGCGGACGGCGACGCCGTACATGCCGTCGAATCCGGCGCCGGGGGCCTTCTGCTTGATGGTCGCGGCCATCTCGATGAGCTCGTCGAAGGTCTCGGCGGGCTTGAGGCCGAGCTTGGCGAACACCTCTGTGTTGTAGGCGACGACGTTGGTCTCCCAGCCCCAGGGCAGCGCGTACTGGCCGCCCTGGCCGAGCGGGGTGCCGTACTTGAGGCTCCACTGGTCGGCCTGGAGGAGGTTGGGGAAGAAGTCGGCCTGGTCCCAGTCGCCGGCGGTGGCGGCGGTATTGCGCATCCAGGGACCGAGGTCCTCCAGCCAGCCGGGCGGGCCGTACTGCCACACCATGTAGGCGCCGAGCATGAACACGTCGTAGGACGCGCGGCCGCTGGACAGGTCGACGGTCAGCTTGTCGAAGTAGTTGTCCTCGGGGAAGACGTCGTACTCGACCTTGATGCCGGTCTTGTCGCTGAAGGATTTGAGGTCGGCGATGAGGGCGTCGCTGTAGGGGTGCTTGTTGAGCAGTGCCTTGATCGTCTTGCCCTGGGCGCGCTTCCAGTCGAAGGCGCCGGTGACCTCGTCGGCGGCCGAGCCGCCGCCGGAGGACGAGCCGCCGCCGAATCCGGTGCCGCAGGCGCTCAGCGCGGGCGCCGCGCCGAGGGCCGCCGCGGACGCGCCCATGATGCCCAGGAACCGACGCCGGTCCATCGTGTCCATCCGTCCTCCAGGGGTGGGAGTCTCAGGCCGGTGGAACCCTGGATGTAACACCGTCGAACGGGCTATTAACATTCAGGGTGAGTTAGTTCACAGAGCTTGTAACACGAAATCCCGCCCGTCAAGAGGGTGCCCGGCACGAGTTCGGCGGCAGGTGAACGGGAACATCGCACGTTGACCACGCCGAGACTACGCAGACCGGCCGCCTTGCTAGGGGTCACCTGGGTTGTTATAACTTCACAGGACCAGCCGATAACTTAACGGAGGACATCGTGCCCGTACCCGATGGCGACCACCCTCCCGGCCGGCTGGGCATCGACCTCGGCACGCAGAGCGTGCGCGCACTGCTGGCCGACCCGGCCGGGCGGGTGCTGGGCCGGGGCTCGGCACCGCTGCCCGGGCGCCGCCCGTCCGCCGGGCGGCACGAGCAGGACCCCGAGGACTGGTGGACGGCGGTCCGCACCGCCGTCCGGGCGGCACTCGACGGGACGGGCGGCACGCCCGTGCGCGGCGTCGCCGTCTGCAGCACCTCCGGGACCGTCCTCCTGGCCGGCCCGTCCGGCGAACCGCTCACCGCCGGGCTGATGTACGACGACGGCCGCGCCGCCGCGGAGGCCGCGGAGGCGCAGGCGGCCGGGGCCGAATTGTGGGACCGGCTCGGCGTCCGCATCCAGCCGTCATGGGCCCTGGCCAAGGCGCTGTGGCTGGTCCGGCGGCACGCGCCGCCGCCCGGCGCCCGCCTCCTGCACCAGGCCGACCTCGTCACCGGACGGCTCATCGGCGGCACCGCGGCGACCGACTCCAGCCACGCCCTCAAGACCGGCTACGACCTGCACGCCGGACGCTGGCCGGACGAGGTCTTCGACGCCCTCGGCCTGGACGGCACGCTGCTCCCCGACGTGGTCGGCCCGGGCACGGTGCTCGGCGAGGTGTGCACGGCCGCGGCCGCCGCGACCGGCATCCCCGCCGGCACCCCGGTGATCGCCGGGATGACCGACGGGTGCGCGTCCCAGCTCGGCTCCGGCGCGCTGCGCGTAGGCCGCTGGAACTCCGTCCTGGGCACGACGCTGGTGCTCAAAGGGGTCACGGCCGCCCCGGTCCGCGACCCGGCCGGGGTGATGTACAGCCACCGCTCCCCTGACGGCACCTGGCTGCCCGGCGGCGCGTCCAGCGTGGGCGCGGGCGTGCTGCCCGGCGACCGCGACCGGCTGGCCGCGCTCGACACCGCGGCCGCCGCGTTCGAGCCGTCCACCGCGGTCGCCTATCCGCTGGTGTCGCGGGGCGAGCGATTCCCCTTCCTGGCACCCGAGGCGGTGGGGTTCGTCCTCGGCGAGCCGTCCGGTGAGGCCGACCGGCACGCGGCCCTGATCCAGGGCGTGGCGCTGGTGGAACGGCTCGCGCTGTCCTACGTCCAGGCGCTGGGCGCCCCCGTCGAAGGGCCCGTGACGTTCACCGGCGGGGCGGCGCGCAGCGCGTACTGGTGCCGGCTCCGGGCGGACGTGCTCGGCCGCACGGCCCGGATCCCCGAGCACGCGGACGCCGCGCTCGGAATGGCGATCCTGGCGGCCTACGGCACCGCCGCGCCGGACCCCGGCAGCTCGCTGGCCGACATCGCCGAGTCCATGGTCCGGATCCGCGCCACCGTCGAGCCCCGGCCCGGCCGGTTCGACCGGTTCGCCGTTCCGTACCGGCGGCTGCTGGACGAGCTGGAACGGCGCGGCTGGCTGCCCGCCGAGGTGGCCGCGCACGCGCGGGCGCACGACCGATGACGAAAGGCGGCGGCACGATGACGGCGACGACCCTCTACCTGGTGCGGCACGGGCAGACCGTGTGGCATGCGGAGAACCGCTACGCTGGGATCAGCGACATCGCGCTGACCGGCACGGGACGCGACCAGGCCCGGCGGCTGGCGGAGTGGGCGCCGGGCGCCGCGATCGACGCGGTGTGGACCTCGCCGCTGAGCCGCAGCAGGGCCACGGCCGCACCCGCGGCCGCCGCGCTCGGCCTCCCGGTGACGGTGGACGGCGACCTGGTCGAGCTGGACTTCGGCACCGCCGAGGGCCATGTGCTCGGCGAGCTGCCGCCCGCCGCCGTCGCGGCGTTCCGGGCCGACCCGGTCGCGGGCGCGTTCCCGGGCGGTGAACCGCCGCTCAAGGCGGCCGCGCGCGGCATCGGCGCGCTGCGCCGCATCGCGCACCGGCACGAGGGCCGGCGGGTGCTGGTGGTCACCCACAACACGCTGCTGCGGTTGATGCTGTGCGAGCTGCTGGGCATCCCGGCCGCACGCTACCGCACGGTGTTCCCGCGCGTCGGCAACTGCGCGGTGACCGAGCTGCGGATGACCGGGGACGACACCGCGCTGATGGCCTACAACATCCCGCTCTAGCGGCGGCCCGCGCTCAGGCGGCCCGCCTTCTGCGGTCAGGAGTCGATGCGGAAGACGGGAACGCCGGGCAGGACCTTGGCCAGCTGGTCGTCGGAGGGCTTCTTGGGCAGGTCTTCGAAGAAGCGGGCGACCTCCCAGCCCCAGCGCTTGAAGTAGGCGCTCACGACCGGGAGCTTCTCCTCGTCGGGCAGCTCGGTGACGGTGATCGCCTCGGTGGAGCGCCCCAGGCGCAGCTCGGCCTCGCCGGACACTCGGATGTTGCGGACCCACTGGGTGTTGCCCCGCGCCGCGACCAGGTAGCGCGCGCCCTCGTGGGTGAGCAGGTTGATCGGGTTGGTGCGCCATTCCCCGCTGGTACGGCCCCGGACGGCGAGGATGCGGGTGCCGAACAGGCTGATCCCGTGCCGGGTCAGGAAGCCGACGGTCTGGTTGAAGTAGCGCTCGGACCGGCCGGCCGTGACGTTCCGGTCTGCAGTGTTCATGATCTCTCCCTAGTGAGCAGTGCTCTCGCTTGAGAGCAGTGTGCACCAGAGGGGCGCCTCTTGGCAAGAGCAGTGCTCTCTATGTTGGCCACCGCTCTGATCTCTGGCAGACTGCGGTCATGAACGCGAGCCGTACCGCCCGGGAGCGCGCCAGGGCCGAGCTGACCCGGGAGATCAAGGAGGAGGCGCGGCGCCAGTTGCGGGCCTCGGGCGCGCAGGGCCTGTCGCTGCGCGCGGTCGCGCGCGAGCTGGGCATGGTGTCCTCGGCGCTGTACCGCTACTTCCCGAGCCGGGACCGGCTGCTCACCGAGCTGATCATCGACGCGTACAACGTGCTCGGCGACCGGGTCGAGCGGGCGGGCGCGGCGGACGGCGACGACTTCCGCGCCCGCTGGCGGGCGTGCTGCGCCGCCGTCCGGGAGTGGGCGATCGCGAACCCGCACGAGTACGCGCTGGTCTACGGGTCGCCGGTGCCCGGCTACGAGGCCCCCGAAACGACGGTCGGCCCCGCGTCCCGGACCCCGATCGCGCTGCTGGCGGTGGTCCGGGACGCCTCGCGGGCCGGGGTGCTGCGGGTGCCGGACGACGGCCTGGCACCGGAACTCGACGCCCAGGCGGCCCGGACGGCCGGGCTGGCCGAGCTGGACGTCCCGGAGCCCGCCGTGGTCCGCGGCGTGATCGCGTGGACGCAGCTGTTCGGCATGATCGGATTCGAGCTGTTCGGGCACCTCGACGGCAGCATGGACCCCGCCGACGCGTTCTTCGCCCACACCGTCGACCTGATGGCCGACTTCATCGGGCTACCGGCCGGGCCTGACGGCCGGTAGCCCGGACCAGCGCGTCCGGGTCAGGACGTGAAGGTCCACGTGCCGGAGCCGACGGTGCGGACCTTGCCGCCGGGGACGTGCACCTCCGCGGTGCTGCCCGGCGGCACGGTCACGGTCAGCCGGACCCCGTCGCCCTCCTTCTTCCAGGACGAGCGGACCTCTCCGTACGGCGTGCGGCGGGTACCGGAGGCGTGGGTGAGGTCGCCGACGACCGACGGCCGGATCAGCACCTTGCGGAACCCGGACGAGTCCGGCGCCTGGTCGATCCCGGCCAGCCGGGAGGTGAACCAGGAGTCGATGGCGCCGAGCATGAAGTGGTTCTGCGACTGGCCGCTGGTGCCGTCCCACATCTCGCCGAGCGCGGTGTTGCCGTGCACCACCTGGTAGCCGTAACTGGGGCTGTCGGTCCGCGTCGCGATCTCGTAGACGAGGTCGTCGCGGCCGTTCTCCGACAGCACCCGGATGGCCGAGGGCAGCGAGATCTCGCCGAGCAGCAGGTGCCGGCCGGCCCGCTCGATGCCGGCGACCAGGTGGTCCAGCAGCCGCTGCTTCTGGTCGGCGGGGACGGCGCCCATGTCGAGCGCGATGGCCTCGGCGCCCTGGCCGCCGCCCGCGAACGTGCCGGTCTCGCGGTCGTAGTACTTGTCGGACAGGGCCTTGGCGCTGAGGTCGGCCTTGCCCTTGAACGCGGCGGCGTCGGAGTGGTGCCCCAGCGCCGTGGCGATCTTGGCGAGGGTCTCGTTGACCCGCCACCAGCCGTAGGTGCCGGAGACCGTCTTGGGGAACGTGCGGTCCGGGGTGATCCAGTCGCCGAGGCTGTAGTCGGTCAGCCCGCCGCCGACCCGGGTCTCCAGGTAGGCGGCGTACCGCTTCATCGCCGCATAGTGGGTCCGCATCGGCTCGATGTCGCCGTAGGACCGGTAGAGCTGCCACGGCACGACGACGAACGCGCCGCCCCAGTTGGGGTCGTCGCGGTAGGCCCCGGCCAGGACCGTGTAGTCGGGCACGGTCGAGGGGACGAGCCCGGCCCCGGTCTGCGCGTCCGCCATGTCCTGGACGACCTTGCGCAGCTGGGCGTGCACGTCGTAGTTGGCCGCCAGCGCGTCGCCGACCAGGTGCGTCTGCTCCAGCCAGCCGAGCTTCTCGCGACTGGGGCAGTCGGTGAAGACGCTCATCATGTTGCCCTCGATGGCGCGGCGGATGAGCCCGTGGATGCCGTTGACGAGGCCGTTGGAGGAGGTGAACGACCCGGCGGAGGCGTTGTCGGCGCGCAGCACCTGCCCGCGCACCTTGAGGGAGGCGCCCGCGGGCAGCCCGCGCACCTCCAGGTAGCGGAAGCCGTGGTAGCCGAACCGCGGGTGCCAGGTCTCCGGGCGCGCCCCGCGGGTGACGTACTCGTCCCAGATCGGGACGCCGACATTGCTGATCGACTGGTAGGGGCGGCCGTCGCGCAGGCTCTCGGCCATGACGATCCGCACGGCGGTGCCCGCGGGCGCGGCGATGGTGATCTCAGGACGGCCGGCGATGTTGCGGCCGATGTCGTACACCTGGTGGCCGTCGCCGGAGCCGATCATCCTGCCGGGCAGGTTCTCGACCACCCGCACCGGCTCGGCGGAGCGCCCGCTCAGCGTGGTGGACGGGCCGGGCCCGGCGACCGGCACGGCGGCGTCCCAGCCCTGGCGGGAGGCGCCGGGACGGTCCCAGCCGGGCCGCTCGCGGCGGGCGTCGTGGTCCTCGCCGCCGTACCAGTTGGAGAAGGTGACCGGGCCGAGGGCGGTGCGCCAGCCGCCGTCGGTGGCGATCCGCCGGACCCGCCCGTCGGCGAGCGTGACCTCCAGCTGGGCGATCAGTTTGGGGTCGCTGACGGTGCCGGCGAACTTGCGGTACCGGTCGGGGGTGGAGATGACGTTGGCGACGCCGTTGCCCAGCTCGACGCCGAGGGTGTTGGCTCCGGGGCGGAGCATCCCGGTGACGTCGTAGGTGGCGTAGGTGGTCCGCTTGGCGAATCCGGTGTTGGCGGGCTCGAGTTCGGCGTCGCCGATCCGGGTGCCGTTCAGGCGCGCCTCGTACACGCCGAGGCCGCTGACATAGAGGCGGGCGGAGCGGACGCCGCGCGGCAGCGCGAAGTCCCTGGCGAAGATCGGCAGGGCTTCGGGAACGGGCGACCGCGGCGGTTCCTGTCCGGTGACCTCCGCCCTGGTCTCGTACGGGCCGTCGGCGGTGTCGCCGGCCGCGACCGTGAAGTCGACCGGCGCGAACGGGACCTTGCCGCCCTCGGCGGGCTGGTCGGTGCGCGGGTAGAGCAGCACCTGGTCGAAGGTCTCGGCCGCCTTCAGGTCGACGGTGAGGATCAGCGGCTCGGCCGATACGTCGTCCCCTGTGTACGCGGAGCTGGACCATCCGGCGAAGCCCTGGCCGGTCGTCCGCGTCCCGTCGGTGAGGTAGCGCGGCGCCCAGACCCGGTTGACGTTGCCGCCGGTGTCGGAGGGGGTCACGGTGGTGCCCGCGGCGAGGTTGGTGCCGGGGTCGGCGGAGTCGCGGACCTCCAGCTCCGCGAGCTGGAGCCGCCAGGTGGGGTCGGGCAGGTTCTCGACCTTGGGCAGGCCGAGCCTGGTCACCTCGATCCGCACGTGGCGGGCCGTGGTCTTGGGCAGCCGCACCACGATCGGGGTGGGTTCCTTGTCCTTGACCTGCCAGTCCCGGTGGCCGATCCAACGGCCCGACCAGTCGGAGGCGGACGTCAGCCCGGTCTCGAACCAGGCGGGCGGCGACCAGCCGGAGGCCTTGCCTCCCGTCCAGACCTGGACGCGCCAGTGGACGCGGGTCCGGCTGCCGAGCTTCCGGCCCGCGTAGTCGACGCGCTGGGCGGCCGAGCCGACCCGGCCGGTGTCCCACAGGTCGGCGCGGCCGGACCGCAGGCGGTTCTCGCTGGTGGCGGCCTGGATCCGGTACGCCGTCTGGGCGGCGCCGCGGCCGCCGGTGCCGAGGCGCCAGGTCAGCGCAGGCGTGGTGTCGTCGATGCCGAGGGCTTTCGTGAGGTCGGCGGCGCGCAGGCCGACGGCCCCGCCTCCCCGGCCGGGATCCGCGTACGCGGAGGGAACGGTCGCCGCCGCCAGCGGCAGGGCGACGGTCAGAGCGGCGGCCGCGAGACCGCGCAACGGCTTGCGCACTGTGGACTCCAAGGGTTCAGCGTCCGCGCCGGTGCAGGGCGGCCACGTCGGCGCCGGGCAGCGCGTGGTTGTAGATCCGGAAGTCGCCGATCCGGCCGTGCACGAACGGGTGGCGGGTGTCCTGGGAGCGGCCGAGGAAGTTCTGCGAGGTGGCGCCCAGCACCAGCGGGCTCATGATCAGCCCGTCCTTGCGGCCCGCGGCGGCGCCGTCCACGTACAGGGCGGCCGAGCCCTCGCCCTCGGCCGACACCGCGACCGCGACATGCGTCCAGGCGCCGGTGGGGAGGGCGGCGGGCGCGTCGCAGAAGTCCTCGCCCTCCATCCCGCCGATCTTCATCGCGAACCGCGCCCGGCCCGAACCGGTGCGCGGCGTGACGTAGAAGAACGTCTGGCGGTTGAAGCCCAGGTCGAAGATCCGGTTGTTGTTGGTGATCGTCTCCAGCCGGACCCACAGCGCGACGGTCAGCGCGTCCAGCCCGGCGAGCAGTCCGGGCGGCAGGACGATGTGCCCGCCGGTGCCGTCCAGCGACACCTCGCCGTCGGCCCAGGTCGCCGATCCGGTGAGCGCGGCGTTCGGCCAGGCGCCGGTGGCGTCGGCCACGGTTGTGCCGCGGCCCTCGTCCAGCGGGTAGTGGACGACCAGCCCGGGACGGCGGCGCGGCGCGGGTGTCGCCCAGTAGACGTTGTAGCGCTGGTGGTGGACCTCGGCGAACGGCATCAGCGTCACCTCGGCCCCGTCCGCCCGCGCCGTGTAGCGGAGCGGGCGGCCTCGGACGGGGGTGAGCGAGCGCGGGTCGATGGCGGGGAAGGTGTTGATGGCCCGGTCGCCGTACGCGCCCGCGAGGACGACCGGCCCGTGCGTGATCGCCTGGATGTGGGGGTTGTCGGGGGCCTTCCGCCAGACCGGCCCCATCGGCATGGCCAGCTCGACCACGTCGCCCTTGCGCCAGTGCCGCTCGATGGTGGCGTACGTGCCGGGCCGGGCGTCGTTGCCGGGGCCGGGCGCGGCCCTGCCGTTCACGCGGACGCGGGCGCGCCGGCCGCGGGCGTCCAGCCAGCCGGGTATCCGGATCTTGAGGGCGAAGCGGGCGCCGCCCTCGGTGATCGTGAGCCGGGTGGTCTCCGCGTGCGGGTAGCCGGTCTCCTGGCGGATCCGGACGCCCCGCTCGTCCCAGCGCACCTCTGACGGGATGAACAGGTTGACGTAGAGGGTGTCGCGCGAGCGGAAGTAGATGCTGTCGGCGAACTTGGTGTGGGTCTCCAGGCCCGTCCCGTGGTCGCAGGAGAAGTTGTCGTAGTCGCCGCTGTAGCTGCCGGGGGCCGATCCCAGGCCGCCCTTGGGCTTGCGCTCCGATCCTGGGAACAGGCCGGTGTAGTAGGTGACGAATCCGTGCTCGGACCGCGGGTCCTGCTCGCCCAGCATCTGGTTGAGCAGCGCCCACTCGTAGTAGTCCATGTACTCGGGCGAGCCCGGGTCGTGGAAGAACAGCAGCCGCGAGAGCTTGAGCATGTTGTAGGTGTTGCAGTTCTCGCAGGTGTCCTCGCTGAGGCGGCTGATCAGCTCGCCGGGCGGTCCGAAGAACTCCTGGTTGCTGTTGCCGCCGATCACGTAGGTGTGGTGGCGGACGACGGTGTCCCAGAAGTACGCGGCGAGGTCGCGGTAGCGCCGTTCGCCGGTGGCCTCGTACTCGCGGACGGCCCCGACGACCTTCGGGATCTGGGTGTTGGCGTGCTGGCCGTTGAGCGTGTCGCGGCGCTCGGCCAGCGGGACGAACAGCTCGTCGTGGTCGAAGCGGCGGGCGGTGGCCAGATGCGCCGGATCCCCGGTGATCATGTAAAGCTCGGCGAGGACGTCGTTCACGCCCCCGAACTCGACCCGCAGCAGCGCCTGCATTCGCTCGCGGGTCAGCCTGGACGTGCGGGCGCCCGCCCAGGCGGCCATGCGCTTCAGCACGTCCAGCGCCTGCCCGTCGCCGCTGAGCCGGTACTGGTCGAGCAGCCCCGCCATGATCTTGTGGAGGGTGTAGTACGGCGCCCAGGGCTTGCCGCCCGCCTCCAGCTGGTCGAAGACCTCCTCGCCGAACGCCGACAGGTAGCCGGGCGAGAAGCCCGCGGCGGGCGAGGCGGCCTGGCATTTCGCCAGCTCGGCCACCAGGTGGCGGGCCTTGGCGGCGTACGCGGCGTCGCCGGTGTTGGCGTGCGCCTGGGCGAGCGCGGTCAGCAGGTGCCCGGTCGTGTGCCCGCGCAGCAGGACGTCCGGGGCCTCCCAGCCGCCGCACGGCTCGGCCGACGAGGGCAGGCCCACGTTCAGCCGGAAGGTGTGCAACAGCCGGTCCGTGTCCACGAACTTGAGGTAGGCGCAGGTCCGCAGCATGTTGTCGCGGAACGGGCCGTCCAGCAGGGTGACGGCCCGCAGCGGGAACGGCGACACCCGCGCCCCGGCGGGCCCGGCCGCCGCCGCGGGACGGGCGGCCGGGACGCCGATGCCGAAGGCGGTCGCGGTGACGCCCGCCGTGCCGATGAAGGAGCGGCGGCTGACCTGGCCGGTCACCGGGCCACCGCGCTCTTGATGGAGTGGGTGCCGCGCAGCCCGCGCAGGTAGACGTACTCGCCGTCGCTGTAGGCGCGGTAGCCGTGCGCCTTGCCCCTGCCCCCGTCCCAGACCAGCCGCCCGTCGACGTAGACGTTGACGCGCGCTCCGAAGGTGGGCACGCCCGCCCGTCCCTCGGTGCCGCGCGGCGCCGCCAGCCGGGCGCTGTAGGTCCCCTTGGCGACCTTCCACGAGGCGTCGACGGCGCCGAGCGTGGTGGTGATGCGTCCCTGGGCGAAGGACAGGTCGGCGGGGTGCGGGACGAAGTCGAACGTCCGTCCCCCGGTGCCGGTGGGGTTGAGGCCCAGCACGTAGAAGGTGAGGGCGGGGGTCGGGCCGGTCGCCCAGGCGTGGGCCAGGCTGACGTAGGAACTGCAGAAGACGCAGCCGTCCTCGGGGTTGCGGAACGACTCCCACAACGTGCTCTTGGTCCCCTGCGGGTGGTCGAGCATGTAGCCCCACTGGCGGCGGATGATGTCGACGCCCGCCTGGTCGGCGGCGCGGCCGCCCGCCGCGAAGTGGGCGTTGACCTCCATCGAGCCGGAGAAGACGCCGGGGTTGCCCTTGTTCTCGGGTGCGGTGGTGGCGACCTCGTTCCAGTTGCCGGTGAGGTTCCCGCTGATCCGGCGGGCCTTGTCCCGGTCGGCCAGGCCGTACCAGACCGCGAGGGAGTTGCCGTCCTGGGCGTGGATGGTGGAGTCGGGGTAGAACTTGTAGGCCCCGGCGGCCTCGTCCCAGTGGTGGGTGTTGACGGCGGCGCGCAGCGTCTTGGCCCGGCCGGCGTAGGACGCGGCCAGCTCCTTGTCGCCCTGCACGGCCGCGAGCCGCGAGCCGGTGTCGAGCACCCGCCACAGCAGCACGTTGGCGATGAGGTTCTCGCCCTTGGCCAGGATCCGGACCGAGTCGGACGTGCCCGTGATGGACAGCAGTCCCCGGTCGTTCATCTTGCCGGTGATGAAGTCGACGCCGTGCTTGTAGCGGCCCCATACCTCGGCCAGCCACCGGCGGTCGCCGGTGTAGGTGTAGTAGTCCCAGCTCGCGGCCAGCGTCCACAGGTGGTAGGTGTCCGAGCCGTACTTCTCCAGCATCGGCCCCGCGTAGGGCAGCTCCCCGGTCTCGCGCTGGTGCCGGTACACGGTCGTAAGCGCGTTGCGGGCCGACTCGGTGTCGTTGAACGCCGCGTACGCCGCCGGGATCTCGATGCCCAGGTCGCCCGGCCAGACGGTGCGGTCGCGCTTGGCGCCGTCCACCAGGATCGTGTCGCCGACGCCGATCGGGCCGCCGTTGTCCCACAGCTCCGCCGGCGCCTCCCAAACGCGGCCGGTCTTCGGGGAGATGGTGTTCAGCTGGACGGTGTAGGCGCCCGCGTACCAGATCCTGTTGAGGAGCTCGTCGCTCGAATAGAAGTGGTTGGCGTAGCGGGCGGGGTCCTTCATCTTCGGGGCGGGCGTGTAGTGGAGCGAGACGCCGTCCAACTCGACCCGTCCCGCCGACCGCAGGAAGATCGTCACGTAGCGGAAACCGCCGCGCAGGTATTTGGCCGGGGTCGTGTAGGAGGTGCGGCCGTCGACGTCCACGGGCAGGGCGCCGTCGCGGCTGCGCGGGCCGCCGGTGGAGGCGTCGCTGGTGGGCTCGCCCGCGTACACCGACGACTCCGCGAACGCCAGCCCGACCTTCTGCGCCCCGTCGGATCCGGCGAAGCGCAGCGTGGTCAGGCCGCTGACCTCCTTGCCGAAATCGAGGGTGAGGGAAGCCCCGGCGCCGCTGAGCGCGGTGCGCCGTCCCTTGAGCACGGCCTGCGGCTCGGTCACCTCGCCCTTGGCGGCGAAGACCGCGACCGGGCGGACCGTCCTGGACGACGGCGACAGGTTGTACGCCTCCCAGGGCCGGGACGGGCGCCGGTCGTCCGCCGCGCTCGTGGCCGCCGGGGTCGTGATCGCGAGCGGGACGGCGACCGACGCCAGCCCCAGGGCCAGCGCGGCCCTCACTGTGTTGCGATGCATGGATTCCTCGTCTTTCGCTCAGGCAGTCCTGACGACCGCTTCGCCGTAGGGGACGAGCCGGACCGGGCCGATCAGGCCGTAGTTCTGCCGGGAGACGGCGCCGTAGACCGCGGGGTCGGACACCCGCAGCCGGTTGTTGAGGGTGGTGGCGACCTCGACCTCGATCGTGTTGGCGCCGCGCCGCAGGTACGGGCCGACGTCCACGACCGGGTTGATCAGGTCGACGGCGGGCGCCCGCCGCCCGTTGACGGTCACCCGGCAGGTGTCGAACACCTCGCCGAGCTCCAGGTAGGCGCCGGACCAGCCGTCCCGGCCGAGGTCGACGGTGGCGGTGTAGCGGCCGACGCCGGAGACGTCGGCAAGTTCGGGGATCTGCGGCCACGGCTTGAGCTGGTCCAGGACGAGGTCATGCCGCACGGTCGCGGTCTCGGCCGGGCCGCGTCCGGGCCGGAGATCCTCGACCCGCAGCCGCCAGCCGGTGAGCGCGAGCACGGCGGGCAACTCCCCGATCGCGGTCTGGTCGGTGCGGCCGCCGGGCAGGGTGGTCTTGTACGTTCCCGGCCGGGTGTCGCGGATCGCCAGCCGGTTCCCGGAGGCGACCCGGATCTCGGCGGCCTCGGTGGCGGTGGCGTGCGGCGCCGCGCGCCCGCCGGGACGGGCCAGGGCGATGGCGGTGGCCTCGCCCGGTCGCAGCGAGACCCGCAGCGTGACCGTGTCGCCGTCGGCCCGGTAGAGGGCGATCGGCTCTATCCCGCCGGTCCAGAGGTCGAGCCGGTGCGGCACGGCCCTCCGGTCGGCCCGGGTCAGCGTGACCTCGTGGTCGATGGCCGCGATCGGCGGCTTCGGGGTCTCGCTGTGCTTGCCGTTGACCAGGTAGTAGTAGTCCACGCCGTCGTCGACGCGGTGGGCGTGCAGGAGGGTCGAGGCGGTTCCGTAGGTGACGTCGCGCCGCACGCCCAGGGCCTCCAGGGCGCCGGGCACCTCCGGTTCGGTGGCGACGACGCGCACCCTCGGCTGCGCGAACAGCCGCTTCAGGACGGCCCGCAGCTCCTCGTCCTCGCCGTCCTTGGCGACGCCGGGGACGGTGGCGGCGCTCCAGTCACCCAGGAACACCACGGGCAGGCCCTTGCGGGTGAGGTCGAGGATGCGCCTGGCGGCGGCGACCGTGAGGGTGCACTCCTTCCCGGAGAAGCGGTCGCCCTCGACGAAGAGCGCCTTGTAGGCGGGGCCGCGTGGCGCGAGCCGTCCACCGGAGACCGTCGCGCTGGGCAGGTCCAGGACGGGTTCGCTGGCGAACTGGTGCGTCCAGCCGGTCGGGACGCCGCTCGCGGTGAACCAGCCGGCGCCGATGCCGGTCTTGCTGAGCCCTTTCTGCCGGAAGACGGCGATGTCGATCCGGTTGGTGCCGGCCTGGGTCACCTGGTGGACCCGTCCCAAGTAGGCGGACACGTCGGGGGCGTGCCGCCAGGTGGGCTGGCGCGGGCCCCACGACTCGGCGTATCCGATCCCGCCGTTGTAGGGGGTGAATCCCGCGAACCCCGGCCAGTTGGCGCCGGGCGCGGTCGCGTAGGAGAAGCCGTGCAGCACGGTCATGTTGAGCCCGGCCGCATAGGCGCCGCCCATGGTGCGCAGCAACTTGTCCCAGGTGGTGTTGTACGCGCCGCCCTGGTAGGCGCCCGCTTCGCACGACAGCACTTTGCGTCCGCCCATGTCGCGGCCGCCGGCCAGGGCGCGGTAGTCGTCGAGGTTCTTGAACCCCAGCGACTCCCCCTCCGGGATGTCGACGATGGCGGCGGCGTGGATCGTGTCGGTCTGCAGGCCGTACGGCTGGGCGCGGAATTCCAGCCCGATCGAGTGCGCCCACTCGGCGAGCGGGACGAAGTGGTTCTCGTTGAAAAGGTCGGAGACCGTCAGCCAGAAGTCGTGGCGGGCGTGCCGGGTCACATCGGCCTCGTAGGAGAACACCGGGTCCTCGTCGTCCAGCACGATCACCGGCAGGTACGGCCACATCGCGTAACCCCGGCGCTTCTGGAACTCCGCGGCCAGGCCGGGGGTCCAGTTGAGGGCCTCGGTCTCCAGCTCGATGGAGTCCTCGAACAGCGCCCCGCCCGCCTGCCGGATCAGCCGCCGGATCCTCGGGGTGAGCAGCCGCTCCTCCCAGAAGTCGATGACGGCCCGGGTGCCGGCGCGGCTGAAGTGGTCGACGACCGCGCAGTCGGGTGCGCTGTGCGGCCCGGACTCGGGGCGCTGCCCGCTGCCGCGCCGCCAGTACGACAGCAGGACCCACTCCCCGCCCTCGGGCGCGGTCCAGGCGATCCGGCCGTCCCGGACCCTGCCGGTGAGGTCCTGCCAGGAGTCGCGGGCGAGCCCGATCGCCTTCCCGCTGTTGTTGGCGGGGTCCTTCCGCACGGCGTGGACCGCTTCCAGGTGCCGCCGCGTCACCCCCGCGTGCGGCGCGGCGGCGGGCTCGGGGACGGGTCCGTCGTGGGTCGCGCCCCCGGCGACGGTGGCCGTCCCGTACGCCAGCTCCTGGACGGCGGCGGCGCTGTCGGGGGTGATGGTCGGGACGGCGGCGGGCCAGGCCGGGCCGATCGTGAGGTCCACGGTGATGCCGCGCCTGCGGGCCTGGTCCAGCGCGGCCTCGACGCCCGCGTTCCAGGCGGGGGTCCCCCAGCCGTGGTGCACGGGGTCCAGCACGGACTTGTCGCGGATGCTGTGGTGCACCGCGACGATCTCCGCGCCGCCGAAGCCCGCCGCGGCGATCTGGTCGATCTCGCGCCGGATCTCGGCGGGGGTGACGTGCGCGTCCGGCCACCACCAGCGGAACCTCGGCCGTACCGCCGTGCCGGGGCGCGCGAACCGGCCCGCGGGCAGCCCCGTCGCGGCGTGGGCGACCGCTCCGCCCCCGGCGGGCAGGGCGGTGGCGAGCATCGCGCCGGCCCCGGCCGCCGTGCCGGTCCGCAGTACGTGGCGGCGGGTGGGCCCGCCCTGCCCGGTGCGGTCGTTCACGCGCCCTCCAGGGTCGATCGGAAGGTGTGCGAACCGGCCGGGACCTGGTAGACGGAGTGGCCGTCCTCGTCGCGGACGTGCCGCGCGCCGCTCGGGGTCTCGCCCCGGCGGCCGGGCACCCACACCTCGGCGGCCGTGTTGCCGGGGATCCGCACGCGCAGCTCCAGGCGGTTCCCGGAAGGGGTCTCGTGCTTGGTCCAGGCGGACTCGACGAGTCCCTGGCCGGTCCGCTGGGAGCCGCGCACCCGGTCGAGCCCGGACGACGGCACGCGGGGCCGGATCGTCAGCCGCCGGTAGCCCGGCTCGGCTGGCCGGATCCCGGCCAGGCTCTGGTGGAACCAGGAACTGATCAGCGCCCAGTAGTGGTGGTCGTGGGAGCGGGAGGTCAGCGCCCAGCCCTCGAACATCGTCGAGTGGCCGTTCTCGATCCAGAAGCCCCAGCTGGGCTGGTCCGTCCGGGTCGCGACGCGGTGGACGGTGTCGGTGTACCCGTGGTCGCTCAGCGCGGTGAGGAGGAACCTGGAGGGGAACACGCCGGCGGTGAGGTGGTGGTCCTTGGCCACGATGTCGTCGTTGAGGCTCTTGGCCACGCCGGGCGCCTTGCCGTCCGGCACCATGCCGAACGCCAGCGGCAGGGCGTTCTGCGTCTGCGAATACGGCTGCCCATCGGTGCGGTAGAAGGATCCGCCCCAGTACCTGTTGTTGTACGCCTCGCGGATGCCGGCGGCGAGCCCGCGGTACTTGGCGGCCGGGGCACGGTCGCCGAGGATGTCGGCGCTCCTGGCCAGTGTGTCGGCCATAAAGTAGTAGTAGGCCGAGGCGGTGGCGTCCAGCGGGCCGTAGGGCCCCGTCCCGGCGTAGTCGCCCAGGAACGTGTTGTTGGTGTTGTTGTAGCGGTGGTCGGCGGTGAAGTAGGTCCGGGTGTACTCCAGTAGCTTTCGCTGGGCGCCGTGCATCTGCGCCAGGATGCGGGTGTCGCCGTAGGCGAGGTACATCTCCCACGGCAGGACGAACAGGGCCGCGTCCCAGGACGGCACCGGCCCCCAGATCATGTTCCAGCCCGGGGTGCCCTCGTACCCGTACTGCGGGGTCGACGGGACGATCTCGGGGATCTCGCCCTTGTCCGACTGGGCGTCCCGGAAGTCGGCCAGCCACTTGGTCCAGACCCGCGCCATGTCGAAGTTCAGGACGGCCGCCAGGGCCGATGCCTGCGCGTCACCGGTCCAGCCGTTCTTCTCGTACGTGGGCGTGTCGGTGACGAACCCGTGCGTGTTGTTGAGCAGCGTGTTCCGGGCCGCCGCCTGGATTTTGTTGATCAGGTCGTCGGAGGAGTTGAAGGTGCCGGACGAGGCCACCGAGGAGTGCACGACCCGCCCGCTCAACGCGCGCTTGGACGGCGTGCCCGGGTACCCCTCGACCTGGACGTACCGGAAGCCCTTGTACCCGAAGGACGGCTCCCATTCCTCCCGGCCCCGCCCCGACAGGGTGTAGCGGTCGGTCTGGATCTGGGTGTCGATCAGCCGGTTGGCCGCCGCGGAGGCGGTGCCGTCGGCCTCGAGCTTCTCGGAGTGGAACAGCGACACCGTCCGGCCGGCCGGGCCGGAGACGTCGAGCCGCACCCATCCGGCGAAGATCCGCCCGAAGTCGTACACCCAGACGCCCGGCCTGACCTCTTTCACCGAGACGGGCTCGACGGCGTCCACCGGCTTGATCGGCTCCAGGTGGGCGGCCGCCAGGGCGCCCTTCGGGCCCCCGACGACCGCGGCGGCGGGCCACGACCGGTCGTCGAACCCGGCGCGCCGCCACCCGCGGGGCTCGCGGCGCGCGTCGTGGTGCTCGCCGCTGTAGATGGAGTCGTAGGTGGTGGGCCCGTCGGCGGCGCGCCACGAGCCGCCGGTGGCGATCACCTGGCGCCGCCCGTCAGTGAAGGTGATCTCCAGCTGGCCCTTCAGGCAGGGCGCGGCGTGCCACGGGGCCTGGTGCCAGTACCACTCGTTGGGGTCGGCCAGCCCGTACCAGCCGCGGCCGAGCTCGGCGCCCAGCACGTTGGCGCCCGGCCGGACCTCGCCGGTGACGTCGTAGGTGCGGTAGAGCACGCGCTTGTCGTAGGCGGTGAAGCCGGTCTCGATCGCCGCGTCCCCGACCGCCGCGCCGTTGAGGGTGAGCTTGGGAAAGCCTCCCGCCGCGACGTACAGGCGTGCCCTGGCCACGCGCCCGCGCACGTTGAACTCGTGGCGCAGCAGCGGGGCGGGGTTGGCGATGGGCAGGACGATGTCCTTGCCGGTCGCCTTCGCGGCGACCGCCAGCCCGCCCTCGGCGGGGTCGCCGCCGGTGAACGGGTCGGCGCCACCTTCGAAGTCGGTGTGGAAGGCGCGCCTGCCGCCGGTCTCCACCGAGACCTCGTGCACGACGCCCGCCCCGGCCTCGTCCGAGCGGAAACCGACGGAGCCGGACCGGTGCGTCCCGTCGGTGAGCGTGTCGATCCGCTTCCCGTCGAACCAGGTGGTGATCGTGTCGCCGCGGGTCTCGATCACCAGGGTGTGCCGCCCGCCCTTGAGGCCGCCGGGCGCGAGGCCGGGGATCGGGATCTGCTTGAGCGTGGTCAGCCGGGTGTCGGAGCCGCTTCCGCCGGGGTAGGTGCGGACCTGCGCGACGATCGTCGGCGCGCCCTCCACCTCGGTGATCTTCCAGTCGTAGGTGTCGCCGTAGGTCTTGCCGTTCGGCCGGGCGCGGAACAGGAAGCTCAGCGCGCCGCCGGACAGCGTGAAGGCGAACGTCACCTTCGGGTCCGCCCAGTCGTGGTCCTGGGCCTGGCGGCCGCCGATCCACTGCGCCTGCCAGTCGCGCGGGGCGAGCAGGCCCATCTCCCACCACGACGGCCCGCTCCACTGCGACGCGCGGCCCTGCTCGTCCCAGATCCGGACCCGCCAGTGGTAGCGGGTCCGCGATTTCAGCGCGGGACCGGCGTACTCGACCTGCGCGTTGGCCGCGGAGCCGACCTTGCCGCTGTCCCACACGAGGTCGTCGCGGTCGCCGGTGACCTGGACCTGGTAGGCGGTCTGGCGGACGGTCCGTTCCGGCGTGATCCAGCCGAGCCGGGGGCGCGCGACGTCCAGGCCGAGCGGGTTCCGCGCGTACTCGACCGTGAGCCCGGCGGGCGCGGTGCCGTCCGCCGCCTGGGCCGTGCCGTCGCCGAGCGGGCCCCAGGCGACGACGGCGCCCGCGCCGGTCGCCGTGCCGATCTGCAGCACGTGGCGGCGGCTGAGCCCGTCGCGCCCGATGCTGTCCTCGTTCATGGTTCCTCCTGGTGAAATTTCGGCGGCCGTGCGGCTAGGCGCGGGCGGAGTCGAACGAGACGCGGCCGGAGCCGGTTTCGTAGACGGCGTGGCCGTCGCGCATCCCGACGAGGCGGGCCTGGCCCCTCACCCGCACCCGGGCGGCGGAACCGGCCGGGACGTGCACCTCGGCGCGCATGTTGACGGGCACGTCGACGGTCATGGCGAAGCCGCCGCCGCGCCTGCGCCAGTCGACCGACACCTCGCCGCGCTGGAGCGGGATGGTGCCGGCGGCCCGGTCCACGCCGGAGTCCGGCGGGCGGACCCGGATCGCCGCGCCCGCCGGGGCGGTCACGGTCACGCCGAGCAGGGTGCGGTTGATGTCGAGCAGGGCGGTGGCGCCCCACGGGTGGGAGTGGCTCTGCCCGGTCTCGGGGGCGTCCCACGACTCCCAGGTGAACGTGCCGCCGCGGGCGAGGATGTTGCCCCAGCCCGGCCCCTGGGTGTCGGTGAGCCGGGTGACGAACGTGCCGGGACGCTCTCCGAGCGCCTGCATGAGCCGGTGCGAGGTGTACGGCCCCATCCGCATCCCCAGCCCCGCGGTGTGGTCGAGGACCTTCGACCGGTCGGCGGCGGGAGTGATGCCGTAGGCGAGGGCGTAGGCGTTGGCTATCTGCGAGGCGTGCGTGCTCTGCGACCCGTCGGCCTTGAGCCCGTCGATGTAGACGCCGTCGGACGGGCGGCGCAGCTTGGCGTTGATGGCGCCGGCGAGGGTCTGCGCCTCGCGGCGGAAGGCGGCGGCTTCCTCCTTCTTGCCGAGCGCTTCGGCGGTACGGGCGGAGGCGTTGAACACGTCCACGCCCAGCACGTTGACCACCGTGCGGGCGGCGGTGTCCATGTCGTGCCCGTACCGCATGGTCGCCGGCCAGTCGATGATCCCGTACTGGTACTGGCCGGAGCCGCCGGTCAGGTTGACGACCAGGCCGCTGCCTTGGTCGATGTGCCGGCGCACGTACCCGGCCACCGCGTTCATCACCGGGTACGCCGCGGCGAGGGTGTCGGCGTCGCCGGACTGCTCGTAGTAGTCCCAGACCCACCCGGGGAACATCTCGGTGTAGTCGGGGATGTCGCGCTTGCCGTCGCCGTTGGGGTAGACGGCGTTGAGGCGGCCGTCCGGCCAGTAGCGCGCCTGGGAGGCGATGAACTCCCGGATGGCCTGGCGGCTGAGGCGGCGCTCCCCGAAGGCGGCCATCGTGGCCAGCGAGATGTCGACCGAGTCGCCGAGGAACTGGCCCTTCTCGCGGGTCGGGGTGTCGAGGAACTGGGTCTGCGAGCCGTACAGGGCCGAGCGCCGCATCAGGTCGTAGGCCGCGTCGACTCCGGTGTCGGAGGTGCGCAGGCTCGCCGCCCGCTTCAGGTCGACGTCGGTGTGCTGCACGACGGCGCTGATGTCGCGGGGGTCGGCGCCCGCGTCCGGCGCGATCTCGAAGTAGCGGAAGCCCATGTAGGTGAAGGGGCGGAAGGTCTGGTCGCCGGGGCGCTGGGTGTGGCCGTAGCCGAGGTCGGTGTTCTGGTTGTCGTTCTTGGAGCGTGACACCGAGCCGTCGGCGGCCAGCACGTAGCCGGCCTCCATCTCCACGCGCCGCCCGGCCTCGCCGTCGCGGAAACGCACGATCGGAACGGCCGGGATGACCTTGCCGAAGTCGGCGACCAGCGCGCCGGAGGGCAGCCGGGTGACCTTCTTCGGGCGGACGGTGGAGTAGGTGAGCCCGGCCTCCTGCCCTTGCAGCCTCTTGAAGACCGGGGTCGGGTGGGCGCCGGCGACCTGGGCGGGCTGCCAGGCGGAGGCGTCGAAGCCGGGACGGTCCCAGCCGCGCAGCGCGTGCTCGGCGGGGCCGTCGATCTCCTCGACGTAGTCGCCGCCGTCGCCGTTGCGGCGCGGCGCCTCCTTCCACGGGCCGCGGGCGACCCGCCAGGTGCCGTCGGTGACGACGACCTGCCTGCTGCCGTCGGCATGGTCGATGACCAGGCGCATCAGCAGGCCCGGCTCGCCCTTGGGACGGCCCTGCCCCGACCCGTACCAGTGGTAGAGCGCTCCAAGCACGGCCTTCTGCCCGGCGCGCAACCTGCCAGTGACGTCGACCGTCCGGTAGAAGCCGTCGTCGGGGTAGGAGAAGGCCGGGCCCCGGTCGACGACCTCGCCGTTGAGGTGCAGGGCGTACTGGTGGCTCGCGGCGATGTGGACCCGCGCCCGCACGACCCGGGAGTCGCCGACGGTGATGTCCTTGCGGGCCAGGGTGTAGTCGTCGGCCTCGGCGGTGGTGCGGCGGATCCAGCTCGCCTGCCAGTCCTGGTCGCGCAACGCGGCCTCGAACGCGGCGGGCCGCGACCAGCCGGAGCGCCGGTTCGTCCGGTCCCAGGTGCGGACGGCCCAGGTGTAGGCCGCGCCGGGTTCGAGGGCCGGGCCCGCGTAGGGCACGTACTCCTGCCGCGCGGACGTCACCTTGCCGCTGTCCCAGACCGTCTTCTCCCGCCCCTTGACCGGGTCCGTGCGCACGACGATCTGGTAGGCCGACTGGACCTCGCCGGGGTCGGCATCGCGGGGCCGCCAGCCGAACATCGGCGTGCCCTGCACGTTCAGCGGCGCGGCCCGGTCGCCCACGGTCAGCAGGACGGGGGCCTGCGGGGCGTCCCCGACGGCGCGCACCGCCGCGCCGGAGGTTCCGGGCGCCGCCACGACGGGGACGAACAGCGCGGCCGCGGTGAGAGAGGCGATCAGGGCACGGCGCCGTCGAGGGGTGGGCATGGGGCTACCTCCGGGTTTTCGGGCGCGGCTGGCAGAGCCCGCGGCCGCGTCGCGGCGAAGCGCGCGGCCGGGGCCCGGTCACCGGCGCCCAGGGTGGGATCCCCCGATCACACTCTCGGTTGGTATTGGCTGGTCAGCGTTTTCTGGAGTCAGCGGAGGAACGCGGCGGCGACGCCGGCGTCCACGGGGATGTGCAGTCCTGTGGTGTGGGTCAGGTCCCCGCCGGTGAGGGCGAAGACGGCGGCGGCGACGTGCTCGGGCAGCACCTCGCGCTTGAGCAGGGTGCGCTGGGCGTAGAACTCGCCGAGCTTCTCCTCCTCCACGCCGTAGACGGCGGCGCGCTTGGCGCCCCAGCCGCCGGCGAAGATGCCCGAGCCGCGCACCACCCCGTCGGGGTTGATGCCGTTGACCCGGATGCCGTGCCCGCCCAGTTCGGCGGCCAGCAGCCGGACCTGGTGCGCCTGGTCGGCCTTGGTCGCGCCGTAGGCGACGTTGTTCGGCCCGGCGAACACGGCGTTCTTGGACGAGATGTAGACGATGTCGCCGCCCATGTCCTGGTCGACCATGACGCGGGCGGTCTCCCGGGAGACCAGGAACGAGCCGCGCGCCATGACGTCGTGCTGCAGGTCCCAGTCGGCGGCCGTGGTCTCCAGCAGCGGCTTGGACACCGACAGCCCCGCGTTGTTGACGACCAGGTCGACGCCGCCGAAGGCGAGCACGGCCGCGCGGACGGCGGCGGCGATCTGCTCCTCGTCGGTGACGTCCACCGCGACCGCGATCGCCGCGTCCGACTCGCGCGGCGCGCCCGCGCCGATCTCGGCGGCGACCTTCTCGGCCCCGGCCAGGTCGCGGTCGGCGACCACCACGCAGGCGCCCTCGGCGGCCAGCCGGCGGGCGGTGGCGGCGCCGATGCCCGACCCGCCGCCGGTGACCAGCGCGACCCGGGTGGCCAGCGGCTTGGGCTTGGGCATCCGGCGGAGCTTGGCCTCCTCCAGCTCCCAGTACTCGATCCGGAACTTCTCCGACTCGGGGATGGGGGCGTAGGAGGACAGCGCCTCGGCGCCGCGCATCACGTTGATCGCGTTGACGTAGAACTCGCCCGCGACCCTGGCGGTCTGCTTGTTGGCGCCGAAGCTGAACATGCCGACGCCGGGGACCAGCACGACGGCCGGGTCGGCGCCGCGCATCGGCGGGGAGTCGGGGGTGGCGTGCCGCTCGTAGTAGGCGGCGTAGTCCTCGCGGTAGCGGGCGTGCAGTTCGCGGAGGCGGCCGGCCACCTCGTCCAGGGGCGCGTCCGGCGGCAGGTCCAGGACGAGCGGCGCGACCTTGGTGCGCAGGAAGTGGTCCGGGCAGGAGGTGCCCAGCGCCGCCAGCCTCGGGTGCTCGGCGCGGGCGACGAAGTCCAGCACCTCGGGGCTGCCGGTGTAGTGCCCGACCTGCGGCCGGTCCGTCGACGCCAGGCCCCGCACCAGCGGGAACAGCGCGGCCGCGCGCTCGCGCCGCGCCGCCTCGGGCAGCGTCTCGTACACGACCTCGCCGAACGGGTCGGCCTTGCCGTGCTCGGCGATGTACGCCTCCGCGGTACGGATGATCTCCAAGGCGTTGGCCTGGCACTCCGCGCTGGTGGCCCCCCAGGCGGTGATGCCGTGGCCGCCGAGGACCACGCCGATGGCGCCCGGATTGTCCTGCTTGATCGCGGCGATGTCGAGGCCGAGCTGGAACCCGGGACGCCGCCACGGCACCCACAGGACCCGGTCGCCGAAGATCCGCCGGGTCAGCTCGGCGCCGTCGGCGGCGGTCGCGATCGCGATGCCCGAGTCGGGGTGCAGGTGGTCGACGTGCGCGGCGTCCACCAGGCCGTGCATGGCGGTGTCGATGGACGGCGCCGCGCCGCCCTTGCCGTGCAGGCAGTAGTCGAACGCGGCGACCATCTCGTCCTCGCGCTCGACGCCCGGGTAGACGTCCACGAGGGCGCGCATGCGGTCCAGCCGCAGCACCGCCAGCCCCGCCTCGGTGAGGGTGCCCAGGTCTCCGCCGGAGCCCTTGACCCACATCAGCTCGATGTCCCGGGCGGTCACGGGGTCGGTGACGGTTCCCTTGGCCGAGGCGTTGCCGCCTGCGTAGTTGGTGTTGCGCGGGTCCGAGCCCAGGGTGTGGGCCCGCTCCAGCAGTTGCTCCACCTCGGGTGGAGTGGCGGTCATCGGTAACCTCCGAGGAGACCCCCGCCTTCAGGCGGGGAAGGAATCGGACTTCTGCGGTGCAGGACAAGGACCGGAAATCCGCCGCCACGGCGGATTTCCGAAACCTCGGGTGCGCCCTGTGGGCCGGTGCCACCGTCTCGGCGCCGGTCTCCGGGACGACGCAAGCGGTGGCACGAGGGCGCGGGTGGGGGCATGCCTCAGGCTCCCCACCCGGCCGCCTGGCCGTCCTTGCGCTCCTCGACGACCTTCTCGTAGTAGCCGGAGGCCACGTAGGCGGCGATCGGGTCCCGGTGCAGGCCCGTCTCCTCGCGCAGTTCCGCGAGCAGCGGGCGCACATCGGTGTTGAAAGCGTCCATGAAGACCGCGTTGGCGCCCAGCACGTCACCGGAGTCCTGCGCGGCGCGCAGCGCGCCGGCGTCCACCAGCAGCGCCTTGGCGGTCGCCTCCTGGACGTTCATCACCGACCGGATCTGCCCCTGGATCTTCGGCTCGATGTTGTGGCACTGGTCGAGCATGAACGCCACCCCGGCCGCCGGGTCGTACCCGCCGCCGCGCACCACCTCGTACATGATCCGGAACAGCTGGAACGGGTCGGCCGCGCCCACCATCAGGTCGTCGTCGGCGTAGAAGCGCGAGTTGAAGTCGAATCCGCCCAGCTTCCCCTCGCGCAGCAGGAACGCCACGATGAACTCGATGTTGGTCCCCGGCGCGTGGTGCCCGGTGTCCACGACCACCTGCGCCTTCGGACCGAGCTTGAGGCAGTGCGCGTACGAGGCGCCCCAGTCCGGCAGGTCGGTCATGTAGAAGGCGGGCTCGAACAGCTTGTACTCCAGCAGGAACCGCTGGTGGTCGCCGAGCCGCTCGTACACCGCGGCCAGCGCCTCGGCCATGCGGTCCTGGCGGGCCCGGATGTCGTCCTGGCCCGGGTAGTTCGTCCCGTCGGAGAACCACAGCTTCAGGTCGCGCGAACCGGTGGCGTCCATGATGTCGACGCACTCCAGCAGGTGGTCCAGCGCCTTGCGGCGGATCGCCGGGTCGGGGTTGGTGACGCTGCCCAGCATGTAGTCGTCGTCCTGGAACACGTTGGTGTTGATCGCGCCGACCTCGACGCCGCGCTCCTTGGCGTAGGCCGCCAGCGCCGCGTAGTCGTCCACGGTGTCCCACGGGATGTGCAGGGCCACGCTGGGGGCGACGCCGGTGAAGCGGTGCACCTGGGCGGCGTCGTCGATCTTCTCCCGCGGGGTGCGCGGCACGCCCCGCTGGGCGAAGACCTTGAACCGGGTGCCGGAGTTGCCGTACGCCCACGAGGGAGTCTCGATGTGCTGGCGGCGAAGGGCGTCCTTCACCGCGCTGGTGTCGGTCACGGGTATCCTCTCCGAATCCTTGGGCCCGCCGGTGGTTCTGGTCCAGTGGTCCTAGTCCAGGTGGAAGACCTCGGTGAGCGGCCGCATCCCCTCGTCGGGGCGGCCGTCGAGGCCCTCGAAGAACGGCGCCATCTCGGCCTGCCAGCGCGCGTTGACCTCGGTGCGCTCCATTCCGGCCAGCGCCGCCTCGAAGTCGTCGGTCTCCAGGTAGCCCACCAGCAGCCCGTCGTCGCGGACGAACAGCGAGTAGTTGCGCCATCCGGTGTCGCGGAGCGCGGCCTGCATCTCCGGCCACACCGCCGCGTGCCGTTCCCGGTACTCCTCCAGCCGGTCCCGCTTGACCTTGAGCAGGAAGCAGACGCGTTTCACGAGCCCTCCTGACCCGCCGCGGCCGGAGCGGTCGGCCGCGGCGGGGTGGCGGGTTAGAAGTTGTACTGGTCGATGTTCTTGGCGTCGAAGACGGTCGGCGGGCCGAGGATGACCTCGCCGTTGGCGCCGATGGTGCGCTCGCCGAGCTTGCCCGCCTTGAACTTCTCGCCCTGCGCCCCGGTGATCTGCCCGGACGCCAGTGACGCCGCCGCGTAGGAGGCCAGGTAGCCCAGGTTCTTGGGGTCCCACAGCGCGAACTGCTTGACGGTGCCGTCCTTGACGAACTGGCGCATCTGGTTGGGCGTGCCCAGGCCGGTCAGCGCGACCTTGCCCTTGTACTTCGAGCCGCTGATGTAGCGGGCCGCGGCGGCGATGCCGACCGTGGTCGGGGAGATGATGCCCTTGAGGTTCGGGCGCGCCTGCAGCAGGCCCTGGGTCTGCTGGAACGACTTCTGGTCGTCGTCGTCTCCGTACACGGTGTCGACGAGCTTCAGGCCGGAGTACTCCGGCTTCTTCAGCTCGTCCTTCATGAACTCGATCCAGGTGTTCTGGTTGGTGGCGTTGGCGGTCGCCGACAGGATCGCGATCTCGCCCTTGCCGCCCACCTGGTCGCTGATCAGCTTGATCTGGCTGCGCCCGATCTCCTCGGAGCTCGCCTGGTTGATGAACAGGTTCCGGCAGTCCTTGGCGGTGTCGGAGTCGTAGGAGACGACCTTGATGTTCTTGCCCATGGCCTGCTTGAGCGGGCCGCACACCGCGTTCTCGTCGTTGGCGGAGATCAGGATCGCGTCGTGCCGCTGCTGGACGAGGGTGTTGATGTAGGAGACCTGCGAGGACGCGGAGGCGTCGGACGGGCCGACCTCCTTGGCCTCGCCGCCGTACTCCTTGGCCGCCGCGATGCCGGCGTTGTCGAGGATCGTCAGGTACGGGTTGTTGACCTGCTTGGGCAGGAAGGCGATCTTCAGGCCCTTCTTGATGGGCGCGTTCGGGTTCGCCGTGGCGTTCCCGCCCGCGGCCGCGTCTCCGGACTCCGCGGAGTCCTTGGTGGTTCCGCCGCAGGCCGCCAGGGTCAGCGCCAGGGCGCTGATGGAGGCCATCGTCATCAGGCGGCGCGGCGCGCGCAGACGAACGGTCATCTCGGTGCCTTTCAAGGGGGGTGGGTGGGAAGGGGACGGCGGGGTCAGGACGGGCTGATCGCCGCCGCGGACGCGGATCGCGCGCCCCCGGCCCCCCGCGACTCGCGGACCACGGCGATCAGCCGGGGCGTGAGCACGGAGACGATCAGCAGCAGCCCGGTGACGACCGACTGGATCTCGGTCGAGACGTCGTTCAGCATGAGCAGGTTGCGCAGCAGGCCGATCAGCAGCACCGCGGCGATGACGCCGCCGAGGGTGCCCTTGCCGCCGTCGAAGTCGACGCCGCCCAGCAGCACCGCGGCGATGACGGTCAGCTCGAGGCCGAGGCCGTTGTCCGCGCGGGCGCTGCCGTACCGGAGCGTGTACACGATCCCGGCGAGGCCGGCGATCAGTCCGGACACCACGAACAGGACCAGCTTGATCCGCTTGACCCGGATGCCGGCGAAGTAGGCCGCGTCCTCCTGCGCGCCGATCGCGAACAGCGAGCGGCCGGCGCCGGTGGCGTGCAGCGTCACGGCGGTGACGATCGCCAGCAGGGCGAACAGCGCCATCGGGTACGGGATCGGCGTGCCCGGAACGGACTCGGTGGCCAGTTCGGTGTACCGCTGGGGGAACTCGGCGACCGCCTTGGTGCCCAGCACCACGTACGCCAGGCCCCGGTAGAGCGTCATCGTGCCGATCGTCACGGCCAGCGAGGGCAGCCCGAGCCGGGTCACCAGCAGGCCGTTGACCAGCCCGCAGACGATCCCGACGGCCAGCACCAGCGGGATGATCGTCTCGATCGCCCAGCCGGCGTCCCACAGCCCGCCGGTCAGCGCGCTGCACAGGCCGAGCACGGAGGCGACCGACAGGTCCACCTGGCCGCAGACCACCAGCAGCGTCATCGGCAGTGCGATCAGCGCGATCTCGCTGAGGTCGCCGAGCGCGAACGACAGGTTGTCGGTGCCGGCGAAGTCCGGGGAGAAGCCGGCGCCGCCGCAGAAGACCGCGACCAGCAGCACGAGGACGGCGGTCTCCCAGCGGATCAGGCCGCGCGCGTCAAACCTCATGGCGGTCGCTCCCTTCATCCTCGGCCTTGCCCGGGCCGGCCGGTCTCGTTCCGTCGCCGCCGGGGCGGCGGCGGCCGCGCCGGGATCTGGACTTGGCCTTCAGCGCCCGGGTGGTCCGCAGCGCCAGCAGCCGGTCGACGCTGATCGCCAGGAGGAGCAGCAGGCCGGTGATGGCGTCCTGCCAGAACGGGTTGACCTTGAGGACGACCAGCACGCTGCCGATGATGGTGATGAGCAGGGCGCCCAGCACCGCGCCGTACACGGTGCCGACGCCGCCGACGATCGCCACGCCGCCGACCACGACCGCGCTGACCACCCGCAGTTCCCAGCCGTTGGCGGCGTCGGCCACGACGGTGCCGAACCGGGCCAGCCACAGCACGCCCGCGAGCCCGGCGAGCGCGCCGCTGACCAGGTAGGCGGTCAGCACCCGGCGCCGGATCGGGATGCCGGCCAGCCGGGCCGCCTCGGGGCTGGACCCGATCGCGTAGAACTCCCGGCCGGAGGAGTAGGAGCGCAGGTAGTAGCCGATCCCCAGCATCACCGCGACGGTGATGATCGGCAGGTACGGGATCCCGAGGACCGCGTCGTTGCCGAGCGACAGCACCGAGGACGGCAGCTCGGAGGCGCTGATCTGGTCGCCGGAGGCGATGTAGTAGTCCAGGCCCTGGATCACGTACAGCGTGCCCAGCGTGACGACCAGGGCGGGCACCCGGCAGAAGCTGACCAGCAGCCCGTTCACCAGCCCGCAGGCCGTGCCGATCAGCACGCCCAGCGCGGCGACCAGCAGCACGTTGCGGTCGGAGCCGGAGGCGAAGTCACCGGTGACGAACGCGACCAGGCCGACCAGCGAGCCGACGGACAGGTCGATGTTGCGGGTGATGACGACCAGGGTCTGGCCGACGGCCAGCAGCGCCAGGATGGAGGCGTTGAGGAAGATGTCCTCCACGCCCTGCGCCGACAGGAACCGCGGGTTGACGATCGTGGTGACGGCCACCAGGACGACCAGGGCGCCGACGATGCTCATCTCACGGGTGCGCAGCACCACCTCGACGAGCCTGCGGCCGTTGCCGGCGGGCGGGCCGCCGGCGGGGGGCCTGGTCGGCGTCTCGGCGAGCACGGTCATGGGTCAGGCCGCCTTTCCCGCGTCGCCGTTGCCGTTGCGGCCGGTCGCGGCGGCCATGACGGTCTCCTCCGTGGCGTCGGCGCGGGCGATCTCGGCGGTCAGCCGGCCCTCGTGCATGACCAGCACCCGGTCGGCCATGCCCAGCACCTCCGGCAGGTCGGAGGAGATCATCAGCACCGCCAGGTCCTGCGCGGCCAGTTCCGACAGCAGCCGGTGCACCTCGGCCTTGGTGCCGACGTCGATGCCGCGGGTGGGCTCGTCCACGATCAGCACGGCGGGCTCGGTGGCCAGCCATTTGGCCAGGACGACCTTCTGCTGGTTGCCGCCCGACAGCACGCCGACGGTGTCGGTGAGGCGGGCGTACTTGAGCTGGAGCCGCAGCGCCCAGTCGGCGGCGCGGTCCCGTTCGACCTTGCGGGAGATGAGGGGGCCGCGCCCGGTGGCGCGGCGCAGCGTGCGCAGCTGGGTGAGGCCCATGTTGCGCTCGATGGACATGTCCATGACCAGGCCCTGCTGGCGGCGGTCCTCGGGGACCAGCGCCAGGCCCGCCGACATCGCGGCGGTCGGGCTTCCGGCGGGCAGCCGGTCGCCGGCCACCTCGACCGCGCCGGCGTCCCAGCGGTCCACGCCGAAGATCGCGCGGGCGACCTCGCTGCGGCCCGCGCCGACCAGCCCGGCCAGCGCGACGATCTCGCCGCGCCGCACCTCGAAGGAGACGTCGGTGAAGGCGCCCTCGCGGGTCAGCCGGGACACCTTCAGCGCGACCCGGCCCGGCGTGACGTCCTGCTTGGGGTAGAGCGCGTCCAGTTCGCGGCCGACCATCCGCTGGACGAGATCGTCCGGCGTCAGGTCCGCGACCGGCTCGGTGGCGATGTGGCCGCCGTCGCGCAGCGTGGTGACCCGCTGGCACAGCTCGAAGATCTCCTCGAGCCGGTGCGAGATGAACAGCACCGCGCAGCCCTGCTCGCGCAGCGTGCGGGTGACGCCGAACAGCCGGGCCACCTCCTGGCCGGTCAGCGCGGCGGTGGGCTCGTCCATGATCAGCACCCGGGCGTCCCGGGAGATGGCCTTGGCGATCTCCACGACCTGCTGGTCGGCGATGGACAGCCCGCGCGCGGGCTGGTCCGGGTCGAGCGCGACGCCGAGCCGGGCGAACAGCTCGGCGGTGCGCTCGCGCACGGCGCGCCGGTCGATGCGGCCCAGCCCGGTGCGGGGCTGGCGGCCCATGAAGATGTTCTCGGCGACCGACAGGTCGGGGAAGAGCGTGGGCTCCTGGTAGATGACCGCCACGCCCGCCTGCTGGGCGTCGGCGGGGCCGTGGAACTCCACCGGCTCGCCGTCCACCCGCACCTCGCCCTCGTCGGGGCGGTGCACGCCTGCGAACGTTTTTACGACGGTGGACTTGCCTGCCCCGTTCTCGCCGGCGAGGGCGTGCACCTCACCGGCGCGCAGCTCCAGGGTGACGCCCTGCAGGGCCTTGACGGCGCCGAACGACTTGCTCACGTTGACCAGTGCCAATGTCGGCGGCGCCGACCGAGCGGGTGCGCTCACGGTCACCCTCCTCGCTGGGGTGATCTGTAACCGGACGATGAAAAACGTTTTAACGTGATGTTGCGGAGGACGCTAGATGTGAGCCGGAGCACTCGTCAAGGGGTCACTTATCCGGCGACCACCGCCCGGACCGCCGAAAGCCAGGCCCCATCGAGGCTGACGCGATCTTTTCCGGCTCCCGCGGACGCCCTGGGACGCCCTCGCCGGCCTGACGGGCCGAAGGCAAGGTTCCGACCGGAGGGTTGACACGTTTTAAACGGATGACCCAAAGTGAGCGCGGCACACCACTGGAACGAGACCGGGGGCACGACGTTGGGCACCGTGGGGATCAAGCAGGTCGCCGAGCATGCCGGGGTCTCCCCCGGCACGGTCTCCAACGTGCTCAACCGCCCCGAGCGGGTCGCCGCCACCACCCGCGCCCGGGTCGAGCAGTCCATCCGCGAGCTGGGGTTCGTCCGCAACGGCTCGGCCTCCACGCTGCGCGCCGGGCACAGCAGCACGATCGGGCTGATGGTGCTCGACCTGGCCAACCCGTTCTTCACCGACGTCGCCCGCGGGGTCGAGGACGTCGCCAGCGAGCGCGGCTACGCGGTGCTGCTGGCCTCCTCCGCCGAGTCCGGCGAGCGCGAGCAGCGCAACATCCGGGTGTTCGCCGAGCAGCGGGTGCGCGGCGTCCTGCTCACCCCGGTCGGGGACGAGGGGCAGAACGCCGACCGGCTCAGCGACCGCGGCGTCCCGGTCGTCCTGCTCGACCATCCGACCCCGCGCGCCAACCAGTGCTCGGTCGCGGTCGACGACGTGGCCGGCGGCGAGCTGGCGGCCGGCCGGCTGCTGGCCGACGGCGCCCGTACGCTGGCGTTCGTGACCGGCCCGTCCGCGCTGCGGCAGTGCGCCGACCGGCGCAAGGGCGCGCTGCGCGCGCTGCGCGCCGCCGGCCTGGGCCGGGAGGCGATGCGCGAGCTGACCGTCCCGGCGATGAACGCCCGCGCCGGGCAGGAGGCGGCCCGCCGGCTGCTGGAATCCGGCCCGCTGCCCGACGCCGTCTTCTGCGCCAACGACCTGCTCGCCCTGGGCGTGCTGCGGGTGCTCCTCCAAGCGGGCGTCAAGGTTCCGCACGACGTGGCGCTGATCGGGTACGACGACATCGAGTTCTCGGCGGCGGCCGCGGTCCCGCTCAGCTCGGTGCGCCAGCCCACCTACCAGCTCGGCCGGATCGCCACCGAGCTGCTGCTGGAGGAGTGCGACGACCCCGACGGGCATGCCCACCAGCAGGTCATGTTCCAGCCGGAGCTGGTCGTCCGCGACTCCAGCCGCCGCGAGGCCCACCGCGTGGAAGGAGGGCGGCCGCAGTGAAGGTCGCGCTGTTCGTCACCTGTCTCAACGACACCATGTTCCCCGGCACGGGGAAGGCGGTCGTGCGGCTCCTGCGCAGGCTCGGCCACGAAGTGGACTTCCCGGCGGCGCAGACCTGCTGCGGCCAGATGCACCTCAACACCGGCTACCGGAGCCAGGCCGTGCCGCTGGCGCGGGGCTTCGCCGAGGCGTTCGCGGGGTACGAGGCGGTGGTGACCCCGTCGGCGTCGTGCGCGGCGATGGTCCGCGACTGGCATCCCAGGCTGACCGGCGGGCCGGTGCCGAAGGTGTACGAGCTGTCGGAGCTCCTGGTCGACGTGCTCGGCGTGACCGACGTGGGCGCCTACTTCCCGCACCGGGTCACCTACCACCCGACCTGCCACTCGCTGCGGATGCTGCACGTGGGCGACCGGCCGCTGCGGCTGCTGCGCGCGGTGCGCGGCATCGACCTGGTCGAGCTGCCCGAGGCGGCCGAATGCTGCGGGTTCGGCGGGACGTTCGCGCTGAAGAACTCCGAGGTGTCGGCGGCCATGTGCGCGGACAAGGTCACCAACGTGCGGCGCACCGGCGCCGAGGCGCTGTGCGCGGCCGACAACTCCTGCCTGATGCACATCGGCGGCGCGCTGACCCGCACCCGGGCCGGGGTACGGACGGTGCACCTGGCCGAGATCCTCGCCGCCACTGAGGAGGACACAGCATGAGCCACAGGACGACGGCCGCGGGGCGCGCGGCCATGCCCACCTACGTGGGCATGCCGTCCTTTCCCGACGCGGCCCGCCGCGCCGTCGGCGACACCCGGCTGCGCCGCAACCTGGCGCACGCCACGTCCACGATCCGGGAGCGGCGCGCCGGCGCGGTCGCCGAACTGGACGACTGGGCGGCGCTGCGCGAGGCCGGCAAGCAGATCAAGGACCATGTCCTGGCCGACCTCGGGCACTACCTGCGGCTGCTGGAGGAGAAGGTCACCGCGGCCGGCGGCACCGTGCACTGGGCCCGGGACGCCGCCGAGGCCAACCGGATCGTCGCCGGGCTGGTCAAGGCCACCGGCGAGACCGAGGTCGTCAAGGTCAAGTCGATGGCCACCCAGGAGATCGGGCTGAACGAGGCGCTGGCCGAGGAGGGCATCGCCGCGTACGAGACCGACCTGGCCGAGCTGATCGTGCAGCTGGGCGACGACCGTCCCTCGCACATCCTGGTCCCGGCGATCCACCGGAACCGGTCCGACATCCGCGACATCTTCCGCCGCGAGATGCCCGGCGCGCCCGCCGGGCTGTCGGACTCCCCCGCCGAGCTGGCCGAGGCGGCGCGCCGCCATCTGCGGGCCAAGTTCCTGTCGGCCAAGGTCGCGGTGTCGGGCGTCAACTTCGCCGTCGCCGACACCGGCACGCTGGTGGTGCTGGAGTCGGAGGGCAACGGCCGGATGTGCCTCACCCTGCCCGAGACGCTGATCTCGGTGATGGGGGTGGAGAAGCTGGTGCCGAGCTGGCGGGATCTGGAGGTCTTCCTGCAGCTGCTGCCGCGCTCGTCCACCGCCGAGCGGATGAACCCCTACACCTCCACGTGGACCGGCAGCACCCCGGGCGACGGGCCCCGCGACTTCCATCTGGTGCTGCTGGACAACGGCCGTACCGACACGTTGCGCGACGAGGTGGGACGGCAGGCGCTGCGCTGCATCCGCTGCTCGGCGTGCCTGAACGTGTGCCCGGTTTACGCGCGGGCGGGCGGCCACGCCTACGGGTCGCCGTACCCGGGCCCGATCGGGGCGATCCTGTCGCCGCAGATCCGCGGGATCGGGTCGGAGGTGGACGCATCGCTGCCGTACGCGTCGTCGTTGTGCGGGGCGTGCTTCGAGGCGTGCCCCGTCGCGATCGACATCCCCGAGGTGCTGGTGCACCTGCGCGCCCGCGCCGTCGAGGGCGCGGGGGCGCCGAGGCATCCGGTGGAGCGGGCGGTGATGGGCGTCGCGGGCTGGACGCTGCGCTCCCCCGCCCGGCTCGGGCTGGCGCAGCGGGCGGCGTCGGCGAGCCGCTGGGTGGTCGGCCGGGACGGGCGGATCCGGCGCCTCCCCGGCCCGCTGAAGGCGTGGACCGACACCCGGGACGCGCCCGCCCCGCCCAAGGAGTCGTTCCGCGCCTGGTGGGCCCGCACCGACGGCGGCCGGCGATGAGCGGCGCGCGCGAGGAGATCCTCCGCAGGATCGAGCGGATCACGCCGACCCGTCCGGCGGCCGAGGTGGCCGCCGACTACGCCGGGATCGACCGGTCCTACCTGCGGCGCCACCACGACGAGGGCGTCCTGGACCTGCTGGCCGAACGGGTCGCCGACTATCGCGCCACGGTGCGGAAGGTCGCCCCCGCCGAGCTGCCCGGCGCCGTAGCCGAGGCGCTGTCGGCCCGTCCCGGAACCCATGCGGTGCCGGACGGCCTGCCCGCCGGGTGGACCGCCGGGATCGACCCCGCGCGGCTGGCCCGCGACCCGGCCGTCGCCGACCTGGACGGGCTCGCGGGTGCGGTCACCGGCTGCGCCGTCGCGATCGCCGAGACCGGCACGATCGTGCTCGACCACGGACCGGGGCAGGGGCCGCGCGCCCTGTCGCTGGTCCCCGACTACCACCTGATCGTCGTCGAGGCCGGCCAGGTCGCCGCCGACGTCCCCGAGGCGCTGGAACGCCTCGACCCGCTCCGCCCGCTGACCTTCGTCTCCGGCCCCTCCGCCACCAGCGACATCGAGCTGTCCCGGGTCGAGGGGGTGCACGGCCCCCGCACCCTGGAAGTCCTCCTCGTCGGCTGACCTCCCAACGAACGGCACACCGAACATGACCACCCCCACCTTCGCCGCCGTCGATCTCGGCGCCTCGAGCGGTCGCGTGATGACCGCCCGGATCGGCCCGGGAACGCTGGACATGACCGAAGTGCTCCGCTTCCCGAACCGTCCCGTGCGGGTGCACGGCACCCTGCACTGGGACGTCCTCGGCCTCTACGGCAACGTCCTCGACGGCCTGCGCGCCGCGGCGGCCGCGACGCCGTCCGGCCTGGTGTCCGCGGGGATCGACTCGTGGGCGGTCGACTACGGCCTGCTGGACGGGAACGGCGCCCTGCTCGGCAACCCGGTGCACTACCGCGACTCCCGTACCGACGGGGTCATGGAACGGGTCCGCGCCGAGGTCGGGGACGACCTGCTCTACCAGATCTCGGGCCTGCAGTTCCTGCCGTTCAACACCGTCTACCAGCTGGTGGCGCCCGGGGCCGGGCTGGAACGGGCCGAGGACCTGCTGCTCATCCCCGACCTGCTGGCGTTCTGGCTGACCGGCGAGATCGGCGCCGAGCGCACCAACGCCTCCACCACGGGACTCCTGGACGTCCGCGACAGCACCTGGTCGCAGCCGCTCCTCGACCGGCTCGGCCTCCCGGGGCGGCTGCTGCCCCGGCTGCGGGAGCCCGGGGACGTGATCGGGACGCCGCGGCCGGATGTGGCCGAGGAGACCGGCGTCCCGGCGGGCCTCGCCGTGACGGCGGTCGGCTCCCACGACACCGCCTCGGCCGTCGCCGCCGTCCCGGCCGCCGGCGACCGCTTCGGCTACATCTCCTGCGGCACCTGGTCCCTGGTCGGCGTGGAACTGCCCGCGCCGGTGCTGAGCGAGGAGAGCCGCAAGGCCAACTTCACCAACGAGGGCGGGATCGACGGCACCGTCCGCTACCTGCGCAACGTCATGGGCCTGTGGCTGCTGCAGGAGACGCTGCGCGCGTGGGGGTCGCCCGACCTGCCCGCACTGCTCGCCGAGGCCGAGCACGTCCCGGCACGGCGGTCGCTGATCGACCCCGACGACCCGGAGTTCCTGCCACCGGGCGACATGCCCGCCCGGATCGCCGCGCACTGCGTGCGGCGCGGCCTTCCCGAGCCGCGCACCCGGGCGGAGATCGTCCGGTGCGTGCTGGACAGCCTCGCGCTGGCGCACCGGGCCACGCTCCGGGAGGCGGTGCGGCTGTCGGGACGGGAGGTCGAGGTCGTCCATCTGGTCGGCGGCGGCAGCCGCAACGACCTGCTGTGCCGGCTCACCGCCGACGCCTGCGGGCTGCCCGTGATCGCCGGTCCGGTGGAGGCGACGGCGCTGGGCAACGTGCTGGTCCAGGCACGCGCGCACGGCGCCATCGACGGCCTTGCGGAGATGCGCGAACTGGTAGCGCGCACCCAGCCCCTACGCCGCTACGAACCGTCCGGCGACGACACCGCATGGTCCGAGGCCGCCGCCCGCCTGACCTGACCCCCACACCCCCGATCACGCGCCGCCCCGCTCGGACACGGCCGCCCGGACACCGGCCGGAGACGGAGTGCTGACAGACGCGGCTCGGCGCGCTGTCCGGGCGTGGGCTTGTGCGGACGGGGCGCGGTTATGCTCGCCGGATGCGGCTCTCTCGGATCGCTCGTGCGTTCGGCTGGGTCGTCCTGGTGGGCGGGGCCGGGTACGTGCTGGTCTGGGTGACGGTCAGCCTGGTCATCCTGGCGATGAGCCAGGCGGCCCGGGGCGCCGAGCACGCCACCGCCCGGCATCAGGGCATGCCGTCCGCCGTGCCGGGGGTCGGTCACTTCTCGCGGGTGGACGACCATCTGTGGCGGGGCGCCGCGCCTTCCGCCGACGGCTACCGGCGGCTGGCCGAACTGGGCGTCCGCACGGTGATCGACCTGCGCGCCGAGCGGCTGCCGGCCGCCGCGCCGGGCGAGGCCGGGCCGACGGTGGTGCGGCTGCCGGTGCGGGACGGCCAGGCGCCCGGCCCCGAGCAGGTCAGGCGGTTCCTGGCGGTGGTGAACGGCGCCGCGGGCCCGGTGTTCGTGCACTGCGGCGCGGGCGTGGGGCGGACGGGATCGATGGCGGCGGCCTACCTCGTCCACACCGGGAAGGCCGACGCCCTGACCGCCACGCGGCGCAGCCTGGCGGTGGGTCCGCCGTCGTTGGAGCAGCTGGCGTTCATGCGGCGGCTGGACGGCCACCGGGTCCGGCGCCCCCCGGCGGCGCTGGTCGCGCTGAGCCGGGTCGCCGATTCGCCGCGCAGATCGTTGGCGCGGCTGCGAGGATAGGCTCGCGAGTCCAGCGGAGATCGGTTCGGGTTTCCGGTTGACACGGGGGCACCGATGACGGTTGATAGCACATGACCGGTCGCATTGCTCCCCGTGGCCGGGCGGGTCACTGAGAGATCAGTAATATGACCCGGGCGATACCCGGTAGTCACGGCAGTAGAACGATCACGGCGCATCGACCGCCTGTCACTGTTGGGGTGTGGACATGGAGGGTCGCGCGGACCGGACGACGCAGGGCCCGACGGCCCACGCCCCGCTCATCGGACGGCGGGCGGCGCTCCGCGTGCTGGACCAGGCACTCGACTCCGCCCTCGGCGGCTCCTTCCGGTTCCTGGCGCTGTCGGGGGACCCGGGGGCGGGCAAGACCCGGTTACTGGCCGAGCTGGCCGAGCTGGCCGAGGTCCGCAAGCTGCCGGTGCTGGGCGGCCGCGCCGCCGAGTTCGAGCAGCAGATGCCGTTCGGCGCCCTGGTGGACGCGGTCGACGACCGGCTGGAGCTCAACCGTCCCGCCCTCAACCTCGAGACGGCGCGGCTGCTGTCCACCGTGTTCCCCGCGCTGACCGGCGCGTGGACGGCGGGCCCGGCGAACGGCGCGCCGGCGGTCGCACCCGCGCGCGGTGACACGGGCGGCGGCCCCTTCGGCGTGGCCCGCTACCAGCTGCACCGTGCCGTGCGGCACCTGCTGGAGGAGCTTGCCGCCGACAACGGCCTGGTGCTCCTTCTGGACGACGTCCACTGGGCCGACGACGCCTCGATCGAGCTGCTGGGCTACCTGGTGCGGCACCCGCCTCGCGCCCGCATGCTGATCGGTGTGGCGTACCGGCCCGCGCAGGCCGCGCCGCGCCTGGCCACGCTGGTCGACATCGCGGGCGAGCACGGCGTCAGCGTCTCCGCCGACCCGTTCACCCCCGGCGAGGTCGAGGAGTTCCTGGGCCCGGACGTATCCCGGTCCCGCTCCCAGGCGCTGTACGAGGCCAGCGGCGGCAACCCGTTCTATCTGGAGGCACTGGCCCGCCGCCTGGGCGGCCGGGACGGCGCGTCCGAGCCGTCCCTGGCCGAGGAGCCGGGCTGGGGCGCGCTGTCCGACCTCGGCGAGATCACCGAGCTGCCGCCCGCGGTCCGCACCGCGCTGCAGGTGGAGCTGAGCGGCCTGGACGAGACGGCGCTGCTGGTGGCTCGTGCCGCCGCCGTCGCGGCCGACGAGTTCGAGCCCGCGCTGGCCGCGGCCGGGGCGGAGATAACCGAGGAGCGGGCGCTGGTCGCGCTCGACGACCTGGCCGCCCGCGACGTGGTGCGGCCCGCCTCGGCCGGGCGGTTCCGGTTCCGCCACCCGCTGGTCCGGCACGTGGTGTACGGCTCGGCCGCGGCGGGCTGGCGGCTGGGCTCGCACTCGCGGATCGCCCGCCATCTGGCCGAGCTGGGCGCCCCGGCCACGCTGCGCGCCCACCATGTGGAACGTTCGGCGGGCTACGGCGACCAGCCGGCGATCGCGACGCTGGTCGAGGCGGCCCGTACCGTCGCGCCGCAGGCCCCGGCGACCGCCGCGCACTGGCTGCGGGCCGCCCTGCGCCTCATGCCCGAGGACCCCGAGCCCGGCTCCGCGGCGGCGGGCGAGAACGGCGACGCGCCGCTGTCGCGGGTGCGGCTGCTGTCGGAGCTGGCGCACGCGCAGACGGTCAGCGGCCGGCTGCTGGAGGGCGTCGAGACCGCACGGACGCTGCTGCGGCTGCTGCCGCCCGGCGACCACGCCCGGCGCGCCCGCGCCGTCCAGATGTGCGCGGTCATCGAACGGCAGCTGCACCGCCACCAGGAGGCACGCGCACTGGTCCTGGACGAGCTGCGCCGCATCCCCGACCCGCAGGCGCCCGCGGCCGTGCTGCTGCGCGTCAGGCTGGTCGCCGACCGGCTGATGCGCGTCGACATCCGCGGTGCGCAGGCGGTGCTCGACCGGATGCCGGAGAACGCGCCCGACTGGGAACCCGGCCTGCGCCTCGCGGTGGCCTCGCTGCGGGTGATGCCCGCCTACGGCGGCGGGCGCAAGGCCGAGGCCGTCGCCTACGCCGAGGCGGCCGAGAAGGTGTTCGCCGCGGCGCCCGACAGCCACATCGCCGAGGCGCTCGACACCGTTCCGTGGCTGTGCTGGTCCGAGATCATGATGGGCCGCTACGACGACGCGCTGCGCCGCATCGAGCGCAGCATCGCCGTCGCCCGCAGCACCGGCCAGGCGTCCTACATCACCTACCTGCTGAACGCGCAGGCCCGCGCGTACACCCTGCTGGGCCGGCTGGCCGAGGCGGCGGACGCGGCCGAGGAGGCCACCGAGACCGCGCGGCTGCTGCGGTCGGGCGAGGCGCTGGTGTTCGGGCTGACCCAGCAGTGCCTGGTCGCGACGTGGTCGGGCGACCACGACCGGGCGCTGCGGCTGGGCGAGGAGGCCGTGGCCGGCGACCTGGGCGCCGGCGAGTGGTGGGGCGCGATGGCCCGCTTCGCCCACGGGGTCGCGCTGGTCAACTCCGGGCGCACCGAGGAGGGCGCGGCCGCCGCGCTGGAGGCCTGCGGCGATCCGGCCGCGCCCGAGCTCGACCCGTCCACGCTGCTGTCGTGTGCCGAGATGCTGGCGCAGATCGAGGCGTCCCGGGGGAAGGACGGCGACCCGGGCCGCTGGGCCGATATCGCGGACATGCTCGCGGAGATCGGGATGCCCGCCGACGCCGGTCTGGCGAAGCTCGCCCGCGCGCACGCCGCCCGCCCGTTCGACCCGGCCGCCGCGGCCGTGCTCGCCACCGAGGCCGCATCGCTGCTGGCCGCCGCCGGGCGGCGGCTGGAGGCGGGCCGGGCCGAGCTGGCGGCGGGCCTGGCGCACCAGGCCGCGGGCGAGCGCGACCCGGCGCGCGAGCGGCTGCGCGCCGCCGCGGAGCTGTTCGAGGCGTGCGGGGCGCAGGCGCTGCTCGCGCAGACGGCGCGGGAGCGGCGCCGGCTCGGGGTGCGGGTGGCCACGCCGCGCCGGGGCGGGCAGGGCGACGAGCCGTTCGGGCTGTCCCCGCGCGAGTACGAGATCGCCATGCTGGTCGCGCAGGGCTGCACCAACCAGCAGGTGGCCGAGAAGCTGTTCCTCAGTGTCCGGACGGTCGAGACGCACCTGTCGCGGGTGTTCACCAAGCTGGGGGTGACCTCGCGGGTGGGCGTCGCGACGGCGCTCAACGCCCGTCCCGGCGACCGCGACTCCTGACCGGGACCGCCCGTTCCTCGATCTCGCGGAACGGGTGCGGCGCCGTGCCGTGCGGCACAGATTCGTGCCAAGATCCGGACGAGAATGAACCGTTCGTGCGAAAACGGACTCCGACTTCGTACGGGGCCCGCGGACGGACCGCGGATTACGGGTTTTCCACGATGCCGCGCCGTCGTACGCGACTGCCATCGTTGGGACCGACATTGAGCCGGGAGGAAAGACACATGGCACGCCGAATCCGACGTTTCTCGGGTGAGGGCGTCAGAGACGCCGAGGTGTCGCTGCATCCGTTCACGACCGAGGACGACCTGCTGCTCTCGCTGTCGCGCTTCCACCGCGAGGACAGCGACGACGTCGTCCTGCTCATGCACGGGCTCACTTCCTCCAGCGACCTGTTCGCCATGCCCGAGATCTACAACATGGTGAGCTACCTGCTCGACAACGGCTTCGGCGACGTGTGGGCGCTCGACTTCCGGATGAGCAACCGCTTCCCGTACAACACCGGCGGGCGCCGCTGGTCCCTCGACGACATCGCGCTGTTCGACTACCCGGCCGCGATGGCCGAGCTGCGCCGCCACATCGGCGACCGCCGCGTGCATGTGTTCGCGCACTGCCTGGGCGCGCTGTCGTTCAGCATGAGCCTGTTCGGCGGCGTGGTGAAGGACGACCTGGCCAGCCTGGTGGTCAACAGCGTCTCCCTCACCCCGCGGGTGCCGCCGTGGTCGAAGGTCAAGATGGCGGTCGGCCCGGACTTCGCCGACTACGTCCTCGGCTCGCCCTACATCGACCCCCGGTTCAAGGACGCGCCCAAGTTCAGCGGCCGGTGGCTCATGTCCCAGGTCATCTCGGCGTTCCATCCCGAGTGCAAGGAGTCCGCCTGCCACATGCAGAGCTTCATGTGGGCGAGCGGCCGGCCCGGGTTCTTCATGCACGAGAACCTCGCGCCCGAGACCCACACCCACGAGCGGCTCGCCGACATCAACGGCGCGTCGACCGTGCACTACTACCGGCACATCCGCAAGATGGTGAAGGCCGGCAAGGCCGTCCGGTACGACCCGCGCGATCCCAAGCTCCGCGCGCTGCCGGCCAGCTACCTGGCCCGCGCCCGCGAGATCAGCACGCCGATCCTGTTCATCACCGGCGACCACAACCGGATCTTCACCGACTCCAACGTGGTGTGCCACGCGTTGCTGTCGAAGGTCGTCCCGGGCCGGCACGAGCTCGAGGTGCTGCCGGGCTACGGGCACATCGACCCGATCCTCGGCAAGAACGCCCACGAGCAGGTCTACCCGAGGATCCTCGCGCACTTCCAGAAGCACGCCACCGACCGGAAGGCCGCCTAGATGACCGAGGACGTGCGCACCGAGCACGCCGACGCGGTCGTCGTCGGCTCGGGGTTCGGCGGGTCGGTCGCCGCCTACCGGCTGGCCGAGGCGGGCAAGTCGGTCGTGCTGCTGGAACGCGGCCAGCCCTACCCGCCGGGCTCGTTCCCCCGCTCCCCCGCGGAGATGGGACGGGCCTTCTGGGACCCTTCGGCCGGCCTGTACGGCATGTATGACATCTGGAGCTTCAAGGGCTGCGACTCGGTCGTCTCCTCCGGCCTGGGCGGCGGTTCCCTCATCTACGCCAACGTGCTGCTGCGCAAGGACGAGCGCTGGTTCGTCCACGAGGGCCTGGACGGCGGCTACGACAACTGGCCGCTGTGCCGCGACGACCTCGACCCGCACTACGACCAGGTCGAGGAGATGATGGGCGCGACGCCCTACCCGCTCGACCGCGCCCCGTTCGACGACACCCCCAAGGCGCACGCGATGCAGGACGCCGCGGCCGAGCTGGGCCTGAACTGGGCGCTGCCGCCGCTGGCGGTCAGCTTCGCCCCCGAGCGCGGCGCGGCGCCGGGGGTCAGCCTGCCGATCGTCGACCCCGGCTACGGGAACCTGCACGGCGGGGGGCGGCGCACCTGCCGGCTGTGCGGCGAGTGCGACATCGGCTGCAACGAGGGGTCGAAGAACTCCCTCGACCACAACTACCTGTCGGCGGCCCGGTTCCACGGCGCCGACCTGCGCACCTCGCACGAAGTCAAGGCGATCCGGCCGCGGCGGGGCGGCGGCTACGCGGTCGACTACGTCCACCACGACCTCGAGCACAAGGCCAAGAAGCCGCCGGTCCGCACGATCACCTGCGACCGGCTGATCCTGGGCGCCGGCACCTACGGCACGAACTTCCTGCTGCTGAAGTCGCGCAAGGCGTTCCCGGGGCTGAGCCCGGTCCTGGGCTCGCGGTTCAGCGGCAACGGCGACCTGCTGACCTTCCTGCTGAAGGCGCGCGACCGCAACCGGGTCCGCCCGCTGGACGCCAGCCGCGGCCCGGTGATCACCAGCGCGATCCGGCTGCCGGACGAGCTGGACGGCCATCCAGGCGCCGGCCGCGGCGCCTACATCCAGGACGGCGGCTACCCGGGGTTCGTCGACTGGATGGTGCAGCCGTTCGATCTGGCCGACCAGATCGACCGCGCGGTGAAGTTCCTGTGGAGCCGCTTCACCGAGTTCTTCTCCGACAGGCCCGACACCAACCTGTCCAAGGAGCTGGCGGATCTGATCGGCGACGGGGCGCTGTCGGTCAGCTCGCTGCCGCTGCTGGGCATGGGCCGCGACACCGCCGACGGGCGGCTGGCGCTGAAGGACGGGCGGCTGGACGCCGACTGGTCGGCGGAGACCAGCACGGCGCACTTCGAGCGGCTGCGCACGACGATGCAGGGCATCGCCGACGTGCTGGGCGCCGAGTACGCCGACAACCCGATCTGGTTCCGCAAGCGGGTGATCACCGTTCATCCGCTGGGGGGCGCCCCGATGGGGCGGCACCCGATCGAGGGCGTCTGCGACGCCTTCGGCGAGGTGTTCGGCTTCCCCGGCCTCTACATCGCCGACGGGGCGGCGATGCCGGGGCCGGTGGGGCCGAATCCCTCGCTCACGATCGCCGCGATGGCCGACCGGATGGCCACGCGGATCCTGGAAGGCGAGTCCCGCCCCGCCGACACGGGGGCCGAGCCGGTGACGGGGACCGGCTCGCCCGGCGGGGCGGTGAACGGCAAGGCGTACGGCACCGGAACGGGGGAACCGATGGGGACCAGGGGACCGTCCCCGGAGGGGCCGGGCCGTACGTCGCTGTCGTTCACCGAGGAGATGAAGGGGTTCATCACCCTCGGGGCGACCGATCCGCGGGCGGGGGAGCTGGACGGGGGCCGCGAGCGGTTCTCGTTCCGGCTCACCATCACCGCCGAAGACGTGGATCGCTTCCTGGCCGAGCCCGAGCACACCGCGCGGGCCGAGGGGTGGGTGGAGGCCGCCGGTCACGGGGGTCGGCGGCCCGTCCAGCGGGGCTGGTTCAATCTCTTCGCGCCGGGGGGCGACGAAGACCGCCGGCTGATGAAGTACCGCCTGTACTTCGCCGACGAGCAGGACCGGCCCCGTACCCTCATCGGCCACAAGAACGTCCTGCACGGCCCGCCGACCCGTATCTGGCCCGACACCTCGACGCTGTACGTCCGCGTGCTGGACGGCCACGTCGAGGAGAGCACGGCGGAGAAGGCGGCCGATGAGGCGGCGGTCGTGGGCGCGGGCGTGCTGAACATCCATCTGGCCGATTTCGCCCGCCAGCTCACCACCTTCCGCACGGCGGGCCCCGAAGGCGCGGCGGCCCTGGCCTCCTTCGGCCGCTTCTTCGCCGGCGAGCTATGGGAGGTCTACGGCCCCGACTTCGGCTGAGCGGGGCCGTCCACAGACGACGCGGGTGGAGAGAACTGCGGGGTGCTCTCCACCCGCGTCCTTTCGTTGCGATCAACAGGTCACCGGCGGCCGGGGCAGGGAAGGCGGCCGCGGTAGACGCCTCTCGCCTGGTCGATGAGGTCCAGGTGGTCGTCCGGTTGCCCGCCGTTCTCGAACCGGCTGTGGACGCCCAGGAGCTCCTCCAGGCGGTCGAGGTAGTCCAGGCACCAGGGCAGGAGCACCTCGCGGACGGCGGGCCGTATCTCAGCTTCCTTCGCGGCCGGAAGTGGACGAGGCGGAACGGGCGCGGAAGGCCGCCGTCTTGACGCGGTTCTGGCAGGCGGTGGAGCAGTAGCGGCGGGTGCCGTTGCGGGAGGTGTCGACGTACACGCGGTCGCAGGCGGGGGCGGTGCAGACGCCGAGGCGGTCGTGCAGTTCGCTGCCGATGACGACGGCCAGGCTGGTGGCGCACGGGCCCGCCCACGAGTCGGCGAAGGTGACGTCGGTGCCGTGGAAGTGCAGGTGCCAGGGCTCGCCGTCGTGGCGGGCGAGCATGGGACGGGCGCGGGTGTCCTCCAGCATGCGGTTGACGAGGGTGGCGGCGGCGTCCACGTCTCCGGCCGCGGCGGCGTCGAACACCTCCCGGAGCGCCTGCGCGACCGGGACCAGTGCGGCGGCCTGCTCCTCGGTGACCTCGGCGTTGCGGGGATCGGTCACGCGCAGCGCCGCGCCGACGGCGGCGGTGCGTTCGGACGGCCCGGGGGCCGGGTACGGGCGGCCGCGGCGCTCGCCGGGGGTGAGGGCGTTGACCAGGCCGACGGTGGCGGTCACCGCCGAATCGGTGTGACTGTCGAAGTTCACTTGACCGGTTACATCCTTGCGTCGTAGCGTTGGCGCGACATCGGTAACTATCCAAAGTCTATATGACAGTGACTGGAGGATTCGTGACCATGCTCGCACGCGCCGTGGCCGACCGCTGGATCGAGCGCTGGGACCGCCAGCAGGAGGGCTACCTGCCCGATCGCGAGGACCGGTTCACCGCGCTGATCGACGCCGTGGAGGCCGGCACCGCCCGTCCCGACCCGCTGGTGCTCGACCTGGGCTGCGGACCCGGCTCGCTGGCCGGGCGGCTGCTGGACCGGCTGCCGGACGCCACCGTGATCGGCATCGACACGGACCCGCTGCTGCTGGCCCTGGGCCGGTCCGTGCACGCGGACCGTCCCGGGCTCGGCTTCACCGACCTGGACCTGCGCGTACCGGGCTGGGCGGCGCGGCTGCGCCTGGACCGCCAGGTGGACGCGGCGGTGAGCACCACCGCGCTGCACTGGATCTCCGGTCACCAACTGGCCGTCACCTACGGCGAACTGGCCACGGTGATGCAGCCGGGCGGGCTGTTCCTCAACGGCGACCATCTGGGCGTCGACGACACCGCCCCGGCCCTGGCCGGGCTGGACCGCGCGCTGCGCGACCTGCGGACCAGGCGGCGCTTCCGAGACGACCGTCCCGAGGACTGGGAGCAGTGGTGGGACGCCGTCGCCGCCGACCCCGACCTGGCCCCGCTCAGGCAGTCCCACGACGGCGCGGCCGCGGGGCACCACGGCTCGGAGTCGGGCCTGCTCTCCACACATGTCGCCGCGTTGACGGACGCGGGGTTCACCGAGATCGGCACGCTGTGGCAGCGCGGCGACGACCGCCTGCTCGCGGCCGTGCTCGGCTGAGCGGGGAGGGGCGGCCGGAGGTGGTCACATCCCGAGCAACGTGCGCTTCGCGGCGGTGAACTCCTCGTCGGTCAGGACGCCCTGGCGGTGCAGTTCGCCGAGTTCGCGCAACCGCCGCACCATGGCGTCGGGGTCGGCGGCCGCGTCGGCGGGTCGGCCCGCCCCGTCCGGGGCGGGCTCGAGCGCGGCCTTCCCGCCGCCGGTCCCGGACGGGTGCGGGAGCCGGGCCAGCACGGCGGCGGCGAGCAGCGCCGTCGTGCCCCCCTCCTTCTGGATGCCCCAGGAGAGGGCGCGCGGGTCCTCTTCCGGGGAACGGTCCGGGCCGGGGGTGCGAAGCCTGAAGCGCAGGTACCCGTACCCCATGCCGACCTGGCGGACCCATTCGACGCCGGTGAGATCCTTCAGCTCGAACACCTGCGTGCCCGCGTCCGTCTTCGATCCGCTGGCCAGCCAGTTCCACTCCAGGCGGACGCGCTCGCCGTCGAAGGAGGCGGTGCCGTCCCCGGCGGTGGCGGTCAGCGGGACGCCGGGGCCGGGCAGGACATAGCGGTCGCAAGGGCCTTCGGGGATCTCCCAGACCAGCAGGGAGTTGCGGACATCGTCGACGAGGAACTCGGCGGCGCCGGTACGGTCTGCGCCGATGGCCAGCGTGTACGGGTCGGCGGAGTCGGGCAGCCCGCCGGCGACGGCCTGGGAGAGCGGGTCGGCGCCGTCCCGCAGGCGCAGCCTGAGCCGCCCGCCCTTGCGCCCAGGCTCGTAGGTCACGCCCCGGATGGCCTCCAGCGGCACGACCAGTTCGCCGAGCGCCTTGCGCAATTTGTGCACCGAACGGTCGTGACCGGGCACGATCCGTACGACTTCGCCGTCGAAGGTCCAAGCCCCGTCTTTGGAGGCCACTTCCGCCATAGATGGATATTAGGGCGTACGTCCGGTCTTGCGGGTCGGGCGGCGGGTCCGTCCCCACGGTTTGTAGATCGACAGCACGGTCATGAAGAGGTAGCAGCTCAAGGACACCACGGGTGCGGCGAGCAGGCCGTCGGCGGATTCGCCGGCGCTCGGGTGCTCGGCCATGACCCCGGCGGCCGCCTGGTTCAGGCCGTCGCGCAGCGAGAACACGGTCAGCGCGGCGGTGATGACGGTGAGCACTAGCTTGACCAGCACCCAGCGGTAGCGGACCAGGCCCCACTTGGTGCCCACGCCCAGCGCCACGCCGCTGACCAGGGCGAGCAGGCTCGCCGGGATCAGCACCGTGTCGCCGATCATGTTCATGGACAGGTAGGCGGTGCGCAGCGTGACCGGGTCGTCGCTGGTGAAGCCGGTGATGCTCAGCGCGAGCAGGCCGATGTCCAGGCCCAGCCAGGTCATGGAGCTGACCACGTGCAGCAGCAGGATCGCCTTGCGGGTCCGCGGGGAGAAGCGCGGGCGCTGACGCGGCCGCGTGCGGGCCGGCCCTGGCGCCGCCGGGGTGGTCGCGGTCTCGGACGTCGTCTCGGGCGCGGTCGGCTGTGTCGTTGTCATGCCGCCGACGGTGCCGGTACGGTCCGCCGCGACGCATCGCATCACCGGCTGCTTCGCCGGTACGACGGGTGCGGTAGCCGCGCGCGCCCCGGCTACCGCACCCGTCGTAGCCGGGGTCAGCCGGGCGGCTGCCCGTAGAAGCGGCCGACGTGCAGCCGGACGACCCTGCGCCGCTCGGCGACCATGGCGCGCCGGTAGTCGTCCCAGTCGGGGTGCTCGCCGCGGATGGCGCGGTAGAGGTCGATCAGCTCCGCCACGGCGTCGTCGTGCGGGTCGGCGGCCACCGCCGACAGTTCGGCGTCGCCCTCGGCGACCGCCCACGACCAGCCGTCGGGGGCGCTGACGTGCAGGCTGGCGCGGGGGTCGCGGCTGAGGTTGCGCGCCTTGGCCCGGTCGTCGGTGATCGAGATGCGGACCAGCCGGCGGGCCGGGTCGAAGTGGTAGATGATGTTGGACAGCTGGGGCCGCCCGTCCCGTTTGAGCGTGGCCAGCACGCCCAGCTCGCGCTCGGCCACCAGCGCGGCCAGCGCCGCCTCGTCCGCCATGTCGGGTCTCCTCTCGTCGCCGCGTCGTCCGGGGTCGCCGTACCCCGCTGGTGGACGTTCATGATCGGAACGGTGCGTCAGGGCAGCGGAAGGCGCACGGAAGTGGTGAAGCCCTCCCCCGGCGCGGTGTCCACCGCGACGGTGCCGCCGTGGGCCTCGACCGCGGCCCGGACGATCGCCATCCCCAGCCCGCTGCCGCCCCCGCTCTCGCCCGCGCGGAAGAAGCGGTCGAACACGCGCTCGGCGTCGCCGGGGTCCATGCCCGGTCCGTCGTCGCCGACCTCCAGCACCGCGCGGCCCGGCTCCCGCCGCAGGACGATGCGCACCCGGGCGTCCTCGGGGGTGTGGGCCCGCACGTTGGCCAGCAGGTTCCCGGCGATCTGCGTCAGGAGGGCCGCGTCGCCGTCGACCGTGAGGCCGTCTTCGGGCACGTCCACCTGCACGGGCCGGGCCGGTTGCACGGCGCGCAGGTCCGCGGCGGCGTCGCGCACGACGCGGGCCAGGTCGACCGGCGCGGGACGCAGCTCGGGCGACTGGTCGAGCCGGGCGAGTGCGAGCAGGTCGTCCACGAGCCGGGCCATCCGGTCGGCCTCGGCGGCCATCCGCCGCATCGCGCGGTCGCGTTCGGGACCGTCCAGCATGCCCTTGTCGGCCAGCTGGAGATAGCCGCGGATGGCGGCGAGCGGGGTGCGCAGCTCGTGGGAGGCGTCGGCGACGAACCGGCGCAGCTGCCGGCCGCTGTTCTCGCGTATCTCGAAGGCCGACTCGATCTGGTGCAGCATCGCGTTCAGGGCCCCGCGCAGCTCCTCCACCTCGGCGCTGGCGGGGCCGCGGCCCGCGATGCGCCGGGTCAGGTCGCCCTCGGCGATCGCGGACGCGGTGCCGACCATGTCGCCGAGCGGGCGCAGCCTGCGCCGCGCTCCGGCCCGCGACACCGCGGCCAGGACCAGCAGCAGCACGGTGCCGGCGCACGCGTTCAGCAGTATCAGGCGCCGGACGGCGCGGTCCCGGGGCTCCAGCGACAGGGCGAGGAGCACGTAGTTGCCGTCGGAGAGCCGCAGGACCGTGATCCTGTACAGCGTGCCGCCGCTCTGCACGGTCTGCGGCTCGCCGTCGGACAGCCGGGCGGGGTCTCCGGCGGCGCGCGCCAGGGACTTCTGCAGGGCGCCCGGGGGCAGCGAACGTCCCAGTGGCAGGGCCTGGCCGGCGGGCGAGAGGGGAACGAAGGCCAGGTCGCGGTCCGTGGCCGGTGCGACGCCCGTCCCGGTGCCCTGGAACGGCGCGCCGAGCGCCGCGCCGGCGTCCGCGACGGCCTGGATGCGGGCCACGTCGGTGTTCAGGCCCTGGACGGCGCGGCGCGCGTCGCCCAGGGTCTCGTCGGCCGCGCGCAACATGAACCGGTCGAGCCCTTCCAGGCCGGCCACGCAGAGCAGCGCCAGCCCCACCGCGAGCAGGGCCACGTTCGCGGTGGTGAGCTGCGAGCTCAGCGACCGCGGCCGGCGCCGCCGGCCGAGGCGGATCATTCGGCCGACCGCAGCCGGTAGCCCATCCCGCGCCTGGTCACGATCAGCGGCGGGCCGAGCGGGTCCAGCTTGCGGCGCAGGTAGCCGATGTAGGTCTCCACCACGGTGGACTCGCCGGAGAAGCCGAACCGCCAGACCTCGCGCAGGATCTCCTCCTTGGTGGCGACCCGGCCGGCGTTGAGCATCAGGTAGCGCAGCAGGGCGTACTCGGTGGGCGTGAGCTCCACCGGCGTGCCCGCCCGCCGCACGGTGCAGGTCGCCTCGTCCATCTCCACGTCGCCGTGCCGCAGCACCGCCGGCGGCGGGCTCTGCCGGCGCGCGCGGCGCAGCACCGCCCGCACCCGCGCCACCACCTCGTCGATGTTGAACGGCTTGGTGATGTAGTCGTCGCCGCCCAGCGCGAGCCCGCCGACGATGTCGGCCGGGGCGTCCCGCGCGGTCAGGAAGACCACGGGGACGTCCTCGCGTTCGGCGCGGACGGTGCGGCACACCTGCCAGCCGTTGCCGTCCGGCAGCATCACATCGAGCAGCAGCAGGTCGGGACGGTGCTTGCGGGTCAGCTCGACGGCCCGCGCGCCGGTGCCGGCGCGCAGCACCCGGAAGCCGTGGAACTCCAGCGTGATCCGCAGGATGTCGGCCAGGCTCGGCTCGTCCTCGACCACGAGCACGGTCGGTGCGTCCATCGCCTGCCCCGTTTCGTCCGGTTCCCGCGGCTCGTGCCGCCGTTCCTTCGCTGCCGCCTCCAGTATCGGGCGGGTGGGGCGCCGGTGCCTCTGAGCACGTTCGGAGGAACTTGAGAATCGGTTGTGAAAGGCCGTCGCGGCATGGCCGGGCGGGTGCCGGCCGCCGAAGCTGAGGCTCGTTACCTTGTCCTTCCACGAAGACAGGAGCCTCATCGTGGTCTCTACGGCGCGCTGGTGTTTCCGGCATCGCCTTCTCGTCCTGCTGCTGTGGGCGGCCGCGCTCGGCGGCGCGGTCCTGGCCGGTCAGGCGGCCGGCAGCGAGTACAGCAACGACTTCAAGCTGCCGGCGTCGGAGTCGGTCCGGGCCGCCGACCTGATGCGGGCGGCCTTCCCGCAGCAGTCGGGCGACACCGACGTCATCGTGTGGCGGACCGGTGGCACCGAGCCGCGCGACGTCCGGGACGCTGCCGTCCGCGACCGGATGCGGGCCGCCCTGGACCGGATCGCGACGCTGCCGGACGTCGGCCAGGTGGTGAGCCCGTACGCGCCGGAGGGCGCCGGGCAGATCACCGCCGACGGGCGCACCGCCTACGCGCAGGTCGCCTTCACCCGTCCGGCCGACGACCTGGCCACCGACCGGATCAAGCGGGTCGTGGACACCGCCAGGTCCGCCGCGACGCCGGGGCTGCGGGTCGAGGTCGGCGGGCAGGCGGCCGGCCGCTCCGACCAGCCCCCGCCCCACCTGTCGGAGTTCGTCGGGCTCGCCGCCGCGGCGGTGGTGCTCTTCCTGGCGTTCGGATCGTTCCTGGCGATGCTGCTGCCGCTGGTCACGGCGATGTTCGGCGTGGGGCTGGGCCTGATGGGGATCGGGCTGCTCAGCCACGTGCTGACCGTCCCGGACGCCGCGCTGCTGCTGAGCACCCTCATCGGCCTGGGCGTCGGCATCGACTACGCGCTGTTCATCGTGTCCCGGCACCGGGCCGGGCTGCGCGAGGGGCTGCCGCCGGAGGACTCCGCGATCCTCGCGGCGCGCACCTCGGGCCGGTCGGTGCTGTTCGCCGGGGGCATCGTGTGCGTGGCGCTGCTCGGCATGATCGCCATGGGCCTGGAGTTCCTGAACGGCGTCGCGGTGGCCACCTGCCTGACCGTGCTGCTGAGCGTCGTCGCCGCGCTCACGCTCCTGCCGGCGCTGCTCGGCCTGCTGGGCATGCGGGTGCTGAGCCGCCGCGAACGCCGCCGGCCCGCCGCGTCCGGGACCGGCGCCGAAGACGACGCGGGCGGCCGGCGGAGCCCCGCCACGCGCCTGGCCGACGTCGTGCAGCGCCGTCCCAGGATCCTGGCCGCCGCCGCGCTGGTGCTGGTCGCGGCGCTGTCGCTGCCCGCGTTCGCGCTGCGGCTGGGGATGAGCGACCAGGGCACGCTGCCGGAGTCCAGCACCGCGCGCCGCGCGTATGACCTGCTGGCCGACGGGTTCGGGCCGGGCTTCAACGGCCCGCTGCAACTGGTGGTCCGCGAGCGCGGCGGGAGCGGCGGGCCGGTGCCGCCGGACGCGGTGGAGCGGCTGGCGGCCGAGCTCCGCGCGACGCGGGGCGTGGCGAGGGCCGACGCGGTGCCGCTGCCCGCGCAGGCCGGCCCGGGCGCCGGCAAGGCCGCGGGCACGTCGGGCGGTGCGGCGCCGCGGATCGCGATCGTCGCGGTGGTGCCCGCGACCGCGCCGCAGGACGCCCGCACCGACGCGCTGATCGACCGGCTCCGCGACGGCGCGGCGGCCCGCGACCGGTCGCTGGAGGTGCTGGTGGGCGGCGGCACGGCGATCAACAAGGACCTGGCCGCGGAGCTGACCTCCCGGCTGCCGCTGTTCCTCGGCACGATCGTCGCGCTGGGGTCGCTCCTGCTGCTGGCGGCCTTCCGCAGCCTGGTGCTGCCGCTGCTGGCCGCGGCGATGAACGTGGCCGCCGCGGGCGCCGCGTTCGGCATCACGGTGGCGCTGTTCCAGTGGGGGTGGGGCACCGGCGTGCTCGGCATCGGCAAGCCGGTGCCGATCACCTCGTTCCTGCCGATCATCATGATCGCGATGCTGTTCGGCCTGTCCATGGACTACCAGGTGTTCCTGACCGGGCGGATGCGCGAGGAGTGGCTGCGGACCGGGGACGCGCGGCGCGCGGTGCACGCGGGGCTGGCCCGCGGCGGCGGGGTGATCGCCTCGGCCGCGGTCATCATGATCTCGGTGTTCGGGGCGTTCGTGCTCAGCGGCGACATGGAGGGCATGCTGGTCGGCGCCGGGCTGGCGGGGGCGGTGGCGGTGGACGCCTTCGTGCTGCGCTCGGTGCTCGTGCCCGCCGTGCTGACGATGCTCGGCGAGGCGACCTGGTGGCTGCCGTCCCGGCGGGTCAGGCGCGCTGCCGGATCAGCTGCGGGAAGTCGATGACGCGTGCCCCCGGGGGCGGGGCGGACCGGTCGCCCGGCCCGCCCCTGTCCGCGCGGCGCCCGTCCCGGCCGGGGGCGCCGTGCGCCTCGGTCCGGCCGGTGAGGATGTGGCCCCGGAACGCCGTGCCCTTCGCGGTGACCTTGACGGCCTGGAACGCGGCGGGCGGCAGCGAGCAGAAGCCGGTGCGCACGACGTCGCCGTACAGCGACTCCGAGACGACGTAGGCCAGGTCGCGCCCGGGGTCGTCGGCCAGGAGCCGGCGCAGCGGCGCCGAGTCCAGCAGCCGCTGCACCACGATGGGCGCGTCGCCGGCGGGCCCGAACGGACCGGCGGTCATGGTGCCGTGGTGGAGGGCGAGCCGTACCCGCAGCGGCGGCCCGTCCTCCCGCGCGCCGTTGAGCGCGCGCAGTTCGGAGGCCAGGCCGATGACGAAGTCGCCGGCCACCGGGGCGGGGTCGACGCCCTCGGGGAGGGTGGCCAGCTCGCCGTCGCCGCCGACCTGCTTGTCCCAGCGGGCGCGCTCCAGGCCGATGCCCAAGGCGGCCCGGTCCAGCGCCCGGGTCAGCGAATGCTGCGCCTGCAACTGCTCGCGGGTGCTCCGTTTGCTGTACGCCTGTATGTCCACGGCCAGAAGCAGCCGGTAGACCAGTTCGTTCCCGTTCACTCCCGATCGCCTCTCGGTCCTCCGAGCGAATCGGGCCGGTTGCCCTCATTCGCTCCACATGCGGAGTGAGTGTTCGCCTCGTGCGGAGGACCTCCGCGATGGTCCCGCGGTCGCCCCGGTGGCACCTCCTCCTGCTGTCGTGTGATGCCGTCGACCGCCCTCTTGGACGTGGGGCCCAGGCGCGACAGTCGCAAAGGTAAGTAAAACCTCCCGAACAAGTAAGGGAGAAACACGAACAAGCCGGTCAGAAGCCGCCGACCGCCCAAGAAAGGCGCCCGGTCCGACTCCCGGCATTGAACCCCGCCCGCCGCATCCGCGTACAGCATCCCGACAGGCACCCCTGGTAACCCGGAAGGAAGCCGCCCATGACACTCCGGCGACGAGTCGCCCCGATCGGCGTCTCGGTGGTGGCGGGGATCACGCTGACGGCCTGCAGTGTGAGCTCCGGCGGTATGCCCATCAGCGCGCTGGAGAACGGCGACGGCTACGGCAAGCCCGTCAACGGCGAGCCCCCCTCGGCCGCCCAGGGCAGCGGAGCCCCCGGCAACGGCGCGCCGGTCGGCGTCACCAGGCTGCACGTCAACGTCGCGGGCACGCTCGGCAGCGTCGTCGTCGACAACGACGGCCGCACCCTCTACCGCTACGACCGGGACCGCGCCCGCCCGTCGGCCAGTACCTGCACGGGCACGTGCACCCGGATGTGGCCGCCGGTGCGCTGGACGCCGACACTGCGGGCCAGCGGCGGCGTCAACCCCGCGTCGGTCGGACGGGTCCGGCGCCCCGACGGCACCCTGCAGCTCACGGTGAACGGCTGGCCGATGTACCGCCATGCGCAGGACACCGCGCCGGGCGACGCGACCGGCCAGGGCACATCGGGAGCGTGGTTCGCCGCCAGGCCCAACGGCACCCGGGCGGGCTTCACCCAGGGCATCCCCGTGCCGCCCGGTTACGGCCCCGGCGGCACGCCCCCCGCCCCCGGCAGCGTTGGCGCGGCACCCGGCGGCACGATCCCCAACAGCACGGCCCCCGCCCCCGGCGGCACGGGCAACGTCCCCAACGGGACAGGCAACGCCCCCAACGGCACGGGCAACGCCCCCGGTGGGACGGGCACCGCCCCTGGCGGCACAGGCACGACGCAAGGCGGCGGGGGGTCCGCGCCCGGTGGCGCCACCTCCGGCGGCGCGGGCTCTGGCGCTCCCCCGGGTTCCTGAGCCGGTACCCGAGCCCCCGCAAACCCCGCATCCCACAGCCGGAGACCCCCGATGGCCCACAGATCCTCGACGACCGCGGCACCGACCCGTGACAAGGCGCAGGCCCCCACCGGCCCCTGGAGCTGGTTCCGCGGCCCGCGTCCCGGCGGCGCCGTGGACGACCAGGTGCTGGTGAACGAGCTGTACCGGGTGTACGGCCGGCCGCTGCTGTCGTTCGTGCTGCGGCTGACCGGCGGCGACCGGCACTGGGCCGAGGACGTGGTGCAGGAGACCATGATCCGCGCCTGGCGGAGCGCGCACCAGCTGGACGCCAACGCCACGTCCCTGCTGCCGTGGCTGGCCACGGTGGCACGGCGCATCGTGATCGACGACCAGCGCCGCAAGAACGCCCGGCCGCAGGAGGCGGGCGAGGGCCCGCTGGAGAACATGCGCGCCCCTGACGGGTTGGAGGATCTTCTGCGTTCCGTGGTCGTCTCCGAAGCCCTCCTGTCGCTGTCCCCCGCGCACCGCGAGATCCTCAATGAGACCTTCTTCCGGGACCGTTCGGTGAACGAGGCCGCCAAGGCCCTCGGGATCCCCGTGGGCACGGTCAAGTCCCGGGTCTACTACGCGCTCCGGGCGCTGCGCGTCGCCCTGGAGGAGAGGGGCGTGACGCCATGAGCGCGACGATCCAGCACACCGATGTGGGCGCGTACGCGCTCGGGCTGCTCGAGCAGCCCGACCGGCGCGCCTTCGAGATGCATCTGTCGGCCTGTCCCTCCTGCCAGCGGGAGCTGGGCGCGCTGCGCGGCCTGGCCGCCACGCTGGACGGGCTGCCGCCGATCACCGAGGACCCGATGCCGCCCGCCCAGCCCGATCCGACGGTGGTGTCGGACCTGCTGCTGCGCCGCCGGCGCGTGAACCGCCGCCGGCGGGTGTCGCAGGCGCTGGTGGGCGTGGCCGCGGGCCTGGTCCTGATGGGCGGCGCGGCCGGGCTCGGCGTCACGGTCGGCGCCGACCGGGAGGAGACGCCGCCGGTGGTGGAGAGCGGCGTGGACAGCCTGCTCCGCAACGGCCACCAGGTCGCGGCCACCGCTCCCGGCACCGGGGTCACCGGCCAGGTGGCGATGGAGCGCAAGCAGTGGGGCAGCGTGGTCGGGCTGCGGCTGAGCCGGGTGCGCGGCCCGCTGGAGTGCGAGCTGGTCGCGGTCGACAGGAGGGGACGGTCGCACGTGGTCGCGGGCTGGTCCGTCCCGCCGAAGGGGTACGGGTTCCCCGGCTCGCCGCCGGCGCTGACCCTGCAGGGCGGCACCGCCCTCAACCCTGACGAGATCGCCCGGTTCGAGGTGCGCACGATCGGCGGGGGCCGGACGCTCCTCACCGTCCCGGCCACCTGAGCCCGGGCGGGGCCCGGCTAGCCTGGAGCTGTGAGTGCCGCCCGATCCGATGCCACGGCCGCCCGGCCGCCCCGGCTGATGCTGCCCGGCCTGCGCGAGGTGTACGGGGCGTACGCGCGCGCCGCCGACGAGCTGCCCGCCCTGCCCGGCGCGCTGCAGGCGGAGGTGTGGGCCTCCGCCCAGCTGGGCGCGCTGGAGTCGGCCGCGCCGCACGCGCAGGGCCGGCGGGCCGCGCTCGGCGACCTGGTCACCGTCCTGCGGAGGGCCGGGACGCCCGGTTCGCTGTCGTTCCTGCGCGTGCTGGCGGCGATCGGCCCCGCCGAGATCCGCGGCGTCGCCGGCCGCGCGGCCGGTGAGCTGCGCGGGCTGCCCGAGCCGCCGTGGGCGGACGCGCTGGGCGCGGTCACGCCCGGGCAGGTGTGGCTGATCCAAAAAGGGCCGCTGGACGGCGACCGGCTGATCTGCGAGTTCCGGTACGCGGGCGGCGCCGATCTGCACGCGCTGGCGGTGCGGCTGTCCTACAGCGACGCCCCGGGCGAGGTCGTGGTGGTCGGGGACGTGCGCGCGCTGATGGCCGCGGCGCGGCAGGCGATGCAGGCGGAGCTGTGCGTGGTGCAGCCCCATGACCCGGCGGCCGTGGGGCCGCGGCTGCGCGCCGCGCTCGACGGCGCGCCGCCCTTCCCGGAGGACTGCTACCCGGCGCTGGCGCTGGCCCGCCACCGGGCGTCCCTCCTCCCCTGACGGCTCAGCGGCCCATGGCGCGGTAGCGGCGCACCGAATCCGTGATGGCGCTTGTCCCGCGCCTGCTACCTGCGAATTCGTCGGAGCGATCAAGCGCGTGTGGCGACGAACGGCGGAACCCGGCTGAATCATCGGGCGCGGAGCGTCGACCGCAGGCCATGGTCCGGCGGTTCCGACCTGCTGTGTACGGGTCCCGCGCCCCGGGGCACCGGGCGGGCGCGCGATCTCTGCCAGGATGGAAGCCGTGACGACCGAGTACAGCGGCGCGGGCGATCCCAAGCGCAGCGTCGAGCTGCTGTGGGGCGTCCAGCCCAGGCCGCGGCGCGGGCCCCGGCCGCGGCTGACCGCGGCGGACATCGTCACCACGGCGATCGCCGTCGCCGACGCCGACGGCCTGGACGCGCTGTCGATGCGCCGGATCGCCGAGACGCTCGGCGTCGCCCCGATGTCGATCTACACCTACGTGCCGGGCAAGTCCGAGCTGATCGACCTGATGCTCGACCGCGCGTACGGCGAGCTCGACCCCTCCGGCGGCGATCACGACGGGCCGGGCGGCGGGGAGCAGGCCGGGTGGCGCGAGCGGCTGGAGCGCATCGCGCGCGACCACTGGGAGCTCTTCCACCGGCATCCGTGGATGCTGCAGGTCGCCACGGGACGGCCCCCGTTGGGCCCGAACCTGCTGGACAAGTACGAGCGCGAGCTGCGCGCCGTCGACGGCCTCGGCCTCGGCGACCTGGAGATGGACTCGGTGGTGGCCCTGGTGACCGGGTTCGCCGAGAGCTCGGCGCGGACGTCGGTGAACGCCGCGCGGGCCGAGCAGCGCACCGGGATGAGCGACCGGCAGTGGTGGGAGGCGGTCGCACCCGTCCTGCAGGAGCTCGTCGACCCCGCCCGCTATCCGCTGGGGACGCGGGTCGGCGCGGTCGCCGGCCAGGAGCACGGCGCCGCCTTCGGCCCCGGCCACGCCTTCGAGTTCGGGCTGGAACGCGTCCTGGACGGCATCGGGGCCCTGATCGATTCCCGCGACGGCCCTGGGGCGTCCTAGGGCTTGCGGGGGTTGGTGCGCCGGGTGGGTTCTGCGTGGGCGGGGTCCTCGGGCCAGGGGTGGCGCGGGTAGCGGCCGCGGAGTTCGGCGCGCACGGCCTTGTAGCCCTCCCGCCAGAACGAGGCGAGGTCGGCGGTGACCGCCGCCGGCCTGCCCGCCGGGGACAGCAGGTGCACCACCAGCGGCACCCGGCCCCCGGCCAGCAGCGGGGCGGCCTCCCAGCCGAACAGCTCCTGCAGCTTCACCGCCAGGACGGGCCGCTCTCCGGAGTAGTCGACGCGGATCCGCGAGCCGCTGGGGACCTCGACGCGCTCGGGGGCCAGCTCGTCCAGGCGCACGGCGCACTCCCACGGCAGCAGTCCGCGCAGCGCGGACGCGACGTCGAGGCGGGCCAGGTCGGCGCGGCGGCGGGCGCCGGAGGCGGCGAGCCAGTCCTCGGCGTGCTCCAGCAGCGCGGCGTCGTCCATCGCGGGCCACGGATCCCCCAGCGCGCGGTGGCAGAAGGCCAGGCGTTCGCGCAGGGCGGTGGCCGCGGGCGTCCAGGTGAGGAGGGCCGGTCCTGCGGCGCGCAGGCCGTCTGCCAGTGCGGCGCGCACGCGGCCGGGGTCGGGGTCGGCCAGGGGTTCGGCGGACAGTTCGATGGCGCCGAGGCGTTCGACCCGGCGGGCCACGACGTCGCCGTCCCGCCAGGCGATCTCGTCGCCGGCGGCCAGCAGCGGCGCGGCGGCGAGCCGGGCGACGTCCTCGTCGATCACCACGGCGTGCCGGACGCGGGCGGAGGCGGACCCGGCGGGACGATCGGCGGTCGCGACCGCCAGCCATTGGGGACGCGCGTTCGCCAGCGCGGAGCCCTGGGCGAGGACGGCTCCGGTGCCGGACGCCATGAGGTGGCCTTCCCCGGACGCACCGCCCGGCCGGGCCCGCGCGACGCGTTCGGGGAAGGCCAGCGCGACCACGGTGCCGGCCGCGGTGTCGTCGTCCAGGCGCACCGTCCCGGCGGCGGGCGCGCCGCCGGCGTGCACGTCACCACCGGGCGCGCCGCCGGCGTGCACGTCACCACCGGGCGCGTCACCGCCGGGCGCGTCACCGCCGGGCGGCTCGGCGAGGGCCCTGCGGAGGCGGCGCACCTCGTCGCGCCAGCGGGCGGCGTGGGCGTCGGCGGGCGGGCCCTCGCGGCGCAGCGCCCGCCAGACGGCGGCGAGCTCGTCCCCGGCGGCGCGCGGCGGGGGCTCCGGCAGCAGCGCCTCGACCTGCGCCGCGGTCCGCGCGCCGACCGCGCG
>NZ_BAAARW010000049.1:0-5833 GCF_039532545.1 Actinomadura vinacea | reverse complement strand
CCGAGGAAGGACACCAGGGCAAACAGCCCCGGATGAGGACTTTCTTTACGTCTTCAAGGGCGCCGCTACGCGCCGCCAGGTGGCCGCCCGCCCCGGCGCGCCGGGCGTGCGGCCTGTTCCGTCCGGTCCCGACGCACCGCGTCGCACGTCCACCCGGACACGAGAGGCATTCACAACCGATCAACGTTCCAGGTCCGAGCAACTGAAACCTTTCCAACACGTCGGTTGACGCACTTGAGCCACTTGTTCAGGGTGGCTCACGGCGATCATCTCGCCACGACCCCCTGTCAGCAGGGGCAAGCTGTCTCTTTCAAGCAGCTAAACACACCTCCCCGCGTGGTGCTGACCCTTTGAGGTCACACAGACACATGCGTTCTGTCAGCCCTAACATGTATGAAGAACCTATCCCTCCCCAACCATCTGCCGTAGCGGGCGAGTCAGCTTAGGTGGCGAACGTCATGGCAACCATCAGGCCGAACCGCAGAGTGGAGCGAGCTGGTGTAAACGCCTTGAGAGCCCTCCTCGAAGATCACGACCAGATAGTTCAAGAGATCGATGGCGGCAATGATCACGGCGAAGATCTATATGTGAGCTTCACTCGGAGTCGCCGCCGCACAGGGCATATTGTAGCCATCCAGGTCAAAGCCGGGAAGAAATACAAACGTGCAAATGGGTATGCGATCCCGATCGAGGATCATTTTGAGGATTGGAAACAGAGTAGAGTCCCCGTGCTTGGAGTCGTCTACGACCCGGAGATGGACAGCCTGTACTGGGTAAATCTGACAAAATATCTCCGCGCCTGTGATGATTCGCCGGGATGGGTTCCCGTTCCTAGCAAGAACATTCTTGACGCAGCCCATGTTCGCGGTTTTATTGCGGAAAATGAGCAGTATATTGACAGCGCTGGCCTGAGGGTCAGAAACACCGACCCGGCGCGCACACTTGAGCAACTGGTCAAAAGTGAAGATGTGCCTACCTCTGGCAAGTCAACGGAAAGCGACCTGCCAAATCCTCTTTTTGACGGGATTGCTGACGCCATAACGCGCATTCCTTTTTCTGGCCACCAACTCAGATGGGCAGCTGCGTTCGCCGCCGTAGTGGGCGCGATGATTCTCGAATGGCCTTATCAAATTGAATTCGTAAAGACGTACACCGACATGAGTCCCGTCCGCTGGGTTCTAAATGTTTACCTATTCATTCTATTTCTCTTTGTAGTTGTCTATAGCGAGAGATTGGCGGGACGATTTGCCGAGGGGACGGCTCGATTCCTTGCCCTAGTAGCGGGAAATTTTCTCTGGATCCCCTTCATTAAGGGCGACGGCAAAGATGATCAATGGTGGGGGGATGTGTGGATCGCTGTCGGCGTCGTAGTTCCCCATGTCGGAGAGGTCTTTATTGTTACGTTTTTTGTGCTCGCAGAAATTGAGCGCAGAAAAGGAAAAAATTAGCGTCGTAGGTCCTACAGCGTGCAGTGAGTGTAGAAGCAGAGCGAGCGCGAAGCGGGGGTCTCGCGACCCCCAGCCCCCCGCGGGCCGGAGGGCACGCCCGCGCGAAACGGTCTGTCACACCGTCTCGCCGTTCGCGCGGGCGCACCCTCCGGGACGGTGAGCGTGCTGACGCGGGTGCTAACAACGGCGTTGGATGACCTTGGAAGGCGGTGGACGTGCGAGAGGGGCGTGGGCAGGTCAAGGGACGGGTGTGGACGGGCCTGGACGGTGTCGATCTTGCTACGGATCAGTCGGCCAAGGTGGCGTCATGCGAGCTTGATCCGTTACCTCGAACCCCTGAAACCACGAAACCTGAGGGAGCCGGATAGAAGAGGCCACTTCAGTTTGGGATAGATTTCTCGATCATGGGTAGAGGTGACGCTTGATTTCTTCTGTGAGTCGTTTCTCTAGTTCTTGATCATCTCGCAGATCTTCTACCGGCAGCCGTACAACGTGGACACCGCACCGCTCCCACTGCAGGTCACGATTCCGGTCATCTGCTCTACGTCGAATCGCCCGATGATGAGGTCCATCAACCTCGACCACCATCAGCCTTCCACCGCCCATTACAAGCAGGTCGGGAGTCCATGTATGGCCTTCCCGTAGATAGACCCCAGGCAGTGGCGCTAGGGCGATCGTCCTCTCCGGCCGAGACAGGCTTTGGAGGTGCTTTAGGGCTTGATAAACGCGAAGTTCCTCGGTACTGCCGAAGGTGAGGTCATCTTCTACGGATCTGTTTACACCCCTGCGTTCGCGACGTGCCTGATTCGTCGCTTGCTCAGCTGCAATTTGGCTGGCAAGTGAGGTTCGCCAATCGACGTCAATCTCCGGCAATGCGGCACGCGGTTTGACATAGCTGACATAGCTCTCATTGTTGCGATCGGCGACGTAACTCAAAACCCCGATGATGCGTTCACAGACCTCATCTGTGAACCTGGGGATTATATGTTCGTCTACATCCAGGAGTGCAACGCGATGGTAGGTATGGCGAGTCCACTCCGGCCCATCTCCCCAGCTTTCATGGGTTGTCGCAGCGATCTCTTCCGTGAACTCTAGTGTCATGGAATGCACGTCGATCAAGAGGGCCACCGCTTGATCGTCTCCTCGCTGGGCGAGCAGCCCTGTGGTCTGACCCAAGATATGATCAAGGTGCGCCGCGTATTCCAGGGCGTCATACTCCGCATCCATGATGCAGATAATGCCCGATCACTCCGATGTTGTCAGCAGGGATGCCGGTAGACAACAATGCCGGTTCGGCAGGCTTGAAGCAGGGCGATCGCGCCTTCAGCTCTTCGCAGGCCGGAGGCCATGCCCGTGTGAACCGTCTGCTGTAGGCCCTCGCCGTTCGCGCGTGCCCACCTCCCCGGACGGTGCGGGTCTCAACACCAAGCGGACGGTCGGCGAGCGGCCATCAGACTACGGTGCAATGGCTCTGCGAGTTCTGCCGGCGAAACCCCGAACGCCTGAGTGCAGGCGAGGTGAGGACGCGCGGGGGGCGATGAGCGCGGGCGAGAGGCCAGGTCAGCAAGGAGGTGGCGGGCAATTAGCGGGCAATTAGCCAGGGTGATCTAGGGGTACTTGCGGTCACTCGTGGGAGGGCTGGAGGGCAGGTCAGGGATCCTACGAGGCATGATCGGTTTGGTTCCCAAGCTGACAGCGCGGGTTCGATTCCCGTCACCCGCTCCATACCGAAGGCCCAGGCCAGGGACATGATCCCTGACACTGGGCCTTGATCGTTTCAGGGCTCAGAGCCCCGCCGTGCAATTAGCGTGGAATTAGGCCACCGGCACCAGCACCCCCGCCGCCCCGTCCTCGTCGTCACCCTCGTCCGACCCTTGCTCAGCCCGAACGAGGGCATCCAGCCCGTCGGCGATGGCCCGATCGGCCTGAGCCGACTAGTGCTGGTACCGCAGCGCCGCCCGCTCGTTGTCGTGCCCCATGCGCGCCATCAGGTTCCTCGTCGAGACGCCCATGTCAGCGGCGAGGGTGTTGCCCGTGTGCCGCAGGTGGCGAAAGCGCAGGTAGGCACAGGCGTCGCCGACGTCGGCGGGATCTGGGCGGACCAGAGGAAGAAACGGAGGGCCGGCTGGCGCCGGACCCCCCGTAGGTGAAGCGGAGAGGTGAGGGCCTCTCCGCCCGTGGCCGCCTTAGGCGTCCCGAACTCCCTCAGAGCGGGGGCTCGCGACCCGGCGAGCGACGTGAGCGGCGGCGAAGCCGCCGCCGACGAAGCCGAGACCGAACACGCTGGCACCGACGAGGACGCCAGCGGCGACGGAGACGGTTGCCCCGACGATCAGGCCGAGGATGACACCGACGATGAAGCCGACGGCACCGCCGACGGCCGCGCCCCCGACGGTGCTGAAGCCGATGCCGGCGGTGCGAGCGGCGCTTCGGTTGTTCCTGCGGTTCATGTCAAACCTCCGGTTGGTTGTTGCGTCCCCTCTAAAAGAGGACGCCAGGCTGCCTCTGGAGTGAGGGCGCCAGTAAGCACTGTCCGGCGCCAGTCCCGTCGCGCAAGCCGATCTGAGCGATCTGTCAACCGTCGACCAGTTGACAAGCGGGGCTCGCGACCTCTGGTCTCCCGCGCGCCGGAGGGCACGCTCGCGGAGCCGTGCGTCCCAGCGAATCGATGAATGCCGAGGTCAAAACTCGATCGCCGTGCCATTAGCGTGCCATTAAGGGTGGTGATCAAGGGGCATTCGCGGTCACTTGCGGTACCCACGAATGCCAGGTCAGGGAGGGTGACGGCCGAGATCGCAATGGTTCCCAAGCTGACAGCGCGGGTTCGATTCCCGTCACCCGCTCCACAGCGAAGGCCCAGGCCAGGGACATGATCCCTGACACTGGGCCTTGATCGTTTCTAAGCTTCCGTGCCCGTCGTGCAATGAACTTAGTGGTTGGGGGGACCGGGCGGTCAACACGGTCCGGCAGCCTTGGGCCGTGGCCAGACGGGCGGTTGCGGCGCCGGTGATCAAGAGAACGCGGTTGGTCATTGAATGCGATCGTGTCAGAGCTGTCACTGCCGTACCGGCCGAACTGCGGAGCCTTCGCATTCCGCCCGAAGTCCACCACATCCAGCTTCGACGCCTCGGTCCGGCGCAGCCCCCACCCGTAACGGCCAAGGGCGCGGCGTCATCCTTTTCGTCCTGTTTCGCCGCGTCGTGTGCGTGAGAGAAGGCGCAGCGCCAGTATGGTCTGCCAGGACCATGCCGTCGTTAGGGCAATGCGTCGGAACAATCCGGCCAGGTCGCCCAGTTCTCCTGTCTGACCGAAGGTAGCAGTGAGAGGTAGTCGTGAAGGGCGCCGTGCGTGCTGGCGCTTGGGATCCGGTCGGGGGTCCCGCAGGGGTAGCCGCTGATCGGATCGGTCACGAAGATGCCTGCGCCGAGCAGTGCGGTTCCCCACAGGCCGATCAGGAGCGGTTTCCAGGTCGAGCGCCGGGACGCTTGGTGCACGCCGGTGGCGAACACGATTGTGAGCGCGGCGGCGAGAAGGAAGTTGAGGGTCTGCATCCAGCCGTACTTGCCGAGAGCAAGTGAGCTGACGGGATGGCGCAGCGGGTCGTAACCCGCGCGAGTGGCCCCTTCGGCGAGGTAGGCGAGGGTGAAGAGGGGGCCCGCGATTGCTCCGCAGAACAATGACGCCCGTGATTGGATCTTCATGATGTCAACGTAGGTTGACGATATTGCGAGCGTCAACCTGGGTTGACTGTCTCGCTGCGTTCCTCGGTGTTCGCCAATCGGGGCCGGACATCTGCGCGTCGCTGCGACGGACTGTCGAGCGTGCGTGACTGGGGAACCCCGTGGTTCCCCAGACCCCTCCTGGAGCCGGGGCGCTCGTTCGCGCGAACGAGCCCCCCGGACCGGTCGGCACGGAGTGGGTCGGGCTTGCTGACGCGGGTGCTAACGGCGGGTCTGCACGGGCTTGGACGGCGGTGGAACCCAGGGGTGCCCGGGAAGGCTGCCAAGCAGGTCAACGGACAGGTCTGGACGGGTGTGGATCTTGCTCGTGAGACTCGTGATGAAGGGCTCCGTCGCTCAATTGAGCTGCTTGGAATGAACGCTCGGATGTAGCTTCCAAGGCGTCAGCCGGTACCGGGGAGGGCGAACCGCTGGGCGAACGCGGACATCTCGTCCCGCTGCCGTTCCGGTTCCATCGCGGTGGGGCTGACAACGATACGGGTTACGCCTTGCGCGGCGAACGCCTCGACCCGTTCGGCGGACATGTCGATCGACCCCCATCGGGTGTACTCCAGCATGTCGGGATCGCGGCCGACCTCGATGGCGGCGGCCCTGGCCACTTCCAACTGGCTCGCGCGTTCCTCGGGGGTGAGAGCGCCGCCGGGG
>NZ_BAAARW010000048.1:0-206809 GCF_039532545.1 Actinomadura vinacea | reverse complement strand
TGGCCTCTTCCTGAGCCAGAACGACAACCCGCCGCGCGCGGTCGGTGAACCTCTCGAACATCTCCTCGCCCCTTACCAGGCGCCATGCCAAGAATCGGAGTCTATACTCACCTTTTAGCCAGAGATTACGGAGTCATTGCTCCGGATGTCAATGCACAGGAGACCGATCCGATGCCCTCGCCCAAGCGCGCGACGACCCGATCCGCCCTCGACGGCAGGTCGCTGCGCGCCGACGCGCAGCGCAACCGCCGCCGCATCCTCGAGGCCGCCGAGACGGTCTTCGCCGCGAAGGGCCGGGACGCCTCGACCGAGGAGATCGCCCAGAAGGCGGGCGTCGGCATCGGCACCGTCTTCCGCCACTTCCCCACCAAGGAGGCGCTGCTCCAGGCCATCATCGGGAAGGTCGCGACCGGCCTCGCCGAGGACATCGAGCGGCTGCTGCAGGGCGATCCCGCCACCGCGTTCTTCACCTTCTTCACCCGGATGGTGGAGCAGTCCACCGAGAAGAAGACCGTGGTCGACCTGCTCGCCGAGGCCGGCATCGACATCACCGTCGCCAAACCCGTGCACGCCCTTCGCCAGGGCATCGAGGACCTCCTCGCCAACGCCCAGCGCGCCGGAACGATCCGCGCGGACGTCCGCGCGCCCGAGGTGATGGCCCTCCTCATCGGCGTCTGCCAGGCGTCCCTGCACACAAGCTGGGAGCCCGATCTACAGGACCGGACGCTGGCGGTCGTGTTCGACGGCCTACGCCCGCGCTGACGTGGGCTTCCGGCCGCCAACAGCGGCGGCGAAACGCACCGCGTCGCGTACGGCGGCACCGCCCGGGTCGTTGTTGAAGTACACATAGACGTCCCGCTCGGGGCCCCACGTGTCTGTGATGCGGCGCGCCCACGACGCCAGCGCCCTGTCCCCGTACTTCGGCCAGGGCGTGGCGGCCCCTTCGTGGAAGCGCATGTAACCCCAGTCCGCCGTGCGCCAGAGGGGCGACACGGGGCGCCCGAGAATGTCCGCCCAACACAGCGCCGCGCCGTGGCGTTCCAGCACGTCCCGTATCTCGTCGTTCCACCAGGTCTCGTGGCGAGGCTCGACGGCGATCCGCACCTCATCGGGGAAGCGTCCCAGGCACTCGTTTAGCAGCCCGGTGTCGGCGCGCAGCGTCGGCGGCAGTTGCAGCAGGACCGGACCAAGCCTGCCGCCCAGGCCACGGGCCGCGCGCATCAGCCGCTCCACCGGCTCGGCCGGGTCCCTGAGCCGCTTGATGTGGGTCAGGTAGCGGCTCGCCTTGACCGCCATGACGAACCCCTCGGGCGTACGGTCGCGCCAGGCCTCGAACGTCTCCCGCTTCGGCAGCCGGTAGAACGCCGCGTTGTTCTCAACAGTCGGAAAGGACTCGGCGTACCGCTCGAGCCACAACCGCTGAGGAACCCCGACCGGGTAAAGCACCCCGCGCCAGTCCGCGTACTGCCAACCGGACGTGCCCACAAGCACAGGCATACAACGTTCCTACCCGGCCACGACCGCCCTAGGTGTGCTGTCCGAACAGGCGACAGAGCACTCGGGCACGGACGGGAAAGCCCCGTTCCGGATCATCCGGAACGGGGCTGACCTGCGTCTGTGCAGGTGAGGTTTTGCTCCCGCGATTGGACTCGAACCAATAACCTGCCGGTTAACAGCCGGCTGCTCTGCCGATTGAGCTACGCGGGATCGGGTCGCCCGGCCGGGCCTCCTAGGCCCCGCCAGCGCGTCTAGGTTAGCGCATCACGGGAGGTGCTCGCGCACCCTTAAATCCCAGGCGACTGGCCCGGCGGTTCCTGGGTATGGGAGGGGCACGAAACCACAGAGCACCGGGGGTTAGGCATGAAATATCGCCTGACGTTCATGGCGGGTGCGGCGCTGGGCTACGTCCTGGGGACCAAGGCCGGCCGCGAACGGTACGAGCAGATCGTCCAGGCGTCGCGGCGGGTCAGCGAGAACCCCAAGGTCCACGAGGCCGCCGAGACGCTGCGCACCAAGGGCGGCGAGCTCGCCGGGGCCGCCCGGGAGCGGGTTCCCGAGCAGATCGGGCAGCGGATGCCCGGGCGCCGCGACACGCCGGGCGAAGCCCAGGAGACCGCGCGGCCCGACACCTCGGCGCCGACCCCCTAGAGGGACCACCTAGAGGCCCGTCTGGCGGCGCAGGTCCTCCAGGAGTTGCTCGGCCTGGGCGTGCAGGCCCGGGTCGGAGGCGTCCATCCCCGCCTCGAAGACGAACGACCAGCGCACCTCGCCGCCGCCGGCCGGGCGCCGTCCCGCGATGCGGACCGAGCCGCCCCCGGGCAGTTTGGCGTGGTGGCTGACCACGACGGTGGCGGTGACGCGTTCCCGCACCGTCTCGGGGACCGAGCCGGGGTCGGTGAGGCGGACGTGGTGCTCCGGGCCGCCTGAGGTCTCGTGGACGTGCAGCCAGCCGTCCTTCCAGGAGGCGCGGTCGACGCGCTCCCACGGCAGCCGCAGGAACTCGCCTGAGAGCGTGGGCAGGTGCAGGGCGGTGGAGGTGGCGACGACGTACGAACCGCCGCGGGTGGGCGCGGTGGCAAGGGTTCGCTCGCCCCGTTCCAGGGTGAGCTTGTCGCGTACGGGGGCGGGTGGCCGCCGGGAGAGGCGCATGCGTTCACGTTACGCGGCCCGCGGCGCGCGGCGGGCGCCCAGCAGGTCCAGGACGAGCGCCGCGGACCAGCTGTGTTCGTGGCCGCCGCGGCCGGTGCCGTCGAACGGGTCGAAGAACTCGCGGAACCCCGACTGGCGGACCAGGCGCAGCGTCGCGCCGTACAGCAGGTCCGCGATCACCGGGAGGCCGTGGCCGAGGGCGCCGTGCCACAGCAGCCAGTTGATGTTGATCCAGGTGGGCCCGCGCCAGTACCCGGCCCGGTCGAACGCGGGCGCCTGGATGTCGCAGGTGGGGACGGGGTAGCCGGCCGCGCCGGCGAAGCGGGCCGACAGCAGCAGGTCGACGAGGGAGCGGACCACCGGGTCCGGCAGTTCGGGGTCCAGGAGCGGCACGAACCCGGCGGCGCTGATCACCGGGAGCAGCCGGCCGGCGCGCAGGTCGCGGGCGCGGAAGCAGCCGGTCTCGCCGTCCCAGAGCCGGTCCAGGAGGGCCTGGTGGATGCGCTGGGCCCGTTCGCGGTGCGGTGCGGGGTCGCGGCCGAGGATCTCGGCGAGTTCGGCGAGGGCGTGGGTGGAGGCGAGGTAGGTCGCGTTGACGAGGGGGTCCTCCACGGCGAAGGGGTGCGACTCGCGCATGTAATCGGTCTTGTAGCCGGCCTCGCGGAGCAGGGTGACGAGCCATACGTAGCGTTCGTAGTCCTCGCCGGTGGGGAGGCTGCTGGACGTCCTATGGGGCGCGTACATGGTCGGGGGCAGTTGCAGGGCGCCCAGGGGGCTGTCCCAGGTGGGGCTGTTGTCAAGGCCCGATTCCCACGGGTGGCATATGGCGACGAGCCCGCTGGAGCCAATGTCCCGGCATTGGGCGAGGTAGCGGTGCTGTGCCACCAGCATCGGGTAAAGGCGGGCCAGGAAGGTGCGGCTGCGTTCTGCATCGGCGGCGCACTCGTGTAGGCGCAGGGCGGCCAGGGCGTGCAGCGGGGGCTGGGTGAGGCCCGAGGTGTGGACGCCGTGGGGCGCGTGGGGCTGGCGGTCGCTGCGCCACAGGTCGGGCCCTGGGAAATAGGCGTGCCGTGCGAGTGTGGTGTTGAACACGATGTGCGGGACCAGCCCGTCGGCCCACTGTCCCCGGAAGAGGGTGAGCAGTTCGCGTTCGGCGCGGTCGCGGCGGTGCCTGGCCAGGCCCATGCTGACGAAGACCGAGTCCCAACTCCACTGGTGCGGGTAGAGGCCCGGGGAGGGGACGGTGGCCGACCCGGTCCAATTGGCATCGAGAACCCGGGCCGCGGCGTCCCAGAGCGCGGTCTCGTCGCCGGTCAGACGGGCAGTCATAGGGCCAGTACGACCTCCCGATCGGCTCTCCCGCGGGGCGGGAGGGTGTATGCCCGCGGTCAATTCTTCCCTCTGGAAGCCGGGTGGGCGACCCCTGGGCCGGTCTTTATCTTCCGGCCGTGCGGCTCAGAAGCCAGGCGATGGTCTCCTCTCCCGCCTCGATGCCGGCGGCGGTGGTGATCGTGGTGTTCGGGGACGTCCAGCCGGTCTCGTGGAGCTCGCCGTGGGCGGGCCTGATGGACGCGTCGGCGGCCTCCAGGAGTTCGACGTCGAGGAGGGAGTCTCCGGCCGCCAGCGTCGAGTCCGCGCCCGTACGGCGGGCCACCTCGGCGGCCGCCGCCGCCTTGGTGAGGCCTTCGGGAAGGCAGTAGATCTTGCGGCCTTGGAGGGACGTCCGCCAGCCGCGTTCGGCGCACCAGCCGGTGAGCTCGTCCACCCACCCGGTTGGGAGAGCCGTCCGTTCTACGACGGCGTAGGCGAAGAGGTCCGAGGCGGTGCGGCGCTTCAGGACGAACGCGCCGCTTATGCCCGCGAGGTGTTCCCGTACCTCGGCCAAGGCCGTGCCCGTCTCGGCGTTGCGCGTCCGTACGGCCGAGGACCAGTCGGGGTCGTCCACCCCGTCCACCAGGATGTGCCCGCCGTTGGCGCAGATGGCGTAAGGGGACGGCTTGTCGAACAGGTGCACGCGGGCGTACTGCTCCGGCGTACGGGTCGTCGTGGGGACGAACGTGGTTGCGGCGGCCAGGGCTTCCAGCCCTCGGGCGGCCGTCTCTGTCATGTAGGAGAGGGGGAGCGCCTGGTACAGCTCCACACAGAGCAGGCGGGGCAGGGTTGCGTCGTCGCGGCCTTCGAAGCCGAGGGCCGCCTGCGAGTAGATGAGCGTACGGTCAAGGTCGGAACACACCAGAACGCTCATTGCACGGCCCCTTTTCCATAGCGCGGGTGGATCAGGCCAACGCAGGCGTATGGAATCGCCTCGGGTTCGATGTCCTCTACGGGAACGCCCCGTTCGGCGGCCAGGAGCCTGATGTGGGTCAGGTCTTCCTCTGCGTCGGCACGGGCCAGCACCTTCCAAGGGACGCGCCGCAGCAGCACCCGCGTGGTCTCCCCCACGCCCGGCTTGATGAGGTTCAGGTCGTCGATGCCGTGCGCCTCGCCGACCCGGCGGACCGCCTCCCAGCCGGACCAGTCGGGCGCGCGGTCGGCGGCGAGCAGGCCGGGCAGGTCCTGGACGACGCGTCCGGCGACGTCGCCGAAGCGTGCGCACACCGCGTCGAGGAAGGCCGCCGACATGTCGGCGGCGGCCAGTTCGGAGTAGAACTTGGCGCCGTGGAAGTCGCCGGGGCCGATCAGGTCGCGGTTCAGGACGGTGCGGCTGACCAGGCCCGACACCGTCGAGTTCAGGCACGCCGACGGGATCAGGAAGTCGTCGCGGGTGCCGAACAGGGACGTGCAGCGGCCGGGGTCGGCCAGCACCGCCAGGTCGGGCGGGAACCGCCGGCCCGTCGCGGCGGCGTGCGCGCCGAGGGCCGCGGTGAGCTCCCGGGTGATCGCGCCCTTGCCCGTCCAGCCGTCCACGAACATCACCCGCGCCGGGTCGTGGCGGGCGGCGATGTGGGTGAGCGCGACCTCGTCGATGCCGCGCCCGCGCACGATGCTGATCGCGTAGTGCGGCAGGTCGAGGCCGTGGGCGAACCGCGCCCAGCGGCGCGCCAGGATCCCGACCGGGGTGCCGGCGCGGGCCAGCGACACCAGGACGGCCCCGGGCCCGCGTTCGGTCAGGATCATCTCGGTGATGACTCCGACCGCGTACGCGAGCCTCTCCGCGGAGGCGTCGAGGGCGTCGCGGAAGAGCCGCTGGTATTCGGGGCTCGGCTGGTACTCGACCGGAAGGGATTCGGAGTAGTGCGCCCGCCCTGCTTGTATGGCCGCCTCCCGCTGTTCCGTGGGAGCCTCCAGCCGAACGGCCGAGAGGTCCTTCAGAAGCCACGCCACGTCTTCGGCCGGATAGCTGCCGAAGTCCGGGCCGTGCAAAGGCTCAGGGCCGGGGCGGTGCGAGGGCACGGTGGCCAGAACCGTGGGTGCGAGCCCCTGCAACTGGGCGAGAAGGCCCTCGGCCAGGGCGGGGGTATCGGCGGCATCGTCGATCACGAGCACGATCGCATCGAACGCGCGGGACGGGTCTTCCCCAGGAGCCACGTTGTAGGCGTAGCGTTCCCCTGGCCCGTCGGCAGGTTCGTCATGTGCCGGGAAGCTGAGACGCGTGCGGATGGCGTAACCGGGGTCGTCCACGGCGAGGACTGGCGAGCGAGTCGTCGTCGAGTAGCGGACGTCCACATCACCGGGCAGGCCGTCCGCAAGGGCCCCGGCCAGGCGCAGCGGCGCGTACATCAGCTCTTCGAACCCCAGCACCAGGACCCTGGACGCGTCAGCAGGCAAATGCGCGGCGACGCGTTCCGCCATGGACGCCAAGGCGTTGTCGAGACATTCACGGTGTTCGGGCAGGAATCCGTGCCGTCCGCCATCGGGAAGCCCCTCAGGCCAGCCCAGATCGACCCTCGCCACCTTGAACGGCCCTGTTTCCAAGGTGTCGGGGGCGGGAGGGTGTTCGAGGCCGGTGACCAATGCCTGACCCGCTTCGAGAATGCCTTCGGGCAACGCCACCCGCCCTGTGGCCAAGGCCACAACGTCTATGCGCGCTCCCAGCGTCGCGGCGAAGGCCTGTACGGCGGCACGGTCATCGTCCCCCCGAAGGTCGACGAGAGAGGCCACCACGTAGTGCGCGCGTGGACGCACCCTATGGAGCGCCGCGATCGTGTTGATGACCGTGCGGCCGGTGGACAGTTCGTCGTCCACCAGCACGAGCGGAACATCGCGCTCGAAGAGCGCGGGGTCGCTCGGGAGAAGGAGATGGCTGGTGGCGTGGCTGTGCTCCTCCTCGAAGCCGCCGTACGTACTGAAGCCTTCGACTGGCCGCCGCGTGGAATGCAGGTAGCAGGCCCCGCCGAGCGCGTCCGCCACTGAATGGCCCAAAGCCGTCGCGGTCTCGGCGTAGCCGAGAACCATGGCGTCCACAGGCTCACGCGGTTCGCGCAGGCGGTCACACAGCTGCTCCGCAGCGTCCTTGCGCCCGTGCAAGGCGTCGGCCAGCAACACCCCGCACCCGGCGTCCCCGGGGGCCGCACCCAAGCAACGGCGGACGAGCTCGCCCAGCAGCAGGCCCGAGCCGTACACCAGGCGCGGATCGGTAGGGACATGCTTGCCGAGCACGGTCGACACCAGCAGATGCGCACGACGCGGGTTGCGGCGTACGGCAAGCCCCACTAGGTCGACGAGCTCCACCAGATCCGCAAGCAGGCCCTCGCCGACGGGACCCGCACCATCACGCAGCCGCACACCCAGGCGGGACGCCACCCACTCCCCCGGCCACACCCGGTGCTCACCAGGCCGCGCGTCCAGCACGCTCACTGGCCGCCCGCCGCTTCCAGCAACTCGACGAACGTCACGCCCTCCGCCGCCACCCCGAACACCCGGGCGCGCAGCATCAGCCGCTCCGCCCAGGCCCGATGCGGCTTGGCCTCGTTCATCTTGTTGGCGTAGACGCTGCGCATCGCGCCGCCGCCGTTCTCCCCGAGGATGTCGGAGGCATCGCAGTACTCCTCATGCGTCACCACGGACAGGGCGTGCACCGCCGCCACATGGCTCGGGTGGATGACGGTCTTGCCGATCAGGCCGTTGGCCTTGTCCAGATGCACCTCGCGGATCAGGCCGTCCAGGTCCGAGGTGATCAGCCGCTCCCGCAGCGGCGCGGCCCGCAGCGCCTCGAACGGCGACTGCCGCAGCTGCGGCTTGAACATCCGCTCCCCGGCCGAGAAGTACTCCCAGACCGGGCCCGTCACCACGAAGCCGGTGCCGTCGGCCCGGCCCAGGATGTTGACCACGTCCGCGATCGCCCCCGCCACCGGGCCGATGTCGTAGATCGACAGGTCGGGCGGACGGCGCAGCCCGTACGCCGCGGACATGTCGGTCGCGCCGATCCGCACCGCCAGCACCCGCTCCCGGTGCTTGGCCAGCAGCCGCGCCACGTCCTGGAGCAGGTCGGTGCGGGTCTCCCGGTACACCGCCTGATCGCTCTCGATCACCGGCATGGCCAGCAGCCGGTGCCCGGTACGCGCCTCCGCCGCCGCCACCGCGTCCAGGAACTCCCCGCCCGCCGCCGCGGTGAACTTGGGCAGGACGAAGCCGCTCACCAGCTCCGCCGCCGCGCCGAGCCGCACCGCCAGGTCGCCTACCTGCTCGACGGTGCGGACCCGGACGAACAGCAGCGGCGCCTGCGTGCCCGCCGTGTGCACCCGCTCCAGCTGCGCCACCAGGTTGGCCTCGGCCGCCGCCACGTCCTCGTCGGCGACCGAGTCCTCCAGGCACAGCACCATGCTGGCCACGCCGCGCCGCGCGGCCTTGGCGACGTCGGCGGCCAGGGCCGGGCGGATCGCGGGGCAGTACAGCGTCGCGCCGAGCGCCACCGCCAGCAGCGACGGGTCGTCGTGCCGGTCGAAGGCGCGGGGGTGCCGGTAGAACAGGTGCTTGCGGAGCCGGCTCTCGATGTGGTCAAAGTGCCGCATGCACGCCGGATCCTCCCGCTCTCATCCGTCCGCGCCCACCGGCGGTCCCGCGGCCGGTCTCACAGGTGGGCGGAGACCGTCGGGAGGAGGTGCTGGAACGTCCGCCCGTTGGCGGTCGCGCCGATCGCCGTCATCGCCCAGCCCTGCCCGTCCCGCGACACCTTCGCCATGATCTGCGCGTTGTGCCCGCCGGAACCGCTCAGCTCGTAGCGGGCGATCTCCCGCCCGGTCGTCTCGTCCACCAGCCGGCAGAACGCGTTGGCGATCTGCGAGAAGTCCTGGCCGGTGAAGGAGTTCACGGTGAACACCAGCTGGGCGACGTTGGACGGCACCGACGGCAGGTCGACGTTGATGACCTCGTCGTCGCCCTCGCCCTCCCCGGTGAGGTTGTCGCCGGTGTGCAGCACCGAGCCGTCCTTGCTGCGCAGCTGGCGGAACCACACCTGGTCGGCCAGGTTGCCGCTGGCGTCGAACATCAGGCAGGACGCGTCGAGGTCGATCGACTGCGCCTTGGACTTGCCGAACCGCCCCTTCTTGGCCACCGCGTCCCAGCCCAGGCCCATCTTGACCCGGGTGAGCCCGCCCCCGTCCGGTTTGGCCAGCGATACCTTCTGACCCTTCTGCAGCGAGATCGACATCATCAGCTCCTTTGGTGAGACCGATTACACGCAGGATGGTCCGGCTACACCCCGGAGGAGTGCAGCTGCTTGTCCTCGCCGGCCGCGGCGTCTTCCTCGTCGCCCTCGCCGGAACGGTTGCGCACCACCGAGCTGAGGAAGGCCGCGATGATCAGGCCCGCGCCCAGCCCGCCGGTGATCCATTCGGGCACGTGGTGCGCGATGCTGATCAGCATGCACACGGCCAGGGCGCCGATCGCCCAGTGCGCCCCGTGCTCCAGGTACACGTACTCGTGCAGCGTGCCCTTGCGCACCAGGAAGACGGTGAGCGAACGGATGTACATCGCGCCGATGCCCAGCCCCAGCGCGATCACGATCGGGTCGGTGCTGATCGCGAACGCGCCGATGACGCCGTCGAAGGAGAACGAGGCGTCCAGCACCTCCAGGTAGAGGAACAGGAAGAAGCCGGCCTTGCCGGTGGCCAGCGCCAGCTGGCTCGGCCCGCCGCGGCGCTCCACCTCGGCCTCGGCCTTCGCGTCGCCCTCGTCGTCCCCGTCGTCGTCATCGTCCTCGTCGAGGCCGCTGGCACCGGAGAACAGCTCGCCCAGCCCGTTCACCAGGATGTAGGTCACCATGCCGAGCACCCCGGCGATCATCACGTTGCCCGGGTCCTTCGCCCAGACCCCCGACACCAGCGCCAGCGAGCCGCCGGCCACGACCACCGACAGCTGGTCCAGCTTCCCGATCCGCGCCAGCGGCCGTTCCAGCCACGGCAGCCACTTGTGCGCGTGGTCCTCGAACACGAAGTCCAGGAACAGCATCAGCAGGAACATCCCGCCGAACGCGGCGATCGTCGGATAGGCCGACTCCATCGCGTGGTGGTACTGCTCCGGCTCGTTCAGCGCCAGATCGAACGCCTCGATCGGCCCCAGCCCGGCGGTGATCACCACGATCACCAGCGGGAACACCAGCCGCATGCCGAACACCGCGATCGCGATGCCGATGGTCAGGAAGATCTTCTGCCAGAACGGGCTCATCCGGTCGAGCACCTTGGCGTTGACCACGGCGTTGTCGAAGGAGAGCGAGATCTCGAGGACGGCCAGGACCGCCACCAGCGCGAGCCCGGCGGGGCCACCATAGAGGAGCGCGACGACCAGTCCGATGGCGGTGACCCCGAAGGACCACCCGAAGGTGCGAAGAATCATGCGTACTTTTCTGTTCGAGGTGGGCCGGCGGCGTTCAACCGACGTTGACGCCGAAGTCCATGGCGATGCCGGCCAGGCCGGAGGCGTACCCCTGGCCCACCGCGCGGAACTTCCACTCTCCGCTGTGCCGGTAGAGCTCACCGAAGACCATCGCGGTCTCCGTCGAGGCGTCCTCGGTGAGGTCGAACCGGGCCAGCTCGGTGCCGTCGCTCCGGTTCACGATCCGGATGAAGGCGTTGCGGACCTGGCCGAAGTTCTGCGCCCGGCTGTCGGCGTCGTAGATCGAGACGGGAAAGACGATGCGGTCGCACCCGGCCGGCACGGCGCCGAGGTCGACGTTGATCGACTCATCGTCGCCCTCGCCCTCTCCGGTGAGGTTGTCGCCGGTGTGCTCGACCGATCCGTCGGGGCTCTTGAGATTGTTGAAGAATACGAAATGCTGATCGGAGAGTACCTTACCGCCGGAGTCGAGCAGCAGCGCCGACGCGTCGAGGTCGAAGTCGGCGCCGGTGCTGGCCCGCACGTCCCAGCCCAGCCCCACGGCGACGGCGGTGAGATCGGGGACGGCCTTGGTGAGCGAGACGTTTCCGCCCTTGGCGAGCGATACTCCCATGATCGGATACTCCCTGCTGGAGAGGCCGGCCGGCGGGGGCCGGGGGACGGGCTAGAGGTTGACGCCGAAGTCGGTGGCGATCCCGGCCAGGCCGGAGGCGTAGCCCTGCCCGACCGCGCGGAACTTCCAGTCGGTCCCGTTGCGGTACAGCTCGCCGAACACCATCGCGGTCTCGGTCGAGGCGTCCTCGCTCAGGTCGTAGCGGGCCATCTCGGTGCCGTCGCCCTGGTTGACCACCCGGATGAAGGCGTTGCGGACCTGGCCGAAGTTCTGCCCGCGGGAGTCGGCCTCGTAGATCGACACGGCGAACGCGACCCGCTCGGCGGTGGCCGGCATCGCGGCGAAGTTCACCTTGATCTGCTCGTCGTCGCCCTCGCCCACCCCGGTCTTGTTGTCGCCGGTGTGCTCGACGCCGCCGTCGGGGGTGCGCAGGTTGTTGAAGAACACGAAGTGGCCGTCGGAGACGATCTTGCCCGAGCCGTCCAGCACCAGCGCGGAGGCGTCGAGGTCGAAGTCGGAGCCGGTGGTGGTGCGCAGGTCCCAGCCGAGACCGACGGTCACCGCGGTGAGCCCCGGGGCCTGCTTGGTGAGGGAGACGTTGCCGCCCTTGCTGAGACTGACACCCACAGTGCCTCCAAGATCGTTACCCTGCCGCCCGGAGCCCCGGCCGGCCCTTGGGACGCCGCAGGCGTCCCGTATACCCGACGTTGGAGCGATGCTATCCGTTCCCTCCCCCACCGCCGGAACCCCCTGCGCGCCGCCGATCCGGGGCTATGACCTTGACCGGATGGTGACCGCCGCGGGCCTCCTGCGCGAGACTAGGAGCGGATCGGGGACGCCGGGGACGCGGGAGACAGGGAGGCGGCAGTTGCGGGGAGCAGGGGGCCAGCGGCGCCGCGGCAGGGACGGGCAGGCGGCCGCCGCGGCGATCGAGGCCAGGGAGGCGGCCGCCACCGCCTTCTACGACATGGACCAGGCACAGAAGTACCTGCAGGGCCGCGTCACGGTCTTCGCCGACCTGGACGCCCGGGCGGCGGCGCCGGTGCGGGACGAGTTCCGCGGGCTGGGCGACGCCGCGGACGCCGCGGCTGTGGCGTATATCGCAGTCCTGGACGCCAACGAGCTCGACGACGACCGGGAACGCGGCCCCGGCGAGTACGACGCGGCGCGGCGGGCGTTCGTCGCGGCCACCGACCGGCTCAAGGAGATCACCGCCGATCTGAACCGGTTCGCCGAGCGGCTCGCCCCGCAGATGGCCCGGCTGGAGGCGGCGCTCGACAGCCTGCCGCCGCGGCTGACCGCCGCCCGCGACGCGGTGGCCGCCGCCGACGCCGCGATCGCCGCCGCCCGCACCGCGGGCATGGACGCCTCCGATCCCGAGACCGAGCTGGAGCGCGCCAAGGCCGCCCTGGCGGTGCTCGGTTCGCAGGGCCTGGGCGGGCTCGGGCTGGCCGGCGCGATGGACCAGGCCGAAGAGGTGCGCCGCGTCGCCGAGCACGCCAAGGAGGCGGCCGAGGAGCTGCCCCGGCTGGGCGAGAAGGTCCGCAACTCGCTCGCCTCGGTCCGGACCCGCTCCGACATGGTCGCGGGACGGATCGAGCCGGTCCGGCAGGCGATGAAGCTGCTGCTGCGCAACTACTCGCAGTCCTGCTGGCAGGACCTCAAGGGCGCCCCCGAGGCCGTGGGCGGCGGCGTGGAGCGGGCCCGCGAGCGGCTGAACGAGGCGTCCCGGCACGTGGCGCGCAACGAGTGGAAGCAGGCGCAGCGGGCGCTGACCGCCGCCCGCACCGAGCTGAACGCCGCCGAACGCCGGGCCGGGCAGGTCACCGGACGGGTCGCGGAGCTGGACGCGGTGGCGGCCGATCCGGACCGGCCCGCCGAGGCCGCGCGGTTCGCCGTCCGGGACGCCCAGAGGCTCGCCGTCGCCCAGCCGGGCGGTGCCCCGCCGCAGCACGCCGGCGCGCTGGACGCCCTCGTGCAGCGTCTGGACCGGGCCCCGCGGCGGCTCGTCGGCCCCCACCCGGACTACTGGTCGTACCTGCGGGAACTGGAGTCGATCAAGACCGCGGCGGGGGACGTGGTGTCCCGCATCCGCGCCGAACGCGCCGGGCAGGGCTGACCTTCCGGGCGACGCGGCCTAGGCGAACAGGCCCTCGCCCCAGTAGCCGCCCGGTCCCACCCCGGGCGGGCAGGCGTAGACCCCCGAGCCGACGTGCTGGATGTACTCGTTGAGCCGATCGGGCGCCAGGGACCGCTGGATCGGGACGAAGCCCGTGCGCGGGTCGCGCTGGAACGCGATGAAGAACAACCCCGCGTCCAGGCGCCCGAGGCCGTCCGTCCCGTCGGTGAAGGAGAACCCGCGCCGCAGGATGCGGGCGCCGCCGTTGCCGCCGGGGTGGGCCAGCCGGACGTGCGCGTCGGGCCTCATGCGGCCGAGGACGACCTCGTCCCGTTCCCTCGCCCGCCCGGCCGGGGCGCCCTCGGCCTTGTCGCGTCCGATGATCTCCTCCTGCTCCTGGAGGGAGGTGCGGTCCCAGGTCTCGATGTGCATGCGGATGCGCCGGACGACCAGGTAGGAGCCCCCGGCCATCCAGGGCGCGCCGTCGCCCGCGGCGGCCCACACATGCCGGTCCAGGAGCGCGGTCGCGGTGCCGGGGATGTTCGCGGTCCCGTCCTTGAACCCGAACAGGTTGCGCGGGGTCTGCGCCTGCGGCGTCGTGGACGAGGTCTTGCCGAACCCGAGCTGCGACCAGCGCACCGCGACCGTGCCGAAGCCCAGGCGCGCGAGGTTGCGGACGGCGTGCACCGCCACCTGCGGATCGTCCGCGCACGCCTGGACGGCGATGTCGCCGCCGCTGCGCGCCGGGTCGAGCCGGTCGCCGGGAAAGCGCGGCAGGTCGGCGAGCGCGGGCGGGCGGCGCGCCGCGAGCCCCAGGTGCCGCCTCCCGAAGAGCGAGGGGCCGAAGCCGATGGTCAGGGTCAGCCGGGACGCGGGCAGGCCGAGCGCCTCGCCGGTGTCGTCCGGCGGCGCCACGGGCGGGCCGCCCACGGCCCCTCCCCCGACCGGGCGGCCCGCCGTCATCGCCGCGGCAGCGGCCGTCCACTCCTGGAGCGTCCGGACCAGCCTGGCCCGGCTCTCGGTCACGACGTCGAACGCCGCGAAATGCAGCCGGTCCTGGACGGGCGTGACGATCCCGGCCTGGTGCGCGCCGTGGAAGGGGATCTCGGCGGGCGGCCCGTCCCGACCCGCCGACACGGCCCGCTGGACGCCCGCGCCCGCCGCCGCCCCGGCCGCCAGGCCCGCGCCCGAGAGGCCGAGCACGCGCCGCCGCGAGACACCCGTCATCAGACCCCGCTCACCTGGCGGTCCACCTGGCGGTTCACCTGACGACGGCGGCCGCGAGCTTCGACAGCGGCTCGCCCAGCGTGTTCACGCCGTCGGCCAACTCCTTGCGCTGGGCCTTGCCGACCGTGTCGTACGGGACGTAGCCGTCGCCCTTCTGGTACTTCCTCAGCAGGCCCTCGACCCGCGCGAACCCCGCGTCGAGCTGCTCGACCAGCGCCGGATCCTTCTCCTGGACGACCGCCTTCACCAGCTCGTAGACCTTCTTCGCGCCGTCCACGTTGGCCTTGAAGTCGACCAGGTCGGTGTGGCTGAACGCCTCCTCCTCGCCGGTGACCTTGCCGGTGGCGACCTCGTCCAGCAGCTCCTTGGCGCCGTTCGCCATGGACGCGGGGGTGATCGGCGGGTCGAGCTGGGCGGCGGTGACGCGGGCGCGCAGCTCGTTGAGGTCCTTCAGCAACTGGTCGGCGTACGGCTCCTGGCCCTTGGTCGACCCGGTCTTCCACAGCGCCTTCTCCAGGCGGTGCCAGCCCGTCCACTTCTCCCCCGGCTTCAGGTCGGCCTCTCGGGCGTCCACGCGCGGGTCCAGGTCGCCGAACGACTCCGCGACCGGTTCGATCCGCTCCCAGCCGATCCGGGACGGCGCGTAGAGCCGCTTGGCCGCTTCGACGTCGCCCTTCTTGAACGCGTCGGCGAAGGTCCTGGTGGCGGCGATCGTCGCGTCCGTCTGCTGGACGACGTAGGTCTTGTAGGCGGCCAGCGCACTGCTCAGCCGCGGGTCGGTGGCGTGGTCGGCCTGCCCGGTGACCGTGATGTCCTGCCGGATGCCGTTCCCGACCATGCCGGGCTTGCAGGCGATCTGGTAGTTGCCGGCGCCGAGCTGGACGGTCAGCTCCACGGCCTGGCCAGGGCCGATGTTCTCCCGCTCAGTGATGATCTTGTCGCCGGGGGCGTACACGTAGACCTCGGTGACCTTGCGGCCCTCGTTGGCGACCCGGAACCGCAGCGTCCCGGCGGCGAAGTCGTGTTTGCCGACCTCGCACCGGTCGTCCGAAGCCTTGATCGCCACGGCGCCGCCCGCGCCGCCCGCGCCCGCGCCGCCGCCGCCGCCGCCGTCGCCGCACGCGGCCAGGACGCAGACCGACAGGACCGCGGCAGCCGCGGGGACAAGACGCATCGGGACGCTCCAGGGGTGGACGGGCCGCGGACCCGTCCAGTCAACCTCGGCCGACCCGGTTCCTCCCCTGCGCTCCGCCCGCTTTTTCTGGCCGCTCCCGGCCTTCCGGCGCGGCCGGCCGGACGCCCGGTGAAGGCGTCATGCCGCGCTCAGCGGAACGGCCCGGCGGGAACGGCTCAGCGGGGACGGTCGTGCAGCCCGATCGTGAGGTTGCGCGCGGCCATCGGCGGGCCGCCGGGCTGCGGGTCGGCGTAGGGCGGCGGCTGGCCCGGACCCTGCTGCGGCTGGGCCTGCGGGATCGAGGCCGAGTGCCCCGGCTGGGCGCCCTGGACGGCCTCGGCCCACACCGCGGTGCCGTACGCGCAGACCTCGTGGCCGCCTCCGGCCAGCGCCGCGTTGTCGAAGCACATGCCCACCACCGCGTTGGCGCCCTTGCGGCGCGCCTCCTCGGCCAGCCGGTCCACGGCCTCCCTGCGCGCGCCCGCCAGCCCGGGCGCCGGCTGCTCGCCGGTCACCCGGAACGTCGCGCTGCTCCCCGGCTGCCCGCCGGGACCGGATCGGGCCTGATCGGTCTGGACGGCCACCCCCAGCGCCTCGCCGAGCACGGTGCGGATCTCGTACCCCGGCAGGCCATCAGTCGTCACGATCAGCATGCCCACCACGGTAATCCACGAGGGCGGGAATTGCGGCTTAACGCCCGATTCTCGCCCGAGGTCACGAACGGCCGACCGCCGGCCGGCCGCCGCGGCCGCGAAATCCTGGCGCGGCCCGGCGGACGGCCGGCGGCACGGTCGGTCCCGGTACAGGTCGGGTACTGGTCGGGCTACTAGTCGAGATACTCCCGGAGCATCTGGGCGCGTGAGGGATGGCGCAGCTTCGCCAGGGTCTTGGACTCGATCTGGCGGATCCGCTCCCGCGTCACCCCGAACTCCCGGCCGACCTCCTCCAGCGTGCGCGGGTGGCCGTCGGTCAGGCCGAAGCGCAGCTGGATGATGCGCTGCTCCCGGTCCGACAGCGTGCCCAGGATGTCCTCCAGCTGGTCCTGCAGCAGGATGAACGCCGCCGCCTCGATCGGCACGACCGCGTCGGCGTCCTCGATGAAGTCGCCGAGATCGGAGTCTTCCTCACCGATCGGCGACTGCAGCGAGACCGGCTCCTGGGCGATCCGCTGGATCTCCACGACCCGGACGGGCGTCAGGCCCATCTCCAGGCCGATCTCCTCGGGGGTCGGTTCCCGGCCCAGGTCCTGGTGCATCTGCCGCTGCACCCGGACCAGCTTGTTGATGGTCTCCACCATGTGCACCGGGATCCGGATGGTCCGGGCCTGGTCGGCGATCGCACGCGTGATCGCCTGGCGGATCCACCAGGTGGCATAGGTCGAGAACTTGAACCCCTTGGTGTAGTCGAATTTCTCGACCGCGCGGATCAGTCCGAGATTTCCCTCCTGAATGAGGTCGAGGAACAGCATTCCCCGGCCCACGTAGCGTTTGGCGATCGAGACCACCAGGCGCAGATTGGCCTCGATCAGGCGTTGCTTCGCCCGCACTCCGTCGCGGGCGAGCAGTTCGAGGTCGAGCCGCTGCATCCGGGACAGGATGGCGGTGTGCGCCATCTTCTCCTCGGCGAACAGTCCCGCCTCGATCGATTTCGCTAGTTCTACTTCATCTTCTGCCGTGAGCAGCGGTACGCGACCGATCTCCCGCAGGTAGATCCGGACCAGATCGCTCGTCGGCGCCCGCTTGCCGAGGTCTCCCTCGTCCACTCGCGTGACGTCCTCGGTCTCCTGCTGGGACTCGAGGACCTCTACCCCCTGCTCTGCGAGCATCCGGACGACCCGTTCGAGGGAGTCGTCCGGCAAGTCGGAGCGATCGAGCGCTGCGGCGACGTCTTCGACCGTCACTCCGCCGCGCTCTCTGCCGCGCGCGACGAGGTCCGCCACCTGGTCAACCGATGGCGCCTCGCTTGGCAGCACCGAAGGGCCCACGGAGACAGTCTGCGGCAAACGGGCCCAAGATCACAGGACCCATTTTGCGGTCTCTTGACTTACTGCGCCCCGAGCCCTCGCTCCCGCATCACCCGTCTCTGCTGCTCAAGCGCGACAAGATCGCCGAAGAGCCGGTTGTACTCCTCGGCGGCCTCGGCCGCATTCAGCCGCTCGAGTTTAGATTTCACGTCGTTGATCAAGCGTGTGAGCTGGCGTTCCTGAATTCGGGCGAGCAATTCACCGGCATATCGGTCATCCGATTCATGTGCGGAGTGCACCGGATCGACTCCGAGCCGCGTGATGAGCTCCTTGACCTGGTCGTTCGGCGCCCGCTCCAGCAGCAGCGCCACCCATTGCGCGGCGCCGGCCGCGACCGCCACGCCCCCCGCACCCGCGATGACCTCGCGTACCGCGGCGTGCGGCGGCGCGATGAACGCGGCCGCGGGGACCTGGTCGAACTCCGGCCCGAGCAGCGCCGGCCGCTGCACCGCCACCTTCAGCAGCTCCCGCTCCCGCCGCACCTCGGGATCGTTCAGATCGAACGCGGGACGCCCCGCATCGGTCCGCGGGCCCGGCCCGGCCGTCCCCTGCCCCGGGCCCCCGGGACCGCCGGGACCGCCCGGCCGCCGCCCCGGACGCCCGTTCTGGGACCGGCGCGCGGCCAGCTCGCGCACCCGGCTCAGCACGAACTGCTCGTCCATGATGCCCAGCCAGCGGTCCAGGCTGACCGCGTACATCTGCCGCAGCGCCCGGTCCTTGATCGACGCCACCACCGGCGCGGCCGCGTCCAGCGCGGCCAGCCGCCCCTCGGCGGTGTCGAGGTCGCGTTCCTGGATCACGCTGCGGATCGCGAACTCGAACAGCGGGAGCCGGGAGGCCACCAGATCGCGCACCGCCGCCTCGCCGTGCCGGATCCGCAGGTCGCACGGGTCGAGCCCGTCGGGCTGCACCGCCACGAAGGTCTGCGTGACGAACTTCTGCTCGTCGGCGAAGGCGCGCAGCGCGGCGCGCTGGCCGGCCGAGTCGCCGTCGAAGGTGAAGATCACCTCGCCGCGGAACTCGTCCTGGTCCATCAGCAGCCGGCGCAGGATCTTGATGTGCTCGTCGCCGAACGAGGTGCCGCAGGTCGCGATCGCGGTCGGCACCCCGGACAGGTGGCAGGCCATCACGTCGGTGTAGCCCTCGACCACGACCGCCTGGCGGCGCCGCGCGATCTCCTTCTTGGCCAGGTCGGCGCCGTACAGCACCGAGCCCTTGTGGAAGATCGGCGACTCGGGGGTGTTGAGGTACTTGGGGCCGTCGTCATCGTCGTAGAGCTTCCGCGCGCCGAACCCGATCACATCACCGCTGAGATCGCGGATCGGCCAGATCAGCCGGCCGCGGAAGCGGTCCATCGGGCCGCGCCGGCCCTCCTTGGCCAGCCCGCCGGCGATCAGGTCGCGGTCGGCGAAGCCGCGCCCGCGCAGGTGCCGGACCAGCGCCTCCCATTCGCGCGGGGCGAAGCCGACCCCGTAGCGCTGCGCGTCGGCCGCCTCGAACCCGCGCTCGGACAGGAACTTGCGGCCGATGCCGCCCTCGGGCGAGGCGAGCATCTCGGCGTAGTACTCCGCCGCCGCCCGGTGCGCCTCCAGCAGCCGGGCCCGCTGGCCGCCGTCCTGCCGGGGGGTGTAGCCGCCGCCGTCCTCGTAGCGGAGCTGGACGCCGGCCTTGGCCGCCAGCCGCTCCACCGCCTCCCCGAACGACAGATGGTCGATCTCCTGGACGAACTTGATCACATCGCCGCCGGCCGAGCAGCCGAAGCAGTACCACAGGCCCCGGGACGGCGTGACGTTGAACGACGGGGACTTCTCGTCGTGGAAGGGGCACAGGCCCTTGAGGTTACCGCCACCGGCGTTGCGGAGCTGGAGGTACTCCCCGATCACCTCGTCGATGGATGACCGCTCCCGCACCAGCGCGATGTCCTCGTTACGTATCCGGCCTGCCACGGCGGCGAGTCTAATCCCGCCATCGGACATCCCGGGCCCGCTCGCGATCCCCGGCCCGACGATTTCCCCGTTACGCGGGTCCCGTCGCGGGTCCGGCCGCGAGTCCGAGGGGCGGCGGCCGGGTATGCGGGACGCATGAAACGTTCGGTGGTGTGGGTGAAACCGGAGGGTGCGGAGATCGCGGAGGTGGAGCTGGCGGCGGGACGGCTGGCGGCCACGGGGACGGCGATCGGCGGGGACCCGCTGCCGTACCGGCTGGAGTACGAGCTGACCACGGGCGACCGGTACGTGACCGCCCGGCTGCTGGTCGAGGCGCACGGGACCGACCCGGCGACCGGGCCGTGGCGGCGGTGGCTGGAGCTGGTCGACCGGCCCGAGGGCGAGTGGACGGTGAGCGCCCGCGCCGAGGGCCGGGTGGCGCTGCCGCCGCCGGGCGGGGACGCGGCGGAGCTGCGCGGCGCGCTGGACTGCGACCTGGGGCTGTCGCCGCTGACCAACACCATGCCCGCGCTGCGCACACCGGACGCCACGCCGGACGCAGGGCCCGCCGAGTACCTGATGGCGTGGGTGTCGGTCCCGGATCTGGCGGTATCGCCGTCCCGGCAGACGTACGAGGTCGTCCGCCGGGACGGCGATCTGGCGGTGTTCCGGTTCGCCAGTCCGGGGTTCACCGAGGAGATCGTGTTCCGGGACGGGCTGGTGCTCGACTACCCGTCCATCGGGCGGCTGGTCTCCCCGGGGGTCAGCGGGTCCTGAAGCGGCCGAAGAGCCGGTACATGAACTCGGTGCCCTGCTTCAGGGCCTCCACGGCGATGCGCTCGTCGTTGCCGTGCATGCCGATGAGCTGGTCGTTGTCGAGGACGTAGGGGTAGACGCCGTAGCCGGGGACGCCGCGGGACGTCCACGGGGTCAGACTGGTGCCGGCCTCGAAGAGGGCGGGCGCGAAGACGGCGCCGGGGTAGGTCTTGGCGGCGGCGTCGCCGATGGCGGTGTAGAGCGGTGAGTCGATGCTGGACGGCGGCTTGGCGAAGGTCTCGTCGAGCCGCTTGAGGGCCGCCTCCTCCGTCTCGCCGGGGTTGCCGACGAGCTTGACGGTGACGTCGCGGCCGTCGAGGCGCTTGCGGATGCCGGCGAGGAAGTCGCGGGGCCGCTCGCCGCCGGGCACGCCGCGGCAGTTGACGCGGAGGGTGGCCGTGGACGGGATGACGTTCTCCTTGTAGCCCGCGTCCTCGATGACGAGGGCGTGGGTCGTGCGGAGCAGGGCGCGGTGCAGCCACGGGTAGGAGCTGCGCTTGACGACGAGGGCGGCGGCGCGTTCGCGGGCGGGCTGCGAGCGGGCGGCGAGCATCAGCTCGATCGCGCGCCGGAACGGGGCGTCGTCGGTGGCCTTGGCCAGCGCGGTGAAGTACTCGCGGGTGACGGGGGTGAGGGTGACCGGCGCGAGCCAGCCGTCGATCTCGGCGACGGCCCGCGCCAGCTTGGCGATGGCGGAGTCGGGGTTGGGCTTGGAGGAGTGCGTGGCGGTGCCGTCGGCGACCAGGTCGAGGTTGAAGTAGACCTTGTCCTGGCGGGTCACCGTGATGAGCATCGGGGTCGTGCGGTCCCGCTGGGCCAGGAACCAGCCGCCCTCGGTGAGCACCATGCCGGCGTTGATCTTGTCCCAGTGGTTCTCGGCCAGCCAGCGCGAGCCGTGCGGGCCGGCCTCCTCGTCGCAGTCGGTCAGGACGATGATGTCGCGGTCGAACCTGCCGCCCTCGTTCAGGTGGCGGAGCAGGCCGGCGATGAACGCGGCGTTGGCGCCCTTCATGTCCAGGGCGCCGCGGCCGTAGATCTCGCCGTCCTTGACGACCCCGGCGAACGGATCCACGGACCATTTCGCGCGTTCCACCGGCACCACGTCCGAGTGCCCGAGGAGCAGCAGCGGCGCGGCCGAGGTGGTGCCCTTGACACGGGCGATGAGGTGGACGTTGTCCTGCTTGGGGGTCGGGGTGATCTCCGCCGGGACGTTCGCCGAGTCCCAGACCGCCTTGAGCATCTCGGCGTGCGCCCGGGTGACGCCGCCCTCGCCGTGGTTCTGGGTGTCGTGGGAGAGCATCTTCTTCAGCAGGGCGAGCGGGTCGAGGTCGGCCGGGGCGATCCCGGCGGGCGCGAGCCGCCGGGCGGGCGGCGCGGCGGTGGCCGTCCCGCCGGCCAGGACGCCGCCCGCCAGCAGGGCGGCCCCGGCGCCGGTGCGGTGCAGGAACGTGCGGCGGGTGAGGGCGCGGGTCGAGTCGTCGTGCATGGGAGCCGTCCTCCTTGAGAGGGCCGCGAGCGGGCCGGGTGAGACAGGCGCGAGCGCCCGGCGGACGGGGAGACCGCCGGGCGCTCGCGGGCACGGGGTCAGCGCTGCCGGAAGGCGGCCACCACCTCCACCTCGACCAGCCAGCCGGTGACCGGCAGGTTCTCGATCTCGATGGTGACCCGGGCCGGCCGGGCCGGGTTGACCAGCATCGGCGGCGCGGGGGCGGCGGTGCCCAGGGGGACGTCGACGGGCTTTCCGGTGGACAGGTCGGTGTTGGCGTAGAACTGGCGGTAGGCGCGGTTCCAGCCGGCGAAGTCGGCGGTGTCCGCGCCCGGCGGGTTGCTGAGGTAGGCCCGCATGGAGATCACGTCCCTGGGCGTGAGGCCCTGTGCCTTGAGGTTCTCGCTGATCGCCTTCAACGCGTTGATCGCCTGCGCCTCGGTCAGCGTTACCCCGGGCGGCAGCGTGCCGCCGGGGAAGTCGACGTAGCGCTCGGGGCTGCCGGCGGGCGCGGCCGGGTTGGCGTCGCGCGGCCCGAGCCCGCTGCCGGTGTAGACCGCCACGGCCGAGCCGACCGCGACGCCGTTGGCGATGGACGGGTTGTTCTGCCCGGCCGGCAACGCGGGGCGGACCTCGGTGGGACGCGGCGGGCGCGGCCCCTTGCCGCCCTGTGCGGCGGAGGCGGCGCCGCCCGCGCCGACGAGCACGGCGGCGGCGGCCCCGGCCACAATGATCTTGCGCATGGTCATGTTCGTCTTTCCTCTCGGTCAGCTCTTCAGGACCCGCTGGTGGAGCTCGGTCACGACCTTGCGGGCCGACTCGAACGACCCGTGCTGCCAGGCGATCTCGTAGCTGAGCCAGTCGCCGGAGAAGTAGACGTTGCCCTGCGGCCGGTTGAGCAGCGCGTACTCGGCGCCGCGGGACGGCCAGGAGATCCAGCCGCCCTGGATGTGCGGCTGCCTGATCCAGGCGATGGAGGCGGAGGCGGCCAGCCCTTTGCGGTAGCGGTCGCCGTGGATCTTGGCGCCCTGGTCGAGGGCGCGGCGGAGCCGGTCGGCGTGCGCCATCCGGGCGTAGGTGTCGGCGGCGGCGCCGAAGTTGTAGTAACCGACGACCAGGCCCCGTTCGGAGTGGTGGCCGGACGAGGGGTACCAGATGGTGGACAGGTCCAGGTCGGTGTTGGTGATGCCGCCGTAGATGCGCTCCTCGTCCTCCCACCAGCGACCCCGGTACTCCAGGCCGATCTTCCCGGTGGAGACGGGGACGGGGGTGCCCAGCGCCGCCTGCACGTTCGCGCCCAGGTTGTGCGGGATCTTGGCCAGGACGTGCGGCGGGAGGGTGGCGACGCAGTAGTCGGCCGCCAGCGTGCGGGTACGGCCGTCCTGCTCGTACTCGATCTGCACCCCGCCCGCCAGGTTGGTGATCTTGCTGACCGCGCACCCGGTGCGGATCTTCCTTTGCCCGACGGCCTCGGCCAGCGCGCGCGGGATGGCGTCCATGCCCCCGACCGGCTGGAACATCAGCATCGCCTGGCTGTAGCCGAACTCGAAGGAGAAGTAGCGGCCGACACCGCTGGCGAAGACGTCACCGAGCGAGGGCACCGATCCCAGGACGGTGCCCTCGGTGTCGGCGGCGCCCGGGTTCACCGAGTAGCCGCGCCTGCCGTCGGTTCCCTTGTAGGCGAAGCCGTCCGCTTTCGAGCCGATGGCTCCGAAGCCGGAGAGGAACGAGAGCAGCCGCTCCTTGTCGACGGCCGTGAGCCGCTGGTCCAGGGCGCCCTGGTCGGTGGCCTTGGCGAGCAGTTCGGAAATGTAGCCGTACATGTCGGCCTTGGCGGTGCGCCAGCGCACCGGGGCCTTCATGCCCGCGGACTCGTTGAAGAGGTAGGCGTCGGCGTTGGAGTTGGTGAAGACCTCCAAGGGCACGCCGAGTTCGCGGCAGTAGTCCATGGTGGTCATCCACTGGGCGATGCGCGCGGGCCCCGCGTTCATATACGTGCCCTTGCCGAAGCCGATGCGCTGGGTGGCGCCGTCCATCTCGGCCAGCCGGTCGCCGCCGCGCAGCGTGCGGTTGCGCCCGCCCACCCGGTCCTGGGCCTCCAGGATCGTGACGTCGTACCCGGCCTTGCCCAGTTCGTAGGCGGTGGCCAGGCCGGCGACCCCGGCGCCCAGCACGGCCACCTTCGCGGCCCCGCGGCCGCGCAGCCGGAAGTCCGAGGCGCGCGGCGGCTGGAACGGGGCGCGGGTCGCCGCCTCGGCGCTCGGGGCCAGGCCCAGCGCGCCCATGGTGGCGAACATGGCGCCGGCCCCGCCGGTGGCGCCGACGCGTGAGAGGAAGCCGCGCCGGCTGACCCCCGTCCCGCTCGTTTCATCAGTGATGGCCAAGGGGCACCTCCAAGATCTCGTCGGGGGGAGTCTCGGAGCGCTCGATTTCGGCTGGGCACATACCGGGTAAGGGCTGCGTTTCGGCCATATCCCGGACGTAAGGGGTGGGTTTCCATTCCCTCACCTCCCCCGCCCGGCCGTTGGGCCGCCCCCGCACAGCGCTGTTGCGGACGGATGAGCACGGCGTGACGGATCCGTTTCCGGTCCCCGCATTTGTGAAAAGGGCGTTAAATGCGCAACGCGGCCGTTCCAGCGCAGGTCAGCGGGCGGCTAGCGTCCGGAGGTGTGCTGATCACTCCACACGAGCAGGAGCGCCTGCTGATCCACGTGGCCGCCCAGGTGGCCCGCGATCGCCGGGCGCGCGGGCTGCGGCTCAACCACCCCGAGGCGACCGCGATCGTCGCGGTGCACATCCTGGAGGGCGCCCGCGACGGGCGCACCGTGGCCGAGCTGATGGAGTCCGGCCGCACCGTCCTCACCCGTGACGACGTCATGGAGGGTGTCCCGGAGATGCTGGACTCCGTCCAGATCGAGGCGACCTTCCGCGACGGCACCAAGCTCGTCACCGTCCACCGGCCCGTCCCATGAACGCCCCGGAGCGGGCGCTGGTCCCCGGAGAGGTCGTGCCGGGCGAGGCGCCGGTGGAGCTGAACCCGGGCCGCCCGCGCGTCACCGTGACCGTGGTCAACACCGGTGACCGGCCGGTGCAGGTCGGCTCGCACTACCACTTCGCCGTGGCCAACCCCGCGCTCGACTTCGACCGCGACGCCGCGTGGGGGCGGCGGCTGGACGTCCCGGCGGGCACGGCGGTGCGGTTCGAGCCCGGCATCACCCGCGAGGTGGACCTGGTGCCGCTGGCCGGGGCGCGCGTCGTCCCGGGCCTGCGCCTGGAGCGGAACGGACCCCTCGATGGGAACCTGGACGGGAACACGGCATGAGTGAGCTGTCGCGGGCGCGCTATGCCCTGCTGTACGGGCCGACCGCGGGCGACCGGGTGCGGCTCGCCGACACCGACCTGTTCGTCGAGGTCACCGAGGACCGCAGCCGCGGGCCGGCCGGCGCCGGGGACGAGGCGGTGTTCGGCGGCGGGAAGGTGATCCGCGAGTCGATGGGCCAGGCCCGCGCCACCCGGGCCGAGGGCGCGCTCGACCTGGTGATCACCGGGGTGGTGGTGCTCGACCACTGGGGCGTCGTCAAGGCCGACGTCGGCGTGCGGGACGGCCGTATCGTCGCGCTCGGCAAGGCCGGCAACCCCGACACCATGGACGGCGTGCACCCCGGCCTGGTGATCGGGCCGTCCACCGAGGTGCTGGCCGGAAACGGCAGGATCCTCACGGCCGGGGCGGTGGACTCCCACGTCCACCTCATCTGCCCGCAGCTCCTGGACGAGGCGCTCGGCGCCGGGGTGACCACGCTCATCGGCGGCGGCACCGGCCCGGCCGAGGGCACCAAGGCCACCACCGTGACCGGCGCCTGGTACCTGCACCGGATGCTGGAGGCGCTCGACGGCCATCCGGTGAACGTGGCGCTGCTCGGCAAGGGCAACACCGTCTCCGAGGACGCGCTGTGGGAGCAGCTGCGGTGGGGCGCTTCCGGGTTCAAGCTGCACGAGGACTGGGGGTCGACGCCCGCCGCGATCGACGCGTGCCTGCGCGTGGCCGACGCGTCCGGCGTGCAGGTGGCGCTGCACACCGACACGCTGAACGAGGCCGGGTACGTGGAGTCGACGCTGGCGGCGATCGGCGGCCGGTCGGTCCACGCGTACCACACCGAGGGCGCCGGGGGCGGGCACGCGCCCGACATCATCACGGTCGCCTCGCACCCGAACGTGCTGCCCTCGTCCACGAACCCGACCCGGCCGCACACCGTCAACACCCTCGACGAGCACCTCGACATGCTGATGGTGTGCCACCACCTCAACCCGTCGGTGCCCGAGGACCTGGCGTTCGCCGAGTCGCGGATCCGGCCGACGACGATGGCGGCCGAGGACGTGCTGCACGACCTGGGCGCGATCGCGATGATCGGGTCGGACTCGCAGGCGATGGGCCGGATCGGCGAGACGGTGATCCGCACGTGGCAGACCGCGCACGCGATGAAGCGGCGCCGGGGCGCGCTGGAGGGCCCCGCCGACAACCTGCGGGCCCGGCGGTACGTCGCCAAGTACACGATCAATCCGGCGATCGCGCACGGGCTGGACGGCGAGATCGGGTCGGTGGAGCCGGGCAAGCTGGCCGACCTGGTGCTGTGGGATCCGGCGTTCTTCGGCGTCCGGCCGCTGGCGGTGCTGAAGGGCGGGGTGATCGCCTGGGCGGCGATGGGCGACGCCAACGCCTCGATCCCGACCCCGCAGCCGGTCCTGCCGCGCCCGATGTTCGGCGCCGCCCCGCCGGTCGCGGCCGGGACGTCGCTGCACTTCGTGTCGCAGGCGGCCCTCGACGACGGCCTGGCGGGCAGGCTGGCGGTGCGGCGGGAGCTGGTGCCGGTGAGGGACACCCGGCGGCTGGCCAAGTCGGACCTTCCGCTGAACGGCGCGCTGCCCAGGATCGAGGTGGACCCCGACACCTTCACCGTCTCCGTCGACGGCGAGGAGGTCGAGCCCGCCCCGCTCGCCGAGCTGCCGATGGCGCAGCGCTACTTCCTCTTCTGATCGGCCGGCCGCGATGACGCTCCCCGCGCACCTCCTGCTGCTGGCCGACTCCCGGCTCCCGGCGGGCGGGCACGCGCACTCGGGCGGGGTGGAACCGGCGGTCACGGCGGGCGCGGTGCGGGACGTCGCCGGGCTCGCGGACTTCCTGCGCGGACGGCTGGGCACGTCCGGGCTGGTGTCGGCCGCGCTCGCGGCCGCCGCGTGCGCGCACGCCGCCGGGCCCGCGTGGGAGTGGGCGCGGCTCGACGCGGAGGCGGACGCCCGGACGCCGTCCCCCGCGCAGCGCAAGGCGTCCCGCGCGCAGGGCAGGTCGCTGCTGCGGGCGGCGCGCGGGACGTGGCCGCATCCGGCGCTGGACGACCTCGCGGGTCTGCGCGCGCCGCACCAGCCGCTCGTCCAGGGCGCGGCGACCGCGGCGGCGGGCGGCACGCCGCACCAGGCCGCGGCGGTCAGCGCGTACGGGTCGGTGACCGGGCCGGCCTCGGCGGGCGTGCGGCTGCTCGGCCTCGACCCGCTGGCCGTGCACCGCGTGCTGGCCGGGCTCGCGCCCGCCATCGACGCGGTCGCCATAGAGGCGACCCGGGAGGCGGCCCGGGAGCCGGCCGATCCGGCCGGCCTGCCCGCCCTCTCGGCCCCGCTCCTCGACCTGTACGCCGAACTCCACGTGGGCGCCGACCTGCGCCTTTTCGAGTCATAGATCCTGGGAGGTTCCTGTGGGCGGCGACCACGACCACGCGCACGACCCGCACGCGGCGGCGCCGGTGCACGGCCGTGCGCTGCGCCTGGGCATCGGCGGGCCCGTCGGCAGCGGCAAGACCGCGCTGACCGCCGCGCTGTGCCGCGCGCTGCGCGACGAGCTTGAGCTGGCGGTGGTGACCAACGACATCTACACCACCGAGGACGCCGACTTCCTGCGCCGCGAGGCCGTGCTCGCCGACGACCGGATCACCGCCGTGCGGACCGGGGCGTGCCCGCACACCGCCATCCGCGACGACATCTCCGCCAACCTGGACGCGGTGGAGGAGCTGGAGGAGCGGCACGGCGGTGCGCTCGACCTCATCATCGTGGAGAGCGGCGGCGACAACCTCACCGCCCTGTTCAGCCGCGGCCTGGCCGACCGGCAGATCTTCGTGCTGGACGTGGCGGGCGGCGACGACGTCCCGCGCAAGGGCGGGCTCGGCGTCGCGGCGGCCGACCTGCTGGTCGTCAACAAGACCGACCTGGCGCCGCTGGTCGGCAGCGACCTGGAGACGATGGCCCGGGACGCCGCGCGGGTCCGCGACGGGCGGCCGGTCGCGTTCACCTCGCTGCGGGAGCGTCCCGGCGCGCCCGAGGTCGCCGGGTGGGTCCGCGGCGTCCTCGGCCGCGCGCCGGGGGCGCCGGCCGCCGCCGACCGGACGGCCGCCGCGTCGTGACCCGCGGTTACACCGCGCGCGCCGCCGTCACCGCCGAACTCGGTCCGGCCGGCCGCACCCGCCTGACCCGGCTGCGCTCGGACGGCCCGCTGGCGCTGCGTGCGGCGGCCGGGGCGCTGTACCTGGTCGGTGCGGCGGCGGGACCGCTCGGCGGCGACGACCTGGAGCTGGAGGTGACGGTGGGGCCGGGGGCCCGGCTGGCGGTGCGCTCGGCCGCCGCCTCGCTCGCGCTTCCCGGGAAGGGCGAGTCGCGGACGACGGTGCGGGCCGAGGTCGGCGCGGGCGGGCATCTGGACTTCGCGCCCGAGCCGGCCGTGGCGGCGGCGGGCTGCCGCCATCGCGCCGTCGCCCGCATCGCCCTGGCCGAGGGGGCGACGCTGCGCTGGCGCGAGGAGCTGATCCTGGGCCGGTATGGGGAGCGTCCGGGCCGCCACACCAGCCGGTTCGACGTGACCGTCGGCGGCGCGCCCCTGCTCCGCCACGAGCTGCGCCTGGACGATCCCGCCGTCCGCGCGAGCCGCGCCGTGCTGGGCGAGGCCGGCGCCGCCGGCAGCGTCCTGCTGGCCGGACCGGAGCTCACCGGGTCGCCGCGCACCGGCGAGGGCTGGGCCGTGCTGCCGCTGGCGGGGGCCGGCGTCCTGGTCACCGCGCTCGCACCGGACTCGGCCGCGCTCCGCCGCCGCCTGACCGAAGGCGAGCACGCCGCGGTAAGGCAGGACATATCAGCTCATGCACAGCGATCCTCGACGGCATGACGCGACAATGTGCCGATGGATTTCCAAGGGGCGCGGTGGCCGGGCGACCTGCGGCCGTACCAGGAGAAGGCCCTCGGCGGGCTGGACGCGGCCTGGGACGAGGGCCGCTCGCGGGCGTGGGTGGTGCTGCCGCCCGGCACCGGCAAGACCCTGGTCGGGCTGGAGGCGGCCCGGCGGCTGGGGCGGCGCACGGTCGTGCTCGTCCCCAACACCGCGATCCAGCACCAGTGGGCCGAGCACTGGCGGCGCTGCGGCGGCGCGGCGGGCACCGGCCGTGAGCTGCGGCATCCCGTCACCGTCCTGACCTACCAGTCGCTGGCGGTCTTCGACCCCGACGCCGAGACCGACGAGGAGGGCCGGCAGAAGAGCCGCCGCGGCGGCCTGGTGCGGCTGCTGCACGACAACGGGCGCGCGCTGGTCGCCGCGCTGCACAACGCCGGTCCGCTCACGCTCGTCCTGGACGAGTGCCACCACCTGCTCGACGTGTGGGGACGGCTGCTGGCCGAGATCCTGGAGGAGCTACCCGACGCCCGCGTGATCGGGCTGACCGCCACCCCGCCCGAGTCGCTCACGCCCGACGAGTCGGCGCTGGTGGACGCGCTGTTCGGGACGCCGATCCTGGGCGCGTCCATCCCGGCGATGGTGCGGCAGGGTTATCTCGCGCCGTTCGCGGAGCTGGTCTGGCTGACCACGCCCACCACGGTGGAGGCGGAGTACGTCGAAGGGGAGGCCGAGCGCTTCGCCGAGTTGACCGCCGGCCTGCTCGAGCCCGGGTTCACCTCCACCGGCCTGCTGGAGTGGCTGGACGCCCGCATGGTCGACCGCACGTCCGCGGCGGGCGGGGCGGTGTCGTGGGCGCGGGTGGAGACGGCCGAGCCGCGGATCGCCGCCGCCGCGCTGCGCTTCCACCACGCGGGCCTGCTGGCGCTCCCGCCCGGCGCCCGGCTGCGCGAGGAGCACCGGCACGCCCCGACCGCGGAGGACTGGGTCGCGCTGCTCAACGACTACGTCCTGCACTGCCTGCTGCCCAGCGAGGAGGAGCAGGACGCGGCGGCGCTGGAGGCGGTCAAGCGGGCGCTGCCCGCCGTGGGATACCAGCTGACCAGGCGCGGGATCCGCGCGGCCCGTTCGCCCGTGGACCGGGTGCTGGCGCGCAGCGCCGCCAAGACGCTCGGCGCCGTGGAGATCGCCGCGGCCGAGGCGGCCGCGCTCGGCGCCCGGCTGCGCTGCCTGGTGCTGTGCGACCACGAGCGCGCCGGGGCGACCCTGCCCGCGCGGCTGCGCGAGGTCCTGGACGCCGAGGCCGGGTCGGCGTGGCTGATGCTGCGCGGCCTGGTCGCCGACCCCCGCACCCGGGGGCTGGCCCCGATGCTGGTCACCGGCCGCACGGTCGCCGCCGCCGAGGAGACCGCGCGGGCGTTCGTCCTGGAGCACCACGGGCACGGGCTGGCCGTCGAGCCGGCCGGCGGCGGCGTCGCGCTCATCACCGGGCCCTGGTCCTCGCGCGTGTGGGTGCGGCTCATCACCGCGTTCTTCGAGGCGGGCGGCTGCCAGATCCTGGTCGGCACCCGGGGGCTGCTCGGGGAGGGCTGGGACGCGCGCGGGATCAACACCCTCATCGACCTCACCACCGCGACCACGCCCACCGCCGTCGTGCAGACCCGCGGCCGGGCGCTGCGCCTGGACCCGGCGTGGCCGGACAAGTCCGCCAACACCTGGACGGTGGTGTGCGTGGCCGACGGGCATCCCAAGGGCACCGCGGACTGGGACCGGTTCGTCCGCAAGCACGGCGGCTACCTGGCCGCGGCCCCGAACGGCGAGATCGTGTCCGGGGTGGCGCACGTCGACGCGTCGTTCTCCCCGTACGCGCCGCCCGATCCCGCCTCGTTCGACCGGCTCAACCAGGAGATGCTGGCGCGCGCCCAGGACCGGGCCGGCACGCGCGAAGGCTGGCGCCTGGGCGCGCCGTTCCGGGACGAACTGGTGCACACGCTCCGGATCCGTCCCGCCCGCTCCCCTACCGTTGCCGCCCCCGCGGACGCCCCGACGATCACGCCCGGCGCGCCGGCCGCGCTGCCGGCCGCCGCCCTCGCCACGGGCCGGCCCTGGCTGCCGCCGCTGTACGAACGGAGGAAGCTCGGCGCCGGCGTCGTGATCGGGCTGCTCCTCACCTTCGCGGTCGCCCTCTTCACCATCGGTTTCGGGCTCGAGGCCTGGCCGGCCTCCTGGGTCACCTGCCTGACGCTGACCTCCCTCGGCGCGACCGTGCACCACGTGCGCGAGGCGCGGCGGCTCGGGGCGTCCAGGCGGGCGCGGGAGCGGGTGTTCGAGGAGGCCGCGCGGCTGCTGGACGGGCTGTCCGGCGAACCGGCCGTGACCGGCTTCGCGTACGCCGTCGCCGACGCCCTCAAGGACACCGGGCTGTCGCGGCGCGGCGCGGAGGGTGTCGTGGTGCGGCCGGAACCGGACGGCACCTACCGGTTCTCCCTCGCCGACGTGGACGCGGCCACGTCCCGGCGTTTCGCGGTGGCGCTGGACGAGGTGCTCGCCCCGATGGCGACGCCCCGGTACGTCCTGCCCCGTTATGTCGTTTACCCGCGCACCGGTCACGAGCGGAGCGAGCGCGCGCTGCGCTGGTTCGAGGACCTGGTCCGGGCGGACGGGGTCGTCTACCACTCGGTGCCGTCGGTGTTCGGGCAGAACCGCAAGCGCACCGGGGCGTTCGTGGCCGCCTGGAACACCTGGGTGTCCGGCGGGGAGGCGGTGTTCACCTCCACCCCGGAGGGCGAGGGCATCCTGGCCACGCACCGCGGCGAGGACCCGCTGCAGGCGTCCACCGTGCTCCGCGTCGCTTGGGACTGAGCGTCAGGACGTGTTCACCGGGTGGCACTCGCACACTGGACAAACGGGGTGTGCGCGCGGTGTGATCGTTGGCCAACGTTCCGCCCGCTGCCAAGGTGGCCCCCGATGACGGAAGTCGTGCTCGACGGTGTCGGCAAGGTGTATCCCGGCGATGTGCACGCCGTCCGCGACATGCACCTGCGCATCAACGACGGGGAGCTCTTCGTCCTGCTCGGTCCGTCCGGCTGCGGCAAGTCCACGATCCTGCGGATGATCGCCGGGCTGGAGGAGGTGACCTCGGGCGAGCTGCGGCTGAACGGCGTGGTCGCCAACGACCTGTCCCCGCGCGAGCGCAACGTGGCGATGGTCTTCCAGGAGGGCGCGCTGTACCCGCACCGCACCGTCGGGGGCAACATGATGTTCCCGCTGGAGGTGGCGGGCACCGACCGGGCCGAGGCGCGGGAGCGGGTGGCCGAGCTGACCCGGGCGCTGGGCATCAACACCATGATCGACCGGATGCCGGGCACGCTGTCGGGCGGGCAGCGGCAGCGCGCCGCGATCGGCCGGGCGCTGATCCGCGAGCCGTCGCTGTTCCTGATGGACGAGCCGCTGTCCAGCCTGGACGCCGGGCTGCGCATCGAGCTGCGGCTGGAGATCGCCGGGCTGGTCCGCTCCACCGGCACCACCACCGTGTACGTCACCCACGACCAGGTCGAGGCGATGACGATGGCGGACCGGATCGCGGTGCTGCGGGACGGGCTGCTGGAGGACGCGGGCACCCCCGAGGAGATCTACCGGGACCCGGCGACGGTGTTCGTGGCGGCGTTCCTCAGCTCGCCGCCGATCAATCTGCTCCAGGCCACCGCGTGGGCCGTCCAGGACCAGGGCGTGGTGCTGGACTTCGGCCCGCAGCGGGTCGCCGTGCCGTGGCGGGATCCGCGCTCGCCCGCGCTGATCAGGCATCATGGCCGGCCGGTGATCGTGGGGATCCGCCCGGAGGCGCTCACGCCCGTCCCGGCCGGAGAGGCGGGCGCGGAGGGCCGCACGCTCGCCGGGCGGGTGCGGGTGCTGGAGTTCCACGGGCACGACTGGCTCGCCTACGCCGAGGCGGGCATCCCGACCGTCGACGCCGCCGCCGTGGGAGCTCCCCAGCCGACCGCCGGCCGCCCCGGCACCGCGAACGGCGCGGCCCCGCCCGCCGGGCTCGGCGCTCGGGTGCGCGCCCTGCTCAGGCGGGACACCGTCCCGGAGCCGATCGTCGAGGAGGAGCACTCCGGGCACCACCGCCGGTCGGACCTGGTGTTCAGCGCCGGGACGGACCGCCCCGAGCGGGGCGGCGAGGTCCGGCTGGACGTCGACCTGGACCGGATGCTGATCTTCGGTCCGGACGGCCGCCGCATCACGGCCGTGCGGCGCTGACCCCGCAGTCGATCTCGGGGCGGTACTCGGCGATCTCCCGGTAGAAGCCGAGCTTGCGCTGGATCCGGCCCTGCTGGAACCGCAGCCGCTCGATCTGCTCCTCGACCCGGCGGTCGTGGCTGTGCAGCAGTTCGATCCGCTCCTGGACGGTCTCGTCGCCGGCCCGGGTCAGCTCGGAGTAGCGCAGCATCTCCGCGATCGGCATGCCCGTCTCGCGCAGGCAGCGCAGCATCCCGAGCCAGGCCAGGTCGTCGTCGCTGAAGACGCGGCGGCCGGAGGTGTTGCGCGCGATGTCCGCCAGCAGCCCGATCTTCTCGTAGTAGCGGAGGGTGTCGATGCTGAACCCGCTCATCTCGGCGGTCTCCGCGGGCGAGTAAGAGGTCACGACGCTCAGGATCGCACCTGGAGCGCACTCCAGGTCAACCGCGGGCGGGACGGCGGAAGGGCGGCGGCGGGCGCGGATGAGGGCGCCCGCCGCCGGGCATGGTCCTTGACCTGGAGCGCACTCCAGGTCGCAGAGTGGTACACGCAACCGGATCACGAAGGATCACACATGCGCATCGGACTTCAGGTTCCCAGCTTCACCTTCCCGGGCGGGCCCGAGCAGATCGCCCCGGCTTTCGGACGGATCGCCCGCGACGCCGACCAGGCCGGGCTGCACTCGCTCTGGGTGATGGACCACTTCTTCCAGATCAACATGGTCGGCCCGGCCGAGGACCCGATGCTGGAGGGGTACACGGCGCTGGCGTACGCGGCGGCGCTGACCGAGCGGATCACGCTCGGCACCATGGTCACCGGCGTCACCTACCGGCATCCGGGCATCCTGGTGAAGACGGCGACCACGCTGGACGTGCTGTCGGGCGGACGGGCCTGGCTGGGCATCGGGGCCGCGTGGAACGACGAGGAGTCGCGCGGGCTGGGCGTCCCGTTCCCGCCGACCGCCGAGCGGTTCGAGAAGCTGGAGGAGACCCTGCAGATCGCCCACCAGATGTGGAAGGGCGACGAGAAGCCGTACCAGGGCGCGCACTTCCAGCTCGAACGGCCGCTGAACTCCCCGCAGTCGGTCCGCCGCCCGCACCCGCCGATCCTCATCGGCGGCACCGGGGAGAAGAAGACGCTGCGGTTCGTGGCCAAGTACGCCGACGCCTGCAACATCTTCGACGGCGAGGAGCTGCCGCACAAGCTGGAGGTGCTGCGCGGGCACTGCGAGCGCGAGGGCCGCGACTACGCCGAGATCGAGAAGACCTCGCTGACCTTCTTCAGCGACACGACCCCCTCGGTGGACCAGGCGGTGGACACCGTCGGCCGGCTCGCCGAGGCGGGCGTCGACCACGTGATCTTCTCGCAGGGCGCCGGGCAGGACCTGGCCGGCCTGCTGGGCGAGGCGCTGGCGCAGACCGAGAAGACCGTCCCGGCCGGCCGCTGAGCCGGACGATCCCGTTCCCGGACGGTCGGCGGCCGTCCGGGAACGGGGTCAGTCCTTGGGCAGCAGCGTCCGCAACCGGTCGATCTCGGCCTGCTGGCTGGACTGCACGTCCCGGGCCAGCTCCTGGACGATCACGTTGGTGCCCTTGTCGAGCGCGTCCTTGGTCATGGTGAGCGCGCCCTGGTGATGGGTGATCATCAGGGTCAGGAAGAGCCGGTCGAAGTCGGCGCCGCGCGCCGCCCGCAGCCGCCCCATCTGCTCCGGGGTCGCCATCCCCGGCATCCCCGCGTGCGAGGTCGCGGCGGCGGAGGGCGACGCGTGCCCGCCGCCGTGCCCGCCGCCCGGGCTCGCCCCGGGGCGGCCGTTCTTCTTCAGCCACGACTCCATCGCCGCCATCTCCGACTGCTGGCCCGCCCCGATCCGGTGCGCCAGCGACTTCACCTTGGCGTCGGCCGCCTGGCCGGGCGCCAGCCCGGCCATCTCCACCGCCTGCCGGTGGTGCGGGATCATCATCTCCACGAACCGGATCTCGGCGGCGGTCGGCGGCGCGGCCGACGCCGGCCCGCGCACGGCGGTCTTGTTCGGCTCGCCCGGACGCCCCGGCACCAGCACGGTGCTCTCGCTCTTCGGCGCCGCCTCCGGCTCGTCCCCGCTGCACCCGCTCAGCGCACCCGCGGCCAGCACCGCCGCCAGCGCCATGCCCACGGGCACGACCCGACCCCGCATCCGATGTTCCACCACTCCGGCCTTTCCGCCGTTCCCGGCGTTCCACCCCTCGGTCACGGCGACCGTATCCGCTCTTCGCATCAGGGTGAACTCCGGACAGATCTCAAGAAGCTCACAGATGTGTTCAGGGCTATCCAGAGGTATTGAAACCGTTCATACTCCGGATGATCTATGTCAGCCCATGGGGGCAGTGAGCGAAGGAGTCGCAGTGGCGCCAGCGCCTGGACGAAGAACGCGAAGAACACTGTTGGGCACGTTGACGGGGATACTGCTGGCGGTCTCGGCGGTCATGGTCGCACCCGCGGCCTCGGCCGAGCCGCCCGGCAAGGACGAGATCGCCAAGTCCCCCAACATGAGCCTGCTTGCGAACATCCCCAAGCAGGGACCGATGGCCGGAGCCGCCAACCTGGGCTCCGACTGGGCGTTCAAGGGGAACTACGCCTTCGGCGGCAACTACGCGGGCTTCACGGTCTACGACATCAGCAAGCCCAGCAAGCCCAAGGTCGTCACGGTCGTGAGCTGCCCCGGGTCGCAGAACGACGTCTCGCTCGCCGGGAACCTGCTGTTCCTGTCGACGGACGCCTCGATGAGCGATGACTCCTGCCAGGCCGTGCCGAAGCCGGCCACGGACAAGACCGCCTGGGAGGGCATCAAGATCTTCGACATCAGCGACGTGCGCAACCCGCGCTACGTCAAGGCCGTCGAGACCAAGTGCGGCTCGCACACCAACACGCTGGTGCCGGGCAAGAAGGGCACGAGCTACATCTACGTGTCGTCCTACCGTCCCGACGGGACCTACCCGGACTGCCAGCCGCCGCACGACCTGATCTCCATCATCAAGGTCCCGCACAAGAACCCGGCCTCCGCGGGGGTCATCGCCGAGCCGGTGCTGTTCCCGGACGGCGGCAACCCGGGTGACCCGGTCGGCACGCCGTGGCCGAACGGCACCTCGGCGACCTCCGGCTGCCACGACCTCACCGCCTACCCGGACAAGGACATCATGGCCGGGGCCTGCATGGGCGACGGCGTGCTGTTCGACATCTCCGACCCGGAGAAGCCGTACACCATCACCAGCGTGCGGGACGACGAGAACTTCGCGTTCTGGCACTCGGCCACGTTCAACAACAAGGCCAACAAGATCGTCTTCACCGACGAGCTGGGCGGCGGCTCCGCGGCCACCTGCAACACCGCCGTCGGGCAGCAGAAGGGCGCCAACGCCATCTACGACATCGTCGGTTCCGGCGACAAGCGCAAGCTCCGCTTCCGCAGCTACTACAAGATCCCGCGGCCCAACGCCGACACCGAGAACTGCGTGGCCCACAACGGCTCGCTGATCCCGGTGAAGGGCAGGGACATCATGGTCCAGGCCTGGTACCAGGGCGGCATCTCGGTCTGGGACTTCACCGACTCGCGCAAGCCGAAGGAGATCGGCTGGTTCGAGCGCGGGCCCTGGTCCGACACGCTGCAGATCGGCGGGTCGTGGTCGGCGTACTACTACAACGGCTACATCTACTCCAACGACATCCAGAAGGGCCTCGACGTCCTGAAGATCAAGGACCGGGCCACCGACCAGGGCGAGCGCGTGCGGCTTCCGCTGCTGAACGCGCAGTCCCAGCCGGACTACTTCGACTGACCGGTCGTCGCGAGGAACCGGCGGCCCCGGCGGTCACGCGCCCCGTGCGCGTGCCGCCGGGGCCTTCCCGTCCGCGGCTCAGGCGGCCGCCGGGGTGAACACCCATTTCTTGTACGACCAGTAGCGGAACGCCGAGCCCAGCCCCAGCCCGACCAGCAGCCCGGCGTTGTAGGACAGCCCGCCCCGCAGGGCCAGGGCGTAGAAGGTGATCCCGGTGCACAGCACCTGGATGGCCATCCCGACGCCGTTCAGCCCGAAGAAGATCACGAACTCCCGGCCGGAGCCGTCGCTGTCCCGGTGCCGGAACGTCCAGTGCCGGTTGAGCAGGTAGGACGTGACGGTCGAGACGACCGTCGGGACGACCACGCTGGTCAGCGGGCCGCCGCCGAGCCAGTGCCGCAGCACGTTGGCCCCGCCGATGGTGATCACCGTGCCGAGGAGGCCCACGAAGCCGAAGGTGAGCAGCTCCCGGACGAAGGTCCTGGGAGGCCGCGCGGCCCTGCGAGGTGCGATCGGGGGGACCGGGTCCGAACTGACCGGTATCGGCCCCTGCTTGGCGTTCACCCGCCCAGACTTTACCGGAAGCGGACATAAGCCGAGTTAGCCCCACGCCGAAACCCGCTCAGCGGCCCGCGGTCGCCGTCGCCCCCGCCAGCGGGACGATCAGCGCGACCAGCGCCACCGGCACGGCCAGCGCCCAGCCGAGCCCGACCCCCTGCGCCACGAACCCGATCACCGGGGGCCCGCCCAGCAGGCCCAGGTAGCCCACCGCCGTCACCCGGGAGATCCCGTTGGCCGCGGGCACGCCCGGCAGGTTCCCCGCGGCGCTGAAGGTGACCGGCGCCACCGGCGCGACGCCCAGCCCGAACAACGTGAACCCGAGCACGGCCACGGCCGGGTGCTCCGCCAGCAGGCCCAGGCCGAGCCCGAGCGCGGCGACCAGCGACCCGGCGCGCAGCACCGGAACCGGCCCGAACCGGGCCACCACCCGGTCGCCGGCCAGCCGGCCGACCGCCATCGCCACCGCGCATCCGGCATAGCCCAGCCCCGCCAGGCCCGGCCCCGTCTCCAGCGTCTCGCGCAGGTAGACCGCGCTCCAGTCGGCCATCGCGCCCTCACCGACGAACGAGCACAGCCCGATGACGCCCAGCAGCGCCAGCGTCCACCGCCCGGCCCGTACCGCCGGGTCCGGCGCCGCCCCGGCGGCCGTCCGCTCCGTCTCCGGGTCGGGCAGCACGTCCGCCGAACGGTCCATCAGATCGCGGCAGCACAGCAGCAGCACCGCGGTCAGCACCGCCGCGGCGACGCTCAGATGCACCGCAACCGGCACCTCCAGGTGCGCGGCTGCCGACCCCGCCAGGGCGGCACCGAGCGTCCCCACGCTGTACGCGCCGTGCAGCCCCGACATCAGCGGACGGCCGTAGCGGCGTTCGACGGCCACGCCCTGGGCGTTCATCGCCACGTCCATGAGCCCCAGCGAGCCGCCCATCAGCACGAGTGAGCACGTCAGGGCGGCGATGTTCCAGGACAGGCCCAGCGGCACCAGGGCCAGGGCCGCGGCCGTCCCGGACGCCAGCGTGGTGGCCCGGCTGCCCCAGCGCGCCACCGTCCACCCGGCGAACCGCACCGCCAGGACCACGCCGACCGGCGCGCCCAGCAGCGCCACGCCCAGCGCGCCCTCGCTCAGCCCCAGCTCGCGCTTGATCTGCGGGATCCGCGCCACCCACGCCGCGCCGACCAGCCCGTGCACGAGAAACGCCACGGTCACCGCGGTCCGCGCCCGGCCGAGCGCGGCGATCGTCTCAGTCACCACCCGCAAGACCCTACGTTCCTTACGGGACGGTGATCACCTTCCGAAAACGGAAGAATCAGGCGACCAGTTCGGTCAGGGGGACCTTCGGATCGGCCAGCCCCGCCGCGTCCACCGGCTCGCCCGACCGGATCAGCGCCTGCACGTCGCCGGTCACGTCCCACACGTTGACGTTCATCCCGGCCACCACCCGGCCGTCCAGCAGCCAGAACGCCAGAAACTCGCGGCCCGGCACGTCCCCGCGGAACACCACGTCGTCGTACTCCCCCGGCGCCGCCACGCCCGACAGCTCCATGCCCAGCTCGTACTGGTCGGTGAAGAAGTAGGGGATCCGGTCGTAGCTCACCGCCCGCCCCAGCATCGCGCGGGCCGCCGCGGGGCCCCCGTTCAGCGCGTTCGCCCAGTGCTCCACCCGGATCCGCTTGCCCAGCAGCGGGTGGTACGCGTTCGCCACGTCGCCCGCCGCGAAGATGTCGGGATCGGAGGTCCGCAGCGCCTGGTCCACCAGCACCCCGTCGGACACCTCCAGCCCGGCGTCCTCGGCCAGCTCGGTGTTGGGCCGCACCCCGACCCCGACGATCACCACGTCCGCCGGGATCTCCTGCCCGCCCGAGGTGACCACCGCCGACACCTGACCGGCCCCCCAGAACCCCGCCACGCCCTGGTCCAGCCGCAGATCCACGCCGTGCCCCCGGTGCAGGTCGGCGAACAGCCCGCCGACCTCAGGCCCCAGCGCCGAGTGCAGCGGCGTGGGCTCGGGCTCGATCATCGTCACCTCGTTGCCGTACGTGCGCGCCGCGGCGGCCGTCTCCAGCCCGATCCACCCCGCGCCGGCCACCACGACCCGCCGCCCGCCCGGCTCCAGCGCCTCCCGCAGCGCGGTCGAATCCGCCATCGAACGCAGATAGTGGATGCCCTGCAGCGTCGAGCCCGGCGCGTCCAGCCTGCGCGGGGACGACCCGGTGGCCAGCAGCAGCCGGTCGTAGTCCACCGGCTCCCCCGAGGCCAGCCCCACCCGGTGCGCGAACCGGTCGATCGAGGTGGCCCGCACCCCCAGCCGCAGCTCGACGCCGTGCTCGCCGTACCAGTCGGCCTCGTGCACGTGCGCCTTGTCCCGCTCCTGCCGTCCCAGCAGGTACCCCTTGGACAGCGGCGGCCGCTCGTACGGCCGCTCGGCCTCTTCCCCGATCAGCACCACCCGCCCCTCGAAGCCCTCCTCCCGCAGCGTCTCCGCCGCCTTCGCGCCCGCCAGGCTCGCACCGACGATCACGAACGTCTCCCGGGACATGGAACCTCCTCAGGGTATGCACCGCTTAAGCCTCGTCCTTCTATGCCCTACAGCGGCGTCATAACCAAGACAAGGCCCGCCTATCGCCATTCCGTGGCATAAACAAGCCCACCGACCCCCCAAGATCGTTCCGGCCCCGCACACGAACGGACGCGATCTAATTACACATGGTCGCGTAGCAGAGTGCGGCGGTTGATCGCCAAGGCGGCTCGGGTCAGGGACGCGATCCCTCACACATGATCGCGTAGCAGGGTGCGGCGGTTGATCGCCAAGGCGGCTCGGGTCAGGGACGCGATCCCTCACACATGATCGCGTAGCAGGGTGCGGCGGTTGATCGCCGAGGTGTCCGTCAGGGACGCGATCTGGTCGATGACGGCGCGGAGGCGGGCGGCGTCGTCCGGGGCCTCGACGTAGGCGGCGCGGAACGCCGGGTCGAGCGTGCCCGGGGCGCCGGCCAGCATCAGCTCGGCCAGTTCCATGATCAGCTCGCGCTGCCGGGCCCGGATCTCCTCGTGGCTGATCCACACGTAGTGCGCGGTGATCCCCTTGAGCAGCGCGCACTCCAGCCGCTGCTCGCGCGGCACGATCAGGTCGGCGGCGTAGCGGGTGAGCGGGCGGTCGCCGTAGGCGGCCCGGGTGGCGGCCTCGGCGGCCAGGCAGAACCGTCCGATCAGCGTGCTGGTGAGGTTCTTCAGCGCGGCCAGCGTGCGCGGGGTGCCGTCGTAGCGGTCCGGCCAGAACGGCTCGGCCAGCAGCGCCGCGAAGCGCTCCTCCAGTTCGGGCAGCGTGGCGTCGTCGCAGTACAGCTTGATCGCGGTCTGCGCGACCAGGCGCCGCTCGGCCGGATCGGCCAGGTGGCCGAAGTCGATGTGCCCGGCGACCAGGGCGTCCTCCAGGTCGTGGACGGAGTAGGCGACGTCGTCGCTCCAGTCCATGACCTGGGCCTCGAAGCAGGTCTTGCGCGGCAGGGCGTCCTCCCGGGCCCAGCGGGCGGCTTGGACGTCGTCGGTGTAGACCCCGAATTTGCCGTTGACGGCGTCCGCCTGCGGCCACGGGTACTTCATGGCCGCGTCCAGGGCGGCGCGGGTGAGGTTGAGGCCGACGCTGCGGCCGTACAGGGGCGGGCCCGCCGGGGCGAAGGACTTGGGTTCCAGCCGGGTCAGCACGCGCAGGCTCTGCGCGTTGCCCTCGAAGCCGCCGCAGTTCTGGGCGACGGTGTCCAGCGCGACCTCGCCGTTGTGCCCGAACGGCGGATGGCCGATGTCGTGGGCCAGGCAGGCGGTCTCCACCAGGTCGGGGTCGCAGCCCAGCGACTTGCCCAGCTCGCGGCCCACCTGGGCGCACTCCAGCGAGTGCGTCAGCCGGGTGCGCAGGCTCTGCACGCTGCCGGGCGCGTCCGCGCCGGGCGAGGCGACCTGGGTCTTGGCCGCGAGCCGGCGCAGGGCCGCGCTGTGCAGCACCCGGGCGCGGTCGCGCTCGAAGGCGGTGCGGTCGCGCCGTTTGGCGGGCTCGGGGGCCCAGCGCTCGCGGTCTCGGTCCGAATAGTCCGGCGGAATCTGCGTCATCGTCAAACCAGGTTATGCGGACCGCCGGGACGTGCGCTGAACCGCGGGCGGCCCGATCGTGATCACGGCGTTGCGGTCTGCCGCGGGACGGTCTTGATCGTCTCGCTGGGCGGCCGCACGCTCTTGCCGAACAGCACGTAGGACAGGTAGCCGCCGGTCTCGCGGACGATGTAGTGGAACTGGCCCTCGCGGGTCTGCACGCTGGGGCCGCTGCGGGTGGGCGAGGCGACCGCGTCGATCCCGCTGTCCTCGGCCATCCGCTTGGACCGCAGGCCGTGCCACGGGTCGGTCACGATGATCCCGGAGTTCCAGCCGAGCTGGTCGAACCGCCGCCCGACCGCCCGCATGCTCTCCAGCGTGTCGAGGCCCTCCGGCACCGAGATCACCTTGTCGGCCGGGACGCCGCCGCGCTGCACCAGCCAGCGCTTGCCCGCGCCGGCCTCGGTGAAGTTGTCGTCGGGCTGCTTGCCGCCGACGGTGACGATCGCCTTGGCGCGGCCGTGGCGGTACAGGTCGAGGGCGTGCTGCAGCCGCCACTGGAGGGTCGGTGAAGGAACGCCGTTGTACTGGGCCGCGCCGAGGACGATGATCGCGTCCGAGCGCGGCGTCTCGTCCTGGCGCGCCTGGTACCAGACCCGCCAGGCCACGGTGAGCGGGGTGAGCACCAGGACCGCCACCAGCCCGAGCAGGATGATCCACGAGATCGTGAACCAGCGGGGGCGGCGGCCGCCGCCCCCGCTCTCGGCGTGATCGTCATCGGGTCGATCGTCCATGGGCAGGTCGTCCGCCGGAAGATCGGCCCGCCTGGGCTCCGGCACATCGAATTCCAACGTCATCGCACTGGACACGTTAGTTAGATGGTTCCCATGCTCGATCGGGTTCACAAGTCAGTGTCCGGTTCGACCGCTTTTTGTCATGTGCTCGCTATCGCGGCGCGGCCCGCCTCCAGCCGGGCGACGGGGATCCGGAACGGCGAGCAGGAGACGTAGTCCAGCCCGACCTCGTGGCAGAAGTGCACCGATTCCGGGTCGCCGCCGTGCTCGCCGCAGATGCCCAGTTTGAGGTCCGGACGGGTGGCCCGGCCCTCTTCGGCCGCGATCCGGATGAGCCGCCCGACGCCCTCCCGGTCCAGCGTCTCGAACGGCGACACGCCGAAGATGCCCGCCTCCAGGTAGCGGGAGAAGAACGCCGCCTCCACGTCGTCGCGGGAGAACCCCCAGGTGGTCTGGGTGAGGTCGTTGGTGCCGAAGGAGAAGAACTCGGCGGCCTCGGCGATCTGCCCGGCGGTGAGCGCCGCCCGGGGCAGCTCGATCATGGTGCCGATCAGCGCCGGGACGTCCACCCCGGTGGACCGGGCGACCTGGGCCAGCACGCCCTGCGCCTCGTCCCGGATGGCCTCCAGTTCCTGGACGGCGCCGACCAGCGGGATCATGATCTCCGGCCGGGGGTCGCCGCCGTCCCGCCGGCGCCGCGCCGCGGCCTCGGCGATCGCCCGAACCTGCATGGCGAACAGCCCGGGAATCGTCAAACCGAGCCGCACGCCGCGCAGTCCGAGCATAGGGTTCTCCTCGTGCAGGCGCTGGACGGCCTCCAGCAGCCGCCGGTCCTGCGGATCGGCGCCGGCACCGGCCAGAGCGACCCTGACCGACAGCTCGGTCAGGTCAGGGAGGAATTCGTGCAGCGGGGGGTCGATCAGCCGGATGGTGACCGGCTGCCCGTCCATGGCCTCGAAGATCCCCTCGAAGTCCTCGCGCTGGAGGGGCTCGAGGGCGTCCAGGGCCGCGGTGCGCTCCTCCTCGCCCTCGGCCAGGATCAGCTTCTCCACCAGCTGCCGCCGGTCGCCGAGGAACATGTGCTCGGTGCGGCACAGCCCGATCCCCTGCGCGCCGAACCGGCGGGCCCGGGCGGAGTCGGCGGGGTTGTCGGCGTTGGCGCGGACCTTCAGCGCGGCCCGGGAGTCGGCGTGCCGCATGAGCCGGTGGACGGCCTGGACGAGCTCGCCGCCGTCGCCGGGCCGCAGCCGGCCCTCGAAGTACCGCACGACCGGGGAGTCCTCGACCGGGACCTCGCCGAGGTAGACCTCGCCGCTGGTGCCGTCGATGGAGATCACCTCGCCCTCCTCGACGACCACGCCGCCGGGGGCGGTGAAGCGGCCGGCCTTGACCTCGACGTCGAGTTCCTCGGCGCCGCAGACGCAGGTCTTGCCCATGCCGCGGGCGACCACGGCGGCGTGCGAGGTCTTGCCGCCGCGGGAGGTGAGGACGCCGCGGGCGGCGACCATGCCGGACAGGTCGTCGGGGTTGGTCTCGCGCCGGACCAGGATGACGTCCTCGCCGTTCTCGGCGGCGCGGACGGCGCTCTCGGAGGTGAACACGGCCTTGCCGACGGCGGCGCCCGGCGAGGCGTTCATGCCCTTGGTGAGGCGGCGGGCGGAGGCGAGCCGGGACTCGTCGAACCGGGGGAACATCAGCTGGGCGAGCTGGTCGCCGGTCACCCGGGAGGCGGCCTCGTCCTCGTCGATCAGCCCCTGGTCCAGGAGCTGGCAGGCGATCCGGAACGCGGCGGCGGCGGTGCGCTTGCCCACCCGGGTCTGGAGCATCCACAGCATGCCGCGCTCGATCGTGAACTCGATGTCGCACATGTCGAGGTAGTGGTTCTCCAGCGTCTCCATGATCTCCAGGAGGCGGTCGTAGGAGGGCTTGTCGATGCGTTCCAGCTCGGTCAGCGGCACGGTGTTGCGGATGCCGGCGACCACGTCCTCGCCCTGGGCGTTCTGCAGGTAGTCCCCGTACACGCCCTGCTGGCCGGTGGCGGGGTCGCGGGTGAAGGCCACGCCGGTGCCCGAGTCCAGGCCCATGTTGCCGAAGACCATGGAGCACACGTTCACGGCGGTGCCGAGGTCGACCGGGATGCGCTCCTGGCGGCGGTACAGGACGGCGCGCGGGGCGTTCCAGGAGTCGAACACGGCCTTGACCGCCAGGTCCATCTGCTCGCGCGGGTCGGTGGGGAACGGGCGGCCGGCGTGCTCGCGGACGATGTCCTTGAACCGGTCGACCAGGGCGCGGAGGTCGGCGGCGTCCAGGCCGGCGTCGTCCTTGGTGCCCTTGGCGTCCTTGGCGGCCTCGATGGCGTCCTCGAACAGCTCGCCGTCGACGCCCAGGACGGTCTTGCCGAACATCTGGATCAGCCGCCGGTAGGAGTCCCAGGCGAACCGCTCGTCGCCGGACTGGTCGGCCAGGCCGTGCACGGAGGCGTCGGTGAGCCCGACGTTCAGGACGGTCTCCATCATCCCGGGCATGCTGAACTTGGCCCCGGAGCGCACGCTGACCAGCAGCGGGTCGGCGGGGTCGCCCAGGCGCTTGCCCATCCGCCGCTCCAGTGCGGCCAGGTGGGCGTCCACCTCGTCCTGCAGGCCCGCGGGCAGCGTCCCGTGCTCCAGGTAGTGCCGGCACGCGTCGGTGGTGATCGTGAATCCGGGCGGCACCGGCAGGCCCAGATTGGTCATCTCGGCGAGGTTGGCGCCCTTGCCCCCCAGCAGGTCCTTGAGGTCCTTGTTGCCTTCGGTGAAGTCGTACACGAACTTCGGCACGGGGTGCTCCTTCACGCTCCGATTCCGCCCGACACCAAGACATCTGAGACTTTCCCGAAGAAAGTCCGATGTCTCGATGGCGGGACTGTACCCGCGTATCCGCGGTCCGCTCGGCGCCCGGTCGCCGAGTGGACGTCGGTGCAGGTCAGGAGGCCTGTACTGGTCTATTCCAATAGTGACATTCCAGACATGACACCCCAAGCCCATGGCACGGGCATTGCGATCGAGAGGGAATGATGGAACGTGATGGATCAGGGAGGTGAGGCTGTGAGGCCGATGGTCGCCGGCGGCCGGGCGGGAGACCCGTTCGCGCCGATCGCCGATTTCGGGTTCCTGTCGGACTGCGAGACGACCGCGCTGGTCGCCCCGAGCGGGAACATCGAGTGGATGTGCCTGCCCAAGATGGACTCGCCCAGCGTGTTCGGGTCGATCCTCGACCGTGACGCGGGCTACTTCCGGCTCGGCCCGGCGGGGGTGGAGGTGCCCGCGGCGCAACGCTACATCCCCGGCACCATGGTGATGGAGACCACCTGGTGGGTGCACGGGGGGTGGCTGGTGGTCACCGACGCGCTCCTCATGGGGCCCTGGCACCACGAGACGGAACGTTCCCACACCCATCGCCGGGCCCCCACCGACTACGACGCCGACCACGTGCTGCTGCGCATGGTCCGCTGCGTCAACGGCCAGGTCCAGGTGCGGCTCGACTGCATGCCTGTGTTCGACTACGGCCAGACCCCGGCGCGCTGGGAGCACACCGGGGTCGGCTACCACGAGGCCCTGGCCCGGGGCAACGGCGTCAACCTGCGCCTGACCACCGACATGAACGTCGGTTTCGAGGGCTCGCTGGCCACCTCCCGCACCCTCCTCAAGCAGGGCGACGCCCGCTTCGTCGCGCTCTCCTGGAGCGAGCACGAGCCGCCCGGCAGCTACGAGGAGGCCCAGGAGCGGCTCGTCTGGACCGTCCACCACTGGCAGCACTGGCTGGACCGCGGCCGCTTCCCCGACCACCCCTGGCGCAGCCACCTGCAGCGCAGCGCGCTCACCCTCAAGGGGCTCACCTACGCCCCGACGGGCGCGGTCGCCGCCGCGGCGACCACCTCGCTGCCGGAGGCGCCGGGCGGGGACCGGAACTGGGACTACCGCTACACCTGGATCCGCGACTCCACGATGGCGCTGTGGGCCTTCTACACCCTCGGGTACGACTGGGAGGCCAACGACTTCTTCTACTTCATCACCGACGTGGCCGAGGCCGCCGAGGGCAAGCTGCAGATCATGTACGGCCTTGACGGTCGCGAGGAGCTGCCCGAGTCCACCCTCGACCATCTCAGCGGCTACGACGACGCCCGCCCGGTGCGCATCGGCAACGAGGCGTACATGCAGGCCCAGCACGACGTGTGGGGCGCGATCATCGCCTCGATCTACCTGTTCGTGCGCAAGCGGGACCGGCTCGACGACCGGCTCTGGAAGATCATCATCAAGCAGGTCGAGGACGCGCTGGCCAACTGGCGCACCCCCGACTGCGGCATGTGGGAGGTGCGCGGCGAGCCGCAGCACTTCACCTCGTCCAAGGTGTTCTGCTGGGTCGCCGCCGACCGCGGCGCCCGGCTGGCCCGCATCCGGGGCGACAGCGACCGGGCGCGGCGCTGGCAGGCCGCCGCCGACGAGATCCACGCCGACGTGCTGGCCAACGCCCTGGACGAGCGCGGGGTGTTCACCGCCCACTACGGTGCCAGCGCGCTGGACGCCTCGTCGCTGCTGATCCCGCTGCTGGGCTTCCTGCCCGCCGACGACAAGCGGGTCCGGGAGACCGTCCTGGCCATCGCCGACGAGCTGTCGGAGGACGATCTGGTCCTGCGCTACCGGGCCGCGGAGACCGACGACGGGTTCGCCTCCGAGGAGGGCACCTTCACCATCTGCTCGTTCTGGCTGGTGAGCACGCTGGTCATGATCGGCGAGGTGGAGCGGGCCCGGGCGCTGTGCGAGAAGCTGCTGTCGTACGCCAGCCCGCTGCAGCTGTACGCCGAGGAGATCGACCCGCACACCGGACGCCACCTGGGCAACTTCCCGCAGGCGTTCACCCATCTGGCGCTGATCAACGCGGTCATGCAGGTCATCGCGGCCGAGGACGACGAGCGCCAGCCCCCGCTGGCCTGATCCCCCCGGGGCCGTGACCGGGGAGGTCCCCGGTCACGGCACCGGAAATGGTTTACCCCGCGGCAACACCTGGCCAAAGAGCCGACAAACCGCTGATTTCCGATGTTCTTCGCTTAACGTCGCGCTCGTGAACGTGCCACCGAACGCTGACGGGGACTCCACCTCCCCGCCCGATCCCCCGAACCCCGAAGCCGTCCCGGCCTGGACGGCACCGAGCGCCTCCCCGGCGCCCCCGCCGGACCAGCCGCCCGTGCCGCCCGTGCCGTCCGTGCCGTCCGTGCCGCCGCAGGGGACGGACAGGACCAACCCGCTGGCGATCGCGACCCTGGTCACCGGGCTGCTCGGCGGGCTGCTGATCACGGTGGGCCTCGGGATCGCCGCACTCGCGCAGATCAACCGTCGCGGAGAGCGGGGCCGGGGCCTGGTCGTCGGCGGCCTCGCCGCCGCCGGGGTCTGGCTGGTGGTGGCCGTCATCGCCGTGGCCGCGGTCGTGGGCACGGCCGCCGGCGAGACCGCCGACAAGGCCGACTACCGGCTTAACCTCAAACCCGGCGAGTGCTTCGACCTGACCGCCGGACCGGACGCGGCCGAGCACAAGACCGTGCCGTGCACCGGCCCGCACGACGGCGAGCTGATCTTGACTTTCAAGCTCCCCAGGACCGAGTGGCTGGGCGACGAGGAGATGCGCCGGCGCGGGACCAGCGGGTGCGAGGGGCGCTTCCAGGCCCGGTTCAAGACCCACACGCCGGTCGAGAACGGCGAGACCTACGTCGTTTACCCGCGCGATACCGGCTGGCAGCTGGGCGACCGCCTGGTGCAGTGCGCCATCACCGCCGCCCAGGGCCAGAAGCTGGCCGGGCCGATCGGATCGCAGGTCCGGCAGACCCGCGCCCTGGACGAGCTGAAGCCCGGAGACTGCTTCGACTGGCCGAAGAAGGAGGAGGCGATCACGGTCAACCTCATCCCCTGCGATCGGCCGCACGGAACCCAGCTCACGCACCAGTTCGATCTGCCGTCCGGCCCTTTCCCCGGCGACCCGGCGGCTGAGCGGAAGGCCGACGCGGGCTGCACGGCCCACTGGAAGAAGATGTTCGCCAAGCGCCCCTCGCCCGTCCGGATCGACCAGTGGTACGTGCCCCCGACCAAGGAGATGTGGGACCTGGGCGACCGCACGATCATGTGCATGGTCTCCGGCGCGAAGGGCCGCCCCCTCAAGCGCTCCGTCGTCCCCGGCTGAACCGCCGCGGGCTTGGCGCCTCCCGGGGATATCCGGGAGGCCTTTTTACGTTCATCCGCGCGCCATCCGGCGGGCGGACGGCCGCCGACCGGAGATCATGTCGGGTCACTCCAATCCTCCCTGTCATCCCGCAGCGGAGACCCAGTCGCCGAGCAACCCGAGGGAGGCGACCCGTGGACGATCCCGGAACGCGCGCCGCGGCCGCGTACCATGCCCGCCGCACGCGGCGGGACTTCCTGCTCCTGTCGGGCGCGGCCATGGCACTGGGCCTGGCCACGCGTCCGGCCGACGCGCACACCCGGGCGGCGCCCGCTCCCCCGCGGTCGGCGGCCGACCGGCTGTACGGGCTCGGCGTCGCGTCCGGGGACCCGCTGCCCGGCGGGGTCGTCCTGTGGACGCGGCTCGCGCCCAGGCCGCTCGAGCCGAGGGGCGGGCTCGACGACCGGCGGTACAAGGTGGCCTGGGAGGTCGCCGCGGACGAGCGGTTCTCCCGCACGGTGCGGCGCGGGGAGACGTGGGCGGTCCCCGAGTACTCCCACTCGGTCCACGTGGACGTGCGGGGCCTGAAGCCGGGCCGCGAGTACTTCTACCGGTTCCGGAGCGGGCGCGAGGTGAGCCCCGTGGGCCGGACGCGGACCGCACCCGACCCGCGCCGCCGGCTCGACCGGATGAGCTTCGCGTTCGCCTCCTGCCAGGCGTGGCAGGACGGCCACTACCCGGGCTACCGGCACATGGCGGCCGAGGACCTCGACGTGATCGTCCACCTGGGCGACTACCTCTACGAGGGCGGTGTGCCCGCCGACGGCGGGGTCCGGAGCACGGCCGTCCACGACGGGCTGCGGTTCCGGTGCGACACGCTGGACCGCTACCGGCTCCAGTACGCGCTCTACAAGTCCGACCCCGACCTGCAGGCCGCGCACGCCCACGCCCCCTGGCTGGTCACCTGGGACGACCACGAGGTGCAGAACAACTACGCCGGGTCGATCTCCGACGAGAGCACCTCCTCGGTGGCCGAGTTCCTGGTGTGGCGGGCCAACGCGTACCGGGCCTTCTGGGAGCACATGCCGCTGCGGGCCGGCCAGGCGCCGGCGGGCCCGGACATGCGGCTCTACCGGCGCGTCCAGTACGGGGACCTGGTGCAGTTCGACGTGCTGGACGGCCGCCAGTACCGCTCCGACCAGGCGTGCGGGGACGGCGGCCGGGTCGACTGCACGGCCCGGCTGGACCCGTCCCGCAGCATGCTCGGCCTGGACCAGGAGAACTGGCTGCTGGACGGGCTGGCCGGGTCGGCGGCGCGGTGGAAGGTGCTGGCCAACCAGGTCGTGATGGCCCAGGACGACTTCAACACCGACCCCGACACCCAGCTGTTCTCGATGGACTTCTGGGACGGCTACAAGGCGTCCCGCGACCGGATCCTGCGGGGCATCGCCGAGCGCCGGGTGGACAACGTCGTCGTCATCACCGGCGACGCGCACCGCGGCCAGGCCGCCGACCTCAAGCTGGACTTCGACGACCCGGAGTCGCCGACGCTGGGATCGGAGTTCCTCGGCACCTCGATCAGCAGCGGCGGCGACGGCAGCCCTTCGACCGGGCTGCCGCCGGGCGAGCAGGACCCGTCCAACCCGCACATCAGATTCCAGAACGACCAGCGCGGCTACACGACCTGCACGGTGACGCCGGACTCCTACCGGGTGGCCTACCGGGTCACGCCGGTGGTGAGCCGTCCGGACTCGCCGGTGGAGACCAAGGCCGGGTTCATGATCGAGAACGGCCGTCCCGGCCTGAACGTGGAGGTGGCCTGATGAGCGTTCCGCCCCGCCTGGCGCTGTGGGGCGGCCTCGCCGCCGCCGCGTGCGCGGTCGTCGCCTACCCGCTGGCCGCCATCGGGTCGCCCGGCGGCGCGCCGCGGGACCCCCGGCCGACCTGGACGCCGGGCGTGCTGGCCTACCCGCCCCCGCCCGTCAACCCCGAGCACGCCACCATGCGGAAGGTGGAGACCCGCACGCTGTCGGCGGACGCGCGCGGGAAGGTCACGCCCACCGCCGACCGGTCCCGGTTCACGCTCGTCCGGGCGTCGGATCCGCGCTGCCGGAGCGGCTGGATGACGATCGGGATGCGCAACGCCACCGGCGGGCCGGTGTACGGCGACCTGACCGCGGAGGCGGGGCCGCTCAAGGTCTCCCGCCCGGTGTTCGCCAACTACCTGCCGGCCTCGTACGAGGCGAGGATCCAGTTCCGGATCACCGCGCCGCCGGAGGTCGCCGCGGGCGAGTACCGGCTGTCCCTGCGTGTCGGCCGGGAGCGGCTGACCGTGCCGGTCACGCTCGCCGAGCCGGGCCCGGGCGAGGACGACCTGGCGTGTGGACGTCCGGTCACGGCCTCCTCGGAGGACGCGTCCGGCCGCTACCCCGCGGCCAGCGTCACCGACGGGAACCTCAACGGCGAGGAGTTCGGCGTCGGCAACGGCTGGAACGACGCGACCTCGCGCGCGTGGCCCGACACCCTGGACGTGGACCTGGGCGGGACGCGGCGGATCTCGGCCGTCGTGCTGCACACGCTGGCCGGCAACCGCTACGCCGCGTCCCGGTACGGCCTGCGGGACTGGGACGTCGAGGTCCGGGAGGACGGCGAGTGGACGACCGTCGCCCGGTCCCGCTCCAACACCTCGGGCCGGGTCCCGATGACGTTCGACCCGGTGGAGGCGGACGCCGTGCGGATCGTCTGCCTCGGCTCCAACGACGGCCGCTTCTCCCGGATCATCGAACTGGAGGTCTTCGGCCCATGACCCCCTAGACGACCGCGCCGGAGTCGCCCGGCTTGCGCTCGGGCGGGCGCTGCAGCCGCTTCGGGCGCGGCGCCGGGGCCTTGGCGTACCGCTCCAGGACGATCGCGAGCGGCGTCGCGGTGAACACGCTGGAGTAGGTGCCGACCAGGATGCCGATCAGCAGCGCGATCGCGAAGTCGGTCAGCGACTCGCCGCCCAGCACCGCCAGGGCGGCCAGGATGAACAGCGCGCCCATGCCGGTGTTGACCGTTCTCGGGACGGTCTGCAGCGCCCCCAGGTTGGCCACCTCGGGGAACGGCGCCTTCGGCCGGGCCCCCCACAGCTCGCGGATGCGGTCGAAGACCACCACCGAGTCGTTCACCGAGTAGCCGATGATGGTGAGCAGGGCGGCCAGGAAGACGCCGTCGACGGGTTTGCCGAGCCAGGCGAACACCCCGGTGACGATCACCACGTCGTGGAACATCGCCAGCACCGTGCCGACCGCGAACGTCCAGCGGAACCGCAGGGCCAGGTAGGCCAGCTGCACCAGCAGCGCGACGGCCAGCGCGATCAGCGCCTTGATGCGCAGCTCCTGGCCCAGGGTGGGGCCGATGAGCTCGTCGCGCTGCTTGGTGACCTGGCCGCCCTGCCGGGCCAGGGCGTCCCGGATCGACTTCTCCTCGGCGTTGGTGAGCTTCTCGGTGCGCACGGAGATGTCGTCGGTGCCGGAGGTCTGGACGACGGCGCGCGGGAATCCGGCGTCGGCCACGGCGGCGCGGGCGGCGTCGATGCCGACCGGCCGGCTGGTGGAGTAGTCGACCAGCCGGCCGCCGGTGAACTCCACGCCGAAGTTGAGGCCGCGGGCGAAGATCCCGGTGACCGCCAGCGCGACGGCCAGCCCGGAGATCCCGAGCCAGAGCCTGCGGCGCCGCATCAGGTCGGGGCGGCGGCGGTCCAGCCAGTCCCGGACGCGGCCGGTGGCGCCCAGCCCGGTCAGCCGGGGCCGGCGGGCGACGGGGCGGAGGCTCAGGGCCGTCTCGGTGAGGACGCGGCTGAGCAGCATCGCCGAGATCAGCGATCCCAGGACGCCGATGGACAGCGTGACGCCGAAGCCGCGGACCGGGCCGGAGGCCAGGAAGAACAGCAGCCCGGCGGCCAGCAGCGTGGTGATGTTGGAGTCGGCGATCGCCGACCAGGCCCGGTCGAAACCGGTGGCCAGGGCGGTGCGCACGCCGCGCCGCGGCGCGGCCGCGTACTCTTCCCGGGCCCGTTCGAACGCCAGCACGTTGGCGTCGATGGCCATCCCGATGGCCAGCACGAACCCGGCCAGGCCGGGCAGCGTCAGCGTCGCCCCCAGCCCCACCAGCGCCGCGTACGTGATCAGCGCGTAGCAGGCCAGCGCCACCGCGGCGAGGGCGCCGACCAGCCGGTACACGGCGATGATGAACAGCCCGGTGAGCAGCACGCCGATGACCGCGGCCTGCGCGCTGGCCTCGATCGCCGCCGCGCCCAGGGTGGGGCCGACCACGCGCTGCTCGATGATGTGCACCGGGACGGGCAGCGAGCCGCCCTGGATGAGCGCGGCCAGGTTCTTGGCCTGCGCGGGGCTGAAGTCGCCGGTGATCTGGGTGGAGCCGCCGGCGATGCCGACGTTGCAGCGCACGTCCTGGGTGACCCCCGGGGAGGAGATCACCTGGCCGTCCAGGACGATCGCGATCCGCCGGTCGTCGCCGGCGAGGCAGGCGGCCCGTGCGGTGGCCTTCTCCCAGGCCGCGCCGCCGCCCCCGCGGAAGTCGATGGTGACGAACCAGCCGCCGAGGTTCTGCTGGTCGATGCCGGCTTTGGCGGAGCCGATCGCGTCGCCGGTGAGCAGCGGCGGGCCGACGAGGATGGGCTGCCCCTGCTCGTCGCGCAGGATCCGCTCGCCCGGTTTCGGCTTGCCGTCGTTGGTCCGGACGGGGTGCGCGGTGAGCTGCGCGGTCTTGCCGACCACCTGGGCGGCGCGGGTCGGGTCCTGGACGTCGGGCAGCTCGATGATGATGCGCCGTTCCCCGGACCGGGTGATCGACGACTCCGACACGCCGAGCGCGTCGATCCGGCGCTGGAGCACCTCCTTGGCGCGGTCGGTGGTCTCCCGGCCGGCCTTGACCGTGTGGGAGTCCCGGGTCTCCAGGACCATCTGGGTGCCGCCGCGCAGGTCGAGGCCGAGCCGGGCGGGCTTGGTGAGGGCGAGGAAGAGCGAGGTGGCGAGGATGGCCAGGGCCAGCAACGCCCGCACCACATTGGCGCGAGTCAACGGATGGACCTCCACGGGATGCCGGCGCCTCGCGGCACCGGGTGAACGCCGGTCGCCGGACCGCGCGCCGACGATCACCTGGTGATCATCGGCGGGCGCGGCCCGGGCACCGGCCGGACGGCGTCGTCAGAACCCGGTGGGGGGCGGGGCGCGGCCTCGGGGGACGCCGCCGGGGAGGGTGGCGGGCTCGGCGCGGGCCGGGGCGGGCCGGTCGGCCGGGACGTGGGAGGGGAGGATCTCGATGCCGGGCGGCGGCGGTGCCGGCGCCGGCAGCGGGGCGTACGCCCCGGCCTGCGGCCGGGCCGCGGCGACCGCCGTGATGGCGTGCTCGGCCCGCGCCGGCTGCTGGGTGCGCTGCCGGGTCTGGGTGCCGGACGCCCGGGCGCCGGGAACGGTCTGCCCGGCGAGCTGGGCCCCGGCGCGGACGCCGGAGGCGGCCCCGGCGCCCGCCGCGGTGGTGCCCGCGGCGGGGGCCGCCACCAGGCCCAGCAGGCCCAGCGTGATGATGAGCAGGCGGGCGAGCCGTCCCCGCTCGTCCCGGCCGGATGCGCCGGACGCGCCGGACGCGCCGAAGGCGTCGCCGGTGGCGGGCGCGGACGGTCGCCGAAGGTCGCGCATCCGCTTCCTCCCGTCGGCGAACCGGTCCGTCTCCGCCACCGTAGCCCATCGGCGCCGCGATCAGCGGAGGGCGGGCTCCTCCGCGCGGGTCGCGGCGGCGGGGAACAGCCGTTCGGGCAGCAGCCGTCCCAGTCGCTCGGAGCGGGTGACCGCCAGCGGCCCCGCCACGGCCAGCACCAGGACATACCCGGCGATGAACGGGGCGAGCCTGGAGTCGAGCCCGGCGGCGGCCGCCATCGACGCCAGCACCAGCGCGAACTCGCCCCGCGACAGCACGGTCAGCGCGACGTTGGCGGACGGGACGCGCCCGTACCCGTGGATCCGACCGGCCAGCAGCCCGGCCGACAGGTTCAGCACGACGGTGAGCAGCACCGCGAGCAGGACCGGAACGGCCACCGAGGCCAGGTCGCCCGGGTCGATCTGCAGCCCGAAGGCGAAGAAGAACAGCGCGGCGAAGGCGTCCCGGAGCGGGTGCACCAGCGTCCGGATCCGCTCCGCCGACCGGGTCGCACCGAGGATGAGCCCGATCATGAAGGCGCCGATGGCGTCGGAGACCCCGAACTCCTCGGCGATCCCCGCGGTCAGCACGGCCAGCCCGACGAAGGTGACCACCAGCAGTTCGTCGTCCTTGACGTCGACCAGCCGGCCCGCCCAGCGGGCGCCCCAGCGGGCGACGCAGGCCAGCACGAGCAGCAGCGCGAACGCCTTGCCGAACTCGGCGGCGGCCTCGCCGAAGCCGCTGGCGCCGCCCAGGATGGGCTGGAGCAGGGCCAGGTAGAGGGCCAGGAAGACGTCCTCGACCACGATGATGCCGAGGATCAGCCGGCTCTCGGGGTTGCCCAGCCGGCCCAGGTCCATGAGGACCTTGGTGACGATGGCCGAGGAGGAGATGCCGATCACCCCGGCCAGGACGAACGCCTCCCGGCCGCCCCAGCCGAGCGCGAAGCCGAAGGCCAGCCCGCCACCCACGTTGAGCAGCAGGTAGAACCCTCCGGCCAGGAGCAGCCGGCCGCCGCCGGACACCAGGTCGTCCAGGTGGAACTCCAGACCGAGGTAGAAGAGCAGGAACACCAGGCCGAGGGCGGACAGCAGCTTGAGGTCGGCGGGATCGTCGAACAGGGCGATGCCGGGTGTGTGCGGGCCGCAGAGGATGCCCGCCAGCATGAACAGGGGGATGGTGGGCAGGCCGATCCGTACGCCGGCCCGGGCCAGGAGCCCGGCGACCACGAACGCCCCGCCGAGAGCGATGAGTGCTTCGGCGATGTGAATGGGAAACCTCCAACAGGAGCACCGCGCGGCCGGAGCGCGCCCCTTGGGGCACGGCGGGCCGCGCGCGGCTGCCGGCGGCCGTCGGACGGCCACCGGGACGACAGGACGTCAGGAACCCGTGGAGGCGGGCGGGGCGCGCGCTCGCCGCGTCGTGGCGTGCGGGCAGGCGGTGGGGGGCCGGTAGGGGGCACCGGCCACGCGGACGCCGGGCGGGGCGTACGGCGCGATGCCTTCGGGCGGCAGCGCGAGCGGCGGTGCCGGCTGGTCCCCGGAAGCGGCGGCCTGCGCGTGGTTGGCCAGGAAGGCCGGGTCCAGGTCGGTGTCGTGCGCGGGCCCGTGCGTCGTCGCCGCGACCGGAAGGGCGGGGGCGGCCGCGAACGGGCCGTCGGGCCCTCCCTTGTGGAGGGCAGGCGCGCCGGGCTCGTAGATCAGCCCGAGCAGGCACAGGACGAACGCCAGCAGCGGCAGCACCGCTCGGCGTCGCACCCGCACACTCTGCCCTCTCAGCCGCCCGTGTCAAAAGCCCGGATCAGAAGTCCGTATCGGAACAATCCGCTAGGAGACTATGTGATCCTGTCCGGTTTCACCAAATACGCGAGGGCCGTCCCCTTCCCGAGCGGAAGGGGGCGGCCCTCTGCGGTCGCCGGTTCGGCAGCCGGTCAGCAGCCCAGGAGCTGGGCGCCGAGGAACGCCTCGACCTGCCCGATCGCGATGCGCTCCTGGCTCATGGTGTCGCGCTCCCGCACGGTCACCGCGTCGTCCTCGAGCGTGTCGAAGTCGACCGTCACGCAGAACGGGGTGCCGATCTCGTCCTGCCTGCGGTAGCGGCGGCCGATCGCGCCCGCGTCGTCGAACTCGACGTTCCAGTTCTGGCGCAGCCGGGCCGCCAGGTCGCGCGCCTTCGGGGACAGGTCGGCGTTGCGCGACAGCGGCAGCACCGCCACCTTGACCGGGGCCAGCCGCCGGTCGAGCCGCATCACCGTGCGCTTCTCCAGCTTGCCCTTGGCGTTGGGCGCCTCGTCCTCGGCGTAGGCGTCCATCATGAACGTCAGCGTGCAGCGGTCGACGCCCGCCGCGGGCTCGATCACGTACGGGACGAACCGCTCCCCGGCCTCCTGGTCGAAGAACGACAGATCGGCCCCGGACGCCTTGGCGTGCGTGGTCAGGTCGTAGTCGGTGCGGTTGGCGATGCCCTCGAGCTCGCCCCACTCGCCGCCCGCGAAGTCGAACCTGTACTCGATGTCGACGGTCCGCTTGGAGTAGTGCGACAGCTTCTCGGCCGGGTGCTCGAACTGCCGCAGGTTCTCCTTGCGGATGCCCAGGTCGGTGTACCAGCGCATCCGCTCGTCGATCCAGTACTGGTGCCACTCCTCGTCCGAGCCGGGACGGACGAAGAACTCCATCTCCATCTGCTCGAACTCGCGGGTGCGGAAGATGAAGTTGCCCGGCGTGATCTCGTTCCGGAACGACTTGCCGACCTGGCCGATCCCGAACGGGACCTTGCGCCGCGCCGACTGCTGCACGTTGAGGTAGTTGATGAAGATGCCCTGCGCGGTCTCGGGGCGCAGGTAGGCCAGGCCGGACTCGTCCTCGACCGGGCCCAGGTAGGTCTTGAGCAGGCCGTTGAACATGCGCGGCTCGGTGAAGGAGCCCTTCACCCCGCAGTTGGGGCAGCCGATGTCGGCCAGGCCGTTCGCCGGGGGCCTGCCGTGCTTCTCCTCGTACGCCTCTTCCAGGTGGTCGGCCCGGAAGCGCTTGTGGCAGGACTGGCACTCGGTGAGCGGGTCGACGAACGCCTGGACGTGACCGCTGGCCTCCCAGACCTCGCGCGCCAGGACCACGCACGAGTCGAGGCCGACGACGTCCTCCCGGCCCTGCACCATGGACTTCCACCACTGGCGCTTGACGTTGTTCTTCAGCTCCACGCCCAGCGGGCCGTAGTCCCACGAGGCGCGCAGCCCGCCGTAGATCTCGCTCGACGGGTAGACCAGGCCCCTGCGCTTGGCAAGGTTGACGATCGTGTCCAACACGTCGGAACGGCGTGCCATGAGCATTCTCCATCCAACTGGCAGTCGGCGGGATTTATCCGTACGGCCCGCCCGCCGCGCAGGTGCGGCGGGCGGGCCGCGGTGAGTGTGATCCCCGGGTGTCGTGCTGCTGCGGCGGAGCGCGACGTCCCCGGCGCCCCGCGAGCGATCCCCAGCTTAGAGCACTGGCACGGGCGTCTGTACGCCACCCTAAACAGTCCAAAAATGCACGATTTCGGAAAGTCTCGGGTTCGCCACCACATTTGTCAGCGCCGTCCCAGGAGAGGAGCGGAGCCTCAGTAGACCCGCCCGTCCACGTTATTGCTGTCGATATTGATCGTGACGCCGCCGTGCGTCTCCCGGTGCCCGCCCCGGTACTGCTTGATCCGGCGGTGCGGATGCCAGAGCCGATCGGGGATCTGCGGGTGCCCGTACAGTCTCGGCTTCCCGTCCCAGTGCGCGAACCAGACCGCCTGCGGCAGGGTGTACCCCGTCGTCCTGGCCAGATCGCGGATCCCCGAGCCCACGCTGCTGTAGACGCCCGGCACGTACCGTTCGGCCTTCATCTTCACGGTCCAGTTGTGCAGAAACGTCAGAACCGCTCTGCGGCACGAGGCATCGTTCGGGTAGGCCTCCATGTCGAAATAGATGGGCTTGCCTGCCGGAATGCCGAGCGCCTTCGCCTTGCGAATGGCGTCCACGGCCGCGCTCCTGCCCTGTGCCGCCGCGTTGCCCGCCGTGAACCGGGCGCGATAGCGGCCGCAGGGCGCCTGAAGGCCCACGTACGTGGGGATCAGCCGGTAGCCCATGCTGCGCGCCGACTTCACCCAGTCGCGGGTGAGGTTGGGCTGGGCGCAGCCACGTGCGGCGCCGCCGATGTAGATGTTGCTGATGCGGTAAGCCTTGCGCCAGGCGCGCATGGAGGCCAGGGACGGGGCCGTGCAGGTGTCGAAGCCCTTCCCGACCGCCCAGTTCTTCTGCCGCCCCGTCTTGGGCTGATTCTTCGGGGCCTTGCCCTTCGTGCTCTTGCTCTTGCTCTTGGGCTTCTTGCTCTTGCTCTTGGGCTTCTTGCTCTTGGGCTTGCCGCCTCCCCCGTCCGAGGGACGCGGAATCAGGTCCAGGAGCGTCGTACCGTCCTCCGGGCGCTTGGGCGAGTACTCGTTCTTGTCCTTGCCCTTGTAGTCCTTGTCCGAGTGCTTGCCCTGGTCGTCGTCCCGGAATTCCTTCTCGTCCTCGTCGTCGGGGTCGTCGCCGAGCGGCCGGGGCCCGTTGACCGTCGCGCCGCGGATGAGCCGCTGGATCCGGGACGGGTCCGTCCCGTACGAGCCGCTGATCACGACCCCGGCCTCGCGGAGCGGCACCCGCACCCGGTGGTCCGCCGTCGGCTTCACGGTGTAGGCGGCGAGCCGGTCCGCCCGTACCGGACCGCGCCCGGCCCGCGCGGACGTCCCGGCGGGCCCGAGCGGCGCCACGTGCAGGGCGTCCTCACCGCCGATCACCCGCGCCGGGCAGTCGGGCCGCTCCCCCGGCCGGCCGAGGTAGATCGCGCGCCGGTCGAACCGGACGCAGCGGGACGGGTCCCGCTCGAGATCGTGCACCTGCCAGCCGTCCGGGACGGGGATCCGCAGCCCCCGGTAGGCGGCGACGCGCACCGCCGCACGCCGCTGCCGCTGCCCGCGCGAGTCGCGGGCGGTGCGCCGCTCGTCGTGCGCCGCGGCGCTCAGCGCGGGGGCCGGTTCACTCTCGGCCCGCGCGGCGGCCGGGTAGGGCCCGGAGACGAGCGGCGAGAGCGCCACCACGCCCAGGAGTCCACCGAGAACGGGCACATGGCGCATCACAACTCCCCCGCGAGGTGATCATGTCGCGGACGATGATCACCGTCGGCGGGTCGCCCGAAACCGCGGGCCGGACGATCTTTCCCGGCTATTGACCAGCGGCGTTCCCGGCCGCGGGACGGTCGGCCAGGATCTCGTAGGCGCCCGGCTCGTCCACCGCCAGCGCGGCGAGCGGGATGAACTCCAGCCGAACCTCGTAGGAGCCGAGCGCGCGGCGGTAGAAGCCGGCGCCGTCCCATTCGGTGACCAGCGCCCATAGCGAGGGGTCGTCGACGGTGCGGCCGAGCCGTCCCGAACGGTAGCCGGGGCTGGCCGCGAGCGCGTCGAGCACCGCCGTCATCCGCTCGGCGAAACCGTCGGCCTCCTGGCCGGGCACGCGGTACCGGGTAATCGCAATCACGTATCCATCCTGGCACCGGGCGCCACCACGCCCGCCGTCGGCGTACGTTGGGGCCCGTGAACGCACGGAACGCACGGGGCGGATCGGCCGGCGGGGCGTCGGGCGGGCGTCCGCCGGAGCGGCGGCCGGGACTGCGCGCCGCCGTCGAGGCCAGCAGCGCGGCCCCGCTGGTCTTCCTGAGCCGGATGCCGCGCTGGGCGCTGCTGGCCGTGGTCTTCGGGCTGCTGGTGATCGGCATGGCCGGTTCCGGCTGGGTCGGCGCGTCCGGCCTGCTGGTGCTCTGGGTGCTGCTCGCCTGGTTCGCCTATCTCAACTGGCCTGAACTGGAGCTTTCCGGACGGCTCCTGCGCCTGGCCGCGCTGGCGGTACTGGCGGCGTTCGCCGTCGCCCATCTGCCGTGACGGCCGCCACGGCGATACGTCGGTTTTGACAACCATTTTCATCTTCGTCCACACTTGGGGCGTGTTCTTCTCTCGCTGGCGTCTTCGCGCCCTCCCGATCACCGCGCTGGCCGTCACCGGCCTGGCCGGCCTCACCGCGTGCGGCGGCGGTGACGCGGCCGGGGCCGGAAAGTCCGAGATCGTCGCGTCCTTCTACCCGGTCGCCTGGCTGGCGGGGAAGGTCGGCGGCCCGGACGCCGCGGTCCAGACGCTCACCCGGCCGGGGACCGAGCCGCACGATCTGGAACTCACCGCCCGCCAGATCGCCGACGTCCGCAAAGCCGACTACACGGTCTACGTCAAGGGCGTGCAGCCCGCGGTGGACGACGCCGTGAGCAAGGGAGCCAAGGACAGGGCGCTGGACGCGGCGAGCGTGATCAAGACGATCCCCGCGCCGGCCGCCGACGGGCACGAGCACGGCCATGAGGGCGAGGGCGAGCAGGGCCACGACCACGAGGGCTCCGCCGACCCGCACATCTGGCTCGACCCCAGCCGGATGGCCGCCATCGCGACCGCCCTCGGCGACCGGCTGGCCGCCGCCGACCCCGGGCACGCCGCCGGCTACAAGTCCCGCGCCGCCGCGACCGCGGCCGAGCTCACCCGGCTCGACCAGGCGTTCCGGGACGGCCTGAAGTCGTGCCGGCAGAAGACGATCGTCACCGCGCACGCCGCGTTCGGCTACCTCGCCGACCGGTACGGCCTGAAGCAGGTCTCCATCGCGGGCGTCGACCCCGCCGCCGAGCCCTCGCCCAGGCGGCTGGCCGAGCTGACGCACGAGGTCAAGGCGGCCGGCGCCACGACGGTCTTCACCGAGACGCTGGTCAGCGCCAGGGTCGCCGAGTCGCTGGCCCGTTCGGCCGGGGTCCGGACCGCGGTGCTCGACCCGGTCGAAGGCGTCAAGGAGGGCTCCTCCGACGACTACCTTTCGATCATGCGCAGGAATCTGGACACCCTGAAACCCGCCCTGGGATGCTCATGAAACCCACCGCCCCGTCCCCGTCCGCCCCGCCGTTCGCGATGAGCGGCGGGCGGGTCCGCCTCGACGGCCGCGAGGTGCTGCGCGGCGTCGACCTGGTCGTCGCGCCCGGCGACCTGCTGGCCGTGCTCGGCCCCAACGGGGCGGGCAAGTCCACCCTGGTCAAGGCGCTGCTGGGGCTGCTGCCGCTGGCCTCGGGACGGACCGAGATCTTCGGCCGCGCGCCCGCCCGGTTCCGCGACTGGAAGCGGGTCGGGTACGTCCCGCAGCGGCTGCCGGCGGGCGGCGGGGTGCCGGCCACGGTGCGGGAGGTCGTGGCGTCCGGCCGGGTCGCGCGGCAGTCGCGCTGGCGGCCGTCCTCGGCCGCCGACCGGGCCGCGGTGGAGCGGGCCCTCGAAGCGGTCGGGCTGGCCGACCGGGGCCGCGACTCGGCGCACCTGCTGTCGGGCGGCCAGCAGCGGCGCGTGCTCATCGCCCGGGCGCTGGCGGGCGAGCCCGAGGCGCTGGTGATGGACGAGCCGACCGCCGGGGTGGACGCCGCCAGCCAGTCCGCGCTCGCCGCGACCCTGCGCGACCTGGCCGCGGCGAACCGCACGGTGGTGCTCGTGGCGCACGAGCTGGGCCCGCTGGAGCCGCTGATCAACCGCACGATCGTGCTGGCGCACGGCCGCGTCGCGCAGGAGACCGGCCGCGGCGGCCCCGCCCTCGAGCCCACCGGGAGCGCGGCGTGATCGAGATGCTCGAGTACGACTTCATGCGCGTCGCGCTGGTGATGGCGGTGCTCATCGGGCTGACCGCGCCCGCGGTCGGCACCTTCATCGTGCAGCGCAGGCTGTCGCTGCTGGGCGACGGGATCGGGCACATCGCGCTCACCGGGATCGGGCTGGGCCTGCTCACCGGCTCGTCGCCGGTCCTGGGCGCGCTGGTGGTGTCGGTGCTGGGCGCGGTCACGATCGAGGTGCTGCGCGAGCGCACCCGCAGCGGCGCGGACGTGGCGCTGGCGCTGCTGTTCTACGGCGGGCTGGCGGGCGGCGTGGTGCTCACCGGCGCCGAGGGCGGCGGCGCGAACCTGCAATCGTACCTGTTCGGGTCGATCAGCAGCGTGTCGGCGTCGGACCTGTACGTGGTGGCGGGACTGGCGGTGGCCGTGCTCGGGATCGTGGCCGTGTTCGGCCGCGAGCTGTTCCTGCTGTGCCAGGACGAGGAGGTCGCGCGGGCGTCCGGGCTGCCGACCCGGTTCCTCGGCATCCTGATCGCGGCCACCGCGGCGGTCACGGTCGTCATCGCGATGCGCGCGATCGGGCTGCTGCTGGTCAGCGCGCTGATGATCGTTCCGGTGGCGGCGGCGCAGCAGCTGACCCGGGGCTTTCGCGGCACGATGCTGCTGGCGATGGCGGTCGGTGTACTGTCGGCGGTGTCCGGGCTGGCGGGCTCGTTCCAGTACGATCTCCCACCTGGACCCTCGATCGTGCTGCTGGCCCTGGCGGTGTTCGTGGCCGCGGTGATCGGGGGCGCGGTGCTGCGACGCAGACGCGCGGTCCCGGCCGCGGCCGGGGCAGATGTGGACGTCGAAGCGGAGGTACTACGGGGATGACGACGGCCCGCCGCAACGCGGTACGGCAGGCGCTGGCCGGATGCGAGGGCTTCCGCAGCGCCCAGGACATCTACGCCGACCTGCGGGCGGACGGCTCCAAGATCGGCCTCACCACGGTCTACCGGGCGCTGCAGGCGCTCAGCGACTCCGGCGAGGTCGACGTGCTGCGCACCGACGACGGCGAGGCGGTCTACCGCGCCTGCCGTTCGGAGGAGCACCACCACCATCTGGTGTGCCGCGCGTGCGGGCGCACCGTCGAGGTGGCCGGACCCGCGGTCGAGAAGTGGGCGGACGCGATCGCCGCCGAGCACGGTTTCGTGGACATCACGCACACCGTCGAGGTCTTCGGCACCTGCGCCGACTGCGCCCCGAACCGCTCCTGAGCCGGGTCGCCCGCGCAAGATTTTGTGCATTGCCACAGTGCAAAAGTCGCTCTGGCATGCCATAAATGTCCGAACGAGCCGCGGCACGTCCGCTGCTCCCCGGGCCATCATCCTCCCACCCCTCGGAAACGCCCCGTCCAGCCAGGACGGGGCGTTTCTGACGCGACGCGCCCCTCCACTCCGCCCCCTTGGAAGGCCGCGTCCCGCCGATGCGCAAGAATCGGGTCATGGCTACGACACGTACTGCGAACGCGCACTGGGAAGGGCCGCTGATGGGCGGCCAGGGCAAGGTCTCGCTCGACTCGTCCAAGGTCGGCTCCTTCGAGGTGACCTGGCCGTCGCGAGCCGAGGAGCCGGACGGCCGCACCAGCCCGGAGGAGCTCATCGCGGCCGCCCATTCCACCTGCTACTCGATGGCGCTCTCGCACGGTCTGGCGGGAGCCGGCACTCCGCCGGAGAAGGTCGACACCAAGGCCGAGGTGACGTTCCAGCCCGGCGAGGGCATCACCGGCATCCACCTGACGGTGCGGGCGAGCGTGCCCGGCCTGTCCGCGGCCGACTTCGAGAAGGCCGCGCAGACCGCCAAGGAGAACTGCCCGGTCAGCAAGGCGCTGGCCGGCACCAAGATCAGCCTCGACGCCGCCCTGGTCTAGAGGCACCCCGCACGAAGGGAACCGAGCCCTCGCCCGCGCGAGGGCTCGGGTCCGCGGCCCCGCGAGGCCTCAGCCGGTCGGGGCGGGCTCCACCGGGTTGGGGACGGCGCCGCCGTAGCGGCGATCGCGCGAGGCGTACAGCTCGCAGGCGTGCCACAGGTGCCGCCGGTCGAAGTCGGGCCAGAGCGTGTCAAGGAACACCATCTCCGCGTACGCCGACTGCCAGATCAGGAAGTTGGAGGTCCGCTGCTCCCCGGACGAGCGCAGGAACAGGTCCACGTCCGGGATGGACGGCTCGTCCAGGTAGCGCGCGAAGACCTTCTCGGTGATCTTGTCCGGGTTGAGCTTGCCGTCCCGCACGTCCCGGGCGATGGCCGCCGCCGCGTCGGCGATCTCGGCCCGGCCGCCGTAGTTCACGCAGAACTGCAGGGTCAGCACGTCGTTGCCGCGGGTCATCTCCTCGGCGGTCTCCAGCTCGCCGATGACGCTGCGCCACAGCCGGGGCCGCCGGCCCGCCCACCGCACCCGCACGCCCATCGCGTTGAGCTGGTCGCGGCGCCGCCGGATCACGTCCCGGTTGAAGCCCATGAGGAAGCGCACCTCTTCGGGCGAGCGCTTCCAGTTCTCGGTGGAGAAGGCGTAGGCCGACAGGTACGGCACGCCCAGCTCGATCGCGCCCATGATCACGTCGAAGAGGGAGTCCTCCCCCATCCGGTGGCCCTCGGTGCGGGGCAGCCCGCGATCCTTGGCCCAGCGGCCGTTGCCGTCCATGACGATGGCGACGTGCCGGGGCACCAGGCCGGCGGGGATCGCCGGGGGGCGGACTCCGGTCTTGTGCGGTTCCGGAGGCTGAACGGCCCTTCTCAAACTCGCTCCCTGTGGCTGCTGTCGGTGTCGTGGCTGTCGGCGGGGGTCTGGTTCTCGTTCGGACGGGACGCGGGGTCCTCCGGCTCCACATGCCGCAGCGATCGGATGCCGTGCTCCAGATGCCACTGCAGATAGGCCGCGACGAGGCCGCTGCACTCTACCCGGTGCCGCTGCTCGCTCCCGTCGGCGTGCTCCCAGTCGCCCCGCAGCAGCGCCAGCATCAGCGCGAACGTCGGCGGCGCCGGGGTGGCCGCGCCGGGCCGGCGGCAGCGCGCGCAGACCGCGCCGCCCGCCGCGATCGCGAACCCGCGCAGCCCGCCGCGGTCGCCGCAGCGGCAGCACTCGTCGAGCGCCGGCGCCCAGCCCGCGACCGACAACGACCGCAGCAGGAAGGCGTCCAGCACCAGCCGCGGGTCGTGGGTGCGCTCGGCCAGCGTCCGCAGCCCGCCCACCAGCAGCAGGAACTGGCGCAGCGCCGGCTCCCCCTCCTCGGCGGTGAGCTTCTCGGCGGTCTCCAGCATCGCGGTGCCGGCGGTGTAGCGGGGGTAGTCGGTGACCAGGTGCTCCCCGTACGGCCGCAGCGTCTCGGCCTGGGTGATGAGGTCGAGCGAACGCCGCTCGTACAGCTGCAGGTCGACGTGGGTGAACGGTTCCAGCCGCGCGCCGAACCGCGACTTGGTCTTGCGCACCCCTTTGGCGGCCGCGCGGATCCGTCCGGTGCGCCGGGTGAGCACCGTGACGATACGGTCGGCCTCACCCAGCTTCTGGGTGCGTAGGACGATGCCTTCATCGCGGTAGAGGGTCACGCCCCCATTGTTCCGCACCTTTGTTCCACAACGCCGTCCAGCGGCCGCCGCCGTCGACCGCGCACGCACCCGCGCGCCAGCCTTCCATCACGGTCCGTGACCGCATTAGGTCGTGAAAGTTGCAGGGAAACTGTGGCCGGACTCACAACGAGCTGGCAGCGTTGTGCCATGAGATGCACCATCGTGCCCCCGCATATGCTGGAACGTGTCGCCGAAGTCACCGATGACCCGGCGCTTGCCGATTCCGCACGCCGCTCCCTGGCCCTCAGCTCGGTGCAGCGCGAGGCCCGTCTCGCCTTCTCGGCCACGCCCCCCGCCCCCAGCGAGGACTTCGTCCCCGACCGGACCGTCTACGACGCCGAGAACGAGGAGACGCTCCCCGGCGAGAAGGCCCGCGGCGAGGGCGAGCCCGCGACCGGCGACAAGATCGTCGACCAGGCCTACGACTGGCTCGGCGTCACCTTCGACTTCTTCGAGGCCGCCTACCGGCGCAACTCCATCGACGGCGCCGGGCTCCCCCTCATCTCCACCGTCCACTACGGCCGCGCCTACGAGAACGCCTTCTGGGACGGCGAGCAGATGGTCTACGGGGACGGCGACGGCACGCTCTTCCTGGCGTTCACCGGCCCGCTCGACGTCACGGGGCACGAGCTCGTCCACGGCGTCACGCAGTACACCGCCGACCTGGTCTACCGCGACCAGTCGGGCGCGCTGAACGAGTCGGTCTCCGACGTGTTCGGCTCGTGCGTCAAGCAGTGGCATCTCGGCCAGACCGCCGACCAGGCCGACTGGCTCATCGGGCAGGGGCTGCTGGCCGAAGGCGTCAACGGCGTGGCGCTGCGCTCCCTGAAGGAGCCCGGCACCGCCTATGACGACCCGCGACTGGGCAAGGACCCGCAGCCCGGTCACATGGACGACTACGTCGACACGACCAGCGACAACGGCGGCGTCCACATCAACTCCGGCATCCCCAACCGGGCCTTCTACCTGGCCGCGGCCGCCATCGGCGGCAACTCCTGGGAGAAGGCGGGCCGGATCTGGTACGCCACGCTGACCGGCGGCGAGATCTCGTCGACCGTCGACTTCGCCGGGTTCGCCGCCGCGACGGTCTCCGCCTCGACCCGTCTCTACGGCGGCGATGCCGCCGAGACCCGCGCGGTACGGGAGGCGTGGTCCGGGGTAGGCGTCCCGCTGTGAACGGCGATTCGGCGAGGCGCCGGGCCAGGGCGCCACGGAAACGGGCGCCGTGAACGACGGCGCGGTGGAAATCGGCGCCGTGAAGGGTGACGCTGTGAAGGGGACGCGCCTTACCGGTGCGCCCCCCGAACCGGTGTGGTGAGAAGCGGCGAGGCGGGACGGACGCTGTGTGGGGCCGGCGTCCGGCATCGCGGACGCGCCGCGGCGACGCGGAGGCGAGCGGGAGAGACGGTGAAGGTGACAGTGGTTCGCAGCGGGGGGTTCGCGGGGATCGAGCAGCGCGGGCAATCCGACAGTGCCACCGATCCCATGCTGGCCCGGCTGGTCGACCGGGTGGATCTGGCGATGGTGCCGCCGCCCGGCCGGATCCCCGACCAGTTCCTGTACGACATCGACATCGACGGCGCCAGCACCACCGTCGGTGAGGCCCAGTTGCACGGGCCGCTCCGGGAACTGGTCCATCACGTCCTCGGCCAGGGGCGCTGACCTGGGCCGCGCCCCCGCCCGCCCATCCCGGCTCGGGGCGGGCGGGGCGCGGACGGGCCGCACGTTCACTTCGGCATGCCCTGCTTCGACGCACTGCCCCGGTGAGGTGCGACGCGACGGGCCCCGGCCGTGAGATCGTCACGGCCCGGGGCCCGGCACCGGTCACGCGCCTGGATCACACCGGCGTGACCGGGTCTGGATTTCCGCCCGCGCCCCCGCGCGGGCGCGGGCGGAAGTCTCGAAAGGGCCGGGCGGACCCGGCGGGAGCGGCCGCTCAGCCGCGGGCGACGCGGTTGACCGCCGACAGGATGGCCTTCAGCGAGGCGGTGACGATGTTGCCGTCGATGCCCACACCCCAGACCGAGGTGCCGTCCACGTCGCACTCCACGTAGGCGGCGGCGCGGGCGTCACCGCCGGCGCTCATCGCGTGCTCGGCGTAGTCGAGCACCCGCACGTGGATCCCGACCGTGGCCAGGGCCGACTCGAACGCCGACACCGGCCCGTTGCCCACGCCCTCGATCTCGCGGATCTCCCCGTCGATCCGGACGTCGCAGCCGAGCACGTCCTTCTCGTCCACCTGGGAGGTCGTGCGGTGCGCCAGCAGCCCCACCCGGGGGCCGTTGGCCAGGAACTCGCCCTCGAAGATCTCCCACATCCGCTCCGGGGTGACCTCGCCGCCCGCGGAGTCGGTGTGCTCCTGCACCACCCGGGAGAACTCGATCTGCAGCCGCCGCGGCAGCTCCAGCGAGTGCTCGGTCTTCATCACGTACGCGACGCCGCCCTTGCCGGACTGGCTGTTGACCCGGATGACCGCCTCGTAGGTGCGGCCCACGTCCTTGGGGTCGATCGGCAGGTACGGGACCTCCCAGCGGAAGTCGTCCACCGGCGTCCCGGCGGCCTCGGCGTCCCGTGCCAGGTGCTCGAAGCCCTTGTTGATCGCGTCCTGGTGGGAGCCGGAGAACGCGGTGTAGACCAGGTCGCCGCCGTAGGGGTGCCGCTCGTGCACCGGCAGCTGGTTGCAGTACTCGACGGTGCGGCGGATCCCGTCGATGTCGGAGAAGTCGATCTGCGGGTCCACGCCCTGCGTGAACAGGTTCAGCCCCAGCGTGACCAGGCAGACGTTGCCGGTGCGCTCGCCGTTGCCGAACAGGCAGCCCTCGATCCGGTCGGCGCCGGCCAGGTAGCCCAGCTCGGCGGCGGCCACCGCGGTACCGCGGTCGTTGTGCGGGTGCAGGGAGAGGATCACCGAGTCCCGGTAGGCCAGGTTGCGGTTCATCCACTCGATCTGGTCGGCGTACACGTTCGGCGTGGCCATCTCGACGGTGGCCGGCAGGTTGACGATGACCTTCCGGTCCGGCGTCGGCTTCCACACGTCGTTGACGGCGTTGCAGACCTCGACCGCGTACTCCAGCTCGGTGCCGGTGAACGACTCCGGCGAGTACTGGAAGTGGATCTCGGTGTCGCCCATGTCCTCGGCCAGCTTGGCGCACAGCTTCGCGCCCTCGACCGCGATCGCGGTGATCCCGTCGCGGTCCTGCCCGAACACCACCCGGCGCTGCAGCGTGCTGGTGGAGTTGTACAGGTGGACGATCGCCCGGCCGGCGCCGCGCACCGCCTCGAAGGTCCGCTCGATCAGCTCCGGGCGGGCCTGGGTCAGTACCTGGATCACCACGTCGTCGGGGATCAGGCCGTCCTCGATGATCTGCCGGACGAAGTCGAAGTCGGTCTGGCTGGCGGCCGGGAAGCCGACCTCGATCTCCTTGTAGCCCATCCGCACCAGCAGCTCGAACATCTTCAGCTTGCGGTGCGCGTCCATCGGGTCGATCAGCGCCTGGTTGCCGTCCCGCAGGTCCACCGCGCACCAGCGCGGCGCCTCGGTGATCACCTTGTCCGGCCAGGTGCGGTCGGTCAGGGCGATGGGAGCGAACGGGCGATAGCGCTCGAAGGGCATGCCCGAAGGATTCTGTTGCGGATACATCTGGAAGGGGTTCCCTCTGCTCGATCCTGGCGGCCGACGTCCACGCCGAACTCCCGCAACGGGGGAGCCAGCCTGTTACAGGCCCCCGCTGCGGCCGCTAAGGAGGAGCAGCTCACGCAACACGTCCGTAAAGCTAACAGATAACGGCCGTGTTTCGGTAACCGGGTCCCGCCATTCGAGACGGGCCGCGGCCGTTCAGGCGACGCCCGGGACGAGCACGGAAAGGCAGGTGACGCAGCCTTCCAGGGCCTCGAACTCGCTGATGTCGACCACCGTGACCCGCCAGCCGTCGGCCGAGAGCAGCTCGGCCGTGCGCGGCGCGGACGCGGCCATCAGCAGGCGGTCGGCCCCCAGCGGCAGCACGTGCGCGCCCGACGGCTCGGGCACCACGCGCAGGCACGGCAGTACGGCGGTGTCGAGGTGCTCGGGCAGCCCGATCAGCGAACCGTCCGGCAGCGCGGCCATCGCCGACTTCAGATGCAGCGTCCCGCGCGTCGCGACCGGAACGACCCGCCGCCCGCCCAGCAGGCCGGCGAGCTGGCAGACGCCCTCCTCGTTGGTGCGCGCCCCGCGCCCGACGTACACGGTGTCGCCGGCCTGGAGCACGTCGCCGCCGTCCAGCGTGCCGGGCTCCTTGATCCACGACACCCGCAGCCCGAGGTCGAGCGCCGCCTGTTCGGCGCCCTCCAGCTCGGCGCGCCGCCGGAGCTCGCCGGACCGGCCCATGATCGCCGTGTCGCCCGCGACCACCAGGGCGTCCTCGACGAACACCGCGTCCGGGCAGCGGTCGGCCGGGGGCACCTCCCGGACCCGCCAGCCCGCCTCGCGCAGCGCGGCCACGTACGCCTCGTGCTGCCGCGCGGCGAGCGCGGTGTCGACCGGCCGGCGCTCGATGTGGGTGACGATGCCGTCCGCCAGCCGCGGCCCCGGCCGCCGCACCAGCGCCGTTCCGGCCTCCGGCGGCCGCGCGGGCTCCCCGGTCCACTCGCCCATCACAAGGCTCCGCTCAGCAGGGGCCGTCCGTCCACCGCCACTCTGGTGCCGCGCGGGCGCGTCCCGCAACCCGTCCCGCGGCTCAGGGGGTGTTTCATAAGCCTGCTGTCCTGCTGCGCGACGCCCAGGCACGCACCTCGCCGCGTTGTCGTCGGTCGACAGCCAAACCCGGGCTGACTCCCTCCTCCGCCTTGCGATGCACGCACCTGAACGCCGCTCGCTACGAACGAGACTTATGAAACACCCCCTCAGCGCGCCGCGCCCTCCGTGGTGACGATCACACCGAGGGCGTGCGCGCGGGACATGCCCAGCAGGTCCGCGATCCGGTGCAGGACGTTGCGCTCGACGTCGCTGAGCGGCCCGTCGGCCAGCGCGATGCGGGCCGCCTGCGCCAGGAACCACTCCTTGGCCTCCATCGCCAACTGGGCGCCCGCCCGGGTGACCTCCTGCTCCAGGAACGGCTCGGCCAGCCGCAGGTCGGTCTCGACGTCCGCGTCGCCGTACCGGGCCTCGCCGTACCCCTGGACGGCCTCGACCGCCCGCGCCCGCGCCGCCGGATGCCCGGCGCCGCCCGCGCGCAGCACCAGCGCGGCGGTGGCCCGCATCCCCGCCGGCAGGGCCGCGGCCAGCTGCCCGGCGGTCGGCGCGCGGAGCGCGCTCACGTCGTAGCGGGTCTTGCAGGTGCGGCACTCGACGACCTCGCCCACCTTGCCGAGCGGGAGCACCGGCAGGAAGAACAGCGTGAAGCAGCGCCACCCGACCCGTTGCCGGTAGGCACGGTCTCCGCCGCAGCGCGGGCAGTGGAACGTGCCCTCGCCGACCGTGCGGAAGAACACCGACAGGCCGAAGATCAGGAACACCGGGACTCCCCTCCCAAAACGGGCTTCGCTCCAACCTACCGATCGATCGCCGCCGCCGTGCCCGGCCGCGCGCCCGCGTTCCGTCCCCTTACGCTGGGTTCATGGTTGGTGACCAGGATTCCGGCGAGGGAGCCGCGCGCTCCCCGGACCCGCCCGCGGAGCCGCGCCCGGCGGGCCCGCCGTCCGAGGCGGCGCGGCCGGCGTTCCTGCCGCCCGCGGACGGCCACGAGCCGCGCTTCCACCCCGCCTACCCGCCCCCGTACGACCCGGCCGCCCAGGGCAGCCTCTGGAACGTCGCGGTCGTCATCTCCGGGACACTGCTGCTGGTCTCGGCGTTCCTGCCCTGGGCGGAGGCGCGGATCGTGGTCGACGTCTTCGGCCGCACCCTCACCCGCGAACTGGGCAGCGTGGTCGGGATCGAGGCCGACACGGTGGTGGCCGCCGTCCCGGTGCTGGCGATGGTCTCGATCGGCCTGGCGTTCTGGGGGCTCGTCGGCCGCGACGCCCGCGCCTGCGCGCTCGCCGCCGTCCCCGGCCTGCTGTCCCTCCTGGTCTGCGCCCTGTTCGTGCTCCGTCTGGACGGCCTGAAGGACCGGCTGGCGGCGCAGGAGCTGTCGGTCGGGTACGAGGTGGCGGTGGTGACCGGCTGGTACCTGGCGGTGGCGATGTCACTGCTGGTCGTCGGGTTCAGCATGGCCCCGTCCATCGCACTGCGGATCGGCACCGCGCGGGCCGCGCGACGGTCCCCGTACCCGCCGCCGCAGTACGTCCCGCAACAGGACGCTCCGCCCCAGGGCCCGGACACCGACTGGGCACAGCCTCCTCAGACTCGACCCGTCCAAGGGACGCCGCCCGTCCAGGCCGAACCGGTGCAGACCCAGCAGGCGGACCAACCCGCCGAGCACGAGGGCCCCTGGCAGAAGCCCGACTGATCCGGTCAGTCGAAGCCGAGCCTGCGGAGCTGCTTGGGGTCGCGCTGCCAGTCCTTGGCCACCTTGATCCGCAGATCGAGGTAGACCTTGGTGCCCAGGAGCGCCTCGATGTGCGTGCGGGCCTGAGTGCCGACCTCGCGCAGCCGGGCGCCCTTCGTGCCGATGACGATCGCCTTCTGGCTGGGCCGCTCGACGAACAGGTGCGCGTACACGTCGATGAGGTCGTCGCGGCCCTCGCGCGGCGCCATCTCGTCCACGACCACGGCGATCGAGTGCGGCAGCTCGTCGCGCACGCCCTCCAGCGCGGCCTCCCGGATCAGCTCGCCGACCAGCACCTGCTCGGGCTCGTCGGTCAGATCGCCCTCGGGGTAGAGCGCCGGGCCCTCCGGCAGCCGCCGGATCAGCAGGTCGCCGACCAGGTCGACCTGGAAGCCGCCCTGGCCCGAGCACGGCACGATGTCGGCGAACCCGACGCCGGCGGCCTCACCCAGCTCCGCCACGGCGGTCAGCTGCTCGGCGACCCGCCGCGGCGGCACCAGGTCGGTCTTGGTGACGATCGCGACCACCGGGGTCTTCTTCACGTTGGCCAGCTCGCGGGCGATGAACCGGTCGCCGGGCCCCACCGCCTGGTCGGCCGGCACGCAGAATCCGATCACGTCGACCTCGGTGAGGGTGGAGCGCACCAGGCTGTCCAGCCGCTCCCCCAGCAGCGTGCGCGGCTTGTGCAGGCCGGGGGTGTCGACGACGACCAGCTGCGCGTCCGGGCGGTGCACGATCCCGCGGATCGCCCGCCGGGTGGTCTGCGGCCGGCTGCTGGTGATCGCCACTTTGGTCCCCACCAGGGCGTTCATCAGCGTTGACTTGCCCACGTTGGGCCGCCCGATGAAACAGGCGAATCCCGATCGGTGGCCCGCGGCCGTCGTCTCTCCCAGCGTCGTCACGCTGTCAATTGTCGCCTACCCGGCGGAACGAATCGTCCATCGAACGCCGCACCCCCAGCCCAGTGGGGTCAAGCCGCACCCCAGTGGGGGGACGACCCCCACACCCCCGACAAAAACCGCAATCATGCCCTCGCTTCGCTCGGTCATGCTGCGGGCGTCCCCAAGGCCCGCAGCGATTCGCGGGCCACGCCCGCCCAGTACGGGGTGCCGATGCGTTCGGCGACCTCGGCCGAGTGGCGGTAGTGCCCGGCGGCGTCGGCCGGACGATCCAGGAAGGCGGCCAGGTCGCCGAGGATCTGCGCGACCGGGCCGAGCGTGACCACGGCGCTGCCGCCCCCGGCCATCTGGTCCCGGTACGGCAGCAGCCCCTCGTACGCCTCGGCGGCCACCGGACGCTGGTCCAGGACGATCGCGCGGCGCCCCTGCAGGCTCAGGAAGAGGTCGAAGAAGAAGTCGTACCGTGGCGGGGGGACGTCCTCCACCACGCGCCGGGCCTCGTCGGCACGGCCCGCGGCGGCCAGCGTGAGCGCGTAGACGTCGGCGGGCGCACCGACGTGCGGCCAGCGCTCCCACAGCCACCTGGCCTCCTCCACCAGCTCCGCCTCGCGGCCCTGGGCGAGCCGCACACTGAAGACCCCGGCGAAGGCCAGCGCGTTCTCGCTGTTCCACATGCCGGACTCGGCGCAGGCCTCGGCGATCTCCCGGTAGGCGCGCTCGGCCTCCTCGAACCGGCCGGCGAGGGCCGGTCCGAGGGCGTCCAGCCAGCCGGCCATCATGCCGAGCAGCGGCAGCCCGAACCGCTCGGCCAGCCGGGTCGCGGCCGAGCGGTGCCGCCGGGCGGCGGGCAGATCCAGTGCGGCGATGCCGGCCTGCTGGAGCTGGAGATGGGCCAGCACCCGGTACAGGTCCAGGTCGTGCTCGGTGGCGAGGTCGAGCAGCTCGGCGGCCAGCGCGCGGCGCGCGGCGTACCCGTCGGCGCTCCGGTAGGCGCTGAGGTGGCAGCCGTTGATCGCGACGGCCAGCAGCTCGGGACGGCCGAGCCGGCGGGCGATCCGCATCGCCTCCGCCGCCGCCGAGACGCCCCGCTCGTCCCCCTCGCCCTCCAGCTCGATCGCGAGGCTGGTGAGCAGCCGCGCCCGCAGTTCTGGGTCGTCGACGCCCCGCAGAGCCTCTTCGGCCGCGTCGATGATGTCCCGGTCGAAGGTGGCGTACTCGCGGCTGATCCACAGCGTCGGCACGTCGAAGCTGACGATGACCCGGGCGAGCAGGTCGGCGTCGCCGGTGGAACGGGCGGCGCTCAGCGCCGAGCGCCTGCGCTCCCGGGCCTCGACGACGTCGCCTGCCAGCGCCGCGGAACGGATCGCGCGCTCCTCCAGCACCAGCCGGTCGCGGACGGCGCCGTCGCCCCGGGCGCGCAGCGCGTCGGCGGCGCGCCCCCACAGGTCGGCGGCGGCGCGGTGCGCGAACCTGGCCTCGGCCGCCTCCGCCGCCAGGCGGGTGTACCGGACGGCCCGGGCCGGGTCGGCGCCGCCCGCCTCCAGGTGCTCGAGGTGGTGGTGGGCGATGGCGGCGATCTCGCCGGGGTGGCGGCGTTCCAGCGCCTCGCCGACCCGGCCGTGCAGGCGGGCGCGGCGGGCGCCGGACAGCCCGGTGTAGAGGGTGTCGCGGACCAGGACGTGGGCGAAGCGGACCCGGCCCGGCCGCGGCTCGGTCAGCAGGCCGGCCGACAGCCCGGCCTCCAGCGCGTCGATGACCGCGTCCTCGTCGCCGCACACGTCGGTGAGGACGCCCAGGTCGGCGTCGCGGCCGACGACCGCGGCGTACCGCAGCACCCGCCGGGCGCCCTCGGGCAGCCGGGCGACCCGGCGGCGCAGCACGTCGCCGACGCCGGCGGGGACCAGGCTGGTGGCGGCGCGCGGGCCCTCGGCGTCCAGCAGCCGGGCGGTCTCGCGGGTGAAGAACGGGTTGCCGCCGGTGCGCTCGGCGATCGCGGCCAGCTCCGCGTCTCCGACCTCGGTGGCGCAGGTGGCGCGGACCAGCGCGGCGACGTCGGCGGCGGGGAGCCCCCCGAGGTCCAGGCGCAGCGGCTCGTGCCGGGCGAGGGCGGCGAGGGCGTCCGCCAGGCGTTCGGGGGTCTCGGTACGGCGGAAGGTGCCGACCAGCAGCACCGGACGGTCGCGCAGGCGGCGCGGGAGGGCGGCCAGCAGCGCGAGGGTCTCCTCGTCGGCCCAGTGCAGGTCGTCCAGGACGACCAGCAGCGGCGCCCGCCCGGCCAGCCCCGCCAGGTAGTCGCCGACCGCCAGGTGGAGGCGGAAGCGGCCGGTCGCGGCGTCCTGACGGCCCGCGCCCGGCACCGGGCCGGCGGCGGGGTCGCCGTCGGTGAGCAGCGGGGCCAGCCGTCCGGCCAGGTCGTCCGGCGGGGCCGCGGCGGCGGCGAGGTCGCGCAGCAGCTCGGCCCAGGGCCAGGCGGCCGGGGCGCCTCCGGTCTCGGGGGCGCGGCCCCAGCCGGCGGTCCAGCCGTCGGCGGTCAGGGCGCGGGTGAAGTGCTCGGCCAGGGCGGTCTTGCCCATCCCGGCGTCGCCACCGACGAGGACGAGGCCGCACCGGCCGTCCGCCGCGGCGGTCCGGGCCGCGGCGGCCAGCCGTGCCAGCTCGTCCCGCCGCCCGACGAAGACCGGGCCCGGGGCCGGCGCGGCCGCAGGCTCGAGGAGCGTGTCGGAGGTGGTGTCGGGAGGGGGCGTGTCGGGGGCGACGCGGAGGTGCGGGCGCACGGTTCCGGTCAGCTCCGGCGCCTGCGCGAGGATGTCGGCCTCCAGGCGGCGCAGCGCCGGGCCCGGGTCCACCCCCAGTTCCTCCGCCAGCGTGGTGCGGGCCCGGCGCAGCGCGGCCAGCGCGTCGCCCTGGCGGCCGGCCCGGTACAGGGCGAGCGCGAGCAGCCGCCACGCCTCCTCCCGCAGCGGGTTGCCCGCCGCGTACGCCTCGAGGTCGGGCACGGCCTCGGCCGCCGCCCCCAGCCGCAGCATCGCCTCGGCCCGCCGCTCGGTCGCGAGACGGCGGCGCTCGTCCAGCCGGGCCGCCTCCGCCACGGCCCACGGCAGGTCGGCGAACTCGGCGTAGGCGGGGCCGCGCCACTCCGCCAGCGCGACCTCCGCGCACCGGCGGGCCTCCGCGGGGTCGCCGCCGTCCAGCCGTCCGGCGGCCTCGTCGACCAGGGCGTCGAACCGCCAGGCGTCCACGTCGCCCGCCGGCAGCCGCAGCGCGTACCCGGGCGGCGCCGTGACCAGCACCCGGGCCGGCGTGCGGGGCGGGCGCCCCGGCTCCAGCGCGCGCCGCAGATGCGACACGAACGACTGCAGGCCCGCCACGGCCCGGGGCGGTGCGTCCCCAGGCCACAGGTCCGCCACCAGGCCGTCGGCGGGGACCATCCGGCCGCGCGCCGCCACCAGCCTGGCCAGCACCGAGCGCTGGCGGGGGCCGCCGAGATCAGCCGGGCCCCCGTCCACCCACGCTTCGAAACTGCCGAGCACACGCACGTTCGCCATCTCCCGGCCAGCCTAGACCGGGCCTCCGGCGAGCTTGCTCAGACCCCGCTGGGCTGGCGCTCGCCGGCGTCCCGGGACGATCCGCCGGCGGCCGCCGGGATCGTGTCGGCGCCGTGCGGGGCGAGGTCGGGCAGCAGCCGGTCGAGCGGCCGCGGCAGCCACCAGTTCGCCCGGCCCAGCAGCGCCATCGTCGCGGGCACCAGCACCAGCCGCACCACGGTGGCGTCCAGCGCGACCGCGACCGCCAGCCCGACGCCCATCTGCTTGATCACCAGCCCGGGGTCCATCGCGAAGCCGAGGAACACCGCCACCATGATCAGCGCCGCGCTGGAGATCACCCGGCCGGTGACCGCCAGCCCGGTCGACACCGAGCCGCGGGCGTCCCCGGTGCGCAGCCACTCCTCGCGGACCCTGGACAGCAGGAACACCTCGTAGTCCATGGAGACACCGAAGAGCACCGCGAACATCAGCAGCAGGATGAAGCTGGACACCGGCACGCTGTGCGGCAGGCCGAGCAGCTCGGCGCCCCAGCCCCACTGGAACACCGCGGTCAGGACGCCGTAGGCCGCGCCGATCGACAGCAGGTTCATCGCGGCGGCCTTCAGCGGCGCCAGCAGCGACCTGAAGACGATCAGCAGCATGAGGAACGAGGTGGCGACCACGGCCCCGATCACCGGCCAGAGCCGTTCGTCCAGCATCCGGGTGAGGTCGACGTACGCGGCGGTCAGCCCGGTGATCTCCGAGCCCGGCGGCAGCACGTCGGAGCGCACCCGCTCGACCAGCCCGGTGACGCGCTCGTCCTGCGGACCGTATGCGGGCGTCACCACCAGCACCGCCGCGCCGCGGTCGGGCGACACCTGCGCGGGCGTGACCGACACGATCCCGCGGGTCGCGGCCAGCCGCGCCCGCAGCCCCTCGGTGTCGGGAGACCGGCGCAGGTCCACCGCGACCAGCAGCGGCCCGTTGGCGCCCGGGCCGTACCCCTCGGCCACCAGGTCGTACGCCTTCCGCACGGTGTTGGACGTCGGCTCGCTGCTGGCGTCGCTGGGCCAGGTCCGCATGCCCGCCGCCGGGGCGGCCAGGGTCAGCATCAGGACGAGCGCGGCCAGCAGCCACGGCCACGGGCGGCGCCCCACATGCTCGGCCCAGCGCCGCACCCGCGGCGACTCGGCCTTGATCGTCGCGCCCTGGGCCCGGTCCCGGCGGCGCAGCACCCGCCGTCCCGCCAGCCCCAGCACCGCCGGGAGCAGCGTCACCGCGCTCGCCACGGTGGCCGCGACCACGATCCCGGTGGCGAAGCCCATGGTCATGAACACCGGGATGCGCGAGAGCACCAGCCCGCACAGCGCCAGCAGCACGGTGAACCCCGCGAAGATCACTGATAGCCCGGCCGTGGCGTTCGCGCGGCCGGCCGCCTCCGGGACGTCCAGGCCGTCGGCCAGCCCCTCCCGGTGCCGGGTCAGGATGAACAGGGCGTAGTCGATGCCGACCCCCAGGCCGGTCATCATCGCCAGCGTCGGGGCCGTCGTCGCGACGTTCGCGAACGCGGCCAGGACCGTGATCCCGGAGACCCCGGCGCCCAACCCGGTCAGCGCCACCGCCAGCGGCAGCCCCGCCGCCACCACCGAGCCGAACGCCAGCAGCAGGATCACCAGCGCCGCGACCACCCCGACCGCCTCGGCGACCCCGCCGGGCGCCGTGACGTTCTCCGGCACCTGCCCGCCGAACTCCACCTGGCTCCCCGCCGCCGTCAGGTCCCGGGTGGCCCCGCGCAGGTGGTCCAGGGTCTCGTCCGGGGCCAGATCCGTGACCGGTACGTCGTACCGCACCGTGATCAGCGCGGTCGCGCCGTTCCGGCTCGGCAGCGCCGGGTCGACCGCGCTCACGTGCGGCAGCGTCCCCAGCCGCTGCCGCGCGCCGGCCAGGCCCGCCGGGTCCAGCCGGCCGCCGTCCGGCGCGTGGACGACCACGCGGGCGTCCGCGCCCGACAGCGCGGGGAACCGCTCCTCCAGCAGGTCGGCGGCCTGCTGCGAGCCGGTCCCCGCGAGGGTGTAGTCGTCCTGCATCGTGCCCCCGGCGACGCCCGCCACGCCTCCCACGGCGGCCACCACCAGCACCCAGGCGACGATGAACCGCCAGGGCCGCAGCGCCGCGGTCCTCCCCAGGCGGTACAGCAAACGAGACATGAGGTCCCCCATGACGGTTCTGCTTTGACTCTGCGTTGACCTACCGAGCCTCGCCCGCCCCGCTTGGGGGCCGCTTGCCACCCGCTTGCGACCGGCGTCAGCGCGGGGACGGGCGCGGGTGCGGCGCAGGTCACGGCGGACCTCTAGGCTTGGCCCGTGAGCGAGATGAACCCCGAGGACGCCAAGATCATCACCCTGGCCCGGGCGGCCCGCGCCCGCGCCGGCGCCGCCGAGGGCGCCGCGGTCCGCGACGAGACGGGCCGCACCTACTCGGCCACGACCGTCGACCTGCCGTCGCTGAAGCTGACCGCCCTCCAGGTGGCGGTCGCCATGGCCGTCTCCAGCGGAGCCGAGGACCTGGAGGCCGCCGCGGTCGTCACCGCCGGCGAGACCGCCGGCCCTTCGGACGTGTCCGCGGTACGCGACCTGGGCCCCGCGGCCGCCATCCTGGTGGTCGCCCCGAACGGCGACGTCAAGACCACCGTCACCTGATCCCGCGGGCCCCGCCGGGACGGGCGGCGAGGCGGGCCCGTTCGTCCTGGAACGACCTGAGCTTGCGGACGGCCGCGGCCGCGATCCGCTCCATCGCCCGGCCGGCCGCGGACTCACCGGCCACGGCCAGCACCAGCAGGTCGTTGCGGGACCGCGCCCACACCATCGTGAGGCCGGTCCCGCGCCCGCCCTCGGCGGTGAACGCGACGCCGACGGCGTCCCGCAGGCCGCCGGGGCGGGGCAGGCGGGCGCGCCGCAGAGCCGCCTCGCGCGGCCCCAGGACGATCCGGATCCGGGGACATGCCGCGGCCGCGGCCGAGGCCCGGGCGACGTACCGGCCCGCGTCGCCGGGCGGCAGCCTGAACACGTGCTCCACCATGGTCGCGGGCGGCTGCGCACGGTAGAACGCCGCGTGCCCCTGACCCGTCCCGCGCCCGCCGCCGGCGGGCGCGGCGCGCAGCCCCTTCAGCGTCTTCGCGTCGGCGAGCGCCAGCATCCGCGCGCACGCGGGACGGCGGGCCCGCAGCCCGGTGAAGACGTCCTGCCGCTCCGCGGGCAGGAACCCTTGCCCGAGCACGTCGGCGGACGACAGGACGACCTGGGCCAGCGGCGCGGGCGGCAGCCGCGTCGCGCCGCCCGCGAGCCGTTCCGGCGGCCTGCCGCGCGGCTCCACCGGCGCGGCCGTTCCATCGCAGCCCGCCACCGCCGCCAGGACGATCCCCGCCGCGGGCAGGAACCCGTGAACGAAGCGCGGCATGGCGTCCCCCGAAAGTCCTCGGCGCGCACGTTCGTTCCCGGAAAGCGACGGACCAACCGCGCGGCGTGAGCGTCAGCCGGTGGTCTGCTGCGCCTCGGTCTCCCGCTCGGACGGCTCGGGAAGGCGGCGCACCAGCACGGTGCCGATCCGGTTGCGGCGGCCGGCGATGCTCTCGGCCTTCAGGGACAGCCCCGCCACCGTCGCCGTGGAGCCCTCGATCGGGACGCGGCCGAGCGCGTGGGCCAGCAGCCCGCCCACCGTCTCCACCTCCTCCGCCTCGATCTCCGCGCCGAACAGCTCGGCCAGGTCCTCCACCGGGAGCCGCGCGGTGACCCGGGCGGTGACGTCGTCGAGCCACTCCACCCGGGGCGTCTCCACGTCGTACTCGTCGGCTATCTCACCGACGATCTCCTCCAGGATGTCCTCGATGGTGACCAGCCCGGCGGTGCCGCCGTACTCGTCGATCACCACGGCCAGATGGATCTGCCGGGCCTGCATCTCCCGCAGCAGCTCGTCGATCGGCTTGCTGTCGGGGACGTAGGTCGCCGGGCGCATCACCGACTCGACCGTCTCCACCGACTCGCCCTCGCGGTGCTCGTGGCCGCGCCGCACGACGTCCTTCAGGTAGGCGATGCCGACCACGTCGTCCTCGTTCTCGCCCACCACCGGGATCCGGGAGAAGCCGCTGCGCAGCGCCAGCGTCAGCGCCTGCCGGAGCGTCTTGCCGCGCTCGATGAAGACGATGTCGGTGCGCGGCACCATCACCTCGCGGACCAGCGTGTCGCCCAGCTCGAACACCGAGTGGATCATCTCCCGCTCGTCCGGCTCGATCAGGCTGCGCTGCTCGGCCAGGTCGACCAGGTCGCGCAGTTCGGCCTCGGACGCGAACGGCCCCTCCCGGAACCCCTTGCCCGGGGTGAGCGCGTTGCCGAGCAGGATCAGCAGCCGGGGCAGCGGCCCGAACACCCGGGTCACCGGATGGACCACCGCGGCGCCGGCCAGCGCGATCCGGTCGGCGTGCTGCAGGCCCAGGGTCCGCGGGCCGACCCCGACCACCACGTAGCTCACCACGATCATGATCGCGGCGGCGGTGACGTAGGCCCGCCAGGTCTCGTCCAGCCAGGAGATGCACAGATCGGCCACGATCACGGTGGCGACCAGCTCGCAGCTGATCCGCAGCAGCAGCACCATGTTGAGGTAGCGGGCCGGGTCGGCCACCACCGCGGCCAGCCGGTCGGCGCCGCGCCGGCCCTCGCGGACCAGGTCTTCGACGCGCACCCGCGACACCCGCGCCAGCGCGGCCTCGGTGCCCGCCAGCAGCCCCGCCATGCACACCAGTGCCACGGCCATGGCCAGCAGCCACCCCTGCGCCGAGCTCACGACGCCTCCCTGCGCGGGACGCTCCGCACGGCCCGCCGGACGGCGGAGGACGGGGCGGGACGGCGGAACGTGCTCATCGTCGGCCGCGTTTCTCCTGCCAGGACTCGAGGAGGTCGGCCTGGAGGCCGAACATCTCCTTGTGCTCCTCCGGCTCGGCGTGGTCGTACCCGAGCAGGTGCAGGATGCCGTGCGTGCACAGCAGCTCCAGCTCCGCGGCGCGGCTGTGCCCCGCCGTCCCGGCCTGCCGCTCGGCGACGGCCGGGCACAGCACCACATCGCCCAGCAGGCCGGGGTCGGGCTCGCCGTCCTCGTCGGCGCCGCCCGACATGTGGCCCGGGCGCAGTTCGTCCATCGGGAAGGCCAGCACGTCGGTCGGGCCGGGCTCGCCCATCCACTTCTCGTGCAGCTCGCTCATCGCGGCCTCGTCGACCAGCAGCAGCGACAGCTCGGCCAGCGGATGGACGCGCATCCCGTCCAGGACGTGCCGGGCCAGCGCCGCGAGCCCCTTCTCGTCGACCTCGGCGCCCGACTCGTTCAGCACCTCGATGCTCATCGGCGCGACCTCCCGCTCATCGGCACGACCCGCCCGCGGCGGCCATCTAACGGCCCCGCTTGCGGGACGAGCCGCGCGCGCCGCCCGCGCCCTGCTTGATCGCCGGGACGTCGGCGTCCCTGGAGGCGTCATAGCGGCTGTAGGCGTCGACGATGTCGGTGACCAGCTTGTGCCGCACGACATCGTGGCTGCTCAGGCGGCAGAAGTGGATGTCGCCCACGCCGTCGAGGATGTCCTGGACGACGCGCAGCCCACTCTGCGTCCCGCCCGGCAGGTCGACCTGGGTGACGTCGCCGGTCACCACGACCTTGGAGCCGAACCCCAGCCGGGTCAGGAACATCTTCATCTGCTCGGGCGAGGTGTTCTGCGCCTCGTCGAGGATGATGAACGAGTCGTTCAACGTCCGTCCCCGCATGTACGCCAGGGGGGCGACCTCGATGGTGCCGGCGGCCATCAGGCGGGGGATCGAGTCGGGGTCGACCATGTCGTGCAGCGCGTCGTACAGCGGCCGCAGGTAGGGGTCGATCTTCTCGTAGAGGGTGCCGGGCAGGAAGCCCAGCCGCTCTCCCGCCTCGACCGCGGGCCGGGTCAGGATGATGCGGTTGACCTGCTTGTCCTGCAGCGCCCTGACCGCCTTGGCCATGGCCAGGTAGGTCTTGCCGGTGCCGGCCGGCCCGATGCCGAACACGATCGTGTGCTTGTCGATCGCGTCGACATACCGCTTCTGGTTGAGCGTCTTGGGCCGGATGGTGCGGCCCCGGCTGGACAGCACGTCCAGGGTCAGCACCTCGGCCGGGCGCTCCTCGGTCTGGTTCCGCAACATCGCCACGCTGCGCTCCACGGCGTCGGGGGTGAGCTGGGTACCGCTCCTGAGCAGGTCGATCAGCTCGGAGAAGAGGCTGGACACCAGCTCGGACTCGGACTCGGGGCCGGTCACGGTGATCTCGTTGCCCCGGACATGGATGTCGCTGTGGAACGCGCGCTCGATGACGTGGAGCAACTCATCCCGGGAGCCCAGCAGGCTCACCATCGAATGGTCGTCGGGAACCACGATCTTGATCTGGGACCGCGCGCCCGTGCGGTCGGCGCGTCCCGCGTGAGTTGATTCGACCATCAGCCGGGCCTTGCGGCCTCTCCGACCTGCCTTCTCTCGTTCCGGACGTGTCCTGCCTGTGTACCTTCCAATGGTACTGGCCGCCTACGCCGGAACGCCGCCGCATTTCCGCTCGCGCGATCCCGTACGCCACCCGCGAAACGGCGGAATCCAGGGGCACCGGGGCCGCGGCGCGATGAAACGTTCTCCTGCCCTCCCCTGGCCGTTCCCCTGCGGGCCTCTTGGCGTTTCCCGTCCCCGGGCCGTTTCAGCCGGGCGGCCAGTTGAGGCCACGGCCGCCAAGGACGTGGGCGTGCACGTGGAACACGGTCTGCCCCGCCTGGGGCCCGGTGTTGAACACGATGCGGTAGCCGTTGCCGGCGACGCCGTCGTCCTCGGCGACCTGCCGGGCCTCCTGCATCAACTCGGCCAGCAGCCCGGCGTCGGAGTCGGCCAGCTCGCCCACCGTCGGATGGTGCTCGCGCGGGATGACCAGCACGTGCGTGGGCGCCTGCGGATTGATGTCGCGGAAAGAGACCGTCCCCGCCGACTCCCGGACGATCTTGGCGGGCACCTCCCCCGAAACGATCTTGCAGAACAGACAGTCCGTCATCGCTCTCCTCCCACCCCTCGCGGCGCCCGTCACAGTGCCGGAGATCCTATCGGCACGGCCCCGCCACGCCCCGTGAGGCCCCGCCGCGAATAGGGCCGCGCCGATCGGCCTCTGGGCGGTTTCGGGCCCATCGGGGCCCTCCGCTGGATAAGGTTGGCAACTCAGGCGCACCCCCGGCTCGTCACAGCGCGCCTCGTCTCCCGACCGGTCGGTTCGCCCCTCCACGCGTACCTCCACGCGCACCGGGGGCCGACCGTCCGATAACGCGGCCGGGGGTCGGTGAAGGCGGCGGATAGGTGACCGAGGCAAGACAGAAGATGCCCTTTCGTAAACCCGACGATGAGGGCGCGCGTCCCACTGACGTGACCGAGACCCTCGTGGCCAGGGGCACGGCCGGGGCGGTGGCCGTGGCCTGGGACGCGGACCAGGCAGTGACCGCGCTCTACAGTGCCAACTACCGCTCGCTGGTACGCCTGGCCGCCATGCTGGTGCGCGACGCCGGAACGGCCGAAGAGGTCGTCCAGGACGCGTTCGTGGCGATGCACGGCGGCTGGCGCCGACTCCGCGATCCCGACAAGGCCCTGTCCTACCTGCGACAATCGGTGGTCAACCGATCGCGGTCGGTGCTGCGGCACCGCGCGGTCGTCGAGAAGTACGCGCCCAAGGGGCTGCCCGACGCGCCGAGCGCGGAGGCCGGCGCCATCGGGGAACTCGAACGCTCCGCGGTGGTGCAGGCGCTGCACAAGCTCCCCACCCGGCAGCGCGAGGCGCTGGTGCTGCGATACTACGCCGATCTGTCCGAAGCGGAGATCGCCCAGACCATGGGCATCTCCCGAGGTGCCGTCAAGAGTCACACGGCACGCGGCATGGCCGCGCTACGCAACATCCTGGAGCAGTTCTCATGACCACCGACCCCCACGACGAGCACGGCGAGCTCCTCCGCCGCGCCCTGCACGCGGAGGCGGAGACGGTCATCCCGGCGGCCGACGGCCTGGACAAGATCCGGAGCCGCATCGACGAGCGCGCCCAGCGCAAATTCGGCCGGGACTGGTTCGACCGGGACTGGTTCACGGTGAACTGGGCCCGGCCCATGCTCGCCGTCGCCGCCGCCGTCCTGATCGCCGGTATCGGCGTCGCCGCCCCGCCGACGATCGCCCTCATCCAGGCGACGGGCAACAACGGCACCGCCGGCGAGGGCGGGCACAGCCCTTCCGGCGGCGACCCCGCCGGCACGCAGGGCGTCCCGCCCAACGCGCAGCCGCCCGCGTCCAGCGTCCCGAGCGAGAGTGCCGACCCGAACAAGGCCGGCACCCCGTCTCCAGCGACTTCACCGGGCTCCCCCGCCTGCACCGGCGGCACGTCCCGCCCGGCGCCGCCCGCCGGCAGTCCCACCCCCGACCCCAGCGGCGGGTCCGGCGGGGGTTCGTCGCCCGGGCCGTGCCCGAGCACGTCGACCTCGCCGTCCCCGACCCCGTCGCCGTCGGACAGCGGCTCGACCGACCCGGACCCGACCGACCCGACCAACCCGCCGGTCACCGAGGAGCAGCCCGACACCACCCAGCAGCAGTCCGAGGGCTCGACGGCGCAGTGATCCTCCGCCGCCGGCCCCGGCGGCGCCCGGCAGGGAGCGCTACCAGCGGCCCGTCGCGGCCATCAGCACCGACAGCGCGGCCACGCCCGCCGTCGACGTGCGCAGCACGGTGGGCCCGAGCCGCACCGTGCGGGCGCCCGCCGCGGCGAACGCGGCCAGCTCGTCCGCGGTGATCCCGCCCTCCGGCCCGACCACCGCGATGATCTCGCCGGTGGCCGGCGGCCGCACCGCGCTCAGCGGTCCCGCGGCCTCCTCGTGCAGCACCAGGGCCGTGCCGGCGGCCGCCAGCCGTTCGGCGACCAGGGCGGTCGTGGCGAGGTCCGAGACCTCCGGCAGCCGGCTGCGACGAGCCTGCTTGGCCGCCTCCCGAGCCGCCGAACGCCAGCGCCCCAGCGCCTTCCCGCGCCGTTCCGGACGCCACTGGGTGACGCAGCGGGCCGCCGCCCACGGGACGATCTCGTCCACGCCCGCCTCGGTCATCGCCTCCACGGCCAGCTCGCCCCGCTCGCCCTTCGGCAGGGCCTGGACGACCACCAGGCGCGGCTCGGGGACCGGATGCCGGTGCCGGGCCAGCACGTCCAGGGTCAGCGCGGCGCGGTCGGCCGCCACGACGACGCACTCGGCCAGCAGGCCCGCGCCGTCGGTGAGGTCGACGCGCTCCCCTGGCCGCAGCCGCTTCACGGTGGCCGCGTGCCGGCCCTCGGGGCCGTCCAGGACGACCCTCTCGCCCTCGAGCCCCGCCGTCTCGGCGAGGAACACCGGCGGACTCATGACCACTCCCCCCGGACGAATCCGACACGCGTCGCGCCCGCCGCGGCGCCGGCGATCACCGTCGCGGCGGGGGCGGCGTCCCGTGGCGGCCCTCGTTGTAGGCCGCCACGGCATCGCTTCAGTGCTGGTTGAAGACGTCCCTGAGGCGGGAGAACACGTTGCGCTGCCCCGGGGCGAACTTGCCGGGCGGGCGCTCCTCGCCGCGCAACTCGGCCAGGCGGCGCAGGAGCTCCTCCTGCTCCTCGTCGAGCTTGCCCGGGGTCTCCACGTTGACGTGGATGTGCAGGTCGCCGCGGCCGCTCTCGTTGAGGTGCCGGACGCCGCGCCCGTACAGCCTGATCACCTGGCCGGACTGGGTGCCGGGCTTGATGTCGACCTCCTCGGCGCCGTCCAGCGTCTCGACCGTGACGTTGGTGCCCAGCGCCGCGGCCGTCATCGGGATCTCGACCGTGCAGTGCAGGTCGTCGCCGTCCCGCTCGAAGATCGTGTGCGGCTTCTCCACGATCTCCAGGAACAGGTCGCCGGGCGGGCCGCCGCCCGGGCCGACCTCGCCCTCGCCGGCCAGCTGGATGTGGATGCCGTTCTCCACGCCCGCCGGGATCTTGACCTTGACGGTGCGGCGGGTGCGGACCCGGCCGTCCCCCGAGCACTCCTGGCACGGGGTGCGGATCACGCTGCCGAAGCCGCCGCACTGCGGGCACGGCCGGGCCGTCATGACCTGGCCGAGGAAGGAGCGCTGCACCTGCTGGACCTCGCCCCGCCCGTGGCAGGTGTCGCAGGTCTCCGGATGGGTACCGGGCGCGCAGCCGGAGCCGCTGCAGGTCGTGCAGGCCACCGCGGTGTCGATGGACAGCTCCCGGGTGGTGCCGAACGCGGTCTCGGAAAGGTCGAGCTCGACCCGGAGGGTGGCATTGCGGCCGCGGCGGGCGCGGGTGCGCGGGCCGCGCGAGGCGGCGCTGCCGAAGAAGGCGTCCATGATGTCGCTGAACGGGAACCCGGCACCGCCGAAGCCCCCCGCGCCGGCACCCGCGCCGGCGGGCGCGAACGGGTCGGCGCCCAGGTCGTACATCTCGCGCTTCTTCGGGTCGGAGAGCACCTCGTAGGCCTGGGTGATCTCCTTGAACCGCTCCTGGGTCTCCGGGTCCGGGTTCACGTCCGGATGGAGCTCGCGGGCCAGCCGGCGGTAGGCCTTCTTGACCTCGTCCGGGGTGGCGTCGCGGCGAACGCCGAGGGTCGCGTAGTAGTCGTTGGCCACTTACGACCCCGCCAGGATCTGTCCCACGTAGCGTGCCACTGCCCGTACCGCTCCCATCGTGCCGGGGTAGTCCATGCGTGTCGGCCCGAGCACTCCCAGCCGGGCCAGGGTCATGTCGCCGACCCCGTAATCGGCGACGACCACCGATGTGGATTGGAGCCCCTCGTCGGGGTTCTCGGTGCCGATCCGCACCGTAACTGTAGAGGAGTCGCCCGTCTCCCCGAGCAGCCTCATGAGGACCACCTGCTCTTCCAGCGCCTCGAGCACCTCGCGCAAGCCCTGCGAGAAGTCCACCGACGCGAGGTTGGCCGCGCCGGCGAAGACGATTTTCTCATCGTGCTTCTCCACCAGCGTCTCCAGCAGCACCGACAGCACGGCCGCCGTGACCGGCCGGTCCTCGGGGTGCACCCGGTCCGGCAGGTCGGCCACCGCGTTCGGCACCTCGCCCAGCCCGCACCCGTCCAGGCACGTGTTGAGCAACGCCCGCAGGTGCCCGATCGATTCCTCCGACAGGTGGGACGGCGTCTCGATCACCCGCTGCTCGACCCGGCCGGTATTGGTGATCAGGACGAGCAGCAGCCGGTGGTCGGCGACCGGGACCAGTTCCACGTGCCGGACCGACGAGCGGGTGAGCGAGGGGTACTGGACCACCGCCACCTGCCGGGTGAGCTGGGCCAGCAGCCGGACCGTGCGCCCGACCACGGCGTCGAGGTCGTAGGCGCCGCTGAGGAAGGTCTCGATCGCGCGCCGCTCGGCGCCCGACAGCGGCTTGATCGTGGACAGCCGGTCGACGAACAGCCGGTAGCCCTTGTCGGTCGGGACGCGGCCCGCGCTGGTGTGCGGCTGGTGGATGTACCCCTGCTCCTCCAGCACCGCCATGTCGTTGCGGATCGTCGCCGAGGACACGCCGAGGTTGTGCCCCTCGACCAGGGCCTTGGACCCGACCGGCTCGTTGGTGGACACGTAGTCCTCGACTATGGCCCGCAGGACCGCGAGTTTCCTGTCGTCGAGCACGTGGTCACCTCCCCTGCCCCCGCACTGGCACTCCATACTTCCGAGTGCCAAGTGTACGGGCAGGCGAGCCGCATTCGGAGATGGGCGAGCGGCAATCGGGGATGCCGGGGCCGTCCGGGCTCGTTAGAGTGCCCAAACGTGCAGAGCAAGGACTACGGCGACGACGTTCTGGCGGGCGACTGGCGGCGGCCTCGCAAAGGCACCATCCCGGAGGTCCCCGCCGAGGCCGGGCTGGTGGCGGAGGATCCGGACAGCGGATTCTGCGGCGCCGTGATCGGCTGCGACAAGTTCGGCGTGACGCTTGAGGACCGGTTCGGGAAACGGCGGGTGTTCCCGCTGACCAAGTCGGGCTTCCTGATCGACGGCAGGCCGGTGACGCTGGTGCGCCCCACCGGTACCGGCGGCGCTCCCGGCTCCGGCACGCCCGGCTCCGGCGGCTCCGCCGGGACGGGGCGGGCGCCGCGTTCGGCGTCGGGATCGATCGCCGTGCGGGGGCTGCGCGCCAAGGTCGCCAAGGAGAGCCGCATCTACGTGGAGGGCGTCCACGACGCCGAGCTCGTCGAGAAGATCTGGGGCCACGACCTGCGCGTGGAGGGCGTCGTCGTGGAGTACCTGGAGGGCGTGGACGACCTCCCGGCCATCGTCGACGAGTTCGGGCCCGGCCCGGGCCGCCGCCTGGGGGTGCTGGTCGACCACCTGGTGGAGGGCTCCAAGGAGAGCCGCATCGCCGCACAGGTCTCGTCACCGCATGTGCTCATCACGGGCCACCCCTTCATCGACATCTGGGAGGCCGTGAAGCCTTCGGCGGTCGGAATCGCGGCCTGGCCGCGCGTGCCCCGCGGCGTATCCTGGAAGGACGGGGTGCTCAGCGCACTCGGTTGGGGGGAGGATGTGCGTGCGGGCTGGAATCGGATCCTCGGATCCGTCACGACCTACACCGACCTGGAACCCTCGCTCCTCGGCCGAGTCGAGGAGCTCATCGACTTCGTCACCACCCCGGAGCCCTAGCTCCTGACGCCAGCCCTACTGCCCCCGCGCCTTCAGTTCGCCTACGCCAGCGAATCCTCGAGGAGCACGCGATGTCGTATGGGCCGCCGGAACAACCAGGGTACGGGGAGCAGCAGCAAGGCCAGGGCCAGAATCCGTACGGGCAGCCTCAGCCCGGGTATGGGCCGCCACCCGGGTACGGGCAGCCGGGCTACGGGCAGCAGGGTCAGGGACAGCAGGGCTACGGGCAACCGGGCTACGGGCAACCGGGCTACGGGCAGGTGCCCGGATACGGGCCGGCGCAGGGTTACGGCGGCCAGATGCAGCCGTACGGAGCCGCGGGCTACGGGTACGGGTACACCACCCCCGACGAACGCACCTGGGCGCTGATGGGTCATCTGGGCCAGTTCCTGGTGGGGTTCATCGCCCCGCTCCTGGTCTTCCTGATCAAGAAGGACGAGTCGGCGTTCCTGCGCCACCACGGCGCCCAGGGCCTCAACCTCGCGATCAGCCAGGGCGTCTACATGATCGTCAACATCGTGCTGATCTTCGTGACGCTGGGAATCTGGCTCATCCCGACGCTGGCACTGGCCGTGACGGAGATCGTCTTCCTCATCCTGGCCGCGGTCGCGGGCAACCGCGGCGAGTGGTACACCTTTCCGGCCTTCATGGCCTGGCCCATGATCAAGTGACCGCCGCTCCTCCGGGTCGCCCGGGGCCGGCTCCCGTGGCTCAGGTGAGGTCGCGGACGACCGCGTCGGCCAGTAGCCGGCCGCGCCGGGTCAGGACGGCGCGGCCCCGTTCGAAGGGGCCCGGCTCGACGAGGCCGTCGGCGATCGCCCGCCGCACCGCCGCGTCGTCCAACAGCCCGGCCGGGCAGCCGTCGGCGAGCCGCAGCTCCAGCATGACGCGTTCGATGTGCCGGTCGTCGTCGTCCAGGACCTCGCGGGCGTGCGCGGGCGTGACCTGCTCGGCGAGCCGGGAGGCGTACGCCGCGGGGTGCTTGACGTTCCACCAGCGGGTGCCGCCGACGTGGCTGTGCGCGCCGGGGCCCACGCCCCACCAGTCAGCCCCGGTCCAGTAGAGGAGGTTGTGGCGGCAGGCGGCTTCGGGGCTCGCGGCCCAGTTGGAGATCTCGTACCAGCGCAGACCTTGGGCGGCCAGCAGTTCGTCCGCCATGAGATAGCGGTCGGCCATCGCGTCATCGTCGGGCGGGGTGAGTTCCCCTCGGCGCACCTGCGCTGCCAGGCGCGTCCCTTCTTCCACGATGAGGGCGTATGCCGACACGTGGTCGGGCCCTGCCGCCAACGCGGCCTCCAGGGACGCCCTCCAGTCGTCGTTGCTCTCCCCCGGGGTGCCGTATATGAGGTCCAGGTTGATGTGGTCGAAGCCGGCCTTGCGGGTCCAATCGACGACCTGCGGGATCCGGCCCGGAGTGTGGGTGCGATCCAGTACGGCCAGGATGTGCTCGCGCGCGCTTTGCATGCCGTAGGAGACACGGGTGAATCCGACCTCCCGCAAGCGGGCAAGGTAACGGCCGTCCACCGACTCCGGGTTGGCCTCGGTGGTGACCTCGGCCCCCTTCGCAAGGCCGAACTCCTTGTCGATGGCGCCGAGCATGCGTCCCAGGTCGTCAGGCGGCAGCAGCGTGGGGGTGCCCCCGCCGACGAACACCGTCTCCACGGGCAGGTCCACCTCGCCCAGTACACGGCGGGCAAGCCTCACCTCTTCGATGGCCGTGTCGGCGTAGGAGTCCCGGCTCGCCCCCGGCCCCAGCTCGGTGGCGGTGTAGGTGTTGAAGTCGCAGTAGCCGCACCGCGTCACACAGAACGGAACGTGCACGTAGAAGGCGAACGGCCGCTCACCCAGCCCGTCCAGGGCGCTGCGGGGCAGCGCGCCGTCGGCGGGTACCGGGTCACCGTCAGGCAGGGTCGAGGGCACCCTTCAAGTCTGCCGCGCCGTCAGTGCTGCTCTGACCGCGGCCGCTCCGGCTACGGCCGCTCCGAGCGCGGCGCTCCCGCGTCCAGCTTGTCGCGGAGCCAGCCGGGGATGTGCTCGTCCGAGCGCGGGAAGCGCTCCAGGTCCTGGACGTAGGCGGCGGGGGTCAGCGGCGGGCTGAAGTCCGGTTCGCCGTTGTAGTCGAACTCCGCGCTGAACGGGCCGTCGCGCTCGATCACCAGCCGCGCGGTGAACCAGGCGCCCTTGCCTCGCCGGTACATGGCCCGGCGCAGCTCGTCCATCTTCCCGACGGCCCGGCCCGGCGGCATCGCGGCACGGGCCTCACCGCCGGCGTTCACCACCTTGAAGGAGACGGTGTCGATGCCCACGGTCGCGCGGAACTCGAACCCGAGCCGCGCCCAGCCGAGAGGGGCGGCCGAGCGCAACGCGCGGACGGCCCCGTTCACCGTCGCCCGCTCCCTCGGAGAACGCAGGACCTGCTCGACGTGGGTCACGGTCGAACCTCCGGAACCATAGTGGCCACCGCCCGACCGTATCCATCCGGCCCCGAGAGCTGAGCGACCGCCCGCCGTGTCGCGACTTGCCTTGGCACCGTTAAGGCCTTTTGGACGGATAGGGTCGCCGGGTGGCTGATCAGGGGGCGGTGAAGTTCGGGCGAGTGCCCACCCGCGTGCTGCTGCACGGCGAGCCGGACGGCTGGCGCTACACGGTCATCGATCAGCACGGCGACGAGCAGAGCCTTCCCTTGGGCGGGCCGGGCGTCCACTGGCAGCCTCCAGGGCGGAAGAACCGTGACCCCGAACCCCCTTGGTGGGGTCGCCGTCTCGAGGAAACCGCAGAGGCCCTGCGTGACCACATAGGACGGGCGCTCACGGACCAGGCCTTCATCGAACTGGGTGCCGAGGCCCGAATCGCATGGTTCGCCGTGGAGGAGCCCATTACCTGGGAAGGCCTCGTGACGCTTGGGGAGCCCGACCCCGCGCGTTTCCCGGGCAAGGTGCCGCCCTTCGTCGTGACCCTGGAACCTGGACGCGGTGCCTTGCTGCCCGACGCCCACCTCTTCTTCTCCACAGTCGCCTCGGACGCCTGGACGACCCTGGCGGCCGTGTCCGAACGCTGCGGCACCGCCCCGCCGCGCGCCTCGTTCCTCTGCGGCTACACCGACCACCGGAGCGTCCACATCGGGCGTGGCAGTCTCAACGTCTCCACCCTGCGCGGCGAAGACGGCACAGAACGGATCGCCGAGATTTACGGCCACCGGGGCGAGGGCTGGGGCGGCAACCCGGAGCTGCGCCTGCGGCTGGACGGGATCGACCTGCTGAACGAACCCGCCGACGACGTCGTCGCCCTCTTCCGCGACCTCGGACACGAGGTCCTCCCAAAGGGACACTACGGCTTCCACATCCCCGCCATGGGACTGGCCCTCCACCGCCCGGATACCCCCCGAGACCACACAAGCGACCGCAGGAGGAGCCGTAGCGGCCTGGCGGCGCCAAGGCCGGAAGGTCCGCACGGACGTTTCTCAGGCGCCTCCCTGGGCCTTCCCACGGCCCTGGCCTCCTGGTACCTGAACCGCTAGAGCGACGGCCCGGCGGCGGCAACGGTCTCGACACCCACGAGGGACCCGTTCGTCACCCGAACGCAATCCTGGCTCTCTAGGTTCGCCGCCCATGAGAGCCCGTGTGCGTGACACCGCCTTCGTGCTCGCCGCCGCCGGCGGCGCGCCCCTGCTCGCTCACTCCCCCACCCCGGCTCTGGCCTCTGACACCCTTGTCGTGGAACGGAACGGCCCCGCGCGCTCCATCACCTTCACGGCGGCCCGGGACGGCGAGGCGGTCATCCGGTTCGCCGCGTCCGCCCCCGGCGTCTCCTGGGCCCGTCAGGGCGCCGAATCGGCCGTCCTGGCCATCGAGGTGGACGGCCGCCACGTCACCGACCTTGTCGTCCCCGCCGCCGAGCCGACCCCGCGTTCCCTGGGGCTCGGGCCCGTACGCCAGGGGAACCACCGGGTGACCCTGCGCTTCCTCAACGCCAGCGCCCCCGCCGCACGACGCGTCAACCTCGTACGGCCGAAGGTGCAGATGCCAACGGCCGACCAGGTCGCCCTGCGGCACGCCCCCATCGTCGTGGGCCGGACCGGTTGGCCGTTCGGCGACCCGTACCAGAACGTTCGCACCGACACGCCTCTCGTCGCGTGGCACGAATCGCGGCCCGCCACCACCCCGGGGCACCGCGTCCTGGAGTACTCCATGGTGTGGAGCAATGAGGACGGCGGCACCGACACACCTGCCCTGATGGCCAGATGGGGCCGCACCACCGACGTGGAGTGGGTCTACCGGGTCGAGGTGGACGCGGCCGGGCGCAGGGTCGACGGCAGCGGCGTGTACCAAGGGCCACAGCACCTGACTCTGAAGTTCACCGGACGCTACGAGGGCGACCATCCCCTGCTGCAGACCTGCACGTCCAACAACAACATGTGCGATGTCATATCGCCTGGCGCGCCTCTCCGGTTCCTCCCGGACGCGTCCAGAACACGTCCCACCGACCGCGCACGCGAAGTCGTCATGGACCGCGAGCCCTGGACATACCGCGTCATGGCCCAAGAGCTGTTGCGGGAGGGCCGCCTAGAGAAAACCTCCGATCCGGCCACCCGCGAGGTCGGAGACCCCCGTACCTACCTCTTCGTGGAACTCGCCAAGAAGACCGGCGGCCCGACCCAAGGTTGGGGTTCCGCGCCAGGAGTGTCCCTGGGAGTTCGTCTGAAGAAGGACACGTCCCGTCTCTACCGGTCCGACCACGGTGAACGCACCTGGTCGATCGAGCGCGACGGCCCGGCCGCCACCACGGTCGAACTGCCGGAGGGCACCGCTGTCCAGGACATCGCCTCCATCGAGGCCATCCGCCAACCCGTCGGCCTGGGGGACAACGGCGCCCCCGCAACGGTCACCACACTGCACCGGGGGTTCCTCCTAGGCCGCTCCTACCTCCCCCAGGCGTCGGCCATCACCTGGAACGGATCGGTCACCCTGACCCCGCAGTCCCCCACGGCACCCCTCTGGCGAGGGCCGTGAGGCACCGCGCACCGATCGTTACCAAGCCGTTCAAGACCCATAGGAACCGCCTAACTCCGGGCGCGTCCAAGTAGTCGTAGACTGCGCCAAAGCTCTACCGCAGAGCCCAAAGCGTGCAGGACGTCAAGCGGACTCGGAGAGGACACGCGCCATGGCCTACGGGCCTCCCCCGTCGCCCGGCTACGGTCAGCAGCCCGGCTGGCAGCAGCCCCAAGGAATGTCCGGGTACCCCGGCCACGTGACCCACGACGACAAGACCTGGGCCCTGATGGCCTACCTGGGCCAGTTCCTGGTCGGCGCGATCGCCCCGGCAGTGGTCTTCTTCGGCAAGGGCCGCTCCGCCTTCGTCCGCCGCCACGCCGCGCAGGGCATCAACATGGGCCTGGCCGCGATCGCCGTCTGGATCGTCGGCGGCCTGCTGTCGCTCCTCCTCGAGGTGCTCATCTGGGTGCCGCTGGTCTTCACCGCCGTCGTGATGTTCTTCCTGGTGTTCGCCGCCAGGGCCGCCAACCGGGGCGAGTTCCGCCAGGTCCCGTCGCTGGTGGCCTGGCCCCTGTTCAAGACCAGGTAGGTCAGGACGCCTCGACCTCGACCGGAAGCCGCTCGACGGAGCCGCACACGAGGTCCTCGGGGACGGAGGGCTCCTCCGCGTCCAGGCCGCGCCCGTCCAGGACGGGCCGCCGCGCGGGGCCGGGCAGGATCGTCATCGTGCCCGGCTCCCCAGGGGCCTGGTCGAGGCGCACGACGCGCCCCGGATAGGCGCGGGCCGCGATCTCCACGTCCCGGTCGTCCCAGGCGCCGTAGAAGACGGGGCAGCCGTCCCACAGCTCGACCTTCTCCGCGCCGGTCGGCCACCGCCGCCCGAAGGCGTCGATGAGGATCGGCTCCTCGCTGCCCGGCAGATCGGGACCGGACGCGTGCGGTCTCACCTCGTCGGGCACAGCGATCATCCTCCTGGGGACGACCCGGCGCGGGAGCCGGGCGAAGATCTGGTCGGGGACGAGCTCGATCGGGAACGGGCGGGTCAGCGCGCAGGACTCGCCCCACGCCACCCGGGCCTCCTCGGCGTACCGGCCGTCGCCGCCCAGCCCGTACACCACCAGCTCGGGCTCGTCGCCCCGGACGTCCACCACCCAGTACGAGGGCACGCCGTACCGCTCGTACAGGTTCTTCTTGGGGCCGAGATCGACCGGGCGCGAGACGTCCGACGTCACCTCGACGGCCAGCAGCGGAGGGCCCAGCACCGAACCCGGCGCGGCCCCGGCCTGCCCCTTCCGGTAGACCACCAGGTCACAGCGGACCAGCGTGTCGTCCTCGAACCGGACCACGGCCCCCGTCGCCGACCGCTGCTCCGCCTTCGCCGCCAGCCCGACCGGGACCACCAGGCCGGCGACGAGAACCTGGTGCAGCAACGTGTGAGTCACAACACCCAGTGTCCACCCAAGGACACAAGGTCACCGCCGTTTTGCCGATTCGGGAGGACTCGGCTTCACCCGGCCGGTACCGGCTCGGCCGAGCCGGCCGCTACTTCTTGCCCTTGTCCGACGAGGACGGCTCGCTCGTGGAGAGGGCCGCGACGAAGGCCTCCTGCGGGACGTCGACACGGCCGATCGTCTTCATCCGCTTCTTGCCTTCCTTCTGCCTCTCCAGCAGCTTGCGCTTACGGGAGATGTCGCCGCCGTAGCACTTGGCCAGGACGTCCTTGCGGATGGCGCGGATGTTCTCGCGGGCGATGATGCGGGCACCGATCGCCGCCTGGATCGGCACCTCGTACTGCTGCCGCGGAATCAGTTCCTTGAGCTTGGAGGTCATCATCAGCCCGTACTCGCGGGACTTGTCCTTGTGCACGATCTGGCTGAAGGCGTCCACCGACTCGCCCTGCAGCAGGATGTCGACCTTCACCAGGTCGGCCTCCTGCTCGCCGCTGGGCTCGTAGTCCAGCGAGGCGTAGCCGCGGGTGCGCGACTTCAGCTGGTCGAAGAAATCGAAGATGATCTCCGCCAGCGGCAGCGTGTAGCGGATCTCGACCCGGTCCTCCGACAGGTAGTCCATGCCCAGCAGCACGCCCCGCCGCCCCTGGCACAACTCCATGATCGCGCCGATGTGCTCGCTCGGGGACAGCAGCGTGGCCCGCACCACCGGCTCGTACACCGTGCCGATCTTGCCCTCGGGGAACTCGCTCGGGTTGGTGACGGTGTGCTCGGTCCCGTCCTCCATGATCACCCGGTACACCACGTTCGGCGCGGTGGAGATCAGCGACAGGCCGAACTCGCGCTCCAGCCGCTCCCGGACGATCTCCATGTGCAGCAGCCCGAGGAAGCCGCAGCGGAACCCGAAGCCCAGCGCCGCCGAGGTCTCCGGCTCGTAGATCAGCGCCGCGTCGTTCAGCCGCAGCTTGTCCAGCGCGTCGCGCAACTCGGGGTACTGGTCGCCGTCCATCGGGTAAAGGCCCGAGAACACCATCGGCTTCGGGTCCTGGTAGCCGCCCAGCGGCTCGGGCGCCCCCCGCGAGGCGCTGGTCACGGTGTCGCCGACCCGCGCCTGCCGGACGTCCTTCACCCCTGTGATCAGGTAGCCGACCTCGCCGACGCCCAGCCCGGCCACCGGCTTGGGCTCGGGCGAGATCACCCCGACCTCCAGGGTCTCGTGCGCGGCGCCCGTGGACATCATCATGCTCTTCTCGCGCCGGGACAGGTGCCCGTCCACGATCCGCACGTACGTGACCACGCCCCGGTAGGTGTCGTACACCGAGTCGAAGATCAGCGCCCGGGCGGGGCCGTCGGGGTCGCCGACCGGGCCCGGCACCGTCTCCACGATCCGGTTGAGCAGCTCGGGGACGCCCGCGCCGGTCTTGCCGGACACGCGCAGCACGTCCGACGGGTCGCAGCCGATGATCCCGGCCAGCTCCTCGGCGTACTTGTCCGGCTGCGCCGCGGGCAGGTCGATCTTGTTCAGCACCGGGATCAGGTGCAGATCGGCCTCGATCGCCAGGTAGAGGTTGGCCAGCGTCTGCGCCTCGATGCCCTGGGCCGCGTCCACCAGCAGCACCGCGCCCTCGCACGCCGCCAGCGACCGCGACACCTCGTAGGAGAAGTCGACGTGGCCGGGCGTGTCGATGAGGTTCAGGACGTAGTCGGTGCCGTCCGCGCCGGTCCAGGGCAGCCGCACCGCCTGGCTCTTGATCGTGATGCCGCGCTCGCGCTCGATGTCCATGCGGTCGAGGTACTGCGCGCGCATCTGGCGCTCCTCGACGACCCCCGTGAGCTGCAGCATCCGGTCGGCGAGCGTCGACTTGCCATGGTCGATGTGCGCGATGATGCAGAAGTTCCGAATGATCGCGGGATCGGTCTTGTTGGGCTCAGGCGCTGGCACCGGGGTCCGTTCGCAAACTCACTGGTGGACAGGGAACGATGGCATGGTCAGCCGTATCCCATGGTCCCATGCCCCGTCCGATGCTCCGAACGCGGCCGGGTTTGGGGCCGTGCCCCGCGATTGGTAAGCTGTGCCACTGCGTGTGGCGTACCGTCGTGCCTCGGGGCACCGTCGCCCCGTCTATCGAACGTTGGAGCCTGCCCGCTGTGCGGGAGGCGAGGATCGCAACCAAGGCTGAGGCACTACGACGTGGCTAACATCAAGTCCCAGATCAAGCGCAACAAGCAGAACGAGAAGGCTCGCCTGCGCAACAAGGCCGTCAAGTCCGAGCTGAAGACGGCGATCCGCAAGTTCCGCGAGGCCGCCGAGGCCGGTGACGTCGAGAAGGCCGTGGTCGCCCAGCGCGAGGCCGCCCGCAAGCTCGACAAGGCCGCCAGCAAGGGCGTCATCCACAAGAACCAGGCGGCCAACCGCAAGTCGGCGATCGCCAAGCGCGCCGCCGCCCTCCAGTCGGCCTGACCGCAAGGCCGGGCCGTCTGCCTCCGGGCCAGACGACCCGGCCCGAAATTCCCTGTTCGCAGCGGCTCGTTCTGGCTACGGTTGATCGCCATGGACGAGCGCCGCTTGGTGAAGATCTCCAAGTACCTTTCCAAGCACCTGCGGCACCAGCCCGAGCGGATCGGCCTCACCCTCGATCCGGCCGGCTGGGCCAAGGTCGAGGACTTGCTGCGCGCCACCGCCGACCACCGTTTCCCCATCACCCGGGACGAGCTCGACCAAGTCGTGGCGGCCAACGACAAGCAGCGTTTCGCGTTCGACGACACCGGTGAACACGTCCGGGCCAGCCAGGGCCATTCGATCCCCATCGATCTCGGCCTGCCGGTCACGCAGCCACCGCCCGTCCTCTACCACGGCACGGTGGCCCGTTCGCTGCCCGACATCCGCCGGGACGGCCTGCGCCCGATGAGGCGGCACGCCGTGCACCTCTCCCCCGACAAGGAGACCGCCACCCGCGTGGGCTCGCGGCGCGGACGCCCGGTCATCCTCTGCGTCCAAACCGCGCGCATGACGGCCGCGGGCCACGAGTTCCGCGTCAGCGCCAACGGGGTCTGGCTCGTCGACGCCGTCCCCCCAGAGTTCATCACCATTCTCTGAACGAACGGATCGCGCCATGCGCTTCGAGATCACGGTGGACGTCGACGCTCCCCTCGAGACCGTCTGGGCCCACCTCATCGACATCGAACGGTGGCCGCGGATGACGGCCTCGATCACCCGGGCCGAGCGCCTGGACGACGGCCCGTTCGGGAAAGGCTCGAAGGCCCGCGTGCACCAGCCGAAACTCCCAGCCGCGGTCTGGACGGTCACCGAATTCGAACCGGGCCGCGCGTTCACGTGGGAATCCCGCAGCCCCGGCGTCGTGACGAGCGGCGCCCACATCCTCACCGAGTCCGCGGACAAGGTCTCCGCACGCCTGACCTTGGACCAGAAAGGCGCCGGCGCCCCGTTGATCGGCCTTCTCTACGGCCGCCTGACCCGCCGCTACGTGACCATGGAAGCCGAGGGCCTCAAAAAGACCTCCGAATCCTGACGGCGGCGCGGTCAGCGGATTCGGCGCGCGGCCACTATGTCGGCGACCGTCTTCTCCAGCGCGTAGGCGGGGTCGGCGGCGCCTCCCTTGACCTGGGCGTCCGCCTCGGCCACGGCGCTGAGCGCGCGCGCCACGCCATCGCCCGACCAGCCCCTCAGCTGCCGCTGCACGCGCTCGATCTTCCACGGCGGCATGCCGAGCTCCTTGGCCAAGGCCGCGCCCCGAGCACCGCGGGGGGCACCGCCGACCTTCGCGAGGCCCCTGACGCCCTGGGCGAGAGCGCTGACGATCAGCACCGGCGCGACACCGGTCGCCAATGCCCAGCGCAGCTGCTCGAGCGCTTCGGCGAGCTGCCCCTCGATGGCCTTGTCCGCGACGGTGAACCCGCTGACCTCGGCGCGTCCCCGGTAGTACCGGGCGACGGCCGCGTCATCGATCTTCCCTCCGGTGTCGGCGACCAGCTGGCTGCAGGCACCTGCCAGTTCCCGCAGGTCGTTCCCCACCGCGTCGAGCAGCCCCCGGGCCCCGTCCGCCGAGATCTTCCCTCCGGCCCGCCGGATCTCGCCGCGCACGAAGTCGACGCGGTCGCCGACCTTGGTGACCTTGGGACAGGACACCTTGCGCGCCCCGCCCTTGGCCAGCCCGTCGGCCAGCGCCTTCCCCTTGGCCCCGCCGTGGTGGACGGCCACCAGTGCGACGTCGTCCGCGGGCCGCTTCGCGTACGCGAGCACCTCGGCGCTCAGGTCTTTGCCGAGGTCCTGCGCCGACCGCAGGACGAGCACCTTCCCGCCCCCGAACAAGGAAGGCGAGGTCAGTTCGGCCAGGCGTCCGAGCTCCAGCCCGCCGGGCCCCAGGTCGATCACCTCGGTCTCGGGATCCTCGGCCCGCGCCGAGGCGACGACCTCACCGATCGCCCGGTCCACGAGCAGTTCTTCGTCTCCCACGATCAGGGTGATGGCATCAGCTGGCACCCCAGCAGCATGCCACGCCCCGCCCCCTCCCCAAGCCCGTATCGCTCGTCATGGACCCTCAAGCCCCGTTCAACGGGCTTCCAGCGAGGAATCCCGGCGGCCCTTCAGGACCGGGAGGAATCTCGCCGGGAGGCGCGCACGAACGGCGTGGGCGTTCGTCAACCCGCCCCATGCAGCCGTGTCACCGCCCCAGCGTCAAGGGCGGTCACGAGCCGCAAGCCCACCCCTTTAGGGGCGGGTAGTCGACTGCCGGGTGACCACTGACAGGCCGGTGGTGGTGCGGACGACGGCTATGTCTCCGTTCAGGTCGGTTCGATGGATGCGGGTGCCCAGGTTGCGGAGGAGGGTGAGGGTGGGCGGGGACGGGTGGCCGTAGTCGTTCCCCTTTCCGGCGGAGACGATCGAGATCGAGGGGCGGGCCGCCGCGAAGAAGCCCGGATCCTGGCTGCGGGAGCCATGGTGCGGAACCTTGAGGACCTGGACCCGCGGCACGCTCGGGATCAACGCCCGCTGCGCCTCGATCTCGACGTCGCCCGCCAGCAGTCCGCTGAACCCGGGGCTGCGGGCGACGAGCACGATGCTCGCGTTGTTCAGCGCGCTGCCGTCGTCGGACGGGGACAGGCGCGGCGTGGTGGGAGGCGGGCCGATGATCGTCAGGGTGAGGTGGCCGATGCTCCAGCGCTGCCCGGCCGACGCCGGCCGAATGGTGAGGCCATGCGCGTGACGGGCCTCGCGGCCGAAACCGGATGGCGTGATCAGAGCCATGCGGACGGCTCTGCCCTGTCTCACCCCGGGGGTGCCCACAATGTGATCGGCATGCGGATGAGTGAGGACCAGTATCGGGACTTCTCGTACGCCAAGGCGTTCCAGGCAGCCGTTGACCAACCCCGGATCCGGGCCCGTGTCGACGACGACACCGCTGCCGCCTCGTCCGGTGGCGAGGACCAGGGCGTCGCCTTGGCCGACGTCGCAGGCGACCATCGTCCAGCCGGGCGGGGGCCACCCGGGGGCGGCGACGCGGAGGGCGACGACGGCGATCAGGACTCCGGCCATGGCCGCCACGGCGGTCAGCCGCAGCCGGCGGTTCCGCAGGATGAGGACGGCCGCGACGGCGGCGACGACCAGGCCCGCCGCGCCCAGGCCTCCGCCCCGCCACGGGATGGTGGCGTACGGGAGGTCCGCCGTGGTGCGCGCGATGCCGGTGATCCAGCCGACCGCGAGCCCCGCCGGCCAGACGAGAAGCCGGGCCGCCGGCATGGAGACCAAGGCGACGAGGGCGGCGAGGGCCCCCAGCAGCGTGGCGGGGGCCACGGCGGGGGCCGCCAGCAGGTTGGCCACGATGGCGATCACTCCCAGTTCTCCCGACAACATGACCAGCACGGGTGCGACGGCGACCTGTGCGGCGGCGGCGACGGCCAGGGCGTCGGCGATCGGGCCCGGCAGGCGCTTCCTGAGGCGGTCCCGCCAAGGGGGCGCGAGGACGAGCAGCCCCGCCGTGGCGAGCACCGACAGGATGAATCCGTACGAGCGGGCCAGGGCCGGGTCGATCAGCACCAGGATGAGGACGGCGGCGCCGAGCGCGGGCAGGCCCTGACGGCGCCGGCCGGTCACCAGGGCCAGGAGGCCGATCAAGCCCATGAGCGTGGCACGCAGGACGCTCGGCTCGGGGCGTGCGACGACCACGAACGCCAGCACCGCGACCACGGCGAGCAGTGGTGCGTGAAACCGTCCGAGCCCGGCGAACCGGCAGAGCCCGAGGACCGCCCCGATGATGATCGCCAGGTTGGCTCCGGAGACGACCAGCAGGTGTGACAGCCCCGAGGCGCGAAAGTCCTCGGCCAGTTCGGGATCGAGCCGCGAGGTATCGCCCACGACCATGCCGGGCAGGGCGCCCCGCTGGTCGGGCGGCAGCCGCTCGGTCGCCTGGCGCAACCGGGCCCGCACGGTCTCGGCGGCACGCTGCATGGCAGAGGGACGCCCGAGCCGTACCGGCGGCCCTCGTACGAACACGGTGGCCGCCAGCAATTCGGCTCGTCGCGGAGGCGCCGTGCGCCCGTTCAGGCGGACCCGCTGGCTGGGCACCAGCCCGAGCCAGCGCCGATCGGCCGCGATGAGGAGCACTGGCACGCGAACGTGGACGCGACGGCCGCGGAGGATGACCGCCTCGACTCTGGCCCTCGCCAGGATCATCGGGCGGCCAGGACGTATCGCCGCCTGCGGATCACCGGTGAGCACCGCCTCAACGATCGCGTGCCGCCGTTCGACGGCCAGTTCCCTGACCGGTCCGGAGCCGACCGCCGACGCGCGCAGCCCCACGGCCGCGGAGGTGGCCGCCACGCAGACGAGCATCACCCCCGCAACCACACGGCCCGATCCCGCTCGCCGAGCTCCGCCCTCAATGAAGCCCGCGCCGCCCAGGCCCCGCCCGTTCCAACGCTTGAACAGCGCAGCGGCCCTGCTTCCGCGCCACGAAGAAACCGCTCTCCGACCTGTTTGGGTCGCCGCAGTTGCAATGCGTCCTTTGGCTCGGGTGGGTCTGTTTCTGCGGCGGTTCTGGTCTCCTGGGGGTGGCGGGCTGATCTTTGAGCTTTCCTTTGGTGTGTATTTTCGGTAAAGGCGTGAAAAAGGGTTGCTTTTGGGGAGTAGGGCCAGAGACGCCAGAGTGGCGGTGGCCGAGATGGTGAACGCGACGGACGGTGGCGTGCCGATGGTGAGGGCGGCGGCCAGCCAGGTGGCGAGGGCGGGGCCCACCAGGCGGAGGTCGTGGTCGTCCTGCTTCATACGCGCACCATGCTTTTCAGGTCGGCGAAGCGTCGGGCGCCGATACCGGAGACCTCCTGGAGTTGGTCCACGGAGCGGAAGCCGCCGTGCTGTGTGCGGTAGTCGACGATGCGTTGTGCGAGCACCGGGCCGACCCCCGGCAGTTGGTCGAGTTGCTCGACGGTCGCGGCGTTGAGGTCGAGCGGCGTTCCCGGGCCTGCCGCGGACGGCCCTGCGGGTGCGGCGGCCTGGGGGGATGCGGGGGCACGCACCCCTACCGGGATCTGCTCGCCGTCGACCAGTTTCCGGGCGAGGTTGAGGGAACCCGTCGCCGCACCCGAACGCGCTCCACCCGCGGCCTTGATCGCGTCGGCCACGCGTGAGCCGCTGGGAAGTGTGACCACGCCGGGGCGCCGGACCTTGCCGTGCACGTGGACGACGACCTGCCCGCCTTGGGACGACGAGACGGGCGTCGGCTCGGCCGGGACGACGGACTGTTCTGGCACGGGCTGGGGTTTCGGATGTGCCGCCCAGAGGTAGCCACCGGCGGCCAGGACCGCGACCAGCGCGAAGACGATCAGGACCCGCGCGCTTCTGCCATGGGGTGGGTCCGGCTCTTCTTGGTTCGCGGGATCTTGTGGAAGTGTTTCTGACGGTGAATTCGGGAGAAATGGGGATGAGCGTAAATGGGCGACCGGCGGGAGGTCGTTACCTGGTGTGGAACGCAGGTCGGTGGGTTTCATTCGTCCGACGGTAAGGAGTCGGACGGCGGGGCGGCAGGGGGCCGGGGAATTGTGGATAACTCAGAGGTGCGGGGCCACTACCACGCCGAGCATGCCCGGTCCCACGTGGGCGCCGATGACGGGGCCTACCTCGCCCACGTAGACGTCTCCGACATGGGGGATGCGTTCGCGGAGGTTCTGGGCGAGGGCTTCGGCTCGAGCGGGGGCGGCGAGGTGCTGGACGCCCAGGTCGACGTGGCGTTCACCGGCCTCGGCCACGGCGATCTCGGTCAGCCGGGACAGGGCGCGGGACGAGGTGCGCACTTTCTCCAGCGGGGCGATCCTGCCGCCGTCGATGCCCAGGAGGGGTTTGACCATCAGGGCGGAGCCGAGCAGGGTGGCGGCCGCGCCGATGCGGCCGCCGCGTCTGAGGTGTTCGAGGGTGTCGACGTAGAAGAGGGAGCGGGACAGCTCGGCGCGGCGTTCGGCGGCGGCGATCACGTCGGGGGCGGACGCGCCGTCGAGGGCGGCCGCGGCGGCGGATAGGGCGGCGAAGCCCAGGCCCAGCCCGATGGTGCCGGAGTCGACGACATGGACGGGTACCGGGGCGTCCTTCGCGGCCAGGCGGGCGGCCTCGATCGTGCCCGACATCGAGGCGGCGAGGTGGACCGACACGACCGCGTCGGCGCCCGCGCCGGCGGCGGCCTTGAACGCGTGGGCGAAGCGCTCGGGGGCGGGACGGGACGTGGTGACGGGATGCCGGTCCTTGAGCGCCTCCGCGGCGGTGATCTCACCTTCGGCGCGCAGTTCGCCGCCGATGGCGAGCTGCAGCGGGACGATGGTGAGGCGCTGCCGTTCGGCCAGGCCGGGTGGCAGGTAGGCAGTGGAATCCGTGACGACCGCGACCGCGCTTCCCATGGCAGGAGATTACTCCTCGGGACGGCGTCGAGGGTGACCGCGATGTATCGCTGTGTAACAGGCAGGTCAGGCCTGGACGGGGACGCCGCCTCGCCAGACGCGTAGCGCTCGCAGGCCGAAGGCCCAGGCGAAGGCGCCTTCGTGGTCGGCGTCCCACAGGACGATGTCGGCCAGCATGCCCGGTGCCAGGGAGCCGCGGTCGCCGACGCGCAGCGCGGACGCTCCGCCGAGCGTGGCGGCGCGCAGGGCCTCGGTGACGCTCAGCCCGAACATGGCGACCGACAGGCCGATCACCAGTGGCATGGACGTGATGCCGCACTGGCCCGGGTTGTGGTCGGTGCCGAGTGCCACGGTGACGCCGCGGTCGAGCATGGCGCGCACCGGTGCCGGTGGGCGGGCGCTGTTGAGGGCGCTGCCGGGGCAGACGGTGGCGGTGACGCCGGCGTGCGCGAGGGCCTTGATGTCGTCCTCGTTGGCCTGGGTGAGCAGGTCGGCGGAGGCGCAGCCGACCTCGGCGGCGACCTGTGCGGCGCCGACGCGCTCGTTGGCGCAGGCGTGCATGCGGGCCTTCAGGCCGGAGCGCTTGCCGGTGAGGAGGAGGGCACGGGCCTCCTCGGCGGTGAAGTGGCCCTCGTCGCAGTAGACGTCGATGCTGTCGGCTCCGGCCACGGCGGCGTCGCCGGCCCACTGGCGGACGGCCTCGATGTAGTCGCGGCGGCGGCCGAAGAACTCCGGCGGGAGGATGTGGGCGGCCAGGAAGGTGGCGTGGATGCGGGGCATGGACGGCTCGCCCTCCAGCGAGCGCAGCATCCGGATGTCGGCCAGTTCGCCGTCGCGGGTGAGGTGGTAGCCGGTCTTGGCCTCGACGGTGGTGGTGCCCGCGAGGATCCACTGGCGGAGGCGTTCACGGACGCCGTTGCACAGCGTCCAGGGGTCGGTGCCGCGGGTGACGGTCACGGTGGAGTTGACCCCGCCGCCGGCCGCGGCGATCGCCGAGTGGGAGGAGCCGCTGGTGCGCATCGCCAGCTCGGCCCAGCGGTTGCCCGCGTACACCGGGTGGGAGTGCGCGTCGATCAGGCCCGGGGTGACCAGTCCGCCGCCGAGGTTCTCCACGTGGTCGACGTCGACGATGTCGTCGATGATGCCGGGCACGCTCTGCGGCAGGTCCGAGGCGGGACCGGCCCAGACGATCCGGTCGTCGTGGATCAGCACCGCGGCGTTGCTGCAGACGTCGGTGCCCGTCCAGAGCCTGCCGATGTTCGTCAACAGCCGTACGGTCATAGGGTCACCGGCCCTGGGCGGTCAGGGCGCCGTGCGGGCGCGCGGAACCGGAGGCCGGGGCGGGCGTGGCGGCCGGGTGGGGAGGCATGCCGGGCGCGCGCTGGAACGCGCCATTCGAGAGCCGGGACGTGGACGTGGCCGGCGGGGCGGGCCGGGGCGGTCGGCTCGTCCCCGCGACGCCGTGCGGACGTGCCATGGCGCGCCGCAGCGAAATCCCTGCGCGCGGGTAGTTACCTGCCATGACGTAGGCCACCTGCTCTCGTTCCGGAATGCCGACTGGGTGCCGGCGATTCACCACTGGAGGGTCGGGTGATCAAATGATCACCATGAGCAACGAGACCGGAGATATCGGTTTCGTCACGGTAGTGCACTGAAGGCCCGGCCGACAACCTCTGTTCGGCAAACGCGGCCCCCACGGGAAAGGTTCCAGGGGAGCGGATGGCGGCAGGCTGGGACGGCCATGCGTTCACACTGGTCACCGGCGTCCGACAACCGGACAATGGTCGCACAATACCAAAAAACCCATGCACCATCCGGTCATCGCGCATCGCCGCCCTCGCCCCGCCCTGGTCCTACGACCGTACGGATTCCAGAGACGACGTCAAGCGGAATGCAGAAGCTGTCACCGTTCAGCGACCGGCATTCGATATTCCACCCACACCCTTACCCATATTTGGATGAGTCATCGAACGACCATTGGCCTGACCGAAAACCGCCATCACCTCGTCGTCAAACCGGACGCCCCAACCCTCCGTATACGAAGAGGCGCCGTTCCTCCCCTGATGGGACGGAACGGCGCCCTGTGATTCGTGGCCGCCTGGCGGCTCAGCCGGTGGTGGGGGCGAGGTCCTCGTAGCGCTCCAGCTCGTTCGCCAGCGTGTCGGGGACGCGCGCGTGCATGACCGTCCCCTCGGCCACGTGGTCCTGCTTCAGCACCTCGCCGCGCTCGTGCACGCGGGCGACCAGGTCGCCGCGGTCGTAGGGCAGCAGCACCCGCAGCTCGCGCTCGAGACGCGGCAGGTCCGCCTCGATGGCCTCGCGGAGCCGCTCGATGCCGGAACCGGTGCGGGCCGAGACGACCACGCTGTGCGGCTCGCGCAGCTGCAGCCGGGTGAGGGCGAGCTCGTCGGCGGCGTCGGCCTTGTTGATGACGATGATCTCGGGGATATGGTCCGCGCCGATCTCGCGCAGCACCTCCCGCACCGCGTCGATCTGCGACTCGGGGTCGGGGTCGGAGCCGTCCACCACGTGCAGGATCAGCCCCGCGTCGCTGACCTCCTCCAGCGTGGACCGGAACGCCTCCACCAGCTGGTGCGGCAGGTGCCGGACGAAGCCGACCGTGTCGGCCAGGGTGTGGACGCGGCCGCCGGGGGTCTCGGTCCGCCGCACGGTCGGGTCGAGGGTGGCGAACAGCGCGTTCTCCACCAGCACGCCCGCGCCGGTGAGCCGGTTGAGCAGGGACGACTTGCCGGCGTTGGTGTAGCCGGCGATGGCCACGGCCGGCACCTGGTGGCGGCGGCGCTCGCCGCGCTTGGTGTCGCGCGCCTTGGACATGCCCTCGATCTGGCGGCGCAGCTTGGCCATCCGGGTGCGGATCCGGCGCCGGTCCAGCTCGATCTTGGTCTCACCGGGGCCGCGGCCGCCGATCCCGACGCCGCCGGCGGCCCGCCCGCCGACCTGCCGGGACAGGTTGCCGCCCCAGCCGCGCAGCCGCGGCAGCAGGTAGTTGAGCTGGGCCAGCTCGACCTGGGCCTTGCCCTCGCGGCTCTTGGCGTGCTGGGCGAAGATGTCCAGGATCAGCGCAGTCCGGTCGATCACCTTGACCTGGACGGTCTCCTCCAGGTGCCGCAGCTGGCTGGGCGCCAGCTCGCCGTCGCAGATGACGGTGTCGGCACCGGTGGAGATCACGATGTCGCGCAGCTCGGCGGCCTTGCCGGAGCCGATGTAGGTGGCCGGGTCGGGCCGGGTGCGGCGCTGGACGAGTCCTTCCAGCACCTGCGAACCGGCGGTCTCGGCCAGTAGCGCCAGCTCGCGCAGCGAGTTCTCGGCCATCTCGGCCGTGCCCTCGGTCCAGACGCCGACCAGGACGACGCGTTCCAGCCGGAGGGCGCGGTACTCCACCTCGGTGACGTCGGTCAGCTCGGTGGAGAGGCCCGCGACGCGGCGCAGTGCCCGCCGGTCCTCCAGGTCCAGCTCGCCGGTCAGCGGGTCGCCGTCCTCGTACGTACCGGTCACTCGGGGCTCATGTTCTGCAGAGAAGGCTTGAGTCATATGTCCTCTGTTAACGCCGCGAAGCGGCTGAGTCTTCCCCGTGATGGTCTCACGCGGGCCCGCGCTGGTCATGCGATTATCCCCGCCGATCCTCCAGCTCACGCACGATCGGAAGGCCGGTCACGGCCGCTCCCGCGGTCGTCTTGCGGACGACGCTCGGCACGCGTTCCGGACGGCCCTTCGCGGCATGCCGGTGCCGACCGCCCGTCAGGTGCACGGTTGGCGTCCGCTGGCTGGGAAGGACGTCCCCGTGCCCGCACCGCGTGTGTCCGGCGGCGCGTGTCCGGTGGACGGCCGAGATGCCGGGGGTGCTTTGACCGTCGTCCGGGCCGCCAAGTAGCTTTCTCCATACAACAGAAGTCTAATTTCACGATGCGAAAGGGCAGGCAGATGGCTGCACTCGAAGGGGTCGAGGTCACCGGTACCCTCCGCGAGCGATTCGACGAGATCCTGACGCCCGGAGCGCTCGGCCTGCTCGCCGCCCTGCAGCGGGAGTTCGGCGGGCGGCGCGAGGAGCTGCTGCGGGCGCGCGAAGAACGGCAGCGGCGGCTGTCGGCGGGCGGCACCCTGGACTTCCTGCCGGACACCGCCACGGTGCGCGCCGACGACAGCTGGCGAGTCGCCCCGCCGGCTCCGGGACTGGAGGACCGGCGGGTCGAGATCACCGGGCCGACGGACCGGAAGATGACCGTCAACGCGCTCAACTCCGGCGCCAAGGTGTGGCTGGCCGACTTCGAGGACGCCAACACCCCGCTGTGGGACAACATGATCCAGGGCCAGCTCAACCTGCGCGACGCCCTCGACCGCACGATCGACTTCACCGACCCCGGCAGCGGCAAGTCCTACGCGCTCGGGCCGGACGCCGAGCTGGCGACGATCGTCGTCCGCCCGCGCGGCTGGCACATGGAGGAGAAGCACCTCCTCGTCGACGGCAAGCCGATGTCGGGGTCGCTGTTCGACTTCGGCCTGTACTTCTTCCACAGCGCGCGGCGGCAGTTGGAGAAGGGCAAGGGCCCCTACTTCTACCTGCCGAAGATGGAGGGCCACCAGGAGGCGCGGCTCTGGAACGAGGCGTTCAACCTCGCCCAGGACCACCTGGAGATCCCGCGCGGCACCATCCGCGCCACCGTGCTGATCGAGACGATCCCGGCGGCGTTCGAGATGGAGGAGATCCTGTACGAGCTGCGCGACCACTCGGCGGGACTGAACGCGGGCCGGTGGGACTACCTGTTCTCGGTGATCAAGAAGTTCCGGGACCGGGGCCCGGAGTTCGTGCTGCCGGAGCGGAACGCGATCACGATGACCGCGCCGTTCATGCGCGCCTACACCGAGCTGCTGGTGCGCACCTGCCACAAGCGCGGCGCGCACGCGATCGGCGGCATGGCGGCGTTCATCCCGTCCCGGCGGGACGAGCAGGTCAACAAGGTCGCGCTGGAGAAGGTGCGGGCGGACAAGACGCGCGAGTCGGGCGACGGCTTCGACGGGTCGTGGGTGGCGCACCCGGATCTGGTGCCGGTCTGCCGCGAGGTCTTCGACGGCGTGCTGGGCGACCGGCCCAACCAGCGCGAGCGGCTGCGCGAGGACGTCAGGGTCTCGGCCGCCGACCTGCTGAACATCGCCGCGACGCCGGGCGACATCACCGAGGCGGGGCTGCGCAACAACATCGACGTGGCGCTGCGCTACCTGGCGACCTGGCTGGACGGGGCGGGCGCCGTGGCGATCCACAACCTGATGGAGGACGCCGCCACCGCGGAGATCTCCCGTTCGCAGGTCTGGCAGTGGATCTACAACGGGGTCACGCTGAAGGAGGGCGAGAAGGTCACCAAGGAGCTGGTCGAGCGGCTGCTGGCGGAGGAGCTGGGCACGATCCGCGCGGAGCTGGGCGAGGCGTTCAACGAGCCGCGCTACAACGAGGCGGTGGCGCTCTTCAAGGAGGTCACGCTCGCGGACGAGTACTCCGAGTTCCTCACGACCCCCGCGTACGAGCGGATGCCCTGACGCGGCTGTGTTCATTTCAATCCCGGCCCAGGGGCGCTCGCCTGGCGGCTCGCACCCCTGACCGTGCTTGGTGCGAGCGCGACATCGCTTCGCGATCTGCCCTGTGGGGCTTGCCTCCGGCATCGCCCCACAGGGCAGGTAGCGCGCTCGCGCGGTGGCTGAGGCCACTTCGAGACAGTCCCCGCTCCGGCCCTCGCCGTGGCGGGCAACGCTGATCTTGCGGTCGTTCACGCAGGGGAGCATGGTGGATGTGATGGAACCGATATCCGAGGACTCCCAGGCCGCCGCGCCGGCCACGGCGCCGGCCGCCGAACCGGCCGGGCCGCCGCCGCGGGACGATGCGGCGCTGCGCGGGCTGGCCGATCGCTTCACGCGGCTGCTGGGCGCGGACTCGGTGGTCGCCGACCCGGTGCGGCTGCGCACCTACGAATGCGACGGCCTGACGACGCACCGGGCCATGCCCGGCCTGGTCGTGCTGCCCGGCACCGCCGAGCAGATCGCGGAGATCGTGCGGGCCTGCGCCGCGGCCGGGATCCCGTACGTGGCGCGCGGCTCGGGCACCGGGCTGTCGGGCGGGGCGCTGCCGCGCACCGACGGGGTCCTGATCGTGACCTCCCGGATGCGCCGGATCCTGGAGATCGACGCCGAGAACGGGCGGGCGGTCGTCGAGCCGGGCGTGATCAACCTGGACGTGAGCCGGGCCGCCCGCCCGCACGGCTACTACTTCGCGCCCGACCCGTCCAGCCAGCAGATCTGCTCGGTGGGCGGGAACGTCGCGGAGAACTCCGGCGGCGCGCACTGCCTGAAGTACGGGTTCACCGCGCACCACGTGCTGGCCTGCGAGATCGTCACCCCGGACGGGGCGATCACCGAGCTGACCGCCGACGGCGCCGGCTACGACCTGCTGGGGGTGTTCGTCGGCGCGGAGGGCACGCTGGGCATCACCACCAAGATCACGGTCCGGCTGACCCGGCTGCCGGAGACCGTGCAGACGCTGCTGGCGGCGTTCACCTCGATCGAGGCGGGCGGGACCGCGGTGTCGGCGATCATCGGGGCGGGGATGGTCCCGGCGGCGATCGAGATGATGGACGCGCTGTCGATCGAGGCGGCGGAGGCGGCGGTGCGCTGCGAGTACCCGCCGGGCGCGGGCGCGGTGCTGATCGTGGAGCTGGACGGCCCCGCGGCGGAGGTGGAGCACCAGTTCGCGCGCGTCCAGGAGCTGTGCCGGGACGCGGGGGCGTTCGAGATACGGGTGGCCGCGGACGACGCCGAGCGGGCGCTGATCTGGAAGGGCCGCAAGTCGGCGTTCGCGGCGGTGGGCCGGATCAGCCCCGCGTACCTGGTCCAGGACGGCGTCATCCCGCGCACCTCGCTGCCCCGGGTGCTGGCGGGGATCGACGCGCTGTCGGCGGAGTCGGGCGTGCGGGTCGCGAACGTGTTCCACGCGGGCGACGGCAACCTGCATCCGCTGGTGCTGTTCGACGACGCCGTCGAGGGCGCGGCCGAGCGCGCCAAGGAGGTCTCCGGCAGGATCCTCGACCTGTGCATCGAGCACGGCGGCTCGATCACCGGGGAGCACGGGGTGGGTGTGGACAAGTCCCGCTACATGCCCCGCATGTTCACCGAGACCGATCTGGACACCATGCAGATGGTGCGCTGCGGCTTCGATCCGGCCGGGTTGTGCAATCCGGGGAAGGTCTTCCCCACGCCGCGGTTGTGCGGAGAGGTCCCCGGGTTCCGCAAGGGCGTGCACCCCCTGGTCGAGCAGGGGAAGGCGGAGCAGTTCTGATGCCGCCGAGGAGGTCCGCGAAGTCGAAGCCGAAGGCACTGGACGCGCTGGCGAAGGTGTGCGGCGACGTGCGGCCGGGCGAGCCCGAGGAGGGCGTGCTGGGCGTCGTCCCGGAGGTGGTGGCCGCGCCCGCGACCGTGGCGGAGGCGGCCGAGGTGATGCGGACCGCCGCGGAGAAGGGGCTGGCCGTCGTGCCGCGCGGCGCCGAGACCAGGCTCGACTGGGGCACGCCGCCGGCCCGCTGCGATCTCCTGCTGGACACCTCCCGCCTGGACGGCGTGGTCGAGCACGCCGCCGGCGACCTGGTCGTCACGGCGCGGGCGGGGCTGGCCACCGACCGGCTCGCCGGGATCCTGGCCGAGCAGGGGCAGCGGCTCGCGCTCGACGGCCCGCTGCCCGGTTCGACCGTCGGCGGGACGATCGCCACGGCCGCCGCCGGGCCGCTGCGCCTGCTGTACGGCTCGCCCCGCGACCTGGTCATCGGGCTGACGGTGGTCCGCGCGGACGGCCGGATCGCGCGGTCGGGCGGCAAGGTCGTCAAGAACGTCGCGGGCTATGACCTGGGGCGGCTGTTCAGCGGCTCGTTCGGGACGCTCGGCCTGATCGTCGAGGCGACGTTCCGGCTCCATCCGGTTCCGGCCGCGCGGGCGTTCATCACGCGTGCCGTCCCGGACGCGGCCGGCGCCCGCGAGGCGGTCCGGGCGGTGCTGCGCTCCCCCGCCGTCCCGAGCGCGCTGGAGGTGGTCGCGCCGGCCGGGCACGGCGGCATCGTGGTCGGGGTGCTGCTGGAGGGCGTCGAGGCGGGCGTGGCGGCCCGTACCGCCCAGATCACGGCGCTGCTCGGCGGGGACGCCGAGACCGGCGAGGAGCCTCCGGAGTGGTGGGGGGCCTATCCGGACGGCACGACGCTCATCGACGTCGCCGCACCGCCGACCGCGCTCCCCGACCTGCTGTCCGCGGTCGGGGACGCCGGGCCCGGTGCCGCGCTCGTCTGGTCCGCCGACGGCCGCGGCCACGTGGGGCTGTCCGGCGGAACGACTTCCGAGGCGGCCGCGCAGCTCCTGGGCGGCCTGCGCTCCGTCCTGGCGGGCGCCCCGCATCGCGGCGGAGCGGTGGTGCGGTACGCGCCCGGGGCCGTGCGGAAGGAACTCGACCTGTGGGGTCCGGTCCCGGCGCTGCCCCTCATGCGGCGGGTGAAGGACCAGTTCGATCCGGAGCGGCGGATGTCCCCGGGCCGCTTCGTGGGAGGTCTTTGATGACGACGGCGACGCGGCGAGGAGGTCGGCGGTGAACGACGGGAGGACGCCGGAGCCGCGGGAGTCTCAGGAGACGCCGGGGCTTCCGCAGCTGATCGGCGATTGCGTGCACTGCGGCTTCTGCCTGCCGACCTGTCCGACGTACGTCCTGTGGGGCGAGGAGATGGACTCCCCGCGCGGACGGATCAACCTGATGGACCAGCATGTGCAGGGCGAGCCGATGTCCCCGCCGATGGTGGAGCACTTCGACCGGTGCCTGGGCTGCATGGCGTGCGTGACGGCCTGCCCGTCCGGGGTCCAGTACGACCGGATGATCGAGATGACCCGGGCCGAGGTGGAGCGGGAGCATCCGCGGTCGCTGCCCGAACGCGCCCTCCGCGAGACGATCTTCAGGCTGTTCCCGTACCCGAACCGCCTGCGCGTCCTGCGCGGGCCGCTCCGCGCGTACCAGGCGACCGGCCTCGACCGCCTGGTCAGGCGCACCGGCCTGCTGGAGCGGCTGTCCCCGTCCCTGGCGGCGATGGAACGGCTCGCGCCCCCGCTCTCCCGCGCCCCGCGGCTGCCGGAGCGGGTGGCGGCGCGCGGCGGCCGGCGGGCCACCGTCGGCATGCTCACCGGGTGCGTCCAGCGCGAGTTCTTCCCCGGGGTGAACGCGGCGACGGCGCGGGTGCTGGCCCTCGAGGGCTGCGACGTGGTCATCCCCGCCGGCCAGGGCTGCTGCGGCGCGCTGTCGCTGCACGCCGGGCGCGAGGAGGAGGCCAGGGCGTTCGCCCGCCGCACGGTGGTGGCGTTCGAGGCGGTCGACGTGATCGTGGTGAACGCGGCGGGCTGCGGTTCGGCGATGAAGGAGTACCGGGCGCTGCTCGCGGACGATCCCGAGTGGGCGGGACGGGCCGAGGCGCTGTCGGCCAAGACCCGCGACCTCGCCGAGTTCCTGGTGGAGCTGGGGCCGCGCGCGGAACGGCACCCGCTTCCGGTGACCGTCGCCTACCACGACGCGTGCCACCTCTCCCACGCGCAGGGCATCCGGAGCCAGCCGCGCGCGCTTCTGGCCGGGATCCCCGAGCTGGCGGTCAGGGAGATCGCCGATCCCGAGATCTGCTGCGGGTCGGCGGGGATCTACAACCTGCTGCAGCCCGAGGCCGCCGCCGAGCTGGGCGACCGCAAGGCGGCGAGCGTGCGCGCGACGGACGCCGAGCTGCTGGTCGCCGCCAATCCCGGCTGCTCGATGCAGATCGCGACCGCGCTGGAACGGCAGGGCGTCCGGCTGCCGGTGGCGCACACGGCCGAGATCCTGGACGCCTCGCTCCGGGGTTGTGTTCCTTTCAATCCCGGCCCAGGGCGCGCTTGAGGCGAGCGCGACATCGCTAGGCCCGCATTTAGGACATCCGGTATCGTGGGCGGGCCCGTTCAGCCAGACTGCACCGGGAAACCATGTCCAACAGGCCGATGCCCCCGGGACGGCCCCCGGGGACGACTCCCCCAGGACCGGGACCGCTGCCCGGAAGCCGCCGTTCGCGCGGCCGCCGGCGCAAGAAGGGACCGGTGGGCAGGCTCGGCCTCGCCGGGGCCCTCACCGGCACGATCGGCATCGTCGTGATCGCCGTCGGCATCGTCTTCTTCCGTCCGGACGACTCGGGCGGGGACTCCGGCCGTCCGACGCCCACCGCCGGCGACGCCTCGTCCCAGCGCACTCTCGGCTCCGTCGGCGCGCCCGCGACCGGTCCCGTGCTGAACGTCACCACGCCGGAGGGGTACGGGTACGGCCTGGCGGCGGTCAAGGCGGGCACGGACGACAAGCCGCTGGACGACAGCAAGCCCCTCACCGAGCCCGGCACCACCTACGCGTACGCCGACTACGTCCTCACCAACAACCAGCGGCGCGCCGCCCTGCTCGACCATCCCGCCGACCTGTTCATGCCCGTGTCCCAGGTCCCCGGTTCGGCGCGCGAACGCTGCATGCCGCAGCCGGGCATCCCCGACGACATGTGCACGCTGCCCAACCGCAGCCGGGTCACCGCGCGCGTGAACGGCTCCAAGCCGCCGATCAGCGAGGCCGGCGACAGCCTGATCCCGGCGGGCGCGTCCTACGTCGTGCGGATCGCGGCGGAGCTGCCCGTGAAGGACGGCGTCAAGCCGGAGGACCTCAAGCTCTACGTGTGGGACGCCCGCTTCACCAGCGACCGCAAGGGCATCGAGATCGCGTTCCCCTGACGGACGGCGAAAGCGCCGGCCGGCGACGAAATGTGATCGTCACCGCCCGGCGCACCCCCGAACCGCGGCGGGTCAGGACGCCATCGCGGGTTCCCGCCGCCCGGGCTCGGTTTCGTCCTGGCCGCGGGAGCGGATGCCGCCGAGCCCGAAGAACACCAGCCCGGCCGCCGTCCAGCCGAGCAGCACGACCAGCGGGCCGGTGGAGCCGGCGCCGTCGAAGTAGGCCACCGAGCGGAGCAGGGTGACCGCCGCGCCCGGGGGCAGCAGCTGGCCGAGCTCGCCCCAGGGCTGGGGCAGCAGTTCGGGCGCCGAGGCGGCCCCCGACAGCGGGTTGCCCAGCAGCAGGAACGTCAGCGCGCCGAGGCCGATCCCGGCGCGGCCGATCAGCGCGGCCAGGCCGACGATGGTCGCGGCCACGGCCAGTATCGCCAGCCCCATGACCGAGGCGACGGCCAGGTACGAGCCGGGCAGCACCGACAGCCAGCCCTGCGCCAGCCAGGCGCTGCCGAGCCCGCCCAGGACGGCGAAGGAGGTCAGGGCGACGGCGCGTCCCGCGAGCTCCCGGACGCCGAAGACGATCAGCGCCGAGGCGGCGAGGCTCGACATGATCAGCGGCAGCGCGAGGGAGCCGAAGCCGGACCCGCGCGGATCGTCGGCGTCGGTGGCCACCACGTCCTGGACGGGCGCGCCGGGACGGGCGTCCGACAACCGCTGCGCCAGCTGCGTGAGCTGCTGGGACACCGCCGGGGAGGCCGCCGAGGCGACCAGCACCCGGGGGCCCGCGGGCGTGGTGACGATGGCGCCGTAGGCGTCGTATTCGGTCAGCGCGGTGCGCGCCGCGGCCTCGTCGGCCACGGTCGTGACCTCGAACGCACCGGGGCGCTCGCGGTCGAGCCGCTGCGCGACCGCGGCGGCCTGCGGGCCCGCGGTCACGATCGGCACATCGCGGGGTTCGCTGCGCACGGCCGGCCACGAGAAAGCGATGATCATGACCAGTTGGAGCACGGCGGCGCCGAGAGCGACACCCACCGCGCGCTGGACCGGGGAGGATTTCACGGCCGCCTCCAATAAAGCGAATGTCCGTTCTCTATGACGCCGTCAGCGTCGCACCGGCGCGTCCAGTTGTCAAGAACGGACGTCCGTTTTATATTGGGCCCATGCCACGAGTGAGCGAGGAGCACCTCGCACGGCGCCGGCAGCAGATTCTGGACGCCGCCCGGGCCTGCTTCATCCGCAGGGGCGTCCACGAGACGTCCATGCAGGACATCTTCACCGAGTCCGGGCTGTCGGCCGGGGCCGTCTACCGCTATTTCAAGAGCAAGACCGAGATCATCGAGGCCATCACCACCACGGTGATCGGCGATCTCCACCTGTTCCTCGCCGAACTCGTGAACAACGACCCCATCCTCCCCCTGGACGAGGTGGTGGTCCGGATGGCGCGCCGCACGGAGGCGATGGCGGGCCCGAACGGGACCATCCGGCTCGCCCCGCAGGCCTGGTCGCTGGCGATGTACGAGCCCGATCTGCGCCGCTACGTCCGGGAGAACATCGCCAATCTCCGCGAGCACTGGATCACCTACGTGCGGCGTTGCGTCGAGGCCGGCCTCATGCCCCCCGGCACCGACGCGGTGGCCGCGGGCAAGGCCCTCTTCGGCATCCTCCCGGGCTTCGTCCTGCAGCGGCTCATCACCGAGGACGTGGACGCCGATGAACTCCGAGCGGGCGTCCAGGCCGTGTGCAACGCCGTCATGCTGAACCCTGGCGCCGCGGGCCGGACCTGACCCCGCTCACTCATCCGCCCGGCGTCCTCCAGGCGGTCCCGTCCCACGGCCTGTGACAACGATGGCCCGCTCGGAAACCGATCCGAGCGGGCCATCGCCGTTCCCGCGCTCCCGCATGCCCCGGCGCGCCGAAGCCGACCGGGGGGGCTCGAACCCGCCCCTGCAAGAGCTCGAAGCCGCCCCTGCCGGCGCACGACCGGCGCAAGAGCGATGCCCAAGTGATCCACCGGGGCCCGTGAAGCGTCGTCAGTGTCAACGGAATGGAGTCCCGCTGTCCTGAGGCGGTCGCCCTTGGATCGACAGGACACCCAGCAGGCCGTTTTAACATTCCATTACTTTTGACCCCGGGGAGAGCGCATGGTCACCGAGGATCACGAGGGCGGGACCGCCCGCTGGGCGCCGCCGCTCGCCCTCGCCGCGGTATGCGCCGTGGCCGCCTCGCTGATCACGGGTTTCTGGCTGCCCGAACCGCGCCGCATGGTCTGGTGGCACCCCGAGATCGTGGTGGCCGTCCTGTGGACGCCGGTCGCCGCGCTGCTGCTGCGCCACCGGCCCGGCCTGGTCGTCGGCCGGCTGATGCTGGTCTGCGGGGTCGCCGCCGCGGTCTACGTGCTGGCGCTCAACCTCGGCCCGCTGTTCGAGATGCGCGGCTGGCCCGGCGCCGATTTCCTAAACTGGCTCGGGGTGTGGCTGTGGGCCGTCGACACCTTCGGCCTCACCCTGGTCCTCCCGCTGATCTTCCCGGACGGGCGGCTGGTGTCGGCCTGGTTCCGCCCGGTGCTGGCGGCGGCCCTGGCGGTCCCGGTGGTCGTCTGCGCGCACCTCACCATCGATCCCGGGGCCCGGCGGTTCCACAACGGCGTCTCGGTCTACCCGTTCCAGGACATCCCGCTGCCGATCAGCGCGCTCATCCTCGGCACGCTGCTGCTCGCACTGGTCTCGATCGCGGTCCGCTTCGTGACGTCCGCACCGGACGTGCGGCGGCAGGTCGGCTGGGTCATCTACCCCGGAGTGCTCGCCCAGGCGATCATCTATCTGGGCGAGACCACCCCGATCGGCGACCCGCTGCGCAACCTCACCATCGCCGTCGTGCCGCTGTGCATCGCCATCGCGATCACCCGGTTCCGGCTGTACGACATCGATCTGGTGGTCAGCCGGACCCTGGTCTACGCCGGGCTGGTCATCGTGCTCACCGCCGTCTACTTCGCGCTGGTCGGCGCGGTCAGCCACGTGGTCGCCGCGCGCGGCCCGCTGGCCGGGCTGATCGGGGCGATCGCCGCGGGCGCGATGTTCGAGCCCGTCCGGCGGCGGCTCCAGCGCGCCATGGACCGGCTGATCCACGGCGAGCGCGACCCGTACCGGATCGCCGACCTGCTCAACCGGCGGCTGCAGACCACCTCCGACCCGTCCGCCGCGCTCGCCACCGCCGTCGCCGTGGTGCGCGAGGCGCTGCGCGCGTCCGGCGTGGTGCTGGAGGTGCTGGACCGGGACGGCCGCGTCACCGCCACCACCGAGGACGGCGTCCTCGGCGACCGTCCCCAGCTGATCCCGCTGGTCTGGCACGGCGAGCCGGTGGGACGGCTGCTGTTCGGCGTCACCCGGCCGCCGAACGCCAGGCTCGCGGGCGTGCTGTCCCGCAACCTGGCCGAGCTGACCAGCGCGGCCCGGCTCGCCGCCGACGTCCAGCGGTCCCGGGAGCGGATCCTGCGGACCCGCGAGGAGGAGCGCCGGCGGCTGCGCCGAGACCTGCACGACGGGCTCGGCCCCACCCTGGCCAGCCTGGCCATGACGGTGGACGCCGCGCGCATCACCCTCAAGACCGACCCGGCCGCCGCGGACGCCCTCCTGGAGAACCTGCGGACCACCATGGGACGCACCATCGGCGACATCCGCGAGCTGGTGTACGGCCTGCGCCCGCCCGCTCTGGACGACCTCGGCCTGGCCGGCGCGATCCGGGCCCTGGGCGGGGTCGTCGCGACCGGGGACGGCCCAAGGGTGGACGTCCAGGTCGACGGCGACCTGGACCAGCTGCCCGCCGCGGCAGAGGTCGCCGCGTACCGGATCGTGCAGGAGGCCCTCACCAACGTGTACCGCCACGCCAAGGCGGGAAGCGCCGTCGTGCGCCTGTACCTGAACGGGGACCTGCACGTCTGCGTCGGCGACGACGGTGTGGGCATGGCCCCGGACGCGCGTTCCGGAGTGGGGATGTCGTCGATGCAGGAGCGCGCCGCCGAGATCGGGGGCTCGTGCACCGTCGGTCCAGGTCCCGAAGGGGGCACCATGGTCCGCGCGAGGCTTCCCGTCGGTCTCAATGGAACCGGCAACGGGAGCACTTCGAGTAACGGTGGGAAGGCCGTCCGGTCTTAGCGCTTGAGGCCGCCGGCGTTCGGTCTCCCGCTCTGCCGTGGAAAGCGTGGAGGGCCGGTGGCCGCCCCCCGCCAAGAAGGAGCCACCGGCCCTCGGCACCACCCGGACCGGGGCTCCCATCCCGATCCGAGCGGGCCTTCACCAGAGGGTGTGCACTACTGAAGGTAGCGCCTTTCGGTCCCAGTGGTCAGGGACACCCGTCCCGACTGTGCCGGGACGATCCGGGGCGCACCCGGTCACACCCCGGGAATCCCGTACAGCACCACATAAAAGACCTGTTCACGTGCCGTGTGAAGGGCCGGTGGACGCTCAGGAACCGGTCAGCCAATCGGCGCGGAACTCTCCGTCCGCGACGAGCACCGCGGGACCGCGCAGATGGCTGGTACGGCCGTCCAGTGTGACTACCACGCGCCCGCCCGGGACGTCAATCGTCCACTGGTCGGCATGATCGTCTCGGCCATGGCGGTTCTCGGGGCCCTCGGCGAGCGCGGCGGCGGCCGCCACGGCCACCGTCCCGGTCCCGCAGGAACGGGTCTCGCCCGAGCCTCGCTCGTACACCCGCATCTCCACATGCCGCGCGCCGACCCGGCGGAAGAGCTCCACGTTCACCCCGTCCGGGAACACGGCGGGATCGAACCCGGGGGCGCGGGACAGGTCGAGCCCCGCGACGGGCTCGTCGATCGCGCAGGCCAGGTGCGGGTTCCCCATCGACACGCGCTCACCCGCGAACGACCGGCCCGCGAGGGAGGCCTCGCCCGTGCCGAGGTGCTCGGGCGGCCCCATGTCGACGCTCACGTCACCGGACGCGCCGAGCGTCACACGGCGCAGCCCGGCGCGGGTGGCCAGGTCCCATTCGCCCGGAGCGGCCAGGCCCGCGTCGACCAGGTAACGGGCGAACACCCGCACCCCGTTGCCGCACATCTCGGCGACGCTGCCGTCGGCGTTGCGGTAGTCCATGAACCACTCGGCCTCGCCCGCCATCGCCTCGACGGCCGGGTCGCCGGCGGCCTTGGTCCGGACGACGCGCAGCACGCCGTCACCGCCGATCCCGGCGCGCCGGTCGCACAGCCGCACCACCGCCGCCGGTGCCAACTCCAGGGCACCGTCCGGATCGGGCAGAATAACGAAGTCGTTCTCCGTGCCATGCCCCTTGACAAACCGCATGCGGCCCATCCTAGGGGCCTTCCGGCAGGTCCTCTCCGGGCGGTGCCGAGGCCAGGGCCACGGCCCGGTCCTCCAGGTCGGGGGCGTCGTAGGGGAGCCACCGCACCCGCGGATCGCGCCGGAACCACGACTCCTGCCGGCGCGCGAAACGCCGGGTCAGCCGGACCGTCTCCGCCTTCGCCTGCTCCTCGGTCCACTCCCCCGCCAGGAACCGCAGGACCTGCGCGTACCCGAGCGCGCGACCCGCCGTCAGGCCGCCGCGCAGCCCGGCCTTCTCCAGGGCGCGGACCTCGTCCACCAGGCCCGCCTCCCACATCCGCTCCACCCGCAGCGCGATCCGCGCGTCCAGCTCCGCGCGCGGCACGGTCAGCCCGATCTGCACCGCGTCGTACCGGTAGCGGTGCTCCGGCAGGGTCGCGCTGAACGGCTCCCCGGTGATCTCGATGACCTCCAGCGCCCGGACGATCCGCCGCCCGTTGCTCGGCAGGATCGCCGCGGCCGCCTCCGGATCGCGGCCGCGCAGGCGCTCGTGCAGCGCGGCCGGCCCGGACTCCGCCAGCTCCCCCTCCAGCCGCGCCCGCACCAGCGGATCGGTGCCGGGGAACGCGAAATGGTCGAGCGCCGCCCGCACGTACAGGCCGGACCCGCCGACCAGCACGGGGACCCGGCCCCGCCCCCTGATCTCCTCGACCGCCGCGGCGGCCAGGCGCTGGTACTCGGCCGCGCTCGCGGTGACGGTGACGTCCCAGATGTCCAGGAGGTGGTGCGGGACGCCGCGCATCTCGGCGGCCGCCAGTTTGGCGGTGCCGATGTCCATGCCGCGGTACAGCTGCATGGAGTCGGCGTTGACCGCCTCGCCGTCGAGGCGCAGCGCCAGCTCGACGGCGAGATCGGACTTTCCCGCCGCGGTCGGTCCCACGACGGCGATCACGTCTCTGGAGGTCACGGGCTTAGGTCCGGCCGAATGGGTAGGAATGCGGGCGTTGGGGTGCCGGACGGGCTCCGTCCGGCGCCACGGGACGAAGGACCAGGGGGGTACCAGATGTCCATCGTCGACAAGGTGAAGGAAATGCTCGGCCAGCACGGGGACAAGACCAAGCGGGGCGTCGAGAAGGGCGGTGGCATGGCCGACCGGAAGACCGGCGGCAAGCACACCGACAAGATCGACCAAGCACAGCAGAAGGCCTCGGACTACGTCGACCGCCAGGGGGACGCCGGACCTGGTGAGCAGCAGCAGCCGGGCCAGCGGCCCGGAGGCGACACCCCGGCCGGCTGACGCAGGCGGGACGCCCCCGGTCCTGGTGGGACGAGGGCCGACCGGTGCGCGGTGCGGTCACGGCGTTGTGAGTCCGTTCCAGGTCGCCACGAAGTAACCGACGCCGTAGGGAGCCTCATAGGCCAGCAGCTCGGCGTCGTACGAGGGCTGTGAACGGCCCGAGCGCTCTCGGACCGTACCCGCCGCATCCGCACAGGCACGCTCGCCGGACGCACGCCCGTCCGAAACGCGCCCGTGCGGCGTGCCCTCGTGCGGTGCGCCTTCGTGCGGTGTGCGCGGTGCTTCGGCTGCGCCCGCCAGGACCTGCCAGGCTGCGCGCCCGGCCGCCTGGACCTCGCGGGAGATCCCGGGGTCCAGGTCGGCCAGGGTGCCGGTGTCGGCCAGGCGGAGCGCCTCCGCCACGCCGGCGTCGTACGGCTCGGCGCGCGGGTCCAGGTAGCCGGGGGCCTTCGCGGACAGGCAGGCCGAGCCGTCCCCCATCACCAGGAGGGCGACCCTTTCGTCCGCCTGACCGGCCAGTTTCCGGCCCAGTGCCAGGCACTCGCGCGGCGCGGCGTCGTACGCCACCGACTGGAACCGGACCGGCACGCCGGGCGGGAGGTCGCGGAGCAGCCAGCGACCGATCGTGAGCGACAGGGGCAGGAGCTCGGCGGGTTTTACGGGCTCGCCGAAAACGGAATCAGCGCCCCCAACAGTGCCCGAAACGCCGTTTTCAGACGGCCTATAACTCGCGGTAGGGACCAGGCCGTAAGGACCCAAGGTCGCGACGGCGTCCGGGCCGTACGCGCGCGTCCCGGCTCCGCCCCCGACCACCACGATCGCCGCATCGCCGCCCGCCGCGCGCACGGCCTCTTCGAGCCCTCGCACCGCGGTGCCGCACGCGGCCCGCAGTGCGTCCAGCTCCTTCGCCGCGTCCCCGGCCAGCTCCGGGACGAGCAGAGGCGGATGCGGGCACACCGCCGCATAGATCAACATGGCCGGCGGCCTACGAGCACGTGGAGCAACTGGAAGACCCCGCCTGCACCGCTGAAACGGCGGGACGGCCGATACCCGGCATCCCCAGCGAGACCCCCTTCGGAGCGGCGGCGCCTTGCCTGGCCTCCCACGCGTCCCCCGCCCTCGTACGGCGCACCCCCGCGACCGGCTTGTCGGCCACCAGATGGTGCGGCGCTGCGTAGGTGACCTCGACCGTGACCATGTCGCCTGGGCGGACCGGCTCGTCCGGGGCCTGGAAGTGGACCAGGCGGTTGTCCCGCGCGCGCCCCGACAGGCGGCGGGTGGCGCCGTCCTTGCGCCCCTCCCCCTCGGCGACCAGCACTTCGAGGGTGTGGCCGAGTCGCTTCTTGTTCTCCTCCCAGGAGATCTCCTCCTGCAGGGCGACGAGCCGCTCGTACCGTTCCTGCACGACCTCCTTGGGCACCTGCCCGTCCATCGTGGCCGCGGGGGTGCCGGGACGCTTGGAGTACTGGAAGGTGAACGCCCCGGAGAAACGCGCCTCCCGCACGACGTGCAGGGTCTGCTCGAAGTCCTCCTCGGTCTCGCCGGGGAAGCCCACGATGATGTCGGTGGTGATGGCCGCGTCCGGGATGGCGGCGCGCACCTTCTCGATGATGCCGAGGTAGCGCTCCTGCCGGTACGAGCGGCGCATGGCGCGCAGCACGGGGTCGGCGCCCGACTGCAGGGGCATGTGCAGCGACGGCATCACGTTCGGCGTCTCGGCCATGGCGGCGATCACGTCGTCGGTGAAGTCCTTGGGATGCGGGGAGGTGAAGCGCACCCGCTCGAGGCCGTCCACTCCGCCGCAGGCCCGCAGGAGGCCGGCGAAGGCCGACTGCCCGTCCCCGGTCATCTCCCGCACCTCGCGCGGCGCGGACGCCAGGGCTCCGAAGCCCGATCCGTAGGCGTTGACGTTCTGCCCGAGCAGGGTGATCTCCAGGACCCCGTCGGCGACCAGCGCCTCCACCTCGGCCAGGATCTCGCCCGGCCGGCGGTCCCGCTCCTTGCCCCGCAGTGCCGGGACGATGCAGAAGGTGCAGGTGTTGTTGCAGCCCACCGAGATCGACACCCACGCGGCGTAAGGCGACTCGCGGCGCGTCGGCAGCGTCGAGGGGAAGGTCACCAGGGACTCTTCGATCTCGACCTGGGCCTCGTCCTGGATCCGGGCCCGCTCCAGCAGCACCGGGAGCGACCCGATGTTGTGCGTCCCGAAGACCACGTCCACCCAAGGCGCGCGTTCGACGATGGTGTCCCGGTCCTTCTGCGCCAGGCAACCGCCGACAGCGATCTGCATGCCGGGATGGCCGTCCTTGACGGGCCGCAGATGGCCGAGATTGCCGTACAGCCGGTTGTCGGCGTTCTCCCGTACCGCGCAGGTGTTGAAGACGACGACATCGGGCTCGGCGTCCCCGGCTCGGACATAGCCCGCGTCCTCCAGGAGGCCGGCCAGCCGCTCGGAGTCGTGGACGTTCATCTGGCACCCGTAGGTACGGATCTCGTACGTGCGGGCGCCGATCTCCATAGGCGCACTCATGACAGTCACCAAGGGTACGCGTCGTGACCACCCGGGCGTACGCGTCGGCCGGTCCGCCCCGGCTCGGCGGTCCGATGGGTCGCTCCGGCAGGTGATCCGGGCGAGAGGGTCACCAAAGGATCACCGGCCGGTCACAGTAGTGCGACGTCCGGACGCCGTCCCGGACACGCCCGCGGCGCCTACCGAGGGTGTTCTCGCAGCGTCACCGGCGGCTACGGGCGGTGCACTCGATCCCCTGCCGCCACTGGGGTCGCGGCGGCCCCGGCTTCGGCCGCCGATTTGGACGATCATGACGCTTACGTGGGGATTCGTGATCGGATCGGTACCACGCCGAGAATCAACCGTGGAGAACGATGACGTAAAGTCCCGCTCCATGACGGACAGCGGAGGCGGGCCCGAGCTCACCAAGGACGGCGGGCCCAGGAACGACGGCGGCGAAGGCGCGCCCCTCGTGGTGGTCGAGCACGTCAACAAGCACTTCGGCGACCTGCACGTGCTCAGGGACATCAACCTCACCGTGGACCGCGGCGAGGTGGTGGTGGTCATCGGCCCCTCTGGCGGCGGCAAGTCGACCCTGTGCCGGTCGATCAACCGGCTCGAGCCGATCGATGACGGCACGATCAAAGTGGACGGCAAGGAACTCCCCAAAGAGGGCCGCGAGCTGGCGAAACTGCGCGCGGACGTGGGCATGGTGTTCCAGTCGTTCAACCTCTTCGCGCACAAGACGATCCTCGACAACGTGACGCTCGGCCCCGTCAAGGTCCGCAAGTCGGGCAAGCAGGAGGCCGAGAAGCACGCCATGGAGCTGCTCGACCGGGTCGGGATCGCCAACCAGGCGCAGAAGTACCCCGCCCAGCTCTCGGGCGGCCAGCAGCAGCGCGCCGCGATCGCGCGATCGCTGGCCATGCGGCCCAAGGTCATGCTGTTCGACGAGCCGACCTCGGCGCTGGACCCGGAGATGGTCAACGAGGTGCTGGACGTCATGACCGGACTGGCCCGGGACGGCATGACCATGATCGTGGTCACCCACGAGATGGGCTTCGCGCGGCGCGCGGCGCAGAAGGTGGTCTTCATGGCCGACGGCCAGATCGTCGAGGAGAACACCCCCGACGAGTTCTTCACCAACGCGCGCACCGACCGCGCCAAGGACTTCCTTTCCAAGATCCTCACGCACTGACCCCGTCGCCGGGGCCGGGCGGCGGCGGGAGCGGCCGCGCACGGACCCCGGTCACGCCCCCGACAACTGGAGACCGGACCAAGCCCCGCACAGAGCCCCGCACAGAGCCCGTACCGAGCCCGTACCAGGCCCCACGCACTGGCTGAGCCGCGGCTCCGGCAGATAGCAGCCGGCAGAAACGCAGAGGGAGAACGAGCAATGCGAGTAAGTCGTTTCGGCGCCGCCATCGGCGCGGCGACCGCGCTGGCGCTGGCCCTGACCGCCTGTGGCAGCGACACCGAGAAGACCGAGGCCAAGACGGTCGCCCAGAAGGCCAAGGAGACCAAGAAGATCACCGTGGGCGTCAAGTACGACCAGCCGGCGCTGGGGCTGAAGAAGCCCGACGGCACGTTCGAGGGCTTCGACGTCGACGTGGCCAAGTACATCGCCAAGGAGCTCGGCGTCCCGGAGAGCGGGGTCACCTTCAAGGAGACCCGGTCGGAGAACCGCGAGTCCTTCATCGGCGGCGGGCAGGTCGACCTCGTGATCGCCACGTACTCGATCACCGACGCGCGCAAGAAGCAGGTCACCTTCGGCGGCCCCTACTACGTCGCGCAGCAGGACACGATGGTCCGGGCGGACGACAACAAGATCAAGAAGCCCGAGGACCTCAAGGGCAAGAAGCTGTGCAAGGCGGCCGGGTCCAACTCCTTCCGCCGGGTCACCGAGGGCCCGCCGGACGGCAAGCTCGGCATCAAGGGCGTGAACCTGGTGGACGCCTCCAGCTACTCCGAGTGCACCGCCAAGCTGGGCACCGGGGCGCTGGACGCGGTCAGCACCGACGACCTGATCCTGGCCGGCTTCGCCAACCAGCAGAAGGGCAAGTTCAAGGTCATCAACTCGCCCATCTCCGAGGAGAAGTACGGCGTCGGCATCAAGAAGGGCGACACCGAGACCTGCGAGGCCGTCAACAAGGCCGTCACGAAGATGTACCAGGACGGCACCGCCAAGACGCTCCTGGAGAAGCACTTCGCGGGCACCGGGCTCCAGTTCAAGACCACCGCCCCGCCGGCCGAGGGCTGCGCCTGAGGCCAGGTACGCACCCGGCCGCCGGGCCGCGTCCCGCCGGTGGAGCACGCCTCCGCCGGACGCCGCGCCCGGCGCCGGGTCCGCGCCTGCTCCCAGACTGAGGCCCGCCGTGTCGGCCAGCTCCCCGGTAGACCCGATACGGGGCGCGCGCCGGTATAGCCCAGACCCCCTGGAACGCCATGGAACAGCTACTCGACCTGTTTGACTTCGGTCCGTTCTTCGACAACATCGACGCGATCCTGGACGGCTTCTGGGCGACCATCCGGTTGTCCATCGCGGCCGGGATCCTGTCGCTCATCATCGGCATCGTCCTGGTGAGCTTCAGGGTCTCCCCGGTGCCGGTGCTGCGAACCGTGGGGACCGCCTACGTCAACGTCCTGCGCAACACCCCGCTCACCCTCGTGCTGCTGATGTGCAGCCTGGGGCTGAGCGACACCCTGCGCCTGGTCTTCTCCGAGGACTCCGGCGTCAACTACTACTGGTGGGCCGTGCTGGGCCTGTCGGGGTACACCGGCGCGTTCGTCTGCGAGGCGCTGCGTTCGGGCATCAACACGGTGCCGCTCGGCCAGGCCGAGGCGGCCCGGTCGATCGGACTGACCTTCAGCCAGTCGCTACGCATGATCATCCTGCCGCAGGCGTTCCGGGCGGTGATCGCACCGCTGGGCAGCATCCTGATCGCCATGATCAAGAACACCACGGTGGCGGCGGCCGCCAGCTACGCCGAGACCGCGGTCGTCATGAAGCAGTTCATGGACGACCCGACGTTCCAGGGCGGCGCGCTGCCGCTGTTCATCGGCGTCGCGGTGGGCTTCATGATCCTTACCCTGCCGACCGGGTTCTTCTTCGGCTGGCTGGCCAAGCGGACGGCGGTGGCGCGATGAGCAAGGAAGCGAACGTTCTGTTCGACGCGCCCGGACCGCGGGCACGCCGGCGCAACAACCTCCTGACCGCCGTCTCGGCGCTTCTGCTGCTCGCGCTGGTCACGGTGGCCGCGCTGCGGATGAACGACCAGGGGCAGTTCGCCTGGCGGCTGTGGAAGCCGTTCCTGAACGGCGACGTGTGGGCCAATCTGATCCTCCCCGGGCTGGGGAACACGCTGAAGGCCGCCGTCGTCGCCTCGGTCCTGGCCATCCTGTTCGGCGTGGTGTTCGGCCTGGCCAGGCTGTCGGACCACGCGTGGATCCGGGTGCCGGCGGGCGCGGTGGTGGAGTTCTTCCGGGCCATCCCGCTGCTGATCCTGATCTTCCTGGCGTTCTTCGTGCCGAACAAGGTCAGCCCGGTGATCGCCGAGACCCCGTTCGGCACCTTCCAGCGGGTCATGGTCGACACCTTCGGCGGGATCTTCGGGGTGGAGATCAACGCCGGCGTGATCACCGTCCCGGCCTTCGCGGCGGTGGTGTTCGGCCTGGTGCTCTACAACGGCTCGGTGCTCGCCGAGATCGTCCGGGCCGGGGTCAACTCCATCCCGAGAGGCCAGTCGGAGGCGGCCTACTCCATCGGCCTGCGCAAGAACGGCGTGCTGCGGCTGGTGCTGCTGCCTCAGGCGATCACGGTCATGATGCCCGCGATCGTGAGCCAGATGGTGGTGCTGCTCAAGGACACCGCGCTCGGCTTCATCATCGCCTACGGCGAACTGCTCCAGGCGGGGTTCAAGCAGGTCCCGGCCAACTACGAGAACAACGTCATCCAGGCCGGCATCGTCGTCGCGGTCGTCTACATCGCCATCAACATGGCGCTGAGCTCGGTGGCGAACCGGCTGGAGCGCCGCAGCCGGCGCAGCCGCAAGACGTCCGCCAAGACGATGGGCACGGGGACCGGGGCTCCACCCGCCCCAGGCGTGTCGATGGCGGGGGCGCCGGGCGGCCCCTGAGCGGGAACGCGCTGGACAGGAGGGGCCACCGGGATTCCGGTGGCCCCTCCTCATGCCATGCCCCGCGCGGCGGCGCGTCGCGGTCCACGGCGGGCGTGCAGGCACTCATGGAGCTCGCTGAGAGGGCCGCTGAGGCGACACGGGTGACACGGCGGCCCGGACGTGGGTTCAGGGACTGTTCGCCCCGTACCGGGCCGTCAGGCGCTCGAGCGGGCGGCGCGGGGGGACCTGAGCCGGGCCGTCACAGATTGCCAAGAAACACAGGATGTCCGTTTTTTCCACAGCCGTACCAACGTCCGCACATGCTCATCCCTGCCCCTTGTGAACGGGTTGTATCTTTCCGAGGTCAATGGCCCCGTCATGGCCCCAACGGATCCCCGTATGCGGGACGATTCGCGTATGACCGCTCGCGCGACCCTCCCCTACGGCTCCTGGCCCTCTCCGATCTCCGCCGCCGACGTCGCCCGCGGCCGGCTGCGACTCAGTTTCCCCACCGTGCACGACGGCGACGTGTGGTGGCAGGAGACCCGCCCGGAGGAGGGCGGCCGGACCACGGTCATCCACCTTCAGGGCGGTCACCGTACCGAACTCCTGCAGGCACCGTGGGACGCCCGCACCCGCGTCCACGAGTACGGGGGCCGGTCCTACCTGCCCGTCCGCACCGCCGAGGGGCCCGCGATCGTCTTCGCCAACTACGAGGACCAGCGGCTCCACCTCCTCGATCCGGGGGACCCCAAGCCGCACCCGCTCACCCCCGAGCCGGCCGTCCCCGGGGGGCTGCGGTACGCCGACTTCGCCCTCTCCCCCGACTCCACGGAGATCTGGTGCGTGTGCGAGGGGCACACCCCCGACGGCATCCGCCGCGCCATCGTGGCCGTCCCCCTGGACGGCAGCGCCGCGGCCAACGCCTCCGCCATCCGCGAGCTGGTCACCGGCGCCGACTTCTACGCCAACCCCGCCCCCTCCCCCGGCGGGGGCCACCTGGCCTGGGTGCAGTGGAACCACCCCCGGATGCCCTGGGACGGCACCGAGATCCGCGTGGCGGCGATCGAGGACGGGCAGACCGTCGCACCCCGGACCGTCAAGGGCGGCCTCACCGAGTCGGCGCTGGCCCCGCTGTGGCGCGACGATGAATCGCTTTACGTCATTTCCGACTGGCCAGGCTGGTGGAACATCTACCAGGTCGGCCTGCACGGGGAGTCGCCCCAGGCGCTCTACCCCGCGGAAGAGGAATTCGCGGGGCCCCTCTGGCAGCTGGGCGGCATGCCTTACGCGCTGCTGGACGACGGCCGCCTCGCGGTGCTGCACGGCGAGGGCGACCAGCGGCTCGGCATCTACGACCCCGAGACCCTGGAGCTGGTCGACCTGGAGGTGCCCTACGACGACTGGCAGCTCGCCCTGTCCGCCCACGGCTCCACCATCGTCGGCATCGCGGGTGGCGCGACCGTTCCGCCGTCGGTCGTGCGCATCGACACGACCACGGGCCGGGTGGAGGGCCTCCGGCGCGAACTGGCCGAACTCCCCGACGTCGCCTACCTTCCCAAAGCGCGCGCGGAGCAGCTCGAAGGCCCCTTCGGCCGGCCCGTCCACGCCTACGTCTACCCGCCGTCGAACCCGGAGTTCACCGGCGTGGAGAAGGAACTGCCCCCGTACGTGGTCTTCGTGCACGGCGGCCCCACCAGCCGCGTGACACGCGTGCTCAACCTGGAGCGGGCCTACTTCACCAGCCGCGGCATAGGCGTCATCGACGTCAACTACGGCGGCTCCACGGGTTACGGCCGCGCGTACCGCGAACGCCTGCGCCGCCAATGGGGCGTGGTGGACGTCGAAGACGCGGTGGCCGCCGCCAAGGCGCTCGTGGACGGCGGCATTGCGGACCCGCAGCGCCTGGCCATCCGGGGCGGCAGCGCGGGCGGCTGGACGACCCTGGCCAGCATCACCCAGACCGACGTGTTCAAGGCCGCCACGTCCTACTACGGCATCAGCGACCTGCAGAGCTTCGTGGAGGCCACGCACGACTTCGAGTCGCGCTATCTGTTCGGCCTGATCGGGCCCCTGCCCGGCTTCGAGCGCGCCTACGAGGAGCGCTCCCCGCTCAACAGCGCCGACCGCACGGCCTGCCCCGTCCTTCTTCTGCAGGGCATGGACGACCCGGTCGTCCCGCCTGACCAGTCCGAGCGTTTCGCGGTGGCGATGGCGGCCAAGAAGACCCCCTACGCGTACCTGACGTTCGAGGGCGAGAGCCACGGATTCCGGCGCGCCGAGACCGTCATCGCCGCCCTGGAGGCCGAACTCGCCTTCTACGGCCAGACGCTGGGTTTCAAGCCGCGAGGCGTGGACCCGATCGACCTGACCGTCGGGTGATCTTGTCAGCCTGGGCTGACAAATCGCAATTGTCAGCCTAGGCTGACAGCATGACCACGATGATGGAACTCGCCGAGGCCGTGGACAGCCGCGACCCCGCCACCGGCCTGGCCGCCGTCGCCGCCCTGCGCAGGCTCACGGACGAACTGGAAGCCCTCCACGTCGCCAACGCGCGCACCCAAGGATGGTCCTGGCAGGCCATAGCGTCCGCCCTGGGCGTGCGCCGCCAGTCCGTCCACAAGAAGCACGCGAGGCGCCTCGCATGATGACGCTGGCCGACTTCGCCCCCGCCGCCCGCCAGACCCTCATCCGAGCGGGCATCCAGGCCGAGGGCCCCACCCTCGGCACCGACCCACTCCTCCTGGCCCTCACCCAAGGCGGACCCGTCGCGGGCCTGGACCTCACCCTCACCACCCCGGGCGCCCCTGACCGCGCGCTACTGGCGACCCTGGGCATCGACGTGGACGAAGTCCACCGCCGCGCCTCCGAAGCCACCTCACTGCGCCTGGACGACCCATCCCTATGGCGGCTGCGGCGCTCGCCCTTCCTTCCCCTGCGCGTCACCCTGAGCGGCCCGGCCAAGCAGCTCACGTTCAACGAGGCAGGCCGCAAGACCCTGGAGGTGTCCCTCTGGTCCGCCCGCCGCCAAGGGCGCGCCCAGGCGACCAGAGAAGACCTCCTGTGGGGCCTCCTGGCCGACGCCTCCAACAACGCCGTCCAAACCCTTCACCGCCACAGAGTCGACGTCCGCGCCCTCTGGACCACCCTGAAAGCAGCCTGACGACTCAGCGGGCGAACTCGATCGCGCGGGACTCCCGGACGACCGTGACGCGGATCTGGCCGGGGTAGGTGAGCTCGCTCTCCACCTGCTTGGCGATGTCGCGGGCGATCACCTGGGCCTGGATGTCGTCGACCGAGTCGGGCTTGACCATGACGCGGATCTCCCGCCCGGCCTGCATCGCGAACACCTTCTCCACGCCCTCGTGCTTGTCGCGGGCGATCTCCTCCAGCCGTTCCAGCCGCTTGACGTAGGCCTCCAGCGACTCGCGGCGCGCGCCCGGGCGGCTGCCGCTGATGGCGTCGGCGGCCTGCGTGAGGACCGCCTCGACCGTACGCACCTCGACCTCGTTGTGGTGCGCCTCGATCGCGTGCACGACGTCCTCATGCTCCCCGTACCGCCGCGCGATCTCGGCCCCGATCAGCGCGTGGCTGCCCTCGACCTCGTGGGTGAGCGCCTTGCCGATGTCGTGCAGCAGCGTGCAGCGCTTGGCGAGCTCGACCGGCAGCCGCAGCTCGGCGGCCATGATCCCGGCGATGTGCGCCGACTCGATCAGGTGCTTGAGCACGTTCTGGCCGTAGGAGGTGCGGTAGCGCAGCTGGCCGAGGAGCGTGATCAGCTCGGGATGCATCTCGGTGACGCCCAGCTCGACGATGGCGTCCTCGCCGGCCCGGACGCACAGCTGCTCGACGTCGGCGCGGCTGCGCTCGTAGACCTCCTCGATCCGCTGCGGGTGGATCCGGCCGTCCAGCACCAGCTTCTCCAGGGTGAGCCGGCCCACCTCCCGGCGGACCGGGTCGAAGCAGCTCAGCAGGACCGCCTCGGGCGTGTCGTCGATGATCAGGTTGACCCCGGTGGTCGACTCGAACGCGCGGATGTTGCGGCCCTCACGGCCGATGATGCGGCCCTTCATCTCGTCGCCGGGCAGGTGCAGCACCGACACCACCGACTCGGCGGTCTGCTCGCTGGCCACCCGCTGGATCGCCAGCGTCACGATCTTGCGGGCGCGCTTCTCGCCCTCCGCCCGGGCCGCGTTCTCGATCTCCCGCGTGATCGGGATGGCCTCCCGCTTGGCCTGGTTCTCCAGGACGGCGACCAGCTCGCTCTTGGCCTCCTCGGTGGTGAGGCCGGCGGCGCGTTCGAGGACCTGGCGGCGCTCCTCCTCCAGCTCGCCCAGCTCACCGCGGCGGGTCTCCAGCGACCGCTTGGTCTCGGCGAGGCGGCCGGACCACTCCTCCAGGCGCCGGACCTCGCCGTCCAGTCGCTGTTCGCGTTCGGCGAGGCGGGCCTCCCTGCGCTCCAGGTCCTCGCGCAGGGTGCGCAGGTCCTCGCGGACGCCGCGGGCCTCCTCCTCCAGATCGCCGCGCGTGGCGCTGCCGATCCGCTGCGCCTCCGCCTCGGCCTCGGCGAGGATCTGCTGGGCCTGCGTCCGGGCCGCGGCCTTGATCTCGTCGGCGTCCCACTGCGCCTGGTCGAGTTCGCCCTTGTCGGGGCCCGCGGGCACGCCTGGGCGGCGCAGCACCACGATCACGAGAGCGACCAGGGTCACCAGTAGCGCGGCACCCAGCAGGACGCTCTCCATGAGGCAGACCTCTTCCTCGCTCGCGGGCCCCGTCGGGGATCGAAGCCCTGCTCTGCGAGGATTTACCCGCGTCCCGGCGGACCGCCGCACACCCGGCCACAGGGCACGGCACGGCAGCGCCCCGGGCCTGACCCAGTCGTCGGGCACTGCGCGGAACCGCCCGTGGCGTCATTCGACCTGCACTCGGTGATGGAACCGCCAGGCCGCGGCGAACCGCACCCGGCCCCTCCTCCGAGGTAGGCCAACGTCTGTCCTCTATGCCCCTCAGCTGTGCGAAAAAGGTCGGTCGTATGACAATCCGCGGTGCGCGGAGTAACTCCTCACTGCCGTAACGGTAAGCGGCATGGAGGTAATGAGCAAGCAAACCCCGGGCATTCCGGACTAACCGCGCCGATGCGTGAGGAACCCCTTACCGCCCCACGTAAGCCCGTGACCTGCCCGATCACAGTCAGGGAAGACCCGCCCCGGCGTCAGGCACCCCGGTCATTCCCCGGCGTGTCGCCCCGCCGTCACCCTCAGTCGAACTCCACTCCGTCCGGGAGCTCCTCGACCTCGGCGCCCTCCTCTTCGAGGACCTCGCGCACGACCCGGTAGGCCAGCCCCGGCGGATACCCCTTGCGCGCCAGCACGCCGACCAGCCGCCGCGTCCGCTTGGCCGGCTCCACACCGCGTGTGGCCGCCGCCTTCCGGGCGATCAGCCGCCGCGCGGTCTCCTCCTCCTGCTCGTCGTCGAGGGTCTCCACCGCATCACTGACGGTCTCCTCGGCCACCCCCCGCCGCCGCAGCTCGACCGCCAGCGCCCGCCTGGCCAACCCTCGCCCGGTGTGCCGCGACTGCACCCACGCCTGCGCGAACGCCTCGTCGTCGATCAGGCCGACTTCGGTGAACCTGCCGAGCACCTGCTCGGCCACCTCGTCCGGGACGTCCTTGCGCCGCAATGCCTCGGCCAACTGAGCCCGCGTCCGGGGCCCACGCTCAAGCAGCCGCAGGCAAACCTCCCGCGCCCACTTCTCCGGGTCCTCACGCCGCCCCCGTTCACCATCGCCCTCGGCCCGACTAGAGCGCCCCCTATCGCCCCTCCGCCGACCTTCGCGCGCCTTCACCGCACCCGAGCGGACCGCCGTCCCCTCCTCTTCACGCAGCCCCGCAGCCGCCCGCAAGGTCGAGTCGCCCGCCCCCTCGAAGGGAGGCCCAGCCCCATTGGGCGGGGAAACCATCTCCTTGGACTCCCCCGCGGCCCCCTGCGCGTCTTCGCGAGTCCCGGGCGAGACCGAGTCACGCCCCTCCGCAGCCGGGGGATCAGGCTTACGGGGCGCAGAAACCTCGCCTTCGGACGGCCCAGCGGATGTCTCCGAGTTTTCGCCGGGGTCGGGCTTGGTTTCGGGCAGGGGCGGCGTGCTGGAAGAGGCCGCGTGGCCGGGTGGGGTGCCGCTCGGCTCGTCCGCTGTGGTCCAGGCGTTGCGAGACCAGTCGGTGATGAAGGGGTTGGTGGCCGGTTCCTGAGCAGCCTCCCAGGGGAGGGGCTCCTCCCGTTCGGGCGGGTCGTCGGCCGACCAGGGATTGGGCGGGCGGGTCATGGGTGACCGCCCGGGTCCAGTGGAGCGGCGGCGCCATCGGGGAAGGTCCGTGCACCGGCCGGCGGCCGGTGACGGATAGGGCGCCGCCGCCCTGCGGACGAGATCATTCCCCAACCTTCGTCAAGAGTCACCCTGGTCGGCGGAATCACTGTCAGGAAGCACCCTTCCTCAGGAGTCTCCCGGCTTGGGGGTCTTGGCCTTGCGGGCGGTGGTGGTCGAGGCGGCACGGGAGGTGGTCGCGGGCGCGGCCGCCGGGGGCGGGGTGCTGGCGGCCGGGGCCGGCTCGGCCTCCTTGTCGAGCTTGGGGCCGATGCCCAGCTTCTCCTTGATCTTCTTCTCGATCTCGTCGGCCATGTCGGGGTTGCCCTTGAGGAAGTTGCGGGCGTTCTCCTTGCCCTGGCCGAGCTGGTCGCCGTCGTAGGTGTACCAGGCGCCGGACTTGCGGACGAAGCCGTGCTCGACACCGAGGTCGATCAGCCCGCCCTCGCGGGAGATGCCCTGGCCGTAGAGCAGGTCGAAGTCGGCGACACGGAAGGGCGGGGCCATCTTGTTCTTGACCACCTTGACGCGGACCCGGTTGCCGACCGCCTCGGTGCCGTCCTTAAGGGTCTCGATCCGGCGCACGTCGAGCCGGACGGAGGCGTAGAACTTCAGCGCGCGGCCGCCGGTGGTGGTCTCCGGGGAGCCGAACATCACGCCGACCTTCTCGCGGAGCTGGTTGATGAAGACCGCGGTGGTGCGGGTCTGGTTGATCGCGCCGGTGAGCTTGCGCAGCGCCTGGGACATCAGCCGGGCCTGGAGGCCCACGTGGCTGTCGCCCATCTCGCCCTCGATCTCGGCGCGCGGCACCAGGGCCGCCACCGAGTCGATGACGACGATGTCGATCGCGCCGGAGCGGATCAGCATGTCGGTGATCTCGAGCGCCTGCTCGCCGGTGTCGGGCTGGGAGACCAGCAGGGCGTCGATGTCGACGCCGAGCTTGCGGGCGTACTCGGGGTCGAGGGCGTGCTCGGCGTCGACGAACGCCGCGATGCCGCCCTTCTTCTGGACGCTGGCCACCGCGTGCAGCGCGATGGAGGTCTTGCCGGAGCCTTCCGGCCCGTAGACCTCGACCACGCGGCCGCGCGGCAGGCCGCCGATGCCCAGCGCGATGTCGAGCGAGATGGAGCCGGTGGGGATCACCTCGACCGGCGGTCGCGCCTCCTCGCCCATCCGCATGACCGAGCCCTTGCCGAACTGCCGTTCGATCTGGGCCAGTGCGGTCTCGAGAGCCTTCTCGCGGTCGTTCGCTGCCATGAGGTGTCCGTCCCTTTTTCCGTCGTTGCGGTGTCGGAGGCGACGCTACGGGGAGCCACCGACAGTTCCCGACCCCACGACTTTACCGAACATCCGTTCGATCATGGTCGTGGCCGCGGATTTGCCCGGGAATCTCCGTGCGGGCGACACTCAAGACCCGTACGCTGGCGCCGTCCACGGAGGGTTCCATCATGACGCTGACCGTCCTCTTCTGCGTCGACCCGCTCCGCCCCCGGCGCGTTGACCCCCACTTCGCCCGCGAGGCCGCCGCGGTGCGGGACCACTACGGCGAGATCGCCCTGATCGATCACGACGCGCTGCAGCACGGCGACGTCGAGGCGGCGGTACGGGCCGTTCCGCGTGATCTGGGACCCGTCTGGTACCGGGGCTGGATGCTGACGAGCGCCGAGTACGCGGCGATGGCCGGCTTCTTGAAGCGTCGCGGAACTCTGCTGCTCACGCACCCGGACGATTACCAACGGGCACATGAACTGCCGGGCTGGCACGACACCTTCGCGGGGCTGACGCCGCAGAGCGTGTGGCGCCCCCTCTCCCCTGGCGAGGACCCGGGTGACCTGGGGGAGCTGGTGCGCCCCCTCAGGGGCGGGCCAGGGGTCGTCAAGGATTACGTGAAGTCCCGTAAGCACGAGTGGAACGAGGCGTGTTTCGTCCCGGACGTGAAGAACCTCGCCCTGCTGCGCGGTGTCGTGGCCAAGATGATCGCGTTGCAGGACGAGTTCCTGGCGGGCGGCGTGGTCGTGCGGGAGTACGAGCCGTATGACGGGGAGGGCGAGGCGCGCGTGTGGTGGGTGGACGGCGAGCCCGCCCTGGTGGGTCCCCACCCCGACAGCCCGGAGCTGGAGCCCGACCCGCGGCTGGATTCGGTGGCCCCTTCCGTCCGGGCGCTCGGTTGCCGTTTCATAACGACCGACCTGGCGCGCCGGGAGGACGGCGAATGGCGCGTGGTGGAGGTGGGCGACGGCCAGGTCAGCGACCTGCCCTCCACCGTGGACCCGATGGACTTGTACGCCCATCTTCCGGTCCCCGACTGACCCCTCCCGCCATATTGATCCGTCCTGGCGGGAACGGGAAGCGTGTCCCTTCCGTCCGAGGATCGACCACCCCTAAGCTATGGCCTCGCAACCGAGAGTTCCCATTCCGTAAGGGCGCGTGCGCTCCGTGCCGTGGAACCGATCGGCTGCAAATCGCCTCGTTTCGAAGGACGTGTTCGCCTTGCCCCCACAGGAACAGAAGCGCCGGCTCAGCTCCCGGGCCGTCAAGATCGGGATGGTCGGCGCGCTGTCGCTGACCGTCGCAGCGTGCGGTTCGAAGACCACCACCGCCTGGTGTGTGGACCGTTACGCCCCCGCGGTCGGGAAGACCAAGGGCGGGTACCGGGTCGTTTCGGACTACTTCTGTGACAGCCGCGACGTCTCGCGCGGGACGGTCTCCTACGGCCGCTACTTCTGGTACTACGGCGGCAAGCGCGGCAGCGACGGCTACGTCTCCGGCGGCAGCTCGTACGGCCCCAGCAAGGGCAAGATCAAGACGAAGGCCGGGACGACGCTGAGCCGCGGCGGTTTCGGCGGCAGCGGCAAGAGCGGGAGCTGAAGGCGTGCGGCGAGAGCGTTCCGACCCGCGCGACGACTGGGCCGACAAGGTCGAGTCGCACGGCCTGGCGTTCCACCGCACGGCGCATCCGGCGCACCTGCCCCGCCCCTACTGGGACGAGTCGGTTCACTACGTCTTCGACATGGACGAGGTCCTGGCGCTCGAAGAGGCGGTGGAGGAACTCCACGGGATGTGCCTGCAGGTGGTCGAGCATGTGGTGACCACCGGCCGCTATCACACGCTGGGCATTCCCGATTGGGTCGCGCCGCTCATCGAGGAGTCCTGGCGTCGCGGCGATCCGCATCTGTACGGCCGGTTCGACCTCTGTTACGACGGCAAAGGCCCCGCCAAGTTGCTGGAGTACAACGCCGACACCCCTACGGCGTTGGTGGAGAGCTCCATCGTGCAGTGGTTCTGGCTGCAGGAGGTCTTCCCCGAGGACGACCAGTGGAACTCCATTCACGAGCGGCTGGTGGCCCGCTGGAAGGAGATCGCCTCTGGTCTGGACCACGACGGCTCCGCCCACTTCGCCTGGACCCATGGCGACGAGACCGGCGAAGAGGTCATGACGATCGCCTATATGCAGCAGACCGCCGAGGAGGCGGGCTTGCCAGGGCTTGCGATCGCGATGGAGGACATCGGCTGGGATCCGGCACGGAAGCGTTTCGTGGATCTCGACGAGGAGGAGATCCACACTCTGTGCAAGCTGTACCCCTGGGAGTGGATCGTCAACGAGCCGTTCGGCCGTAACATCCCGGCGACGCCCACCAAGTGGATCGAGCCGATCTGGAAGATGGTGCTCTCCAACAAGGCGCTGCTGGTGCTGCTGTGGGAGCTGTTCCCGGGGCATCCGAATCTGCTTCCCACCTATCTCAACACGCCGTCCAGCCTGACGGCGTACGTGCAGAAGCCGCTGCTGGGCCGGGAGGGCGCGAGCATGCGCATCGTCACCCCGGACGGCAGCGAGCAGCGCACCCAGGGCGACTACGGCAAGGAGGGCTTCGTCTTCCAGGAGTTCTGCGCGCTTCCCGAATTCGACGGGGAGCACCCGGTGCTGGGCGCCTGGGTGGTCCACGACGAGTCCGCGGGTCTCGGCATCCGCGAGACGGCAGGGCTCGTCACCGATGACACTTCGTCCTTCGTCCCCCACCGCATTCCGCTTTGAGCACTGCTTTCTCCCCTGTCACCCCCTGTTAGGCGTCCCGCTGCCGCTCCCGATGAACCGCGGCGGACGCGCGTTCCGCTAAGGAGATCCATGAACACCGACGAGAATCTCGGCCAGATCCTGCTGGACGGGACAGGGGCGCTGCTGGCCTACGCCGCGGTCGGCCTGGTGCTGTTCGTGGTCGGTTTCTACATGACCGACCTGGCCATCCCGGGCCGCCTGATCACGGTGATCCGGCAGCACCGCAACCCCAACGCCACGCTGCTGGCCTGCGCCTCGACGGTCGGGGTGGGCCTGATCGTGGCGGTCTCGATCTTCGCCTCGGGCGGGGACCTGCTGGAGGGGCTGACCCGCACGCTGGTGTTCGGCGCGGTCGGCATCGTCGCGATGACCGTGGCCACGCTGATCTTCGACCGGCTGATCGGGATCAGCATCAAGGAGCTGGCCGACGACGAGGAGGACCGGCTGGAGCCGGCGGCGATCCTGCTGGCGGTCGCCAACCTGATGATCGGGTTCGTCACCGCCGTCGCGGTCTACTGAGCGGCACGGTTCAAAGGGGCGGTCGCGGTTCGTCGCGCCGCCCCTTTGACATGCCGCGGGTGTGCCCGGAGAGCGTTCAGCGGAGGCGCTGGGGGACGTCGAACGTGGCGACGACCGCCTGCCAGACCTTCTTGGCGGATTCTCCGTCGGCGAGGGCCTGTTCGACGGTGCGGCCACCGAGTTCGGCCAGGACGTAGTCCTTGGCCACGCTTTCCGCGTAGCTCTCGCCGAACTGCTGCTTCATCCGATCCCAGAACACTGTGAGCCGCACACGACAACGCTATCCCAGCGAGTCGCTGACCTCGTCCGGAATGGACGGAGGTGCGCTGGGCCGGGCGCCCGTCACGTACTGGCGGTGGAGGCCGGTCAGGTAGCGTTCCACGCCTTCTATGACACGAGCCGTGCGGTACGACGGAAAGACGTCGAACGCGTGCTGGCCGCCCTGCATCTCGGCGTAGATGACCGGTGACGCGGAGGTTGCGCGCAGGCGTTCCACGAAGCGGCGGGCCTCCGCGACTGGAATGAGCGAGTCGTGGCTGCCGTGGACGACGAGGAAGGGGGGCGCGTCCTCCCGGAGGTAGTTCGCAGGGGACGCTCTGGCGTACGCCTCTGGCTCGTGGCGGAAGGGCTTCTTGACCACCATTCGTTCCATGAGGGCGGTCGCTCCCATGGGAACGGGCCATGGTCCCGGTTCGACGAGGTCGTAGACGCCGTAGAAGGGGACGGCGCCCTGGACGCTGGTGTCGACGTCCTCGAAGCCGGGTTGGAACTCCGGGACGTTGGCGGTGAGCGCGAGCATGGCCGTCAGGTGTCCCCCCGCGGATCCTCCGGTCACGCACAGGAACTCTGGGTCGGCCCCATACTCGGCGGCGTGCTCCCGGTACCACTTGAGGAAGTGCTTCAGGTCGATCAGGTGCTCGGGCCAGGTGGCGCGTGGGCTGAGCCGGTAGTTGACGTTGAAGCCCACCCATCCTTGCGCGGCCATGTGGTTGAGCAGGGGGAGCCCCTGTTCGCGCTTGTCACCGATGATCCAGGCGCCTCCGTGTATCTGCATGAGGCCAGGCCGCGGCCCCTTCTCCTCGCTGTTCGCCTCGGCGGGCAGGTAGACGTCCAGTTTCAGGCGCAGGCGGCCCTGCTCGTGGAAGACGACGTTGCGCCGGGCCTGCACGCCCCGGCGCGGGATGAGGCACAGCGGCGGGACGATGAGGTGGGTGAGCGGATAGCGCGGGGCACGTTCGGGGTCCAGGTCCAGGGGGACACCGCATTCCCTCAAGGTGACGACGGTGCGGCGGGCTCTGAGGATGGTGGCGATCGTGCCCGCCGTCCCGGCCGCGCCCAGGGCTAGGCCCGTCCAGCCCGCCCAGCCCTCCAGTCCCCCGTACGCGACCGTGGCCGCGATGCCCGCGGCTTCTGCCACTAGCAGGTGGGGCGCAAGCTCGGTACTGAGCCATCCGGAGAAGAAGCTCGGAAGCAGCAGCAGGGGGTGGCGCCGGGGGAACCTGGCGTTCAGCGTGAGCAGGAGGGCCGCCACGCCGATTGCGAGAAGGGCGTACGACATCAGGCTCGGCTCCTTGCGGGTGACCGGACCCCTCAGAATGACCCAAGCAAGCATTCGTTACAACGTGATGCGGGACACTCTGGCGCGTTCTGTCAGAGGCAGGATGCAGGATGGGGGGATGAGCGTTGACGTGCTCGAACGCTTCTCCCCGGCCACGCGGGCGTGGTTCACGGGGGCGTTCGCCGCGCCCACGGCGGCGCAGGCCGGCGCGTGGGATTCCATCTCCGGCGGCGACAACACCCTGGTCGTCGCCCCGACCGGTTCCGGCAAGACGCTGGCGGCCTTCCTGTGGTCCCTCGACCGCCTCGCGGCGGAGGCGGAGGCGGGGCCGCTGCCCGATCCCAAGCGGCGCTGCCGCGTGCTGTACGTCTCGCCGCTCAAGGCCCTGGCCGTCGACGTCGAGCGCAACCTGCGCGCCCCGCTCACCGGGATCCGCCAGGCGGCCCGCAGGCTGGGGCTGCCCGAGCCGGACGTGCGGGTCGGGATCCGCTCCGGCGACACCCCCGCCGACGAGCGCCGCCGGCTGGCGGCGCGCCCCCCGGACATCCTGATCACCACCCCCGAGTCGCTGTTCCTGATCCTCACCTCGCAGGCCCGCGACTCGCTGCGCGGGGTGGAGACGGTGATCGTCGACGAGGTGCACGCGGTCGCGGGCACCAAGCGGGGCGCGCACCTGGCGCTTTCCTTGGAGCGCTTGGACGCCCTGCTCGACCGGCCCGCCCAGCGCATCGGCCTGTCGGCGACGGTGCGGCCGGTGGAGGAGATCGCGGCCTTCCTCGGCGGCACCCGCCCCGCCACCACCGTGCAGCCGCCGTCCGACAAGGTCTTCGATCTCGACATCGTGGTCCCGGTCGAGGACATGGGCGCCGTGTCCACCCCCGGCGGGCAGTTCGCCGACGAGTCGGGCACGGCCGATCCCAGGCAGCGCAGCATCTGGCCCCATGTCGAAGACCGCCTGCTCGACCTCATCGAGGCGCACCGCTCCACTCTGGTCTTCGCCAATTCGCGCCGCTTGGCGGAGCGGCTGTGCGGCCGTCTCAACGAGCTGGCCTATGAACGCAGCGCCGGCCCCTTGCCGGAGAACCATGCGCCGGCCGAGACCATGGCGCAGGCGGGGGCGACCAAGGGCGCGCCCATCGAGATAGCGCGCGCGCACCACGGCTCGGTGTCCAAGGAGGAGCGGGCCGGCATCGAGGACGCCCTGAAGCAGGGTCGTCTTCCCTCGGTCGTCGCCACGTCCAGTCTGGAGCTGGGCATCGACATGGGCGCCGTGGACCTGGTGGTGCAAGTGGAGTCGCCGCCGTCGGTCGCCAACGGCCTGCAGCGCGTGGGCCGGGCCGGCCACCAGGTGGGCGCGGTCTCCAAGGGCGTCATCTTCCCCAAGTACCGGGGCGACCTCGTGCAGACCGCCGTGGTGGCCGAGCGCATGCGCGGCGGCGAGATCGAGGAGATGCGCTACCCGCGCAACCCGCTCGACGTCCTGGCGCAGCAGATCGTCGCGATGGTGTCGCTGGACGAGTGGACGGTGGACGGGCTGGAGTCCGTGGTGAAACGGGCCGCCCCGTACGCCACGCTCCCCCGCTCGGCGCTGGAGGCGACGCTGGACATGCTCGCCGGCCGTTACCCGAGCGACGAGTTCGGCGAGCTGCGCCCCCGCCTGGTGTGGGACCGCGTCACCGGAGTGCTGCGCGACCGTCCAGGTGCGCAGCGGCTGGCCGTCACCAGCGGCGGCACCATCCCCGATCGCGGGCTCTTCGGGGTCTTCCTCGTGGGCGAGAAGTCGTCCCGTGTGGGCGAGCTGGACGAGGAGATGGTGTACGAGTCGCGTGTGGGCGACGTCTTCGTCCTGGGGGCCAGCTCGTGGCGGATCGAGGACATCACCCCCGATCGGGTGCTGGTGTCGCCCGCCCCTGGACAGCCGGGCAAGCTGCCGTTCTGGCATGGGGACACCCTGGGCCGTCCAGCCGAACTCGGGCGCGCGCTGGGGGCGTTCACTCGCGAGCTGGCCGGTATGGGCGCCGACGCCGCGCGCGAACGCGTCAGCGCGGCGGGCCTGGACGAGTGGGCCGCCGCCAACCTCGTGTCCTATCTGGCCGAACAACGCGAGGCGACCGGCCATGTCCCGGACGACCGCACCCTGGTCGTGGAGCGGTTCCGCGACGAGCTGGGCGATTGGCGGATGGTCGTGCACTCCCCTCTTGGTGCGCGGCTGCACGCCCCTTGGGCGCTGGCCATCGCGGGCCGCCTGCGCGAACGTTACGGCGTGGACGCACAGGCGATGCACGCGGACGACGGCATCGTCATCCGCATCCCCGACATGGACGAGCCGCCCAGCCTGGATCTCGGTGTCTTCGACCCCGAGGACATCGAGCGCATCGTGGTGGACGAGCTGGGCGGGTCGGCGCTGTTCGCGGCGCGGTTCCGGGAGTGCGCGGCGCGTTCGCTGCTGCTGCCGCGGCGCCGTCCCGACAAGCGCATGCCGTTGTGGCAGCAGCGTCAGCGCGCGGCGCAACTGCTGGCTGTGGCGAGCAAATACCCCTCGTTCCCGATCGTTCTGGAGACGATGCGGGAGTGCGTGCAGGACGTGTTCGACGTCCCGGGGCTGGTCCAGCTGATGCGCGACCTGTCGGGCCGCAAGGTCCGCCTGGTCGAGGTGGAGACTCCGGAGCCCTCGCCCTACGCGCGCTCGCTGCTGTTCCACTACGTGGGCGCGTTCATGTACGAGGGCGATTCGCCGCTCGCCGAGCGTCGCGCCCAGGCACTGGCCCTGGATTCGGCTCTGCTGGCGGAACTGCTCGGGCAGGCCGACCTTCGCGAGCTGCTCGATCCGGCGGTGGTGGCCGACACCGAACGGGAGTTGCAGCGCCTGGCGGAGGACCGTCGCGCTCAAAACCTGGAAGGCGTCGCCGACCTGCTGCGCGGCCTCGGCCCCCTGACCACGGCCGAGGTGGCCGAGCGCACCGCCCTGCCCGGGCCGCCTGCTGAAGGCGTCTCCTCTGGTGATGGAGCGGCCCTGGCGTCGGTGTGGCTGTCGGACCTGGAGGCGACCCGCCGCGCCATCCGCGTCCGGATCGCGGGCAAGGAGCACTGGGCCGCCGTCGAAGACGCGGGGCGCCTGCGGGACGCCCTGGGGGCGCCGCTTCCGGTGGGTATCCCCGAGGCGTTCCTGGAACCGGTCGACGATCCGCTGGGCGATCTCGTCTCGCGTTACGCGCGCACCCACGGGCCGTTCCGGGCCGGGTCCGCCGCGGTCCGGTTCGGCCTGGGCCCGGCCGTGGTCGTCGAGGCGCTGGGGCGGCTGTCGGGCGCGGGCCGCGTGGTGGAAGGCGAGTTCCTGCCCGTCGAGGCGGTCTCCGGCCCGTTGACGACCGAATGGTGCGACACGGGCGTGCTGCGGACGCTGCGGCGCCGTTCGCTGGCCCGGCTGCGCGCCGAGGTGGAGCCGTCTCCGCCGGAGGCGCTGGGCCGGTTCCTGCCCGTGTGGCATGGCATCGCGGGCGGGTCGCGGCTGCGCGGCATCGACGCCCTCGTCCAGGCCGTCGAGCAACTCCAGGGGTCGGCGGTGCCCGCGTCGGCGCTGGAGTCGCTGATCCTGCCCGCCCGTGTTCCGGACTACTCTCCCGCCCTGCTCGACGAGCTCACCTCCGCGGGCGAGGTCGTCTGGGCGGGGCAGGGCGGCCTGCCGGGCGGGGACGGCTGGGTCTCCCTCCACCTGGCCGATACGGCGCCACTGCTCATGCCGGAGCCCGCCGAGATCACGCTGACGCCCGCGCACCAGGCGGTCCTCGACGCCCTTTCCGGCGGCGGGGCGCTGTTCTTCCGCACGCTCTCCGACCGCGTCAACGCGGAGGTCACGGTCAACGACCAGGATCTGGTCACCGCGGTCTGGGATCTGGTCTGGGCAGGTCGTCTCACCAACGACACCCTGGCACCGCTGCGTTCGGCCTTGGGGGCGGGCCGTCCGACGCATCGTTCCAGGACGACGCGTCGCGGACGGCCGGTTCTGCCTTCCCGTACGGGTCCGCCCACGGTGGCGGGGCGCTGGTGGCTGCTTCCCGAGCGGGAGACCCAGGCCACCCTGCGCTCGCACGCGCTGGCCGAGGCGTTGCTCGACCGCTATGGCATCGTCATCAGGGGCGCGGTGGCGGCCGAGCGCACTCCGGGAGGTTTCGCGGCCGTGTACCCGGTGCTGCGCGCGTTCGAGGAGAGCGGCCGTTGCCGCCGCGGGTACTTCGTGGAAGGGCTGGGGGCGGCCCAGTTCGCCCTTCCCGGTGCGGTCGACCGCCTGCGCGCGCTGCGCCCGTCCCAGGCCGCTCCCCGGGCCGACCCGTGGGAGACTCCACAGCCCGCGCGGAACGAGCGACGCGCCCTCGTGCTGGCCGCCGCCGACCCCGCCAACCCGTACGGCGCGGCCCTCCCCTGGCCGGAACGCGATGACGAAGTCGCCAGCGGCCACAAGCCGGGCCGCAAGGCCGGGGCGCTGGTGGTGCTCGTCGACGGCGCCCTGCTGCTCTATGTCGAGCGCGGCGGCCGGACCTTGCTCACCTGGGTCGACGACCCCGATTCGCTGCAACCGGCCGTGGACGCGCTGGCCTTGGCCGTCCGGGAGGGCGCCTTGGGCCGGCTGACGGTGGAGCGGGCCGACGGCGAGTCGATCAACAATTCCCCGCTGGCATCCGCCCTGGAGGCCGCCGGTTTCCACCCCACCCCCCGCGGCCTCCGCCTGCGCTCCTAGGCGGTGTTTCATCGCAGGTCCGCAAGGCACGCCCTTACGCGGCGGGGTGTCTGAGCGGGGCGCAGGAGTCGATGGCCGCCGGCCGTGGCGTGTCGCGGGGTTCGGGGGCGGTTCGGGTGCGGATCATCGGGACGGCGACGGCGCACACGGCAATGCCCGCCACGGAGAGCGGGGCGAGGGAGCCGCCGAACATCAGCCAGGCCCAGACCATCGTGGCGGGCGGGGTGAGGTAGAGCAGGGCCGAGATGCGGGCCACCCCGCCGCGCGCGAGGTTGACCCAGTACAGGCCGTAGCCGCCGAACATGGAGAGCACGATCAGCACGAGGACCGCCGCCCAGAAGGCGGGGTCGGCGGGCGGTGCGAGGGTGCCGGTCAGCGCGGCGAGCGCGGAGAAGCCGATCATGCTGACGGTGCCCTGGACCGCGAGCGCCTCGACGACGCCGATGGACGGCCGCGTGCGGCGTTCCAGGAGGGTGGCCCCGACCAGGGCGAGCATGGCGCCGATGGGGAGCGCGTACGCCCAGGCGGGTACGCCGGGGTTGGCGCCCAGGTCGCCGCCGACCACCAGCGCGACGCCCGCCAGCCCGACGGCCAGGCCGGCGATCTGCCGCGGCACGACGGTCTCGCCGAGCAGCGGGACGGCGAGGGCGACCGCGACGATGGGCTGGAGGGCGCAGATGAGGGCGCTGGTGCCGGCGGCGACCCCGTGCTCGGCGGCGGCGAACACGCCGTACAGGTAGCCCATCTGCCCGAACAGGCCGATCGCGGCGTGCAGGGCGAGGTCGCGCGGCGGGATCCGGCGGCGGCGCCAGGCCAGCCAGCCGGCCAGGAGCACGGCGGCGGGGATGAAGCGCCAGGCGAGCAGCGTCGTGGCCGGTGCGCTGCCGGATCCGAGGGCTGCGCCGATGAAGCCGGAGCTCCACATCACCACGAAGGCGCCGCCGAGCAGGGCGTCGGTGCGACCGTTACGCATCATGACCTCCAGACGTATACATACCGGTATAGCTACTACGGTAGCTATACCGGTATGTATACTGAGCGGGTAGTCACTGGGAGAGGTTGGTCACAGAATGTCCGCCACAGCTCGGGAACGCCCGCTCACGCCGGCCGGGCGCCGCGTTCTGGACGTCGCCGCCGCGCTCTTCTACGAACGCGGTATCGGACAGGTCGGCATGGAACTCATCGCCGCGGAGGCGGGCGTCACGAAGAAGACCGTGTACGACCGCTTCGGCTCCAAGGAGGCGCTCATCCTCGCCTACCTGCGGACCCGGGACGAACGCTGGCGCGCCTTCCTCAACGAACGCCTGGCGGCGGCGGACGACCCGCGCGACCGCATATTGGCCACGTTCGACGCCATAGGCGAATGGCTGCGCACCAACGGCAGCCGGGGCTGCTCCATGGTGAACGCGTGCGCCGAAGTCCCCGACCCGGGCCATCCGGTGCACCTGACGGCCGCCGAGCAGAAGGCCTGGCTGCGCGGCCTCTACGTAGAGCTGGCCACGGAGGCGGGTTACGACGACCCCGCGTCCCTGGCGGACCGGCTGATCGTCCTGCACGAGGGCGCGGTCGTCATGTTCAGTGTGGGCCGCATGGCGCACGCAACGGACACCGCCCGAGACACGGCCGACCTCCTGCTCCGCTAACGCCCCGCGAAGTCATCAGGTACCGCTCGAGCGCGCTACCTGGCCGGTGGTGCGATGCCGAAGGCGAGCGTCATCGGCCAGATCGCGAAGCGATGTCGCGCTCGCACCAAGCACGGTCAGGGTGCGAGCCGCCAGGCGAGCCCCTGGGCCGGGATTGAATAAACACAGCGCCCTAACGGCGACGGCCTCGGACGAGGGAGATGAGGCCGCGGAGAGCTCGTTCGTCCAGGGAGCCGAAGGGGTTGTCGTGGACGACGTAGGTCCACGTGGACGACGGCCGTTTCAACCCGACCGCGGCCAGGTCGACCCCCTCCTCCGTGGCGGTGAGGGTCGCGAAGTCCTCGGTGGCCCGGTCTTGGGAACGCGCGAGGAGCTTCTTCCCCGCGGGCACGGCCTCGCGGTTGAACTCGACGATCGGGTCCAGGCCGCGGCCTAGTGAACGGAGGTGGATGCCTTCGCGAAGGTCGGCCAGGTAGGCGAGGTGCTCGGCCCAGCAGCGGTCCATGTGGAAGAGCAGGAGCAGGCGGGCGGCCTCGTTCACCGCGTCCGCGCCCGCGATCCCCGCCAGTTCCTCGTGGTGGGACGGTTCCCGCGCGGCCATCAGCTCACCGGCCCCCTTGCCGCGCAGCATGCGGTCGCGTTCGGCGAGGAGCTCGCGCCGCTGCAGGCCGATGATGTGGTGGTACCGCCAGGTGTTGCGGTGGATCTCCACGTCGACGCCCTCGGCGACCCGCTGCGCGTGCCCCACGAGCCAGTGCGCGCCCTTGTCCCCGATCCTCCCCTCGTCGTCGGCCGACGGCCCGCGCCGACCGCCCGGCTTCTCGTCCGGCGCGTAACGGGTGACGAGGTCGTCCTCCAGGCTGGTGAAGAACACCGACCCGCCGGGGTCGCCCTGGCGGCCGGCGCGCCCGCGCAGCTGGTCGTCCAGTCGGCCGCTGTGGTAGCGGCCGGTGCCGATCACCAGCAGGCCCTCGGTGACGCCCTCGCCCAGCCGGATGTCGGTGCCGCGGCCCGCCATCTGGGTGGAGACGGTCACGGCGTCCCGTTCCCCGGCACGGGCGATGATCGCGGCCTCCTCGGCGTCGTTCTTGGCGTTCAGCACGACATGGCGCAGTCCCGCCCGGTCCAGCCTCCTGGACAGCCGCTCGGACGCGGCGACGTCCAGGGTGCCCACCAGGACCGGGCGGCCGGCGGCGTGCGCGGCCTCGATCGCCTCGATGATCGCGACCTCCTTGTCGGCGCCGGTCGCGTAGAGCCGGTCGGGCTCGTCCACCCGCACCCGGGGGCGGTTCGGCGGGATCACCGCGATGTCCAGCTCGTAGAACTGCCGCAGCTGCCCCGCGACGCCGAGCGCGGTGCCGGTCATCCCGCAGCGCACCGGGTAGCGGCCGATCAGCTCCTGGACGGTGATCGAGTCGAGGATCTCCCCGGTGGGCGAGGCGTCGAGGGCCTCCTTGGCCTCGACCGCGGCCTGCAGCCCGTCCGGCCAGCGCTGCAGCAGCGCCACCCGGCCGCGCGACCCGCTGATCAGCTTCACGGCGCCGTCCCGGACGATGTAGTCCACGTCGCGGTGCAGCAGCGCCTCGGCGTGCAGGGCCACGTTCACTGCGGTGAGGACGTCCAGCCGGTCGGGGGCGTAGAGGTCGACGTCGAGGGCCCGCTCCACCTCGCGCGCCCCGGCCGCGGTCAGCCCGACGTTGCGCGCCTCCTCGTCGGTCGTGTAGTGCACACCCGGACGCAGCCGCCTGACCAGCTCGGCATAGGTGGGATCGGCGGCGCCGGAGCCGGTCGCGCCGGCCAGGACCAGCGGCACCATGGCCTCGTCCACGAGCACCGAGTCGGCCTCGTCGATGAGGGCGACCTCGGGCTCGGGCAGGACGATCTGGGACGGGTCGGTGGCCAGCCGGTCGCGCAGCAGGTCGAAGCCGACCTCGCTCACGGGCGCGTAGGCGACGTCGGCGGCGTACGCGGCGCGGCGCTCATCGGGCGTGGACTCCTGCCCGACCCACCCGACCGTGACGCCCAGCAGCGCGTAGAGCGGCCCCATCCACTCGGCGTCGCGCCTGGCCAGGTAGTCGTTCACCGACATGATGTGGACGCGCCTGCCGCGCAGCGCGTGCCCGGCGGCGGCCAGCGCGCCCGCCAGGGTCTTGCCCTCGCCGGTCGCCATCTCCGCGACGTGCCCGGACAGCAGGGCGAGGGTGCCGAGCAGTTGCACGTCGTAGGGCCGCTCCCCCAGCGCCCGGCGCGCGGCCTCGCGGCCCGCCGCGCACAGCTCCGCCGGGTCGTCGCGGCCGTTGCGGGCCGCCTCGGCCAGCTCCGCGTCCGCGAGGTCCCGCATCCGCGGCTCCCGTTCGCCCGCGGCGGCGACCACCTGCTCGTACGGCCCGAGGTCCACGCTCCCCGGACGCTGCAGCACGCGGCGCAGCCGATCACGCAAGGCCATGAATCAACTCCCCGGCATCTCGACGGACGCGGCCGTCGGAACGGACGCCCCTCCATGATCCCAGCGCCCCGCACCTGCTCGTCCGGTCGGGCGGAGCCCGGTCCCGGCCCGGCCCGGCCCGTCCGAACGATCAGGAGGCCCGCTTCGCCGCGACCAGGAGCAACGGTGTACCTGAAGGACGACGGCACGCTCGACCATGGCGGGCTCGCCCGCGAGCATGGTGCCCGTTCATCGGGACGCCCTCGCCACGACCGACCTCAGCCCGCTGGACCGTCCTTGCGTCCACGCCCATGATCACCCCGACGTCCCCCTGCGGACTCTGCCGTGCTGTGTACGGGCGCTGGCCTACACGGCCGGGTACCTGGGTTTATGAGACCTCGGCAATAGGTCTGACGACGATTTCATCCCTGCGGCGGATCCCCGGACTCGGCCCTTCCTGCCATGATCAGGGCATGGGGTTGCGGTGGCGATGTGGTCACCGCGGAACGGGGAAATCGCCATGACACCGACCACACGGTGGGCCGCCGCTCAGCGGCGCAAGCGTCAGGTCATCAACCAGACGGTCATCGACCGCGCCCTGCGCGATCCGCGCCGGGTCCACGCGTCCTCTTCCCGGACGCCCGCGCGCACGCACGCCACCACCACGACCGCCAAGTAGCCACCGTCCCGTCCGGGCGACGCCGCCCGCGCCGGTGGCGTCGCCCGTCCACACCGTCCAGAACGGCTCGGGCACTTCAGGTGGAGAAGACCTCGTCTCGGGCCTGTTCCAGGGCGGCGTGCAGGGCTCCGCGTAGGACGGAGTTCCCCTCCACCTCGGTCACCGCTATCCGGGGACGGGTGGGGCTGATGCGTCCCACGGCCTCCTCGATGCGGCTTGCCAGGGGGCGCCCGCCGGCGTGGCCGAGCCGTCCGGAAAGCACCACCAGGCCCGGGTCGAGGACGATGTTGACCGACGTGACGCCGTAGGAGACGCGGTTGGCGAGCTCGTCCAGGAAGGCCCCGCCGCGTTCCTCGTCGGCGACCGCCGCGCGGACGCATTCGATCGCCGTCGGCTCGTGGATGCCGTGGGCGTGCGCGAGGCCCCGCACGGCGTCCGCTCCGACCAGCGACCCGTAACCGCCGGCCAGCGCCGGGATGTCCCAGGTGCTCGACTCGGTGACGCCCTCCTCGCCTTTGCCCGGGCGGGCCTTGCCCACCGGGAGGGGCGCCCCCGGGACGGGCAGGTAGCCGATCTCCCCGGCGCCGCCCGACCGGCCGCGGTGCAGCCGGCCGCCCAGCATGATCGACAGTCCCATGCCGCGGTCGAGCCACATGAGGGCGAAGTCGTCGGCGTCCTTGGCGGCGCCGTAGGCGCGCTCGGCGATGGCGGCGAGGTTGGCGTCGTTCTCGATCGTGACCGGGCGGCGCAGGTCGGTGCGCAGCGCGGCCAGGACGCCCTCGTGCCAGGCGGGCAGGTCGAAGGCGAACTGCACGTCCCCCGACCGCGGGTCGACGACGCCGGGGCTGCCGATGACGAAGGCGTTGAGCCGTTTGAGCGCGACCTTGGCGGACCGGCATGCCTTGGCCACGGCGCTGTGGACGAGCTTGACCGGGTCGTCGGCGCCGTTGGGGTCGGCGGTGACCTGGGTGAGGAGGGTGCCGGTGATGTCGGCGACGCCGGCGGTGACGCCGTCCGGGCCGACCTCCAGGCCGGCGACGTAGGCGGTGGAGGGCACCACCGCGTAGAGCGCGGCGTTGGGCCCGCGGCCGCCCGCCTGCTCCCCGGCGACCTCGACCAGGCCGCGCTCCTCCAGCCGGGAGAGCAGCTGCGAGGCGGTGACCTTGGACAGCCCGGTGTGCTCGCCGATCTGGGCGCGGGTCAGCGGTCCGCGCCTGACGAGGAGGTCCAGTGCCGCCCGGTCGTTGAGCTCACGCAGCAGCCGGGGGGTCCCTGGGCGTTGGGCCATGCTTGGCGTCCCCTCGAAGTCTCAATCCGCTAACGGCCGCTAACGGACGTTTTGTTTAGGAAAGTTTCTTGTTAGTTTACAGCAAGCGTCCCACCGCCCCGGTGAACGGCACGGACGCAGGCGACGCACCGGCCGGCGGGCCGGGCACTCCGCGGACGAGACGCGGCCAGGAGGGGGCATGGCTGGACCCTAGACGGTCCCGCCCCTGGCCACCGCATCCGTCCCGGGAAGCCCGGCCCGCGCGGCCGCTGCCGGAAAAGGAGACCCCCTTGAAGATCGTGAGATTTGCGGCCCTGGGCGCCGCCCTGGCGATCGGCCTGTCCGCCTGCGGTGGCGGCGGCGACGACAAGAACAGCTCCACGGGCAAGGACCCAGCGAAGATCACCGCGTGGTTCATGGGCGCCGCCAACGAGCCCCAGGACAAGGTCCTGGCCCAGGCCAAGGCGGACTTCCAGAAGCAGCACCCCAAGACCGACGTCCAGGTCGTGTACGTTCCCTGGCCGGACGCCACCAAGAAGCTGCAGGACGCGCTCAACACCGGCCAGGGCCCCGACGTCGTGGAGATCGGCAACGACCAGGCCGTGACCTGGGCAGCCCAGGACGCCCTGGCGGACGTGACCAAGATGTACGGCCGCTGGACCGAGGGCAAGGACGTCGTCAAGGGATCGCTGGAGCTCGGGCAGCTCGACGGCAAGACCTACGCGGTGCCGTGGTACGCGGGCGTGCGGGTCGTCTGGTACCGCACCGACCTGTTCCAGAAGCACAAGGTGCAGCCGCCCAAGACCTGGGACGAGCTGAAGGCCGCGGCCAAGAAGATCCAGGACGCCGAGGGCGGCGACGTCGACGGCATCGCCGCGCCCAGCGACTTCACCAACGGCTTCGCCAGCTTCCTGTGGGGCGCGGGCGGCGACATCGCCGCCAAGGAAGGCGGCAAGTGGGTCGCCAAGCTGGACACTCCCGGGTCCAAGCAGGCGATCCAGTTCTACACCGGGCTGGTCAAGGACGGCGTCGCGCCGAAGAAGTACATCGGCGTGAACGAGCTGGCCGGCCCGCAGCGCGACTTCGCCAACGGCAAGCTCGCGATGTACATCGACGGCGCCTGGACGCTGCCGCAGATCGAGAAGATCAGCAAGAAGTACACGCCGAAGATGGGCGCGTTCACGATCCCGACGCCGACCGGGCAGCTCGGCCCCGCGTTCGCGGGCGGCTCGCACCTGGCGGTGTGGAAGGACGGAAAGAACCAGGGCGTCGCGTTCGACTACCTGACCTCGGTGACGAGCAAGAAGAACGCCAAGGCGTTCGCCGACGGCCTGAAGTTCTTCCCCCAGTTCAACGACCTCCTGCAGGGCGGCGGCTACGGCTCCGACCCGGTGCAGGGGCCCGCGTCGCGGCAGATGGCCAACGTCAAGGGCTCGCCGAAGACGGCGAACTGGACCGAGGCCGACATGAACAAGAAGATCATCCCGACCATGCTCAAGGAGATCATGAACGGGACGCCGCTGGACCAGGCGGTCGCCAAGGCCAACAAGGACCTGGCCGACACGCTCAACCAGAGCTGACCCTCCGGCACGCCCTCCGGGCGCACGCCCGCGCGCGTGCGCCCGGCCGACCACCCCGCGCAGATCTCCACAGTCACTGAGCCACTGAGGATGGGCCGCCGATGGCGCAGACCGTTCAGGTGGCGGGCCGCGCGCCGGACCGGACCGGATCCGGTCCGCCCGCGGGCCGCCGCCGCCCACGTTCCGGGCCCCGCCCCCGCACCCGCGGGCGATGGGGGCCGTACCTGCTGATCGCGCCCACCGTCGCGGTCATCGCGGTGCTGATCCTGTACCCGATCGGCCAGCTGTTCTGGATGTCGTTCCACAAGATCGGGTCGCGCGAGGCCCGCGGCGTGGCACCGGCCGAGAACGTCGGCCTGGAGAACTTCCGGACCGTCCTGGGCGACCCGTTCTTCTGGCGGGTGCTGGTCAACACCGTCGTCTCCGCCGCGGCCATGGTGGTCATCACGATGGTGCTGGGCACGCTGGTGGGGCTGCTGCTGAACCGGCTGGGCCGCAAGATGTCGCTGCTGGTGTCGTCCGGCGCGCTGCTGGCCTGGGCGACGCCGGGGATCTCCGCGGCGATCGTCTACAAATGGCTGTTCACGCCGGGCGGCGGCCTGGTCCCCTGGCTCCTGGACGCGCTGCCGGACTGGCTGGCCGGTTCAGGCTGGGACGACTACAACTGGTTCGGCAGCCGCGGGACGACCTACTTCGTGCTGGTGCTGTGCGTGGTGTGGCAGTCGTTCCCGTTCATCGCGGTGTCGGTGCTGGCCGGGCTCAAGAGCGTCCCGTCCGAGCTGTACGAGGCGGCCCGGGTGGACGGCGCCGGCGCGTGGCGGACGTTCTGGCGGATCACCTTCCCGATGCTGCGGCCGGTGTTCCTGGTGCTGACCGTGCTGTCGATCATCTGGGACTTCAAGGTCTTCACCCAGCTGTACTTCCTGTCCGGCGGGACCGCCAACCGCGACTCGTTCAACCTGGCGATGTACGCCTACTCGGCGGCGGTGGCCTTCCCCGCCAAGTACGGCCTCGGCGGCGCGATCGCGCTGGTCCTCACGGTGATCCTGCTGGTCTTCACCGGCTTCTACGTCCGGGTCATGGTCCGGCAGGGGGAGGTCACGTGACCGTGTCGAGCAAGGCCCCGTCCCGCCGGGCGGCGCGGATCGGGCTGAACACGGCGGGCCTGCTGGTCTTCCTGTTCGCGGTGTTCCCCGTCTTCTGGATGGTGATGACCGCGTTCAAGACCGACGAGGACATCAACTCCGACACGCCGCTGCCGGTGCCCGTGCACTGGACGCTCTCCCACTTCCGCAACGTGATCAGCGGTCAGGGACTGGAGTTCGGGCTCGGCCACTTCTTCCTCAACAGCCTGATCGTCGCGCTGGTCACGGTGGCGGTCTCGGGCGCGCTGGCGCTGCTGGCGGCGTACGCGGTGGCCCGCACCGGCTTCCGCGGCCGGTCGAGCTTCCTGATCATGCTGATCATCGTGCAGATGGTGCCGCTGGAGGCGCTGCTGCTGCCGCTGATGCTCAACGCCCAGCGGCTGCAGCTGCTCAACAGCCTGACCGGCGTGATCGTGGTCTACGTGGGCTCGTCGCTGGGCTTCTCGATCCTGATGCTGCGGGGCTTCGTGGCGGCGGTGCCGCGGCAGCTGGAGGAGGCGGCGGCCATCGACGGCGCGTCCGGCCGCACGGTCTTCTGGCGGATCACCTTCCCGCTGGTGGCGCCGGGCCTGGTCGCGACCAGCATCTTCTCGTTCGTGACCGCGTGGAACGAGTTCGTGATCGCCTTCGCCTTCCTGAAGGACCAGGAGACGTTCCTGCTCCCGCTGACGCTGTCCTACCACTTCGGGCGGACGCAGGTGGAGTGGGGCTCGATCATGGCGGCGTCCACGCTGTTCACGATCCCAGTAATGATCTTCTTTCTCATCGTGCAGCGCCGGATGGTCTCCGGCCTGGTGGCGGGGGCGGTTAAGGGATGACCAGTATGGCTGATCAGAACAGCGCGGAGATCTCCCGGATGGTCCGCGGCACGCTGCTGCCCGCGTTCGCCGGCGCGGTGCCGCCGCGCTGGCTGCTGGACGAGCTGGAGCGCGGCCTGGCCGGGGTGACGCTGTTCGCGATCAACGGCAACGTGCCGAACACCGAGGCGCTGGCGGCGCTGACCGCCAGGCTGCGGAAGGCGGCCGCGCCGCTGGTGGCGATCGACGAGGAGGGCGGCGACGTCACCCGGCTCGGCGGGCATCTGACCGGCAGCCCGTACCCGGGGAACGCGGCGCTCGGCGCGGTCGACGATCCCGCGCTGACCCGGCGGGTCTACCGGTCGCTGGGCGCCGAGCTCGCCGAGGTCGGCGTGAACCTCAACTTCGCCCCCTCGGTGGACGTCAACACCGCCTCCGACAACCCGGTCATCGGGACCCGCTCGTTCGGCCCGGACGCGGCGCTGGTGGCCAGGCACGCCGCCGCGGCCGTCACCGGGACGCAAGAAGCGGGCGTGGCGGCCTGCGCCAAGCATTTCCCGGGGCACGGCGCCACGGTCGAGGACTCGCATCTGGGCGTCCCGATCGTCGACGCCGGCCTCGACCTGCTGGACCGGCGCGAGTTCCCGCCGTTCCGGGCGGCGATCGAGGCGGGGGCGCGGGCGGTGATGACCGCGCACCTGGACCTGCCCGCGATCACCGCGGGCGTCCCGGCCACGCTGTCGCACGCGGCCATCACCGGGCTGCTGCGCGGGCGGCTCGGCCACGACGGCGTGATCGTCACCGACGCGCTGGACATGGACGGCGCCAGCGGGGCGATCGGCCTCCCCGAGGCGTCGGTGCGGGCGCTGATCGCCGGGGCCGACCTGCTGTGCCTGGGGTCGGGCGAGCACGAGGTGAGCGTGCGGGCCGTCGTCGCGGCCGCGGAGGAGGCGGTGCGGAGCGGGCGGCTGCCGCTGGAGCGCCTGGCGGACGCGGCGGAGCGGACCGGGCGGCTCAAGGACTGGCTGGCCGGGCACAGCGCCGCGATCGTCGACCGGGCGGCCGGGCTGGAGGCGGCCCGGCGGGCCCTGCGCCTGTCCGGCGAGCCGCCCCGCTGGGACGGCGGGACCGCGCCGCTGGTCGTCGAGCTGGAGGCGACCGCCAACATCGCGGTCGGCCCGACGCCCTGGGGGCTCGGCCCGTGGGCGCCCGACGCGGTGCGGACCGGCGGGTCGGACGGGGCGGCGGACTCGGTGCTGGAACGTGCCACCGGCCGCGGTCTGATCATCGTGCTGCGGGACGCGCACCGGCACGCCGCCCAGCGCGCCCTCGCCACCGCCCTGCTGGCGGCCCGGCCGGACGCCGTCCTGGTCGAGATGGGCCTGCCGGTCTGGGCCCCCGAAGGGGCCGTCCACCTGGCCACCTACGGCGCCGCGCAGGCCAACGCCCAGGCGGCCGCGGAACGACTCGGCCTGGCCTGAACGGGCCGGGTAAGCCAGACCAGTCCGATCGGCAAGGGATAATAAGTGCATGCGATTGTCCGCCCGGGTCGACTACGCGTTGCGTGCCGCCGCGGAGCTGGCGGTCGCCGGAAGTCATCCGGTGACCGCGGTCCAGCTCGCCGAAGCGCAGCAGATCCCGCCCAAGTTCCTCGAGAACATCCTCGGCCAGCTGCGCCGCTCCGGCCTGGTCCGCAGCCAGCGCGGCCCGGAGGGAGGCTACTGGCTGGCCCGTCCGGCGGGGCAGATCTCCATGGCCGACATCATCCGCGCCATCGACGGCCCGCTGCTCGGCGTCCGCGGCGAGCGCCCGGAGCACGTCGGGTACGAAGGCCCCGCGCGTTCGCTCCAGGAGGTCTGGATCGCGCTGCGCGCCAGCGAGCGCGCCATCCTGGAGCGGGTGAGCCTCGCCCACATCGCGGAGGGCGAGCTTCCCGAGCCCATCCGCAAGCTGACCGAAGACCCCGCCGCCTGGGAGAGCCCGTCCTTCATCTGATCGAATGCCCGAAGGCGACACGGTCTGGCTGACCGCCCGGCGCCTGCGCGAGGCGCTGGCCGGGCGGGAGCTCACGCTGACCGACTTCCGCGTGCCCCGGTACTCCACCGTCGACCTGCGCGGCCGCACCGTGCGCGAGGTGGTGTCCCGGGGCAAGCACCTGCTGCTCCGGTTCGAGGGCAATCTGACCCTGCACACCCACCTGCTCATGGACGGCCACTGGCGGGTGCGCGAGGCCGGGCCGCCACCGCCCCGCGACCACAGGCTGCGGGTCGTCCTGGGCAACGCCGAGTCCCAGGCCCTGGGCTACTCCCTCGGCGTCGTCGAACTTTTCGCGTCCACCGAGGAGTCCCGGGTCGTCGACCGGCTCGGCCCCGACCTCCTCGACCCCGGCTGGTCGCCCGAACTGGCCGCCGAGGCCGTGCGGCGGCTGTCCAGGCAGCCCGGCGACGCCATCGGCGATGCCCTGCTCGACCAGCGCCGGCTGGCCGGGATCGGCAACGTCTACAAAGCCGAGATCCTCTTCCTCCGCGGGATCGACCCCTGGACCCCGGTGCGCGACGTCCCCGATCTGCCCGGCATCGTCGACCTGTGCCACCGTGCCCTGGACGCCAACAAGGAGCGCCACGGGCACGTCACCACCGGCGACCGCCGTCCCGGCCACGAGCACTGGGTGTACGGCCGTGCCGGGCGCCCCTGCCGCCGCTGCGGCACCCGCGTCCGCCGCGCCGACCAGGGGCCCGAAGGGCGCAAGCGCGTCACTTTCTGGTGCCCCCGCTGCCAGCCTCCGGGCGAGGGCGCAGCAGCGAGGTGACGCGGGCGGTGCAGATCCGCCGGTCCCGATCGTCGGTGATGACCACCTGGAACGTCGCGAGCGTCCGGCCCAGGTGCAGCGGCGTGGCCACCGCGGTGACGTGGCCGGACGCCGCGGTCCGGTGGTGGGTCGCGCTGATCTCGATGCCGAGCGCCATCCGGTCCGCGCCCGCGTGCACCGCGGCGCCCAGCGAGCCGGTCGTCTCGGCGAGCACGCAGGACGCGCCGCCGTGGAGCGTGCCGTACGCCTGGTTGTTGCCGTCGACGGGCATGCGGGCGACGACGCGTTCCGCGGTCGCCTCCAGGAACTCGATGCCCATCCGCTCGTCCAGCCCCTGCCGGGTCGCGCCCAGTGCGCGCCCGAGCTCGCGGAGATCCGCCATGGCCCTCCCGTCCGCCGGGTCGGCGCCCGCCCCCGAACGGGTCGCCGCCTTATACGGGTCGCCGGATCCTGCGCCCGCACGAAAATCCTCGCCTCACCCTTTACCCAAGTCAATTCTAGGGTTTACTTAACAATCCCCCAGTCCTACCTTGCACACCATGACCTTGGACGATCTGCGCGTCTTCGTGGCCGTGTGCGAGGCGCGCAACCTCAGCGCCGTCGCGCGGGACCTGTCGTGCAGCCAGTCGGCGGTGAGCCAGCACGTCAAACGCCTCGAACGGGAGACAGGACTGCTCCTGCTGGAACGGCGGCCCCGCGGTGTCGCCCCCACCGGCGCCGGGCAGATCCTCTACCAGGCCGCCGCGGAAGGACTCGGCGGGCTGGCCGCGGCGCTGCGCCGCCTGGACGACATCCGCCGCGGCGTCGGCGGCACCGTACGGATCGCCACGGGCGCGACCACCGTCCGCCACTTCATGTCCGCGGGCGTCGCCGCCTTCCGCGAACGCCACCCCGAGGTGGGGCTGGCGTTCGAGACGGCCGGCTCCAGCCGCCGCTGCCTGGAGGCCGTCCAGACCCGGCAGGCCGACCTCGCCTGGGTCACGATCGGCCCGCAGCTGGACGGGGTGGAGCAGCACGCCTCCTACGAGATGCCCTGGGTGCTGGTCGCCCGCACCGACGACGCCATAGCGCACCGGGAGACGATCACACTCGCCGATCTCGACGGGATCTCGCACATCGAACTGCCCGAGCACGCCACGTCCCGCGTCCAGCTGGAAGGGCAGCTCCAGCGGCACGGCGTCCGGCTGATGCCCACGGCCAGCGTCGCCGACTGGGACACCGCGCTGCTCCTGGCCGAACTGGGCCTGGGCCGCGCCATCCTGCCCGCCCTGCCCGGCTGGACGTACGGACCGGGCAGCATCGTCCGCCTCATCCCGATCCCCGAACTGTCCCCGCTGTCCGCGGGCTGGGCCGCCCGCCGCTGGACGGACCTGAGCCCCCTGGCCATCGAGTTCGCCGAGACCGTCCTGGCACACCTGCGCCCTGGGACCCCTCCCGGACCCGGACTCCTACCCTCCTGAGATGCGACGACCACTCCTCTGGGCCACGCTCCCGCTGCTGGCAGCCGTCCTGACCGGGTGCTCCGGCGAGGACACCCCGTCCAAAGCCGAGGACACCCGCTCCAAGTCCGCGGCCCCCGGCCAGGCCGTGATCACGTGGCTGGGGAAGGTATGCGCCGCCGACGCCGACCTTCAGGTGCAGAGGCACGCGTCCCGCATCGCCGCCCTGAGCATGGTCCCGCGCCGGCCGAGCCGCGACCAGATCGTCCACTTCGCCAAGGTGTCCCACAAGGACCTCCAGGAGACCCTGGAGATGTTCGAGAAGACGGGCCCCTCGCCCGTAGCAGGGGGAGACCAGGCCGTCGCCGCCTACATCAACGCGCTGAAACCCGCCGTGGCCAAGCTCGAGAAGACCAAGGAAGACGTCCCCAGCCCGGCGGTCGTCGCCAACACCATCCAATCGGCCGTCCCGAAGGACAACGGGATGCAGCAGCTCTTCGCCCAGAACCCGGCGCTCAACCAGGTGTACAAGACGTCCCCGCAATGCAAGGGGGCCGACCTGATTCCTGAGAGCCCCTCCCCCGGCCCCACGTGACCGCCTGCTGGTTCTGCGAGCACGCCGTCCGCCCGGACCAGACCTGCCCGATCGAACTGGGCGAACCCCCGCGGACGGTCGACATCCCCTCCTGCTCCGAATGCACGAGCGAATACGACGCAATCGCAGGCGTGATCCTGCTCCCCATAGCCCTGCTCACCTGGCTGGCCGAGCACCGCGCCTGGCGCAAGCACTATCCCAAGCAGAACCTGCCCGAACGCGCTGCGGAGCACCCACAGGTGGCCGGCCTGCTGGAGCAAGGCCGGCACCGGCGCACCCCGTGCCGATAGTGGGTTTTGTCCATCTGGCGATGACCAGTACCGTACCCTCTGGCGCTGAAGAGTCCCTCGATCCGGCATCGCCGACGGGGGGCTTCCCGGCGAGCGGCGCACACCCCCTGCACACGCGATCGAACCGGTCGCTGTGGACGAGCGTGCCTGTGTCGTGGCGTACACCAATGAGCGATACGAGGGCCACCTTTGAACATCCTGGAAGCGGTCTTCCTCGGTGCTGTGGAAGGGCTGACCGAGTTCCTGCCGATCTCCAGCACCGGGCACCTGACGATCCTGGAGAGCCTGCTCGGATATTCCCCCGACGACCCTGACATCACGGCGTTCACCGCGATCATCCAGGTCGGCGCCGTCCTGGCGACCCTGATCTACTTCCGCGCCGACTTCGTGCGCCTGATCGGCGCATGGCTACGAGGCGCGTTCAGCCGCGAGCACCGCAACGACCTCGACTACCGCCAGGCATGGGCGGTGCTCCTCGGCGCCATCCCGATCGGCATCGTCGGCCTGCTGTTCAAGGACCAGATCGAGACGACGCTGCGCAACCTCTGGTTCGTCGGATCGGCGCTGATCCTCTGGAGCGGGGTCATGTACTTCGCCGACAAGACCGCCACCCAGTCCAGGAACGAGAAGGACGTCACCTGGAAGGACACCCTCATCATCGGGGTCGTCCAGTGCCTGGCGCTGATCCCGGGCGTCTCCCGCTCCGGCGCGACGATGTCCGCCGGCCTGCTGCGCGGCCTGGACCGCGTCACGGTCACCAAGCTGTCGTTCTTCCTGTCGGTCCCCGCGCTGACCGCCGCCGGCGGACTCCAGATCGTCACCGAGTTCGAGGCCATCACCAACGGCGTCGGATGGCCCGCGACGATCACCGCCACGGTGGTGAGCTTCATCGTCGCCTACGTCGCGGTCGCCTGGCTGCTCAAGTTCGTCGCCAAGCACACCTACAGCGTCTTCATCGGATACCGCGTGATCCTGGGCGTCATCGTGCTCGCACTGGTCGCCACCGGCGCGGTCGCGGCCTCCTAGCGACACCGCTGGAAGACGCTGACGATCTCACCCTGCCGGACTCCCACATGGAGCCCGTCCATCGTGCCCACGGCCACGCGGGCGCCGAAGTCGGTGATGTGGGTGAGCGTTCCGCGTCGTCCGTCCGGGGTGGTGAGGGCGGCACCGCCCCGGACGAGCAGCGCCGAGGACACCGCCTCGCTGAGATCGTCGCTGGCGGAATAGACGGTGGCCTTTCCGGCCGAGCAGGGCAAGGTCGCCACGCCCTCCGGCACCGCGGGTCTGTTCTTCGGGTCCAGCACGCGGGCGAGCCCGGCGACCTGCGCGGCCGTCGCGGCGTCCCGGGCCGTCCGCGGCCGGGTGAAACGGCCGGTGGGCTTCGGCGTGCTGATGGTCAGGGAGAACAGGCTCCGGGTGTCGTCCATGCGAATCTCGACGACGATGTCCTCGCTCGCCTTGAATGCAGTGCCACCGGCACCCGCTTTCAGCCTGGTCATGCGGCCCGCGAGCCACGATTCCAGCACTTGCCAGGTGTCCGGCTCCCGCCCCTTGACCGGGACGATCGCGCCGCCCGCCCGCAGGCCGAGCCTGCCGCCCTTGCGCCCCTTCCCCGCGAAGGCGGGCCGCGCGAAGACCACCGCTCCAGGTGACGCGGAGAGCACGTCCACCAGCAGGCGATCCATCCGCGCGGCCAGAACGGCCGGGTCGGTGCGGGTGTCACCGCTCCGCCACGAGTCGAGATCGCGCATCGTGTCGTAGAGCGCGGGGTGAAGGCCGGTGAAGGCGCCCTGGGAGACCAGCGAGACGAAGACCCAACTGAAGACCATCAGGGGGCCCAAACCGGGGAAGCGGCGGAAGAACCGCGGCAGGCACAGCACCGCGCCCGCGCCAACCGTCAACCCGCCGGCCAGGATCGCCCATCCCAGCACAAGCCACGGGTTGAGCGGCGCAGGGTGATCCTCCTCAGCGACGGCCAGGGCCTTCGCCAGCCTCCACCACATCCATGGCACCGCGCACAGGAAGATCAGAAACAGGGATCCGAAGCTGCCAATGAGGATGCCTGCCTGGGAAGAGATCCTGCGGTCCGCGGTGGGGGGCGTATTCGTCATACCGAAGATCGTGCAGCATGGCCGCGCCTCCGGCTCGGGAGTACGCCCCAAACGTCCTGTCAGGGCCCGTTCGAAGTCCTGGTCGGCGTGCGACGTCCCCGTGATCGGCGCCGACCGAAGGTTCCCCATGCCGGTCAGGCGATCAACCGTACGCGTCACACGATCAACCACGAGGGTGCGGGCGCGGCGAGGCTGTGTTCATGCCAACTACTCAGTCGTCTTCTGATTCTCCGCCCCTCGCACTGTCGTCCCGTAGTCGTGCCGGTTGGTCACCGATAGTCGCGCTCGCGGCCGGGATCGCGGTGCTGGTGGCCAGCGAGTTCCTGCCCGCGAGCGTGCTGCCGGCGATGGCGGCCGACCTCGGGGTCAGCGAGGGCACCGCGGGCCTGGCGGTCGCGGCGACCGCGGTCGCCGGCGCGGTCACCGCTCCCAGCATCGCGGTGCTGCTGCCGCGGACCGACCGGCGGACGGTGCTCGTCGGGCTGCTGGTCGCGGCGATGGTCGCGAACCTGGCCGTCGCGGTCGCTCCAGGGTTCGCCGTCCTGCTCGCCGGCCGGTTGGTCCTCGGTATCGCCATCGCGGGGTACTGGTCGTTCGCGTTCGGCGCGGGCACCCATGCCGTTCCGGGCCGCGACAGTGTGATCTCGACGTCCATCGCGCTGGGCGTCACCATCGCGACAATCGCGGGCGTCCCGCTGGCGTCCCTGGTCGGCGACCAGGTCGGCTGGCGCACCGTCTTCGGCGGCGCCGCCGCCCTCAGCGCGGTGGGCGCGCTGGCCTTGGCCGCGGTGCTGCCGCCGGTGCCCGCGCACCCGTCCGCCGGTTTCACCATGCTGCGGCAGGCGGTCGCCAACCGGTGGTTGATGGCCGGCGTAGCAGGTGTGGTCCTGGTCGCGTTCGGCAACTTCGCCGCCTACCCCTTCATCAGGCTCGCGATCGAGGAGACCGCTCCCGGGAGCACGGCGTGGCTGCTGCTGCTCTGGGGCGTGGGCGGCTTGGTCGGCAACCTCGCGGCCGGACGGTTCGCCGGCCGGCTGCGGGCCGTGGTCACGGCTGCACCGGTGCTGCTCGGCGCCGGTCTCGTCCTCACCACGACGGCGACGTCGATGCCGCTGCTCGCGGTGGGGGTCGTGGTGTGGGGTCTGGGATTCAACATGGTCCCCGTCGCCACCCAACTGTGGGTGACCCGCGTCGAACCGGAGCGCGTCGAGTCGGCCCTGTCGTTGCAGGTGACCGCGTTCCAGGTGGCGATCACGCTCGGGTCCGCGTCAGGAGGCGTCCTCCTGGACGCCCACGGCGTCACGACCGCGTTCCTGGTCGGCACGGCGTCCGCCGCCGCGGCCGGGGTGGTGTTCGCGACTCTCCGCGTCCCGCGCGGGTGAGGCGTCGCGCCAGGCCTGCGGCCCGACCCCGTGGTGGGACGAAAACGCTCTGCTGAAAGCGGCGGTGGAACCGTACCCCACGGCGAACGCCACGTGCTCCACCGGAGACGAGAGGTCGCCGAGCAGCCGCCGCGCCTCCCGCATCCGCACCTCGCGGAGCACCTCCGCGGGGCCGCGGCCCAGGGCGCGGCGGAACCGCTCGCCAAGAGCGGAGCGCGATAGGTGCACCAGGCGCGCCATCCGTTCGACGGTCCAACTCTCTCCCGGCCGGGCGGTCACGGCGGCGACCACGGCCGCGACGGCCTCGTCCCGCTCGGTGGCGGGGGTGCCCTGGTCTTCGAGCCAGGACGTGGTCATCGCCGCGCCGATGAGGTTGCCGTAGCTCGCGGCGAACAGGGACGGCCGGCACTCGTTCTCAAGCGGGCACTTCCCGACGAGCGCCGCGACACCGTCGTGCCGGGTCCCGAAGCCACGCACGACCAGCGGACTCGGCAGCCGATACGCCGGGGCGACCACACGAAGATCAGCGACAGCGAGATAAGACTCCCGCCCTGACCCGGTGATCCGGTGGGCGGTGCGAGCATCGACGAGGGCCGCGTCGCCTTCGGCGAGAAGGTGATGTCCTGCCACCGTCTCGAGCTCGACACCACCCGCCAATACCAGCGCCCATCGCGGCCCCGCGAGTTCGGTGAGCATCGCATCGGCCTGAACCCGGAAGCGGTGCAGGCTCGACATCTCCCACGTCATCTCCGGTACGGCCGCATCCGCTCGTGCTCGTGTCATCTCCACGACGTTGGTCACACGAGAAGCAGCACAGCCCGAGCCATCGCCTATTCCCGAACTCAAACCAGATCGAGGCCGCCCTGCTTGACCTCCCGGACGAACGCCGTCCACTCCGCCGCCTCGAAGGACAGCACCGCCCCGTCCGGCATCTTGGAGTCCCGCGCCAAGATCACCCGCTCCCCCACCGCGACCTCGACGCACTGACCGCCTTGCTCAGCGCTGTGGCTACTCTTCCGCCACCCCGGCGCCACCTCGATGCATTGGCCACCTTGCCCACCGCTGCGGCTGCTCTTGCGCCAACCAGCGGCGACCTCGACGCAGCTCCCGCCCTCGCCACCGCTGTAGCTGCTCTTTCGCCATGTGATCAGCAAAGGATTTTGACTGGTCATATCTCAGACAGTAGGCGCTCGATCAGCGTTCCGGAATCCGCTTGCGAAAACGCATCTGCCTTGAGTGCCTCGAATGCTTCGCAGTAAGCACGGACCTCATCCGCCTCCTCGCTGTACGCGATCTGCGTCAGGGAATCGACGACCACAACCCGCAGATCTTCGTGAACTCCGACATGCAGAAGTTGAAAGCTGGATGTCATACCAGCGTGTGCGCCTACACCGTAGGGCACCACTTGGAGTGCCACATGGCCGAGTAGTGACACCTCCGTGAGGTGTTGCAACTGACCTCGCATAACCTTCGGACCGCCCACCATGCGGTGCAGCGCTGCCTCGTCCACGACCGAGTGCAGCCGAGTCGGGGCGGCCCGCCTGATTACTTGCTGACGCCTCATCCGGACATCCACCATGCGCTCGATGCGTTCGGGTGACTGCTCAACACGACGAGCGCGAATCACCGCCCGCATATAGTCCTCGGTCTGGAGCAGCCCAGGGATCAGGACCAGGTCGAAGAACTCGATTAGCGTGGAGTCCGCTTCGAGGCTGATCAGGTCCATGGTCTCTGGCGAGACGGTGCCGTCGTAGGCCTGCCACCAGCCTTTGGCGTCGCTGCGGGCCTCTTCGGCCAGGCGGAAGAGGGCTTCGCGTTGGGCAGGGTCCTCGATGCCGTAGCGGTCGAGCATGTTCTCCAGGCTGGGACGGTAGATGCCGCGTTTGCCGGTCTCCAGCTTGGACATGGCGGAGTGGCTGCGGTGCAGCATCCTCGCGGCCTGCTGGAGCGTCAGGCCGCGTTCCTCACGGATCCGGCGGAGTTCGTTGCCGAGTCTGCGGCGGCGGAGGGTCGGGCGACGTTGATCCGACATGACGTAATCGTGCGACTACACAGCGCATTTGACCAGCGGTTCCGGCTAACTGTCACATGTGACCGGGGGCGGGTGTGGCTGGGGAACAGCGGCCGTTCGGGCCGATCTCATCATGATTCGTGCGGAGGCCGGTTCATCCTGCGGGGACGTCGTCGAGGAGAGGACCTGTAGATGCACGCGAACGGCACGTCCACGGAACGGCTTGAGGGGATGCTCGTCCCCGGGGTGGAGCGGGCGGTGGGGGACGTGCGGCGGTGGCTGCGCGACTTCCTGGAGGACGACCCGAGGCTGTACGACTGCACGGTGTGCGTGTCGGAGCTGATGACCAACGCGCTGAGGTACACCGACTCGGGGCGAGGCGGGCAGATCCTGATCAAGGTGTTCGCCGCCCCGGAACGGGTGCGGGTGGAGGTGACCGACGACGGCGGCTCGCGGTCCGCGCCGCGGTTGCGCGATCCCGGCGGGACGGAGGTGCGCGGCCGGGGGCTGCTCATCGTGGACGCGATGGCCGCGGAGTGGGGGGTCGAGCGGGTGGATCCCGGGCACCGGGTGTGGTTCGTCGTCAGCGGCGGACGGTGACCTTGCCGTCCTGCACGATCAGGCCGGCCTGGGGGGCGCCCTTGCCGCAGCGCTTGCCGTTGGGGTAGGTGGCCTGCGGTGTCACGTCGACCTTCTGGTCGAGCAGCCGCTTGCCCCGGGCATCGCGCAGGATCACGGTGACCTGGACGGGTGTGGTGGACAGCCCGTCCAGCTCGGCGAATCCGTGCTTGCTGCCGTCGGGTGAGGCGGACGCCCCGCAGACGTCGTCGGAGTCGTCGCCCGTGCACCCCTGGGGCACCGACGTGCCGCCGTCCATCAGGTGGATCTTCGGCTGCTGGCAGGTGCCGTTCCAGCAGACCTTCATCGTGGCCTCGGCGACCTTCGCGGCTTGCGGGGGGCGGATGTCGAGGCCGACTCCCTGCCTGGACGCGATCATCGTGCACGGCCGCGACTGCGCGCCGGTGCCGCATGCGGTCAGTAATGCCAGGCCGGATACCAGTGCCGCGGCTTTCAAATAGGGGCCCATCACGGTTGGACGCGGTGGCGGCCGCGGTGGTTGCGTCCGGACATGACGAATCCCCGGCGCGAGGCCGGGGATTTCGTCGGTTCACACCTGAGCCTGGAACATCCAGTGCTGCTTCTCGAGTGCGGCCGTCACCTGGATCAGCAGGTCCTGGGTCACCGGGTCGGGTTCGTCGGTCGCGGCCACGCGCTCCCGGAACCGGCCGATCAGCTGCGCCAGGACGTCGGTCACCAGGGCGACGACCTTGTCGTCGGCGAGGTAACCGGCCTCGAGCTGCGGTATCGGGGTGCGGTCGGCGACCGTGCGGGAACGGCCGTCGGGGTTGACCCCGAGCGCCACCGCGCGCTCGGCGACCTCGTCCTGGTACTGGCGGGCGAGGTCGACGACCTCGTCCAGGTGCTCATGCACGACCTTGAAGTTGCGGCCGGTGAGGTTCCAGTGCGCCTGCTTGGCCAGCAGCGCGAGGTCGATCAGATCGATGAGCGACCCCTGAAGCGCGTTCCCCGCGGTCTTCTGGGCCTGGTCCGAGAGCGGGCTCTTCACCGCCACCATGATTGGGCTCCTTCCGCGTTGTAGCGATCTAGGCGTTACAACACACAGAAGTCCCCGGTCATGCCGCGTTCACTCGTGAACCGGCCCACATCTCAGGACGAAGCCCCAAAGGGGGGCGGAACCCCCACATCAGGCGTTCCGAGGGCCAAGGGGCAACGGTCCCTGACCTTCGCAGACACCCGCCCCGTGCACCACACGGGGGTTCCAGGGGGTCGCCCCCCTGGGCGACATGACGGAGGGGCATCGGTCCGCGCTCTCCGCGGACACACCTCCCCCAATCCCGGCCCCTCAGGCCGCTACCATGTCCGCGCGGAACTCGTCGGCGATTCCCTCTGGTGTGGCTGGAATGCTTTCGGTGGTGATGCGCTCGTGCTCGGGCGCGCCGGCCATGACCGGCTCGTGCTGAAGCTCGGCCAGCGCGAGCTGGTCGGCGACTTCACGCAGCACGTGCGAGAGCGGCACTCCCAGGGCTTTGCAGATCGAGGACAGCAGTTCGGAGGACGCCTCTTTCTGCCCTCGCTCGACCTCGGAGAGATAGCCCAGGGAGACCCGTGCCGCCGCGGACACCTCACGGAGGGTGCGTCCCTGGCGCAGCCGCAGCTGCCGCAGTACATCACCGAGCAGCTGGCGAAGCAGGACCATCGTCTCGCTCCCTCCCTCAGTTCGGACCATCTTGGGTTCCACCGTACCCGGCCCAGAGGTGACCGTGGCAGACCGTGGATTTCGTGTTCGCTGGAAACGTAACGCTGTAATCAGGGGAACTCTTCCCGAACGTCGTGCTCACTCCTTCTGCGCCGGGCCCGTGCCGAGCCCGAGAATCACGCGTCGTAGCTGCTCAAGGGCGTGCGCGACGGTCATCCTGCGGATCACGGCGCGGTTCTCGGGGCTCGTGCCGGAAACCGGGAGCGATGGGCTCGCCACTCTGGGTTCACCGCCGGGTGAGGCCACTCCGACAAAAATCGTTCCGACGGGTCGCCCGTCCTGCGCGTCCGGTCCCGCCACACCTGTCACGGCGACCCCGTACGTCGCTCCAAGCCTCTCCCGCACCCCGACGGCCATCGCCGCCGCGACGTCCGGGTGGACGGCTCCGTGCGCCTCCAGCAGGTCCGCCGGGACGCCCAGCAACTGTTCTTTCAACGCCGTGGCGTACGCGACGATTCCCCCGGCGAAGGTCGCCGACGATCCCGGCATCCTGGTCAGCTCCGCACCGATCAGGCCGCCGGTCAGCGACTCGGCGGCGGCGACCGTCGCGGACCGTTCCGCCAGGAGCCCGTGCACGACGCGGTCGAGGGTCTCCTCCCCCGTGCCGTACACCGCGTCGCCGAGCAGTTCCCGGGCCTGCCGCTCGGCCTCCGCCAGCCGGGCCTCGACGTCCGGGCCGGTCGCGCTGATCCGGATCCGCACCTCGGGCGAGTCGGGCAGGTAGGCCAGCTTGATCCCGTCCATCGCCTCGACCGGGGCCAGCCGGGTGGCCACCACCGACTCCCAGAGCAGCGCGGTGCGCAGTGTTCGGCGCGCCACCCGGTGCTCCCCGGCCAGCTCCGGCAGCACCACCTCGTCGATCATGGTCCGCATCTCGAACGGGACGCCCGGCAGCGCGTAGACCGCGCCGCCCTCCAGCTCGACCCGCAGCCCGGCGGCGCTGCCCGCGGAGTTGACCAGGATCCCGGCGCCGTCCGGGACGTCGGCCATGCGCAGCGCCATCGGCTGCAGCTCGCGCCCGGCCGCCGCGACCCGCTCCCGCAGCCGCCGCTCGAGTCCGGGATCGCGGACGAGCGCGGCCCCGGCAGCCTTGGCCAGTGCGTCCCGGGTCAGGTCGTCGTAGGTGGGGCCGAGGCCGCCGGTGGTGATGACGGCGTCGGCGCGTGCCAGTGCCTCGGTCACGGCCTCGATGATCACGTCCAGCTCGTCTCCCACGACGACGCTGCGGGTGACCTCCAGGCCGTGCTCGGCCAGCCGCCGGCCGATCCAGGCCGCGTTCCCGTTGACCGTGTCGCCCAGAAGCAACTCGTCCCCGATGGTGACCAGTTCGACGCGCATCGCGTCCTCCTCGCGTGACGGAAGGTCCGAATGTACGGCAAGCCGGTGCCGCAGTAGGGCTCAGGGGCGCGCCAGACGGCTCAGCACGGCTCCGCAGCGGCGGGCGTAGGCTCGCTGGAAGATCGGCGCCAGCGGGCCCGCCAGGCGCATCACACGGCTCACTGGGCGGCTGAACGCGGTGACGGTGAGCCATACGTCCCCCGAGTCGTCCATGTGCACCACGAACGCCTCCTCGCCGGACGCGGGATGGCCGGGCAGCGTCCCGTACGCCCAGCCGGCGCGGCGATCGCCGTCCTCCGCCCACACCACGCGGCAGGGCGCCGACACACGCAGCGGCCCCGCGCCGAGGCGGAGCTCGACGGCGACGCCGGCGGCCGCGCGCGGCGCGGACGCGGTGACCTTCGCCGGCAGGGCCCGGTGCATCCAGAACTCCATCAGCGCGTCCGCCGCGTTCCGCATGACCTCGGGCCCCGAGCCCAGCTCGGTGCGCACCCGCAGCCAGCGGTAGCCGGACGGGATGTCGGCGTTCCGCGTCGCGCCGACTTCGTCATAGGTGAATTCGTGCACGGGCATCCGCCCTTAGGAGCGGGCCTCGTGGCGCAGCCGCCACGCCTGGACGACGTAGTCGACGCCCGTGACCACGGTGACCGCCATCGCCGCCGCCATCGCCGCCCAGCGGACCGGGTCGAACGGGCCCGGCAGGATGAACAGGCCGATCGCGATGACCTGCAGCATCGTCTTGAGCTTGCCGCCCTTGCTGGCCGGGATGACCCCGTACCGGATCACCACGAACCGCAGCACGGTGATCCCGATCTCGCGGACCAGGATGGTGATCGTCACCCACCACCACAGTTCGCCAAGCATCGACAGGCTGATCAGTGCGGCGCCGGTCAGCGCCTTGTCCGCGATCGGATCGGCGATCTTGCCGAAGTCGGTGACGATGTTGCGCTTGCGCGCCAGATCGCCGTCGATCTTGTCGGTGATGGAGGCGATGGCGAAGACCGCGAACGCGGCCAGCCGCGCGCCGTCGCCTTCCAGGAAGAGCAGCCAGACCAGCAGCGGGACCAGCGCGATCCGGGCCAGCGTCAGCACGTTGGCGATGTTCCACAGCCCGGCCTGCGGCGGGGTCGAGTCCGCGGTGCCCGCGGCGCCGGCGGTCATGTCACGTCCGCCACGAGATCGACGCCGTCGGACGCGACGACGCGCGCCGCGACGATCTCGCCCAAGGGCAGGCCGTCGCCGCGGACCAGAACCGTGCCGTCGACCTCGGGGGCCTGGTGCGCGGCCCGGCCCTCGATCCCGTCGGCGGCCTTCTCCTCCAGCAGCACGTGGATCTCGGTGCCGATCCGGTCCTCGGCGCGCTGCGCGGTGAGCTCCTCGGCCAGCACGGTCACCTCCTCCACCCGCGCGGCGACCTCGGCCGGGTCGAGTTTGCCCGCCAGGGACGCGGCCTCGGTGCCGTCCTCGTCGGAGTATCCGAAGACGCCGATGGCGTCCAGCCGGGCGTCGGTCAGGAAGGCCATCAGCTCCTCCAGGTCGTCCTCCGACTCGCCGGGGAAGCCGACGATGAAGTTGGACCGCACCCCCGCCTCGGGCGCCAGGTCGCGGACGCGGTCCAGCAGCTCCAGGAACCGCTCCCGGTCGCCGAACCGGCGCATCGAGCGCAGCACCGGGCCGCTGGCGTGCTGGAACGACAGGTCGAAGTACGGCGCGACGCCCGGGGTGCCGGCCAGCACCTCGATCAGCCCGGGACGCAGCTCGGCGGGCTGCAGGTAGCTGGCCCGCACCCGCTCGATCCCCTCCACCGCGGCCAGCCGCGGCAGGAGCGTCTCAAGGGCGCGCAGGTCGCCCAGGTCCTTGCCGTAGGAGGTGGAGTTCTCGCTGACCAGCACCAGCTCGCGCACGTCGTGTTCGGCCAGCCAGCCCGCCTCCGCCAGCACCTCCGCGGGCGGGCGCGACACGTACGCGCCGCGGAAGGCCGGGATGGCGCAGAACGTGCAGCGCCGGTCGCAGCCGGAGGCCAGCTTCAGCGGCGCGACAGGGCCGCCGCCCAGCCGCCGCCGCAGCACCCGGGGGCCGGACGCGGGGGCGACGCCGTCCGGAAGCTCGCCGTGTCCAGGAATCGCGACCTGGGCCGCCGACCGCTCCACCGGGCTGATCGGCAGGAGCTTGCGGCGGTCGCGCGGCTCGTGCGCGGCCCGCTTGCGGCCCGCCATGACGTCGTCGAGCCGCTCCCCGATCCCGGCGTAGTCGTCGAAGCTCAGCACCACGTCGGCCTCGGGCAGCTCGGCGGCCAGCTGCGCGCCGTACCGCTCGGCCAGGCAGCCCGCCGCGACCACCTTGGCGCCGGAGTCGTGCGCGGCCAGCAGCGTGTCGATGGAGTCCTTCTTGGCCGCGTCGATGAACCCGCAGGTGTTCACCACGACCACGTCGGCGTCGTCGGCGGAGTCGGTCAGGCCCCAGCCCGCCTCCTCCACCCGGGCGGCGAGCTCTTCGGAGTCGACCTCGTTGCGGGCACAACCGAGCGTGACGAGGGAGACCGTACGGCGAGTGGACATGCCCCTAACGGTAATGGTCTCCGTGCCCTACGCCGACCGGTACCCGTCTCTCACCGGGGGCCGGTCCCGCGTCGGGCTCACGCCTCGTCGGGGTCGTCCGGGGTGAAGCTCATGCGGTAGACGCCGCCGCCCTCACCGGGGGTGCCGAGGTCCTCGCCGTTCACCACCAGCCGCAGCCCGCCGCCGTTGCCGATCAGGATGCTGATCTTCTTCGGATCGGTCCAGCGCCGGGTCTGGCCGGCCCGGATCATGCCGCTGTACAGCTGACGGCCCTTGTCGCCGCGCACGTTCACCCAGGTAGAGCGGACTCCTTTGACCTGGATCTTGACGTTCTTGCGGGGCGCGACCGCGACCGGGTCGTTGGCCTTCGGCGGCGCCGCGGTCGGCGTCGGGGACGCCGGGGCGCGGCCGGGCGCGGCCGGCGTGCCGGCGACCTGCCGGGCGGTGCGCCGCTCACGGTCGCCGCCGGTGCCGACCACCTGGACGACCCCGTAGATCACCACCAGGGCCAGCGCGAGCGCCATCGCCGCGCTCCAGTTCGGGGAGCGGCGCTCGCGGAACACCACCGCCCGCTCCGGCTCGAACGCGGCCACCGCCGACAGCGGCATCGGGGCGCCGCCGTGCGCGTCGTCGTACTCGCGGACGAGCGGCTCGGGATCGATCCCGATCACGCGGGAGACCGACCGGATGTGCCCGCGGGCGTAGAAGTTCCCGCCGCAGCCGCTGAAGTCGTCCTGTTCCATCGCCCGGATCACCGATTCTCGGATCCGGGTCTGCAGACTCACCTGAGTCAGGGTGAGACCGGCTTGCTCGCGCTCCCTCGCCAAGGTCTCACCGATGCTCACGCCGGGCCTCCTTAGAGCGCACCATGACCGAAACCCCACACTCCAGCGACACCAGTCTAGGAACCGCAATGCCCACTCAGCGAGCGGCAACACGTTCGAAACAGGGCAAGATTTCGCATCATTCCGCCAGGACGGCGAGAACCCCGTTACGAGATCATCGCGGAACGGCCTCAAGATCGCCTGGAAGGTACGCCGGGAATCGGCCTGACCGGGAACGCGTCCGGAAATCGAGGAAAACGTCTGGGTGCCCCGACCTGGGAACGGCGGCCGCGTTCATCCGGGGGCGTCCCCGCCCGCGCCGCCTCCACCGCGCAGCTCGGCGAGCACGCCGGGCAGATCGTCGGGTTTGGCGAGCACGTCCCGTGCCTTGGACCCCTCGCTGGGACCCACGATGTCGCGGCTCTCCATCAGGTCCATCAGCCGTCCGGCCTTGGCGAACCCGACCCGCAGCTTGCGCTGCAGCATCGACGTCGACCCGAACTGCGTGCTGACGACCAGCTCGATCGCCTGCACCAGCAGGTCCATGTCGTCGCCGATCTCCTCGTCGATCTCCTTCTTCGGACCGGCGACGTCGGTGACGTCCTCGCGGTACACCGCCTCCATCTGCGCCTTGCAGTGGTCGACGACACCGTGGATCTCCTTCTCCGCGACGTAGGCGTTCTGGAGCCGCATCGGCTTGCTGGCGCCCATCGGCAGGAACAGCGCGTCGCCCTGCCCCACCAGCTTCTCCGCGCCCGGCTGGTCGAGGATGACCCGGCTGTCGGCCAGCGAGGAGGTCGCGAACGCCAGCCGGGACGGCACGTTCGCCTTGATCAGCCCGGTCACCACGTCCACGCTCGGCCGCTGCGTGGCCAGCACCAGATGGATCCCGGCGGCCCGCGCGAGCTGGGTGATCCGGACGACCGAGTCCTCCACGTCGCGCGGCGCGACCATCATCAGGTCGGCCAGCTCGTCCACGATCACCAGCATGTACGGGTAGGGCTGGTAAACGCGCTCGCTGCCGGGCGGAGCGGTCAGCTTCCCGGCGCGCACCGCCTTGTTGAAATCGTCGATGTGCCGGAATCCGGAGGCCGCCAGGTCGTCGTACCGGCGGTCCATCTCGCCGACCACCCAGTCCAGCGCCTCGGCGGCCTTCTTCGGATTGGTGATGATCGGAGTGATCAGATGGGGAATGCCCTGGTACATCGTGAGCTCGACCCGCTTGGGGTCGACCAGGATCATCCGCACCTCGTCCGGGGTGGACCGCATCAGCACCGAGGTGATCAGCCCGTTGATGCAGGTCGACTTGCCCGCCCCGGTCGCGCCCGCGATCAGGATGTGCGGCATCTTGGCCAGGTTGGCCACGACCGTACGGCCCTCGACGTCCTTGCCCAGTCCCACGATCATCGGGTGGTGCTCGTTGGTCGCGGCCGGGGAGCGCAGCACGTCGCCCAGGCTCACGATGTCCTTGTCGACGTTGGGGATCTCCACCCCGATCGCCGACTTGCCGGGGATCGGGGAGATGATCCGGACATCGGCGCTCTTCACCGCGTAGGCGATGTTCCTGGTGAGCGCGGTGACCTTCTCGACCTTCACCGCGGGTCCCAGCTCGATCTCGTACCGGGTGATCGTCGGCCCCCGGGTGAACCCGGTGACCTGCGCGTCGATGTCGAACTGCTCCAGCACCCCGCTGAGCGCGTTCACGACCGTGTCGTTGGCCTTGGTGCGCGGCTTGGCGACGCTGCCCGGACGCAGCATCGCCGCGTCGGGAAGCTCGTAGATCTCGCCGGACGACGACAGCGGCAGCTGCTCCACGCGGCGCGGCGCCGGGGTCGGGTCGGGTGTGCGCCGCTCGGACGAGGCGGCCGGATCGGGCACCGTCTCGGGCTCGAAGACGTCCCCGGCGTCCCCGGCCGCGTCCGGCTCCGGCTCGGGCGGCGGCGGGGGGGCGGAGCCGAACGGGTCCGGCTCGAACAGGTCGTCGGCCAGGTCGCGCGCGCCCTTGCCCTTCTTGGGCGCGTCCTCCAGGACGGGCGTGTCGTACGGCTTGGAGTGCTCGCCGACCTCCAGCTCGCCGTCGCCGGGCTCGCCGTCCGCGCCGTCCTTGGCGGCCTTGCTCTTGCGGCGGCGCTTGGGCTTGGGCGACTCCCCCGCCTCGCCGTCGTCCTCGTCCCGCTCCACGGCCCGGCCGGGACGGCCCTGCAGCGTGGCCACCGACCACAGCTCGTTGAGCCGTTCCGGGACGCGCGCGATCGGCGTCGCGGTGATCACCAGCATCCCGAAGCACGACAGCAGGATCAGCAGCGGCACCGCCACCCAGCCGCTCAGCCCCGCCTCCAGCGGGGCCGACGACAGCCAGCCGACCACCCCGCCGGCCCGCCGCACCCCGGCCATGTCGCGGGCCGGGGTGGGGATCCCCGCGGCGATGTGCACGATGCCCAGCGCGCCGACGACCAGCGCGGTCAGCCCGATGACGATGCGCCCGGTGTCGTCGTTGTGCTCAGGATGGCGCAGCGTCCGCCAGGCCAGCACGGCCAGCATCACCGGCAGCGCCATCGCCAGCACGCCGATGCCGCCCCGCACCACCTGCTCGATCGCGACCGTGACGACGCCCTCGGGCCGCCACCACGTCACCGAGGCCAGCACGATGGCGCCGCCCAGCAGCGCCAGGCCGAGCCCGTCGCGCTGGTGCTCGGCGTCCAGGCCCTGGGCGCCGCGCCGGTACGCGCGGAAGACCGAGCCGACCGTCACCGCGGCCAGGTGGTAGAGCTTGAACAGCAGCTTGAAGAAGCCGACGAACAGCTGGGGGATCGGATCCGGTCTCTGCGGGGGACGTCCCTTCCCGGAGCCGCGGCCTCCGCCGCCCTTCGCACCGCCGCTGGGGCGCTTGCGGGGGGCCGAGCCCGCGGTCTTGCGGGCCGCACCGGCGCCGGACCGGGTACGCGAGGACGCCTTGGCTCCCCCGGACGCACGTGTGGCCATGGTTATGAGACTAACCAAGGACCTCGCGCGTTCCCGTCAATAACCGCACCCGGCGTGTTGCCCACCCGTCCCGCACGCACCGGAAACCACAGTGCGTAAGGGGCGGGTGGGCGGCCGGGCGATCAGATCTCGACGACCACCGGGATGATCATCGGGCGGCGGCGGTAGTTGTCGTTGACCCACTTGCCGACCGTGCGCCGCACCACTTGGTTCATCTGGTGCAGGTCGTTGACGCCGTCGGCGCCCGCGTCCCGCAGCACCGCCTCGACCCGCTCGATGACCTCCTGGAAGTCCTCGTTGACGATGCCGGCGCCGCGGGCGTGGATCTCCGGGCCCGCAACCACCTTGCCGGAGGTCGAGTCGATGCCGACGACGATGGAGACGAACCCCTCCTCGCCCAGGATCCGGCGGTCCTTGAGCGAGGTCTCGGTGACCTCGCCGACCGACAGCCCGTCGACGTACACGTACCCGGCCGGGACCGCGCCGACGATCGCGGCCTGGCCGTCCACCAGGTCGACCACCACGCCGTCCTCGGCGATGACGATGTTCTCGTCCGGGACGCCGGTGAGCGCGGCCAGCTTGGCGTGCGCCCGCAGGTGCCGCCACTCGCCGTGGATCGGCATGAAGTTGCCCGGCCTGGTCATGTTGAGGACGTACAGCAACTCGCCCGCCGAGGCGTGCCCGGAGACGTGCACCAGCGCGTTGCCCTTGTGGACGACGCGCGCCCCCCACCGGGTGAGGCCGTTGATGACCCGGTTGATCGCGGTCTCGTTCCCCGGGATCATCGAGGACGCCAGCATGACCGTGTCGCGCTCGGTGACGCGGATCTGGTGGTCGCGGGCGGCCATCCGCGACAGCGCCGACATCGGCTCGCCCTGCGAGCCGGTGCACACCAGGACCAAGCGGTCGGGCCGCACGTCGTCGAGCTGCTTGGGCTCGACCATGATGTCCTCGGGGACGTCCAGGTAGCCCAGCTCGCGCGCCACCCCCATGTTGCGCACCATCGACCGGCCGATGAAGCAGACCTGGCGGCCGCTGGCCACGGCGGCGTCCAGCACCTGCTGCACCCGGTGGATGTGCGAGGCGAAGCAGGCCACGATGATCCGCTCCTGCGCGGTGCGGAACACGTCGTCGATCACCGGGCCGATGTTGCGCTCGCTGGTGACGAACCCTGGCACCTCGGCGTTGGTGGAGTCCGACATCAGCAGGTCGATGCCCTCGGCGCCGAGCCGGCCGAAGCCGGCCAGGTCGGTCAGCCGGCCGTCCAGCGGCAGCTGGTCCATCTTGAAGTCGCCGGTGGCCAGCACCAGCCCGGCCGGGGTGCGGATCGCCACCGCCAGCGCGTCCGGGATGGAGTGGTTGACCGAGAGGAACTCGCAGTCGAACGGGCCGAACGAGCTCCGGCCGCCCTCCTTGACCTCCACCGTGCGCGGCCTGATCCGGTGCTCGGCGAGCTTGGCCTCCAGCAGCGCCAGCGTCAGCCGGGAGCCGACCAGCGGGATGTCGGGCCGCTCGCGCAGCAGGTAGGGGACGGCGCCGATGTGGTCCTCGTGGCCGTGCGTGAGGATGACCGCCTCGACCGCGTCGAGCCGGTCCCTGATGTACTCGAAGTCGGGCAGGATCAGGTCGATGCCGGGCTGCTCGGTCTCCGGGAACAGCACCCCGCAGTCGACGATCAGCAGCCGCCCGCCGTACTCGAACACGGTCATGTTGCGGCCGATCTCCCCGAGGCCGCCCAGCGCAACGATGCGCAGGCCGTTGCCGGGAAGGGCGGGCGGGGCGGACAGCCCGGGGTGAGGATGACTCACCGGGCGACCTCCGGAATGGTTACCTCCGGCACTTTGACTCCCCCAATCGTGAGGTCTTCGCGCAGGCGCGCCGCGAACTCCAGCGAGGCGTCGACCAGCGGCGCGCGGACCGTGCCGCCCGGCAGCCCCAGCAGGTTCAGCGCGGCCTTGACGGCGATGGCGCCCTGCGTACGGGTCATGATCGCCGCGACCACGGGCAGCAGGCGGCGATGGATCTGCTGCGCCCGTTCCCGGTCGCCGGCGAGATACGCGTCGATCATCTCATGGAGATCGGCCCCTACGACATGGCCGACCACGCTGACGAACCCGCAGCCGCCCACCGACAGCCAGGGCAGGTTGAGCGCGTCGTCGCCGGAGTAGAAGGCCAGATCGGTGCCCGCCATGACCAGGGAGCCGCCGAACAGGTCGCCCTTGGCGTCCTTGACCGCGACGATGCGCGGATGCTCGCCCAGCTTCAGCAGCGTCTCGGTGAGGATCGGCACCCCCGAGCGGCCCGGGATGTCGTACAGCATCGCCGGCAGCACGGCCGCGTCGGCCACCTCGGAGAAGTGGTGCAGCAGCCCCTCCTGCGGGGGCTTGTTGTAGTACGGCGTGACGATCAGCGTGCCGTCCGCGCCGGCCTCTTCGGCCGCCCGGGCCAGGGCGCGGCTGTGCGCGGTGTCGTTGGTGCCGACACCGGCCACCACGACGGCGCGGTCACCCACCGCCTCGATGACGGTGCGGAGCAGGCGGTCTTTCTCGGCGTCGCTCGTCGTCGGCGACTCTCCGGTCGTTCCGTTGACGACGATGCCGTCGTTGCGCTGCTCGTCGACCAGGTAGGTCGCCAGGCGCGCGGCGCCGTCGTAGTCGACCCCGCCGTCGGGCCGGAACGGCGTGACCATCGCGGTCAGCATCCTCCCGAAGGGAGCGCCGCTTGTTGTGCTGGGTGCCATGCATCGAACGGTACCGTTCCGGGCGGCCGGCTTGGACCCACAGGTCCCCACTAAGGAGCAATGTCGCGGACCCGTGACGCGGGCCGCCGACCAGCGGAGTCGCGCGTGAGCCGGGAGACTGGACGGGGCATCGGTGGGGGTTTGGGGCGGTATGCCCACGAGGCCGTCCGGGGCGGGTGCGATTCCGGACGCGCCACGCGATTCGCAACCCCGCGGGCGGGCCGGCCGGAATGGCCGGAATGAGAAGAAGCCGCCCGCCACACGCTCGGGGGTACGCGTGGCGGGCGGCTTCTCATTCCACATCGTGGCACGCAAATGCCTCGTTACGGGGTCAGTCCGGCTACTTCCCGGACTCGGTTGGATAACGCGTCCGCAGCGGCCGTGCAGCGGGGAGCGACTTTCCGTAACCGACTTACGGAAAGGCCTTCCGTAAGTGCCGGTCGCGGGCCGTCCGCCCCGTCCCCGGTCGCGGACGCGTCTCCGGAGGGCACCCGGGCCGCGGCTCGGGGCCGCGGCGGGTCACCGGTCCTCGGGGGTCACCGGCGGCCGGCGGGTGTCACCGCCTCTCGCTGAGTTCGTACAGGCGCGCGCGCAGCTCGTCCACGTCCGGGGTGCGGACGAGTTCGTTGCCCCGCACCGCCCACCAATGGCCGGAGCCGCCGCGGCCGATCCGCCACCCGGCGAATTCGGCCGACAGCTCGGTCAGCTGGTCGGATTCGTACCACGCGGTCCGCTGGATGCCCATCGGCGTCACTCCCCCACTCCTGTGCCATCGTCCTATCCGGTCCCGCCGGTTCTGCCCGGCGGCGGCCGCTCATGCCCGGCACGACCGGCCCGCCCGCTCGCTCTGCCCGCTCTCTACGGGTATGTCCGGACCTGCCGGTTTCGCCGCTGCTTGCCTACCCGCCCGGCGGGCACCTTCAACAAGCGTTTTGACCTGCGGGGACGCGAGAGCGGAAACGTGACGGGGAGGGTGCCGTCATGGCCAAATCATGCTGACCCGCGCGGTAGCCAGTTAGCCCGATAAAGTGCCCATTCCGGGGGTATGGTCGTCCATTCCGCATAAATCCCGACCCCGTAGGGGCGGGCCGGTGGCCGGTCGAGGGCGTCCAGCCCTCTCCGCACGCCCCTGAGGGCGACCGGAAGGTCCTCCGCCCAATCGAACATCGGGCGGTAGGTGGGAATTCCCATGAAGACCGTGGTGCGGTCGCCGATCAGCCGCAGGGTCTGCTCTGTGTGCCAGGCGAAATGCCGGCCCGCCAGGGACCGCGTCGGCAGCGACACGTCGTAGGTCATGACGGCGACCTGGTCGGCCCTGTCGGCGAGATCGCGCAGGTACTTCTTGGTCGGCCGCGGCGGGTAGTGGAACCGGCCGTGGCCGCGCGGGATGAGTGCGCGGTAGACCGGCTGCGCCGCGTCCACCAGGGTGAGCTGCTCGATGGCCACCGACAGCACCCGGCCCCTCGCCCGTGTCAGCTCCCTGGTCCGCTCCATCAGCTCCAGGAACGCGGCGTCGCCGGTGTAGATCGGCTCGAAGTCGTAGTGGATCCCGTCGAAGCCGAGGTCGAGGAAGGTCGCGTCGGTGCGCAGCACCCGCTCCCGCACGGCCGGGTCGTCCAGGTCGGTGATGCCGTAGCCGTCCACCTTCCGGATCTGCCCGAGGTACGCCTGCGCGCGCACGCCCGGCGCGTGCTTCCGCATGGCCTGGATCAGCTTGCCCGCGTTGCGGTACTTGGCGGGCGGGACGGTGCCGTCGGCCTCGAACGGGCCCGCGTGGAAGAACACGTCGGTGATGCGGTTCTCGCGGAGGAGGCGGCCGAGGTCGCGGTACTCCTGCTCGGTGTGCTCCTCCCCCACCCACTGGTGCCGGGCCCAGAGCGCGTTCACGACGGTGCCGCGCGCCTCGGGCTCGGGCTGCCACCACACCCACACGCCGGCGAACACGAGCGCCACCAGGCCCAGCACGTACGCCAGCGCCCAGCCCGCCCAGCGCAGAACCCGAACGCCCCTCCTCATCCACGTCATCGGGCCATGATCCCGGAAAACCGGACGTCTCGCGCCAGGCGCGCCAAGGGCTCCGCTTCAGAAGACCGGAATGATGTCCTCCGGGTCGATGAAATCGACCTTGACCCCTGCGATGTCCAATTCCGGAATGGCGGGGAAGGCGATGCCCCAGCGTTCGACGATGGCGCGTACGCGGGCGATGGCCTGCCTCCAGTTCTCCGCCTGCTCCTCGAACGACAGCACGCCCAGGCCCGCTTCCCGCGCGTGGTTCATCAGCACCCGGTGATTGGCCATGAAGTAGGGCGGCAGGTCCCAGAAACCCTCGGGCGGCTCCCACAGGATCATCGACAGGAAGACGAACCCCGCACGCAACTGCTTGGTGATCTGGTCCTTGACCTCCTCGTTCAGGCCGGGCCACTCCTTGTCGAGGATCGTCATGCAGATCTGCAGATGGCGCGACTCGTCCCGGCCGATGCGCTGGAACATCTCCCCGAACACCGGATGCCGGGTTCCGGACGCCATGCCGCGGAACAGCGTGGACGCGGCCATCTCGCCCATCATGAAACTGGTGAACAGAACGGCCAGCGAGTATTTGCGGACGGCCGTGTTATATCCCTGCCAGTACCGCCCGCCGTTGTAGTAGAGCCAGTTGATGTTGTTGTGCGCGGCGTGTTCGAGCCCGGTGCCGGGCGTCCAGTCCAGCGGCCCGCCGGGCCAGATCTTCGCGATGGTGCGCTGGCAGCACTCCTCGTGGTTCATCTCGTCCCGCGTGATCGAGAAGAAGCACTTGCGGACCGGGTCCTCCTCGTGCTGCTCGAACGCGTGGATCGTGGCGCGGGCGAAGACGGCGGGACCGGAGGCGTCGAAGTTGGCCAGCACCGAGAACCAGTACATGATCCCGAGCCGCTGCTCCACGCTGAAGTCCTCCGGGCGGATCCCGTCCCAGGGCAGGTCGGCGGGGTTCCACACGGTCCGCTTGGACTTCTCGTAGATGGCGGCGAGCTTGTCGGTCTCGACCCGCCACTCCATCGGATAGATGTTCGGCTGCGGGATCTCCGGCGCGGGCCAGAACCCGCCCTCGGGAACGGTGACCTTGTCGTCCATGCGGGCTCCCTGCGCTCACGACGATGTGACGCTTTCCTTCCCATCGTGCGTGAACGTGTCACATTCCGCAAGCTCCGAACCGTCCGGCACGGCCTGCACCCGCACGTTCCCCACCCGGGCGCGCTGGGTCAGGGCGACGCAGACCAGCACGCCCACGGCGGCCAGCGCGGTGAAGCCGTCGATCAGCTCGCCCAGGAGGATCCCCGACCAGAGCAAGGTGAGCAGCGGCTGGCTCAGCTGGACCTGGCTGGCCCGCGCGATCCCGGCTCGGGCCAGCCCCTCGTACCAGGCGAAGAAGCCCAGGTAGGCCGACAGCAGCGCGACGTACCCGAAACCGAACGCGGACCTGCCCGTCCACTGCGGGTCCGTCGTGGCCAGCAGCCGGCCGGTGACCGGGACGGTGATCGGCGCGACCAGCACCAGCGCCCACGAGATGACCCGCCAGCCCGGCATCTCGCGGGCCAGCCGGCCGCCCTCGGTGTAGCCGACCGCGGCGGACAGCAGGGCGCCGAACAGCAGCAGGTCCGCGGCGGTGACATGGCCGGCGCCGCGGATCACGGCGAATCCGGTGACCAGGACCGCGCCGGCCGCGCCGGCGAGCCAGAACATGGGCGAGGGCCGCTCGCCCGCCCGGACCACCGCGAACACCGCCGTGGTGGCGGGCAGCAGGCCGACCACCACGGCGGCGTGCGCGGAGGAGGAGCCGTGCTCGAGGGCGAGCGTGGACAGCACCGGGAAACCGAAGATCACCCCGGCGGCGGTGACGGCCACCGCGCCCCACTGCCGGCCGCGCGGCCGGCGCGCCGACCCGGACCCGCCGCGGAACGCGAGCAGCGCGACCACCGCCAGGACGGTAGCGGCCGCGGAGCGTCCGATGCCGATCAGGTACGGGTCGAGACCCTCCAGCCCGAAGGCGGTGGCCGGGAAGGTCAGCGAGAAGACCAGCACGCCGAGCCCTGCGAGGCCCAGACCGAACCCGGGACCGGGCCCTGGATCGGACTCGGACGCGGCCTGGACCGCTATCGACCCGGGTGCAGTAGCGCTATCCTTATGGCTCATGCAACAGGATAGCAGTGTGGCCAGTTTGGCGGAGCGGCTGCGGGCGGAGCTGCACGGGATGCACCCCGGGCAGCGGCTCCCGTCCAGCCGCGCGCTGACCCGCCGCTACCAGGTCAGCCCCGTCACGGTGGCGCGGGCGCTGGGGCTGCTGGCCGCGGAGGGGCTGGTGGTCACGCGGCCGGGCAGCGGCGCCTTCGCCGCCGAACGTCCCGGTTCGGCCCCGGGAGCGGCGGCCGGGCCCGCCGACCTGGGCTGGCAGGCCGTGGCGCTCGGCGACCGCGCGGTGGACGCCGGCGGCGTGGCCCGGCTCCTGACCCCCGCGCCCGAGGGCGCGATCGCGCTCAGCGGCGGGTACCTGCATCCCTCGCTCCAGCCGCTGCGGGCGCTGGCGACCGCGGCCGCCCGCGCCGCCCGCCGCCCGGACGCCTGGGCCATGCCCCCGGTGGGCGGGCTGCCCGAGCTGCGCGCCTGGTTCGCCCGCACGGCCGCGCCGGGCGGTGAGATCGCGCCCGCCGACGTGCTCATCACCGGCGGCGGGCAGCAGTCGCTGACCACGGTGCTGCGCGCGCTCCTGCCGCCCGGCTCCGCGCTCCTGGTCGAGTCCCCCACCTACCTGGGCGCGCTCGCGATCGCACGGGCCGGGAGGCTGCATCCGGTGCCGGTCCCGGCCGACGAGGCGGGGCTGCGGCCGGACCTGCTGGCCGAGGCGTTCGACATGACCGGCGCCCGCGCGGTCTACCTCCAGCCCACCTTCCACAACCCGACCGGCGCCGTGCTCCCGGTGGAACGGCGGGCGCGGGTGATCGAGGCGGCCCGCGCGGCCGGCGCGTTCGTGATCGAGGACGACTTCGCCCGCCACCTCGCCATCGACCCCGTCCCGCCCCCCATGGTCGGCGCGGACCGGGAGGGCCGGGTCGTGCACATCGCCTCGCCGACCAAGGGCACCGCGCCCAGCATGCGGGTGGCCGCGGTGATCGCCCGCGGCCCGGTCGCCGAACGGATCCGCGCGACCCAGCTCGTCGAAGGGTTCTTCCCGGCCAGGCCGCTGCAGGAGACGCTGCTCGAACTGGTCAGCTCCCCGGGCTGGGCGCGGCACCTGAGAGCCGTGCGGACGGCGCTGCGGGCGCGCCGGGACGCGGCCCGCGCGGCGTTCGCCCGCGAACTGCCGGAGCTGCGGGTCGACCGTCCCGACGGCGGGCCGCACCTGTGGGTCCGGCTGCCGGACGGCACCGACGACGTCGAAGTGACGGCCGCCGCGCTGGGCGCCGGGGTGCTGGTGAGCGCCGGGCGGCCGTTCTTCCCGGCCGAGCCGCCCGGCCCGTACCTGCGGGTCAGCTACGGAATGGCGGCCACCGAGGCGGAGCTGGCCGAGGGGGTCCGCCGCCTCGCCGAGGTCGTCCGCTCGCGGTGAGGCGCCCCACCTCCAGGCGTGGTGGACGCTAGGCGGTGACGAAGCAGAACTCGTTGCCCTGCGGGTCGAGCCAGACCTGGAACGGCCGCGCGGGGTTTTCGCCCATCGGCTCGCCGTGCGGGGTCGCGCCCAGCTCGCGGGCGCGCTCGCCGGCGGCGCGCACGTCGGGCACCTCGATGTCCAGGTGCACCCGGTTCTTGCCGCTCTTGGACTCGGGGACGAGATGGAAGCCCAGCAGCGGCCCGTCCGTACCGAGGGCCTCCAGGTCGACCCAGTCGTCTTGGCGTTCGGTCACCTTCATCCCGAGCAGCCCGCCCCAGAACGCGATCATGACGTCCAGATCCGTGCAGTCGATCACGACGTTCGACACCTTCGGCACCATCCCGGCCCTCACCCCTGACTGGTCTTCTCGCTGCGACACCACCTAAAACGGTACGCAGGTGTCGAACCACGTGCAACCGTCCATCGGTAAACGCCGGTGTCGTAGCTGGTAAAGTGCGGCCGACGGCAGGAACGGAGCGTATGGACGAGCAGCGGCGCACCGGCGGCCGGGCCGAGTCCACCGCAGCCCTGCTGCTGCGGGACTTCGTCAACACGCTCGACGTGGAGTGCGCGACCGACGCGATCGACACGCCCGCGCGGCTGGCGGAATGGCTCGCCGCGCGCGGGCCGGCATCGCCGCGCGTCCACGCCGACCAGGCCGACGTCGACCTGGCCCGCATCCTGCGCGAAGGCCTGCGCACCGCGATGCTCGCCCACCACGGCCCCGGCGACCCCGCCTCGCCGCTGGCCCCGCCAACCTTGCCCGAGGAACTGGAACGGGCCCTGGGCCGGCTGCCGCTGCGGCTCACGCTCGCCGACGGGGCGCCCGCGCTGATCCCCCTCGGCGGCGGCGCCGCCGGCGGCCTGGCGCGGATCGCCGCGGCCGTCACCGAGTCGGCCGCCGACGGCAGCTGGCCCCGGCTCAAGGTCTGCCTGGAGGACACCTGCCTGTGGGCGTTCCTCGACACCTCCAAGAACCGCAGCCGCTCCTGGTGTTCGATGCGGGTGTGCGGCAACCGGACCAAGACCCGCGCCTACCGCGCCCGCCGCCGCACCCGCACCGCGCCCCGCTAGACCACCGAACGAGAGGACGTGGAACACCATGGCCGATGTGGGCGTACGGCCCGCCCGCCGCGCGGACGCCGCCGCCGTCGCCGACATCCAGGTGCGCGCCTGGCGGCAGGGGTACCGCGACCTGCTGCCCGCCGGGGTGCTCGCCGAGGTGACCGGCCCGCAGGCCCGGGACATGTGGCGGGAGCGCTGGACGGAGGCGGTCACCGCCCCGCCGGGCCCGCGGCACCGGCTGCTGGTCGCGGTCTCCTCCGACCTGGTCGTCGGCTTCGCCGCGCACGGCCCGGCCGAGAACGACCCCGACCACGACCCGGCAGCCACCGCCGAGCTGATCACCCTGCTGGTCGACCCCCTGCACGCCCGCGCCGGGCACGGCAGCCGGCTGCTGGCCGCGACCGTCGACCTGCTGCGCGAGGACGGCTTCACCACCCTGATCACCTGGGCGTTCGAGCGGGACGAGGTGCTGCGGGCGTTCCTGGGCGCGGCCGGATGGGCGCCCGACGGCACCGCCCGCGACCTGGACATGGGCGAGCCGGTACGGCAGATCCGCCTGCACACCGACATCACAGCCGCCCCCGGGCCCTAGGGCCGCGCGAGCGCGCTACCTGGCCGGTGGGGCGACGCCGGAGGCGAGCCTCACCGGCCAGATCGCGAAGCGATGTCGCGCTCGCCCCAAGCACGGTCAGGGAGCGAGCCGCCAGGCGAGCCCCTGGGCCGTGATTGCAATAAGTACAGGGTCGGTGAAGAGCATCGGAACGGCGGGCTTAAGTTGGAAGCCGTGTCCGTGACCACCTCCGCGACGTCGTCCAACGCTCCCGCGCCCGGCCCCGCGTCCCGCCGCCGCAGGCTCGCCCTCGTCGTCATGAGCCTGGGCGTCTCGCTGATCGTCGTGGACGCCACCATCGTGGGCGTCCTGATGCCCCAGATCGTGTCCGGGCTGGGCCTGACCACCTCGGACGCCGAGTGGGTGACCTCGGTGTACGCGCTGGTGTTCGCGGCGCTGCTGATCCCGTCCGGGCGCGCCGGCGACCTGTTCGGGCGGCGCCGCGCGTTCCTGGCCGGCGTCGCGGTCTTCGCGGCCGCCAGCGTGGTCGCCGCGCTCGCGCAGGACGGGTCGGCGCTGATCGGCGCGCGTGCCCTGCAGGGCGTCGGCGCCGCGATGCTCATGCCCGCCACGCTGTCCACCGTGAACGCGATGTTCACCGGACGGGAGCGGGCGGCCGCGTTCGGGATCTGGGGCTCGCTGATCGCGGGGATGGCCGCGCTGGGCCCCCTGATCGGCGGCGCGGTGGCCAGCTCGGCGGGCTGGCGCTGGGCGTTCGGGGTCAACCTGCCGCTCGGCCTGGCGCTGATCGCCGCCGCGGCCGTCCTGATGCCCGAGACCCGCGCCCCCCGGCCGGACTCGGCCAGGGGGCGCGGCGCCCTCCGGAACGCGCTGCGCGAGATCGACTGGCCGGGCGGGGCTCTCTCGGCGCTCGGGCTCGGCGCCCTGGTCTGCGGGCTCATCGAGGGCCAGTCCTACGGCTGGTGGACGGCGACCCGCCCGTTCACGATGGGGTCGTTCACCTGGCCGCGGGACGGGCTGTCACCCGTCCCGATCGTGCTCGGCCTCGCCGCCGTGCTGCTGGCCGCCCTGGTCGTGGTGGAACGCGCGCGTGCCGCCGTGGGCCGTCCCGTCATGCTCGACCTGACGCTCTTCCGCATCCCCAACTTCCGGCACGGCAACCTCGCCTCCGCCTTGATCAACGTGGGCGAGCTGGGCCTGGTGTTCGTGCTGCCGCTGTTCCTGCTCGGCGTGCACGGGACCGCGCCGCTGCAGATCAGCGTGGCGCTGCTGCCGCTGGCCGCCGGGGCGTTCCTGTCCGGCGGCGGCGCGGGCAGGCTCGCGAACCGGTACGGGGCGCACCGGGTCGTCCAGCTGGGCATGGCGCTCGAGGTGGCGGCCGTGACCGCGCTGGCGCTGACGCTGACCGCGACCACCACCGGCTTCGGCCTGGCCCCCTGGATGCTGATGTACGGCTTCGGGCTGGGCCTGACCTCCGCGCAGCTCACCAACGTCTCGCTCGCCGACGTCCCGCCCGGGCAGGCGGGGCAGGCGTCCGGCACGCAGTCGACGGCGCGGCAGGTCGGCGCCGCGCTGGGCATCGCGCTGATCGGGACGGTCTTCGCCACCGGCCTCGGCCACGCCATGGCCGACCGGCTGCGCGGCACCGACCTGCCCGCCGCGCAGCAGGCCGCCATCGCCCGCGAACTGCGGGAGAGCGCCGGCACGTACGCCCGGGACCTGCACGAGCTCGCCGACGGCGACCGCATGGCCGCGGCGGCCGACAAGAGCCTGACGGGGGTGGCCCGGGGCACCGACCTCGTCCGCACCGCCAGGCCGAACGACACCGTCATCGCCACCGACGCTTCCGGCGGCACGGCGACGGAGCCGCCCTGGCGCCACGACCGCGCCCGCATGCTGGCCGCGGCGGCCGACGCGAGCCTGGCTGAGGCGACCCGGCGGGCCGTCCTCGCCACGGCCGCGATCCTGGCCCTCGGCCTGGTCCTCTCCCTGCGACTGCGCCCCGCGTCCGGCGCGAGGCCGGGGCGGAATGCGCGACCGGCCCGCGATCCGGGACAATTGGCAGGCTAGTTTCCTGTCGCCCCACGAGAACCAACGGTAACCAGTGGCAACGCTCTCCCAATGGGTCGCCGGAGCGCGGCCCCGCACCCTGCCCGCCTCCCTCGTCCCCGTCGTCGTCGGCACGGGCGTCGCGGCCGGCGAGGGCCAGGCGGTGTGGTGGCGCGCGCTCCTCGCCGCCTTCGTCGCCCTCGTGCTCCAGGTCGGCGTCAACTACTCCAACGACTACAGCGACGGCATCCGCGGCACCGACGAGGAACGCGTCGGCCCCCTCCGCCTGGTCGGCTCCAAGGTCGCCAAGCCCCGGCATGTGCTGGCCGCCGCCCTCGGCTGCTTCCTCGCCGCCGCCGTCGCCGGGCTCGTGCTGGCCGCCGTGACCACCTGGTGGCTGATCCTGGTCGGCGCGGTGGCGATCCTGGCCGCCTGGTTCTACACCGGCGGCAAGACCCCCTACGGCTACCGGGCGCTCGGCGAGATCTCGGTGTTCGTCTTCTTCGGCCTGGTCGCCGTGGTCGGCACGGTGTACGTCCAGGTCGAGGGGATCCCGTGGGAGGCGTGGGCCGCGGCGGTGCCGATCGGGCTGCTGGCCTGCGCGCTGCTGGTGGCCAACAACCTGCGCGACATCCCCACCGACGCGGTCACCGGCAAGCGCACCCTCGCCGTCGTGCTAGGCGACCGCCGGACCCGGATCCTGTACGCCGCGTGCACCGCGCTGCCGTACACGATCGTGCTGGCCGTCGCGGCCCCGCACCCATGGGCGCTGCTGGCGCTGCTGTCCGCGCCGCTGTCGGTGCCGCCGACGCAGACCGTGCTGAAGGGCGCGACCGGGCCCGCGCTCATCCCCGTGCTCGGCGGCACCGGACGGCTCCAGCTCGCCTACGGCGCCCTGCTGGCCGTCGGCCTGGCCCTCTGACCGCCGCTCGCGCCCGGCCGCGTGGAGGAGCGACCGGGCGCCGCGGACGACGGCGTCAGGGGCGGGGCGTGACCGTCCAGTCGATCTCGGGCTCGCCGGCGTCCGCCAGGGCCTTGTTGACGGTGCTGAACGGGCGCGTCCCGAAGAACTTCTTGGCGCTCAGCGGGCTCGGATGCGCCGACTCGTGCACCACGTGCCGCTCGCCGGTGATCAGCTTGGCCTTCTTGCGGGCGTAGCCGCCCCACAGCACGAACACGACCCGGTCCTGCTTGGCGTTCAGCGCGCGGATCGCGGCGTCGGTGAAGTCCTCCCAGCCCTTGCCCGCGTGCGAACCGGCCTCGGACGCCCGCACCGTCAGCACCGCGTTCAGCATCAGCACGCCCTGGTCGGCCCAGGCCGTGAGATCGCCGGTCTTGGCGACCGGCACGTCCAGGTCGGCGGCCAGCTCCTTGTACATGTTCCGCAGCGAGGGCGGCGGCTTGACGCCGTCCCGGACGCTGAAGCTCAGACCGTGCGCCTGCCCTGGGCCGTGGTAGGGGTCCTGGCCGAGGATGAGCACGCGGGCCTTGTCGAACGGGCAGTGCCGGAACGCGTTGAACAGGTCCTCCCGGGGCGGGTAGACCGTCTGCTCCTCGTACTCCTGGGCGACGAACGCGCCGAGTGCCGCGACGCCCAGCGGGTCGACGAGCGGCTCGAGCCGCTCCCGCCAGTCGCCGGGCAGCAGTTCCATGAGGTCGAGGGACATGAAGAAGGCCTCCGGGGAAGGTGTCGTTCGCTACCGGCACCCTAGCGGCGGCCTCTGACACGCTGCGCGGCGAATCACCGGAGCAGAACAACCCGAAGAGGCCCTGACCCTAAGATCTGAATATATGCCCGACACCCCCCGCCCGCGGCGTATCGCCGCATGCGCCCTGCTGATCCTTCTCGTCTCCGGCGCGATCGCGGTCGGCTGCGGCGGCGGCGCCGGGAGCGCGACGCTCACCGTCCTGGCGGCCTCGTCCACCCAGGAGGTCATGCGCGAACTGGGGGACGCCTACCAGCAGGAGCACCGCGGCGTCCAGGTGCGGTTCGCCTTCGGCGGCTCGCAGGAGGTCGCCGAGCGGCTGTCGCAGCCGGCCGGCGGCGACGTGCTGGTGACCGCGGACGAGAAGACGATGAACGGCGCCGACGGCCACCTCACCGGACGCCGCCGGATCGTCGCGCACAACTCCATGACGATCGCGGTCGGCCCCGGGAACCCGCGCCGCGTCCAAGGGCTGCGCGACCTCACCCGGCCCGGCCTGCGGGTCGCCGTCGCGGCGTCCACCGTCCCGGCCGGAACCTACGCCCGGCAGATCTTCGCGGGCGCGGGGATCACGGTGCGGCCGTCGTCGGAGGAGATCAGCGTCCGCGCGGTGCTGGACCGGGTCCGCACCGGCGAGGCCGACGCCGGGCTGGTCTACATCACCGACCTGAGGTCGGCGGGCGCCGCCGCGAGCAGCGTGCCGATCCCCGCGCTGGAGAACGTCACCGCCACCTACCTCGCGGCGGCGGTCAAGGAGACCGAGCACGAGAAGGAGACCGCGTCCTTCGTCGCCTGGCTGACCTCTCCCACCGCCCGCAAGCTGTTCAACAAGTACGGCTTCGTCACGCCCCAGCCCTGAAGCAGGTCAGTCCCTGGACAGGCCCATCGGGTTCGGGAAGGGGATCTCGCCCGAGTCCATCACGGCGCGCGCGACCGGCTCCAGGAGGGCGAACAGCTCTTCGGGATCGTCCAGGACCCGGTACGGCGGCGCGGCCAGCGCGTCGGTGCGGTCCTCGATGCGCCGCCGGAACGCGCGCCCCTCCTCGGTCGCCGTGCCGTCGGCGTTCAGCAGCCCGCGGCCGGCCAGCCTGGCGACGGTCGCGCGCAGATCCTCCGCCGTCCAGCCGCGGCTCAGGGGGATCAGGTCGAACCCGTCCCCGGCGACCGCCGCGGACAGCACGTTGGCCTCGGGCCCGCTCACGCCCTCCGCCGTGAGGATCATCAGGTGGCCCTCCCCGCGGTGCTCGCGGAGCGCGGTCGCGGCCAGCCAGAGGGCCGCGACGGCGTCGTCCGGGACGGGCAGGTCCCGGTTCGCGCAGAACAGCGGGCGCCCCGGCCCTTCGGCCGCCTCCACGACCTCGCGCAGCAGCGGCGCCGCCTTCGGCGCGATGTCGTCGACCGCCGGGGCGAGCCGGCGCAGCGCCTGCACCGCGGCCGCCTCGCGCGTACGCAGGATGTCCCGCGGGGACGCGAACGACCACGCGTCGGGAACGGCCCTGCGGACCCGCTCCGGCTCGAACCCGTAGAACGTGGCGTCGATCACACCGGCCGAGACCGGCCCCATGGGAGCCGCCCGGCCCCCGAAGTACCCCATCCAGTAGCCCTTCAGGCCCACGTCCTTGTGCGCCTGCACGCACTCGGGCGAGAAGTAGGTGACCACATGCACCGGCTCGATGGCCGTCCACAGCGTCCGCGCGTACGAATCCTCCATGCCGGGCATTCTGCCGCGCCCGGCCGGACCGCGGATAGAGCGGCGATCACAGTTCGGCGGACGGGAGCCCGCCCGTCTCGCACATCCGCACGCAGTCGTCGTGGGCCTTCAGCACGTCCAGGACGGCCGGGTGCGGGTCGGCGTACACCATCCGGTAGTCGGACTCCCCCAGCGCCGGGTCGGGCGTGTAGACGAGCCTGTCCTCGTCCGCGGAGAATTCGACGACCGCGGCGCCCGGCCTGTTGCCGCGCGGGTCGAGCCGCACCCACCTGTCGTCGATCAGGGCGGCGGCCAGACCATGCAGGACGAACCCCTGGTCCGCGCGCAACCGCTGGTAGCAGAACCCCGCCTGGATGCCGCCCGCGCGCAGCAGCGCCACGAACGCGTGCGCCTTCGCGTAGCACAGGCCGGTACCCTCGCGCAGCACGTCCGACGCCCGCCAGGTTACCCTGCGGTCGCGCACGTCCATCGAATGCGTGATCCGGTCGCGGACCAGCTCGAACGCGCCCTTCGCGTACGCGATGTCGGCACCGGTGCGCAGCACCGACGCGGCCGACTGCACCAGCTCGTGCTCAAGGTCGACCGCCCCGCTCGCGGCGAGGTAGTCCCAGGGTTCGGCGGCGAACTCCAGCGCCGTCAAAGGCCCAGCAGCGGATCGATGCCGACCGTCAGCCGGTCGGGCAGCTCCGCGACCTTCCGGACGGCCAGCAGCACCCCCGGCATGAACGACTCGCGGTTCATCGAGTCGTGCCGGATGGTGAACACCTCGCCGTGCCCGCCCAGCAGCACCTCCTGGTGGGCGATCAGCCCCGACAGCCGGACGGCGTGCACCCGCACCCCCTCCACGTCGGTGCCGCGCGCGCCGTCCAGCTCGGACGTGGTCGCGTCCGGCGACCGCGGCACCCCCGCCTCGGCACGCGCCGCCGCGATCAGCTCGGCGGTGCGGTAGGCGGTACCGCTCGGCGCGTCCACCTTCTTGGGATGGTGCAGCTCGACGACCTCCACCGACTCGAAGAACGGCGCCGCCTTCTGCGCGAAGTGCATCATCAACACCGCGCCGATCCCGAAGTTCGGCCCGATCAGCACGTTGCCCGCGCCGGACGACTCGGCCTGCCACCCGCGCACCGCGTCCAGCCGGGACGGATCGAAGCCGCTGGTGCCCACGACCACGTGCAGGCCGTGCTCCACGCACCAGCGCAGGTTGTCCATGACCACGCCGGGATGGGTGAAGTCGACCACGACGTCCGCGGCGGTGAGCGCGTCCCGCGCGTCCCCCTCGTCGACGGCGGCGACCAGCTCCATGCCGTCGGCGCCCGCCACGGCCCGGCACACCTCGGCCCCCATGCGGCCCCGCGCGCCCAGCACCCCAACCTTGATCACAAGTTCCTCCCGATCCGGCGTCCGGGCGATGCTATCGCGGCGTCGGGCCCGCTCAGGGGGCACGCGGACCCTCCACCGGCGATTCTGTCAGAGCGCAACGATAATGTTGCGGTCAGTGATTATCCGGAGGTGACGGATGGAGACGGTGCGCTCGTCCAGCCTGGCGATCCTGATCGGCTCGGCCGCCGCCGTGATCATGCTGGCCGGGCTCAGATCGGCCTCCGCCATCGTCGGCCCGATCGTCCTGGCGCTGATCCTCACGATCGCGGTCAGCCCGCTGCGCGGATGGCTGGACCGGCGCGGCGCCCCGTTCTGGGTCTGCGTCGCCGTCCCCCTGGCCGTGCTGATCGCGCTGCTGCTCGGGCTCGGCGCCGCGCTGGCGGTCTCGGTCGCCCAGCTGGCCGCCCTGCTGCCCGACTACACCGACGAGTTCAACCAGCTCGTCGACTCCTTCGCCAAGACGCTCACCCGCTACGGCATCGACCAGGGCAAGGTGGGAAACGCCGTCTCCCGGCTCGACCCGGGCGAGCTGTTCACCTTCGTCCAGGGCTTCCTGGCCGGCCTGCTCAACGCCTCGTCCGCGATCCTGCTGATCGTCCTGATGCTGTTCGGCATGTGCATCGACGCGACCGGCACCGTCCGCCAGCTGGAGCGGCTCGCCGGCGACCGTCCTGAACTGGTCGCGGCGCTGCGCGGATTCGCCCGCGACACCTGCCGCTACCTGGTCGTCAGCACGATCTTCGGCTTCGTGGTGGCCGTGTTCGACACCATCGTGCTGTACGCCTTCCAGGTCCCGCTGCCGCTGCTGTGGGGGCTGCTGGCCTTCCTCACCAACTACATCCCCAACGTCGGCTTCGTCATCGGGCTGGCGCCGCCGGCCGTCCTGGGCCTGCTCACCGGCGGCGTCGGCACGATGATCTGGATCATCGTCGCCTACAGCGCCATCAACTTCGTGCTGCAGTCGCTGATCCAGCCCAAGTTCCTGGGCGACGCGGTGGGCCTGTCGTTCACCCTCGTGTCGATCTCCCTGATCCTGTGGGCATGGGTCCTGGGCCCGCTGGGCGCGATCCTCGCCGTCCCGCTCAGCACCCTGGCACGGGCCCTGCTGATCGACCTCGACCCGTCCAAGCACTGGCTGACCGGCCTGCTCACCTCGGCGGTCGACCAGCCCGCCGCCCGCGAACCCGCGCGCCGAAGACCCGGCCCTAAAGAGTGAAGTCGCGGTCCCCGAACGGGCCGATGACCGTCAGCGCCTGGGGTGCCCCCAGCACGCTCTGGGCGACGGCGCGGATGTCGTCCGGCGTCACGGCCTCGATGCGGGCCAGCACCTCGTCCACCGGAAGCAGCGACTCGTACACCAGCTCGCTCTTGCCGATGCGGCTCATGCGCGACCCGCTGTCCTCCAGGCCCAGCACCATCGCGCCGCGCAGCTGGCCCTTGCCGCGGTCGAGTTCCTCGCCCTCGACGCCCTGGTCGGCGATCCGGGCGATCTCGTCCCGGCAGATCGACAGGACCTCGTCGACCTTGCCGGGCTGGCAGCCCGCGTACACGCCGAAGATCCCGGTGTCGGCGTACTGGGACGTGTAGCTGTAGACCGAGTACGCCAGGCCCCGCTTCTCGCGGATCTCCTGGAACAGTCGCGACGACATGCCCCCGCCCAGGGCCGCGTTGAGCACGGCCAGCGCGAACCGGCGCTCGTCGGTGCGGGAGACGCCGACCCCGCCGATGACCACGTGCGCCTGCTCGGTGTCCTTGTCCAGGACGCGGACCGACGGCGTCGCCGGCACCGGCTCCCCGTCCACGCGCGGAGGCGAGGGCCGGTCGCCGCCGGTGAGCCGGTCCGCGAACGCCCGCTCGACCAGCCGCACCACCTGGTCGTGGTCGATGTTCCCGGCGACCGCGACCACCAGGTCGCTGGGGACGTAGTGGTGCTCGTAGTAGCCGTGGATCCGGTCGCGGGTCAGCGCGTTGATCGACTCGACGGTGCCCAGAATGGGCCTGCCCAACGGGGCGTCCCCGTACAGGGCGATGGAGAACTCGTCGTGGATCAGGTCGCCGGGGTCGTCGTCGCGCATGTGGATCTCTTCGAGGATCACCCCGCGCTCGGCCTCGACGTCCTCCGGCCGGTTGACCGACGAGGCCACCATGTCCGACACCACGTCGGCGGCCAGCGGCAGGTCGTCGTCCAGCACCCGCGCGTAGTAGCAGGTGTACTCCTTGGCGGTGAACGCGTTGAGGTCCCCGCCGACCGCGTCGATCGCGGCGGAGATCTCCAGCGCGGACCGCCGCCGGGTGCCCTTGAACAGCACATGCTCCAGGTAGTGGCTGGCCCCCGCGTCCTCCGGGGACTCGTCCCGGGAGCCGACCGCGGCCCAGACGCCGAACGCCGCCGACCGCACGGTCGGCATCGACTCGGTGATCACCCGCAGCCCGCCGGGCAGCACGGTGCGCCGCACCGCCCCGGCCCCGCCCTCACCGCTGTGAATCGTTTGCGTGGTCCCGGGTTCCTGCACCCTGGCCGGCAGCGTCACTGGCCACTTCCCATCATCGATCGAACAGAACACGAAGAACTACAAGGCCCGACCCCGCGCCGCCCAACGAGTTCGTCCCTGAACTCCAAGGCTGCCAGAGCCACCCGAGATCTGTGCCCCACAGCCATCACACGTTCCGAACGCGGACAACGGGGACACATCCTCGAACCACACGGGACGGTCGCGAATCCCGTCCGCCACCGGCAACGTCCAGGCGCGCACAGCCAACCCGTCGGCCTTCCTGCGCCCGACGCCCACAGCCCGGCTGGCAGCCCAACCCCGGCACTCGACCCGCCCTTGCCTGGCGCCCAGTATGACCAGGTCTGGTTCCGCCTGACAGCCCGCCCCAGCCCCGGCCTTCCCCGACAAGCCCGTTGAGCAGACAATCTGCTCCTGTCTGGCAGCCCGACCCCGGCACGCAGCGCGGCCTCGCCTCGCGGCCCGACCGTGCAGCACGGCCCGACTGAGTAGACCTGCTCTTGGCCGACGGCCTGGTTAGGCCGGGTCCGGGACGGGGGTCGGTTGGCAGGAGGCTTGGCCTTGCTCGGTGGGCAGGGCGGCTGGGGGTGTCGCGTCTTTGAACGTTGATCCATGAACGCGGGCTCGTCGGGGGGTGGGGGGAACGCGGCCGACCGGCCTGCCCGGGTCGGGCAGGCCGGTCGGTCGGCGGTCGTTCAGGAGTTGCGTTGCGAGCCGTCGTCGCCTCCGCTGCGGCGGGTGCGGCGGCGGCGCGGGGCGCGGCGCTCCTCGCCGTCGCCCTCGGTGTCGGTGTCGCCGGCCTCGGGCGCGGCCTGGCCGTCGCCGCCCTCCTCCTTGGCGGCGGCCTCGCGCTCCACCACCTCAACCGGCACCAGCGACAGCTTGCCGCGCTGGTCGATCTCGGTGACCTCCACCTGGATCTTCTCGCCGACCGCGATGACGTCGTCGACGTTCTCGATCCGGGCGCCGCCGTGCAGCTTGCGGATCTGCGAGACGTGCAGCAGGCCGTCCTTGCCCGGCAGCAGCGACACGAACGCGCCGAACGTGGTGGTCTTCACGACGGTGCCCAGGTAGCGCTCGCCGACCTCGGGCATGTGCGGGTTGGCGATCGCGTTGATCGCCTGCCGCGCGGCCTCGGCGGACGGGCCGTCGGTGGCCCCGACGTAGATGGTGCCGTCGTCCTCGATGGTGATGTCGGCGCCGGTGTCGTCCTGGATCGAGTTGATCATCTTGCCCTTCGGGCCGATGACCTCGCCGATCTTGTCGACCGGGACCTTGATGGTGATGATCCGCGGCGCGAACTCGCTCATCTCGGCGGGCGCCTCGATCGCCTCGGACATCACGTCCAGGATCGCCAGCCGGGCGCCCTTGGCCTGCTTCAGCGCCGCGGCCAGCACCGAGGCGGGGATGCCGTCGAGCTTGGTGTCCAGCTGGAGCGCGGTGATCAGGTCACGGGTGCCGGCGACCTTGAAGTCCATGTCGCCGAAGGCGTCCTCGGCGCCGAGGATGTCGGTCAGCGTGACGTGCTCGCCGCCCTCGTGGATCAGCCCCATCGCGATGCCCGCCACCATCTGCTTCAGCGGCACGCCCGCGTCCAGCAGCGACATGGTGGACGCGCACACCGACCCCATCGAGGTGGAGCCGTTGGAGCTGAGCGCCTCCGACACCTGCCGGATCGCGTACGGGAACTCCTCGCGGGTGGGCAGCACGGGAAGCAGCGCCCGCTCGGCCAGCGCGCCGTGCCCGATCTCGCGGCGCTTGGGCGACCCCACGCGGCCGGTCTCGCCGGTGGAGTACGGCGGGAAGTTGTAGTTGTGCATGTAGCGCTTGGTGCGCTCGGGGTTGAGCGTGTCGATCATCTGCTCCATCCGGAGCATGTTCAGCGTGGTGATCCCCATGATCTGGGTCTCGCCCCGCTCGAACAGCGCCGACCCGTGCACCCGCGGCACCACGTGCGCCTCGGCGGTCAGCTGCCGGATGTCCCGGACCCCGCGGCCGTCGATGCGCAGCCCGTCGCGGACGACCCGCTCGCGCACCAGCTTCTTGGTGACCGCGCGGTACGCGGCGGAGATCTCCTTCTCCCGGCCCTCGAAGTCGGCGGCCAGCTTCTCGGCGGCGGACGCCTTGATCTCGTCCAGCCGGGTCTCGCGCTCCTGCTTGCCCGCGATGGTCAGCGCCTCGGCCAGCTCGGCCGAGACGGTGGCGGTCACGGCCTCCAGGACGTCGTCGTTGTAGTCGGGGAACAGCGGGTACTCGGTGGTCGGCTTGGCCGCCACGGCGGCGAGCTCGCTCTGCGCCTTGCACAGTTCCTTGATGAACGGCTTGGCGGCGTCCAGGCCCTGCGCGACCGTCTCCTCGGTCGGTGCCACGGCGCCCTCGCCGACCAGGCGGATGGTGTCGCGGGTGGACTCGGCCTCCACCATCATGATCGCGACATCGCCGTCCTCGAGCACCCGGCCCGCCACGACCATGTCGAAGGTGGCCCGCTCGAGCTCGGGGTGGGTGGGGAAGCCGATCCACTGGCCGTCGATCAGCGCGACGCGGACGCCGCCGATCGGGCCGGAGAACGGCAGCCCGGCCAGCTGGGTCGACATCGACGCGGCGTTGATCGCGACGACGTCGTAGAGGTGGTCGGGGTGCAGCGACAGGATGGTCTCGACGACCTGGATCTCGTTGCGCAGGCCCTTGACGAACGAGGGGCGCAGCGGCCGGTCGATGAGCCGGCAGGTGAGGATCGCGTCCTCGGACGGCCGGCCCTCACGGCGGAAGAACGAGCCGGGGATGCGCCCGGCCGCGTACATTCGCTCCTCGACGTCCACGGTCAGCGGGAAGAAGTCCAGGTTGTCCTTGGGCTTCTTGGACGCGGTGGTCGCCGACAGCACCATCGTCTCGTCGTCGAGGTAGGCGACGGCGGAGCCGGCGGCCTGCCGGGCCAGCCGGCCGGTCTCGAACCGGATGGTGCGGGTGCCGAAGGCACCGTTGTCGATCACTGCTTCGGCGCTGTGGGCGCCGTCGATGCGCACGGCATCTGACACGGGGAAACCTCCTCAGGTTTCGGTCGTCTCCCGCGGTCGTCTCCCGTGGCTTCGCGCAGTGCCGGTCTTCGATCGAAGCACCCGGAGCGGTCACCCCGCCGGGGCGCGTTCCGGAAGCCACTACCGAGGACCGGCCGCACCAGGGCGGTGTCCGCGGGGCTTGCTTTCCAGTTGTACGGGGCGGGCGCCGGTGGCGCCGTCCGTTGACCGGTCACGGCCGCCATCGGGGCGGCCGCCCGGGTGGCCGCCGGCCGGGGCCATGGGTGGGCCCGGGGCCGTAGCGGCGTCGGCGGCTCCGCCTGTCACGCGTGGCCGCCGCTCGGCGGTTCCGTCGTATCACGGGGTCGCGCCCTGCGATCTCGCATTCCCCCGATGCGGCGTTTCCACGCCGCCGGGCGACTGCTTACGACCGTACGGCCTCAGGGGCCGATACGGCCAGTGCCGAAGTCCGCACGGAGCGATCCGCGGGCAACTCTTCCGGCCGATACGACGGAGGGAGCGGCCGCGGGGCCCGGGGACGCCCCAGGCACCCGTGCGGGCCGGGCGCGGGGCCCGGCCGCCGAGCCACTCCCTCACCTGACTATCGGCGCAGACCGAGACGCTCGATCAGCTGCCGGTAGCGGTTGATGTCCTTGTTGCTCAGGTACTTCAGGAGCTGGCGGCGACGGCCGACCAGCAGCAGCAGGCCGCGGCGGCTGTGGTGGTCGTGCTTGTGCTCCTTGAGGTGCTCGGTCAGGTCGTTGATCCGCCTGGTCAGCAGCGCGACCTGGACCTCCGGGGATCCGGTGTCACCCTCAGTGGTCGCGTACTCGGCGATGATCTTGTTCTTGGTGGCGGTGTCCAGCGACACGTGGCTCCTTCGATGGGATCGTCACCCGCAGATCGGGCCTGCTCGGCACGGCGGTCCGCATGGTGCGTGGGGAAATCGTGGCGAGCCGCATGAGGGTGCAGCTCACCGCGCCGGGACCTTTTCCGGCGACTCTTCACCGTACCATGCCGGTCAGGCCCCCCGGCCCTGCGAGCGAACCCGCCCTGATCAGGGCATTTACCGATCACTGCCAGATCATCGGGGTCCGTCCGGAAACGACCGGGACCGGCCGGTCGCGGCCTGGAGCGGTCCCGATCGGCGCCTCAGGACGCGGTGATCTCGCGGGCGCGTTCCACGTCGCGGTGCATCTCCTCGATCAGCGCGTCGATCGAGTCGAACTTGAGCGTGTCCCGGATCCGGGCCTGGAAGTCGACTCCCATGTGCTCGCCGTAGAGGTCGAGGTCGTCGCGGTCCAGCGCGTAGGCCTCGACCGTCCGCTCCTCGCCCTCGAACGTGGGGTTGGTGCCGATCGAGATGGCGGCCGGCCAGCGGAAGCCGGCGTAGCGGTCGGAGCCGCCGACCAGCCGGCCGGCGTACACCCCGTCGGCCGGGATCGCGGTGTGCGGCAGGGTCTCCAGGTTCGCGGTGGGAAAGCCCAGCGCCCGCCCCCGCTGGTGGCCGCGCACGACCACGCCCTCCACCCGGTGCGGGCGGCCCAGCGCGTGCGCGGCCTCCTCGACCTCGCCGGCCTCCAGCCGCTCCCGGATGTAGGTGGAGGAGATCGTGTCGCCGTTGGCCACCAGCGGCATCCCCGCCGCCGTGAACTCGTACTTGTCGCCCAGCTCGGTCAGCAGCCCGACGTCGCCCTTGGCACGGTGCCCGAACCGGAAGTCCTCCCCCACGATCACGTGCGCCGCGTGCAGCCGCTCGACCAGCACCGACTGGACGAACTCGTCCGGCGGCACCTTGGACAGCTCCAGCGTGAACGGGACCACCGCGACCGCGTCGGTGCCCAGCCCCTCCAGCAGCTCGATCCGGCGGCGGGTGGTGGTCAGCAGCGGCGGATGGGTGCCGGGCCGGACCACCTCGTCCGGATGCGGATCGAAGGTGATCGCGACCGAGCGCAGGCCGCGCTCGCGGGCCAGCTCGGCGGCGGCGCGGACGATCCGCTGATGACCGCGGTGCACGCCGTCGAACACGCCGATCGTTACGACCGACCTGCCCCAGTCGGCGGGAACCTCGTCGAGGCCGTGCCAGCGCCGCACCATGCTCTCCCTGCGTTGGACCTGCCTGCCCGGCCCGGGGCCGGTCTGCCGTCGCCCGAAGGCGTTGCTGTCGCCTTAAAGAGTGCCATGCGGCCGGAACCGAGCTGACCGAGGGGCTCCCGCTGAAGAATTCTACCCGCGGGTAGCCCCGTCAGCCGGACTGGTAGACGACGAACGACACGGCGATGTACTGCAGGACGTACGCCGCGAGCGTGCACGCGTGGAACACCTCGTGGAACCCGAACCAGCGCGGCGAGGGGTCAGGGCGCCGCAGGCCGTACACCACGCCGCCCACGCTGTAGGCGATCCCGCCCAGCGCGACCAGGACGCAGGCCGCGAGCCCGGCGCCGTCGAGGAACTGCGGCATGAAGAACACCGCCACCCACCCCAGGGCGATGTAGAGGGTGACGTACAGCCAGCGCGGCGCGGTGACCCAGGCGGTGCGGAAGACCACTCCGGCGATCGCACCCGTCCACACGACGGCGAGCACCCCGACGCGGGCGGCGCCGTCCAGGGCCACCACGGCGAACGGCGTGTACGTCCCGGCGATGATCAGGTAGATGTTGGCGTGGTCGAAGCGGCGCAGCAGCTCGACCAGCCGGCTGGAGCGCTGCCGGTGGTAGGTGCCCGAGATCCCGAACAGCAGGCCCGAGGTGGCCACGTAGACGGCCGAGGCCAGCCGCGCCTGCACGGTGGGGCCGAGCGCCACCAGAACCAGCCCCGCCACCAGCACGGCGGGGAACGCTCCCAGATGCAGCCAGCCGCGCAGCCGGGGCTTGGTCGGCGACGAGACCGATGTGGAGCGGGGCAGTGACGGGGACGCCGTGGACGGGCGATCGCGTGATATGGCCACGGGCAACCTCCTCGCTCAATAACCTACGCATACGTAGGTTACGCGACCGTAGGTTACTTGTGGGGACCCTCGCGCAGTGAACCTCGTCACCGGGACGCGGCGCTACGGGACGAAGACGGCGAGCGGTTTGGCGGCCCGCCCCTGCTCCTCGACCAGCGCCAGCAGCGTCCCGTCCGGCGCGAACACCCCCACCGGCCCCGGGCCCAGCCCGACCGCCGGAAGCCGCCCGCCGTGCATGACCTTGCGCGCGTCGTCGGCGTCCACCTCGCGGCGCGGGAACGCCGCCGCCACCGCCTCCCCCATCGGGACGACCTCCAGCCTCTCGGCGAGCTGGTCGATCGTGCGGGCCATGCCCAGGTCGTAGGGGCCCACCCGGGTCCGGCGCAGGTAGGTCAGATGCCCGCCCGTGCCGAGCATGGCGCCCAGATCGCGCGCCAGCGCCCGGATGTAGGTGCCCGACGAGCACGAGATCGAGGCGTCCACGTCGATCAGGTCGCCCTCGCGCCGCACCGCCGTCACGGTGAACGCGTGCACCGTCACCGGACGCGCCTCCAGGGCCACCCGCTCGCCCTTGCGCGCCATCTTGTACGCGCGCTCGCCGTTCACCTTGATCGCGCTGACCTGCGGCGGCACCTGGCGGATCTCACCGGTCAGCGCGGCCACCCCGGCCTCCAGGGCCGCGTCGGCGACACCCGCCGCCGACGCGGACGCGGTGATCTCGCCCTCGGCGTCGTCGGTGTTGGTGGACTGCCCGAGCCGGATCGTGGCGTCGTAACCCTTCTCGGTCAGCGCCAGATGGCCGAGCAGCCGGGTCGCCTTCTCCACCCCGACGACCAGCACCCCGGTCGCCATCGGATCCAGCGTGCCCGCGTGGCCGACCCGCCGGGTCCGCGCCAGCCGCCGCAGCTTCCCCACGACGTCATGCGAGGTCCACTCCGCAGGCTTGTCCACGACCACCAGCCCGGACTCCGCCCCGCGCCCACTCCGCCCGGTCATGCAGCCTCCCTGTGGGGGACGACCCCCCGCACCCCCCGGCAAAAGCAAGCGGACATGCCCTCGCTTCGCTCGGTCATGCCGCCTCCCGCAGCGCGTTCCGCAGCCGGTCGATGATGGCGGCGGGCTCGGCGTGCATGGTGAACGCGGCGGCGGTACGGTGGCCGCCGCCGCCCAGCGCCACGCAGGCGCGGCCTACATCGACCTGGCCCTTGGAACGGGTCGAGACGTACCAGTCGCCCTGGTCGTTCTGCTTGCAGACCACCGCCACCTCGGCCTCGTCGGTGCGGCGGAGCTGGTCGATCACGCCTTCCAGTTGGTCGTAGGGGACGCCCCGGCTGTCCCGGTCGGCACGGCCGATGGTCGTCCAGACCAGGCCCATGCCGCCGGCCGCGTCACGTTCCAGCCGGGCCCGCGCCAGGGCGCCCGCCAGCACCATCAGGTAGCCGAACGGGGCGCGGTCCCACAGCTCGCGGCTCACCGCCTCCGGGCGCACCCCCGCGGCGAGCAGACGGCCCGCCAGGTCGTGCACCTGCGGGGTCGTGCAGGGGTACTTGAACGAGCCGGTGTCGCTGGCCAGGCCCGCGTACAGGCCCTGGGCGATGTCGCGGGTGAGCGGCACGCCCAGCCTGCGGATCAGCTCGTCGACCAGCACGGCGGTCGCGGCGGCGTCCGGGTCGACCAGCCGTACCGCGCCGAAACCGGTGTTGGACGCGTGGTGGTCGATGACGATCAGCGCGGACGCGGCGGCGGCGCGCCCGGCCAGCGAACCCAGCCGCTCCACGCCCGCCGCGTCCAGCGTGATCATGACCTCCGGGCGCTCGGCCACCCGGAACGGCTCCACCAGCAGTTCCTGGCCGGGCAGGAAGCGCAGGCTCACCGGGATGGTGAACGGCTCGCCGAACGAGGCCCTGCAGCGTTTGCCCAGCCCGCGCAGCGCCTGCCCCAGGGCCAGCATGGAGCCGAGCGCGTCGCCGTCCGGGGCGATGTGGCACGCCAGGACGATCTCCTCGGCGGCGTGCAGGACCTCCACGGCCCGGTCCCAGTCGAGCTCGGGACCGTCCGTGCCGCCGCCGCCAGGGACGGACGGCACGGCCGCCACGGGCGGCGCGGGCTCGCGCGACCCCGCTCGGCGGATCGGCACGGCGGCGCGTTCGGGCGCCACCAGAACGTTCAACTCGTCCGGGAGGCGCGGTGCGGGACCGGCCGCCGAGCGCAGCGAATGATCCACGTGCTCGGCGGCGTAGCCCCAGGACGTGGCCGGTACGCACCAGCCCAGCGCAGGAGCCTCGTGGTCGCTGGTCCAGACGGTCCCCGGTGTCCGCGCGCCCCCCGCCACCGGTTCACTCACGTGACGAGTGTCCCGCTTCGCCGCCCTTGTCGTCGCCGGTTTCATCGACATCGTCGTCATCGTCCGCCCGGTAGGGGTTGGCGTCGCCGGCGTGGGTGGCGCCCTGGGCGGCCTTGGCGACCTCGGCGTCCTTCTCCCGCGCCTGGGCGAGCAGGTCGTCGATGTGCGCGGCGTTCTCCATCAGGGAGTCGGCGACGAAGGTCAGGCTCGGGGTGTGCCGGACACCGGTCTTGCGGCCGACCTCCGTGCGGATCACTCCCTTGGCGCTCTCCAGGGCGGCGGCGGTCTCGGCCCGCTCGGCGTCCGACCCGTACACCGTGTAGTAGACGGTGGCGTCGCGCAGGTCGTTGGTGATGCGGGTGTCCGTCACGGTCACGAAACCCAGCCGCGGGTCCTTGATCCGCCGCTCCAGCATCTCCGCCACGATCTGCTGGATGCGGTCGGCGAGCTTACGCGCGCGAGCTGCGTCCACCATGATCGCACTCCCTTTCCATGGGTCTCGCGAGGGGTTGTCAGTCCTCGCCGTTGTACAGCCGCCGCCGTGCCGACAGCAGCTCGATCTCCGGGCGGCCGGCCACCAGCCGCTCGCACTGGTCCAGCACCTCGGTGCAGTTGCCGGCGGTGGCCGACACCACCGCCAGCCCGATCTCCGCGCGGCGGTGCAGGTCGGTGGCGCCGGTCTCGGCGACGGCCACGCCCGGGAACCGCTTGCGGACCTCGGCGATGACGGGGCGGACGACCGAGCGCTTCTGCTTCAGCGACCGGACGTCCCCCAAGAGCAGATCGAGTGTCAGCGCGCCCACGTACACCTGATGGATCACCTCGCGATTCTGTTGGATTGGAACGACGGGCGGGGCCTGGGGTGTTCCCCGGGCCCCTGTGCTGCGCGGCGTCGACCCGCGGGACCGGTGCCGGCATGGGCCGCCGACGCGACACGGCGCCAGGTCGGAAGGTCCGCCTGGCGCCGTGTCACGCGTGCACGACGGCCCGCTCGATCGCGGGGCCTCAGTCGCGGGGCTTCTCCCGCATCTCGAAGACCTCGATGACGTCGCCGAGCTTGATGTCGTTGTAACCGACGCCGATACCGCACTCGAAGCCCTCGCGGACCTCGGTGGCGTCGTCCTTGAACCTGCGCAGGGACGACACGGTGAGGTTGTCGGAGACCACGGCACCGTCGCGGATGAGCCGCGCCTTGGCGTTGCGCTGGATGATGCCGGAGGTGACCATCGAACCGGCCACGTTGCCGATCCGCGGCACCTTGAAGATCTCGCGGACCTCCGCGGTACCGAGCTGGACCTCCTCGAACTCCGGCTTCAGCATGCCCTTGAGGGCGAGCTCGACCTCCTCGATCGCCTGGTAGATGACCGAGTAGTAGCGGATGTCCACGCCCTCGCGGTCGGCCAGCTCCTGCGCGTTGCGCTCGGGCCGCACGTTGAAGCCGATGATGACCGCGCCGTCGGAGGCCAGCGACAGGGTGACATCGTCCTGCGTGATCGCGCCGACACCGCGGCGGATGACCCGCAGGTTGACCTCGTCGCCGACGTCGATCTTCGTCAGCGAGTCCTCCAGCGCCTCCACCGAACCGGACACGTCGCCCTTGAGGATGAGCAGCAGCTCCTCCCGCTCGCCCTTCTCCAGATCCTTGAACATCTCTTCAAGAGTGCTGCTCTTGCGGCTCTTGAGGAGTTCGGCGTTGCGCTTGCGGGCGACCCGCTTGTCGGCGATCTGCCGGGCGATCCGGTCGTCCTCGACGACCAGGAAGTTGTCACCCGCGCCGGGCACGGAGGTCAGGCCGAGCACCAGCACCGGACGCGACGGCAGCGCCTCCTCGACGTTGTTGCCGTTCTCGTCGAGCATCGCCCGGACGCGGCCGTGCGCCACGCCGCAAACGATCGAGTCGCCGACCCGCAGCGTGCCGCGCTGCACCAGCACGGTCGCCACGGCGCCGCGGCCCTTGTCGAGGTTGGCCTCGATGGCCGAGCCCTGGGCGGGCATGTCCGGGTTGGCCTTGAGCTCCAGCTCGGCGTCGGCGGTCAGCACGATCGCCTCGAGCAGCCCGTCGATGTTGGTGCCATGGCGGGCGGAGACGTCGACGAACTGGGTCTGGCCGCCGAACTCCTCGGCGATCAGGCCGTACTCGGTGAGCTGGGCCCGCACCCGCTGCGGATCCGCGCCCTCCACATCGATCTTGTTGACCGCGACCACGATCGGCACCCCGGCCGCCGTGGCGTGGTCGATCGCCTCGGTGGTCTGCGGCTTGACGCCGTCGTCGGCGGCGACCACCAGCACCACCAGGTCGGTGGTGTCGGCGCCGCGGGCACGCATGGCGGTGAACGCCGCGTGGCCCGGGGTGTCGATGAAGGTGATCTTGCGCTCGTCGCCGTCGACCTCGGTCTGCACCTGGTAGGCGCCGATGTGCTGAGTGATGCCGCCCGCCTCGCCGGCCTGGACGTCGGCGTTCCGGATGGCGTCCAGCAGCTTGGTCTTACCGTGGTCGACGTGACCCATGACGGTCACCACCGGCGGACGCGACTGGAGGTGGTCCTCGCCGCCGTCGTCCTCGCCGTACTCGATGTCGAACGACTCGAGCAGCTCGCGGTCCTCGTCCTCCGGGCTGACGACCTGGACGTCGAAGTCCAGCTCCAGCCCGAGCTCCTGGAGGTCCTCCTCCCGCACCGACTGGGTGGCGGTGACCATCTTCTGCAGGTGCATCATGATCGCGACCAGCGCGGCCGGGTTCGCCCCGATCTTCTCGGCGAAGTCGGTCAGCGTGGCGCCCTGCGGCAGCCGGATGGTCTTGCCGTTGCCGCGCGGAGCCTGGACGCCGCCGATCGCCGGCGCCTGCATGTTGTCGAACTCTTGGCGCCGCTGCTTCTTGGACTTGCGCCCGCGGGCCGGACGGCCTCCGGGACGTCCGAACGCGCCCTGCGTGCCGCCGCGGCCACGGCCGCCGCCACCTGGGCGGGGACCGCCGAAGCCGCCGGGACGGCCGCCTCCGCCGCCGCCACCGGGACGCGGGCCGCCGAAGCCGCCGCCGCCACCGGGACGACCGCCGCCGCCCGGACGGCCACCGCCGCCGGGACG
>NZ_BAAARW010000047.1:0-5274 GCF_039532545.1 Actinomadura vinacea | reverse complement strand
GACCAGGGCGGCGATCGGGATCGATGGCACGCGAACGCGGTCCCTGTCTTGATCGACTGGCTTAAGTCCTGGTGCTGTGATGTCCAAGCATCTGCGCGGCACACGCCAGGTTCGAGTGCGGTGCACTCATCCGGCCCGACGGCTGTGTCGCCTGGGCCTTGCCTACCGGGCAGGACCTCGACGCCACCACGCTGGTGCGTGCGCTGGGCACATGGTTCGGCCAACCGGCCTGAGCACCGTATTAACAGTCGTCTCAGGTTCGCTCGGTATGAAGTAGGCGTCCAGATAAGCGATGTAACCCGTATGTAGGAGGCTAGTGATGGCAGTCAACGCAGCGCCGTCCGGGGAAGCGCCGGCCGGTCGGTTGGCCGGTCGGTGGGTGCCGTGGTTAGTGATTGGCTTGTGGCTGGTGCTGGCGGCGGGCATGGTGCCGCTGAGCGGAAAGTTGAGCTCGGTCACCACCGACAGCGCCGTAGACACCCTGCCGGCCAGTGCCGAGTCCACCAAGGTGGCGGTGCTGGACGACAGTCTCCCCGGCGGTGACAACAACACGTTCGTCTTCGTGTACCACCGCGCCGGCGGCATGACCGACGCCGACCGCGCGACGGTCGAGCGCCACTACAACACCCTTGCCAAGCGGTACCCGCCGAAGGCGACGGCGGCGGCCGGCGAGGACGACGAGGGCTCACCGACGAGCCCCTCCACCAACGGCAAGGCGATGATGTTCACCCTCGAGGTGAGCACGACCTACGGCGGACCGGAGGCCATCGTCGGCCCGTTGCGTGACGCCGCGAAGGACCGCCCCTCCGGCCTGGAACTCGACGTGACCGGCCCGGCCGCGATCGACGGCGACATGGATGCCGTCTTCGACGGCATCGACGTGCAGGTCCTCCTCACCACCATCGTCGTCGTCACGCTCCTGCTCATCCTCACCTACCGCAGCCCGGTGTTGTGGATCATCCCGCTGGTGGCCGTTGGCGCGGCCGCACTGACCGCGATGGGGACCGTCTACCTGCTCGTCCAGGGCTTCGGCATCGTGGTCAACGACCAGAACTCGGCGCTGCTGACGATCCTGGTATTCGGCGTCGGCACGGACTACGCGCTGTTGCTCATCGCTCGATATCGGGAGACACTGCACCACCATGAGAACGTCCGGGTCGCGATGGTCCACGCGCTACGCGGCGCGGCGCCGGCCATCGTGGCGTCCGCGGCCACCGTGGTCGCCGGCCTGCTCTGCCTGCTCGTCGCGGACCTGAACAGCACCAGCGGGTTGGGCCCGATCGGTGCGGCCGGCATCCTGTGCGCGCTGGTGGCCATGCTGACGCTGTTCCCGGCGGTGCTCGTGGTGCTCGGCAGGCGGATCTTCTGGCCGGCCATCCCGCGGTTCAGCACGGCCGTGGAGGAGAAGCCGGGGCTGTGGGGACGGCTTGGCACCGCCATCAGCCGCCGCCGGTGGGTGGCGACGCTCGGCTCGCTCGGAGTCCTCGGCGTGCTCGCCATCGGGCTGGCGGGCAATACCGGCGCCCTGCGGGAGCAGGACCAGTTCCTGTCCGCGCCGGAGTCGGTCACCGGCTTCACCGTTCTCCGCCAGCACTTCCCAGAGCTCGGCGGCCAGCCGATGACGATCTTCACGCGGCCGGCGCACCAGGAGCGGGTGCTCGACATCGTCAAGGACATCCGCGGTGTGGCCCTGGCCATCCCGGAGCAGACCAGCGGTGACTGGGCCAACATCTCCGTGTTCCCGAAGGACGCGCCGGACACCGTCGCAGAGTACGACACGATCAAGCGGGTGCGCACCGCCGTGCACGCGGTGAGCGGGGCGGAGGCGATCGTCGGCGGGCCGAGTGCGGAGAACCTCGACACCGAGGTGACCACCAAGCGCGACGAGAAGCTGGTGATCCCGCTGGTGCTCGCCGTCGTCCTGATCGTCCTCGGGCTGCTGCTGCGCGCGATCGTGGCCCCGCTGGTCCTGATGGCCACCGTGATCGTCTCATTCGCCGCAGCCTTCGGCGGCAGCGTATTCGTCTTCGACACGATCCTCGGGTTCAAGGGTATCGACTATTCGGTGCCGCTGCTGGCATTCCTGTTCCTGGTGGCGCTCGGCGTCGACTACAACATCTTCCTGGCCAGCCGGGCCCGGGAGGAGACCGTGCGTCTCGGCACCAGAGAGGGCATGCTCAAAGCCCTCTCGGCCACCGGTGGCGTCATCACCTCGGCAGGCCTGGTCCTGGCGGCCACGTTCGCGGTCCTCGCCACACTTCCGCTGGTGATGCTGATCGAGGTCGGGTTCCTGGTCGCCTTCGGCGTGCTGCTCGACGCCCTGCTGGTGCGGTCGGTCCTGGTGCCCGCCCTCACCTTGCTGATCGGCCGGCGGATCTGGTGGCCGAGCCGGCTGTCCCGTCCAGCGGCGGAGCTGCCGGACGGTCAACAGTCGCTCGCCGACGGCGAGGAGCCCGCGCTGCAACGGTAAGCGCGGCGGCACGGACGAGATCCGGGACGGGGACCCAGGCCCGTCCCGGATCTTTTCATGGGCCCGACGGTCGCCGCCCTTTGGTCCTGTGCCACGCGGTGGGGCTGGGGTCGGCGCATCGCGGTGTCCTGCCCGGTGGTGGGCCGCGCGGGCCATTGCCCGACGGCCGCCGCCCCTTTGGTCCTGCGCCGTGCGGCCGGGGCTGGGGTCGGCGCATCGCGGTGTCCTGCCCCGACGGTGAGCCGCGCGGGGCCATGCCCGAGGGCCGCCGTCCCTTGTCCTGCGCCGCGCCGCCGGGGCGGGTCAGTGCACCGCGGTGTCCTCCCCGGCGGTGAGCCGCGCGATCGGGGCGGGCGGGGCCGCGGCCGGAAGGTCGACCCGAAGCAGCGCGCCCCCGCGTGCGGAGCGGGCGACGGTGGCCCGGCCGCCGTGGGCGTCGACGACCCGCTGCACGATCGACAGCCCCAGACCGGATCCCGGCAACGCCCGGGCGCTGTCGGCACGGTAGAACCGGTCGAAGACCCGCGGTACGTCGGCGGCGTCGATGCCCGGCCCGGCGTCGTCGACCTCGAGCACCGCCGACGCGCCCTCGGCACGGAGCCGGACCTGGACCGGCTGGTCCGCGGGGGACCACTTGCCGGCGTTGTCGATGAGGTTGAGCACCGCCCGCTGGAGCGCAGCGGGACGCCCGCTCACCCACACGGAGGTCACGTCGAGCGCGACCTCGATGTCGGGCACGCGGGAACGCGCCCGGGTCGCGGCAGTCACCACCACGTCGGCGAGGTCGAGCAGCTCGGTGCTCTCGTCGCTGACGTCACCGCGCGCCAGGTCGGTCAGCTCGGCGGCAAGGGTGCTCAACTCGGCCACCTGGGCGCCGAGATCGTTGAGCAGCCGGGTCCGGCTCTCCGCCGGCAGTGCGCTGTCCAGGGTGCCGCGCCGATCGAGCCGGATCAGCAGCTCGACGTTGAGGCGCAGGCTGGTGAGCGGGGTCTTGAGCTCGTGGGCGGCGTCCTCGGCGAGCAGCCGCTGGGCCTGCCGGGAGTCCCGGAGCGCGGCGAGCATGTCGTTGATCGACTGGATCAGCCGCCGGATCTCCCCACCGCCCTCATCCGGGATGTCGGCGTCGAGATCCTGGGTGTGCGCGACACGTACCGCGGCGGCGGTCAGCCGGTCGATCGGCGCCAGCCCGGTCCGCGCCACGGTCCGCCCGACAAGGGCGCCGCCGACCACGCAGAGCAGCCCGATCAGCAGCATGCCCGACCCGAACCGGGTGATCGGGCTGTCGTCGGCGACGGCGCGGGCCACCTGGACCGCGCCGTCGCCCGCCCGCAGCGTGTAGATGAAGTAGCCGTCGCTGTCGTTCGACTCCATCAGGTCGGCCGACGCGCCCTGCGCCACGCGCCCGGCGTGCTCGCTGACCGGGGGCAGCGCGGGTTGGCCGACCGGCGTCCGGGTCGAGCCGTCGGGCAGGATGACCCGCACCAGCCGCCCGGATCCGGGATACGGCGGTAGCTGGACCTGCGCCAGACCGGCGCGCTCCGCGTTCGTCGCCAGGACGCGGGAATCGGCGCGTAGCTGATTCTCGGCGGTGTCCTGCAGCTCCCAGTTCAGTAGCTCGATGCCCACCTGGAAGGCCACGAACACGCTGACCGCGATGGCCGTCGCCGCGATCACCGTCAGCCTGGTCCGCAGGGACCGCCGGCGCCACCATCGGGTCAGCCGGCGCGGTTCCCGGCCGGCGGGCCTGCTCACGGAGGAGTCTCCCGCAACGTGTATCCCAGGCCGCGCAGCGTGTAGATCAATCGCGGCTCACCCTCGGCCTCCATCTTGCGGCGCAGGTAGCTCACGTATACCTGGAGGTTGTTGGCGGTGGCGCTCATGTCGAAGCCCCAGATCGCCTCGAACAGCGCGTCGCGGGTCAAGACCCGGGTCGCGTTGCGCAGGAGGACCTGCAGGAGGGAGAACTCGGTCCGGGTCAGGTGCAGCGGCCGCCCGCCCCGCCACGCCTCGAACCTGTCGGGATCGAGCCGGACGTCGGCGAACGACAGGATCTGCGACTCCCCGTCGGGCGGCGTGCGCCGGCGCAGCAGGGCCCGCACCCGGGCCAGCAACTCCTCGGTGGCGAACGGCTTGGGCAGGTAGTCGTCGGCGCCCGCGTCCAGCCCCGCGACCCGGTCGGAGACCTGGTCACGGGCGGTCAGCATCAGCACCGGCAGATCCCGACCCGCGGCCCGCAACCGCCGGCAGGTCTCCAACCCGCCGACGCGGGGCATCATCACGTCGAGGATCAGCAGATCCAGCGTGTCACCGCCGGCCCCACCGACCCCGTCGAGCACGGCGAGACCGTTGGCGACGGTGCTGGTGTCGTAACCCTCGACCTGGAGCACCCGCTCCAGCGACTCACGGATGGCCGCGTCATCATCCGCGATCATGATCCGCACGCCGGCCCGCCCCCTTCCAGTCGATGCTTTTGCCGCTCATTGTCCCCGATCAACCTGAGGCCAGGATTAGGGCCTGTTTCAGAAGTCGTTCTCTTGCTCGGGACGGCGTAGCCGGTCGTGGACCTGGAAGACATGGAAGGCCCAGTGGGCGTCGGCGTTGGCGGCCTTGTCTGGGTCGGTGTGGGCAGGGCGAATGCGTTCTCAGATCTTGAGATGAGCCGGTAGGCCTGCGGGGGGCACGGCGGGGCGGGTGGCCTGGTTGAGAACGACGAACGCGATCCCCGATGATCTTGGGTGTCTAAGCCAGTCGATCAAGACAGGGACCGCGTTCGCGTGCCATCGATCCCGATCGCCGCCCTGGTC
>NZ_BAAARW010000046.1:0-109041 GCF_039532545.1 Actinomadura vinacea | reverse complement strand
TGGAGCGCGCCCAACAACTCCTCAACCAGCAAGGACGCGCACTCAAAGACGCCAACGTCCTCCTGCTCGGCGTCACCTACAAAGCCGACATCGCCGACCAACGCGAATCCCCCGCACGCCCCATCGCCCGCCGCCTCACCCGGCTCGGCGCCCACCTCACCTACCACGACCCCCACGTCACCACCTGGCACGTCGATGACCAGCCGGTCCCCAACGCCGGCGACGACCTGCCCGCCGCACTACAGACAGCCGACCTGGCCATCGTCCTGGCGGGACATCAGGAGTACGCCCCAGAAACGCTCGCCGAGCACGCCTCGCTCCTCTTCGACGCCCGAGGCCACACCCGCGCGACCCACCGCCCCACCATCGAAACCCTCTGACGAGAGCCTGGTCAGCGTTCGGCCGCGAGGGTGACGCCCATGCCGATGAACAGGCTTCCGGTCGCGGCGTCGATCCGGCGGCGCACCGCTTGGCGGCCGCGCAGCCAGCCGCCGATCCGCCCGGCCAGGACGCCGACCGTTCCGTCGGCCAGGAATTCCAGGGCGATCAGGACGCCGCCGAGGACGGCGAACTGCAGCCAGACGGGCCCCGCCATGGGATCGATGAACTGGGGCAGGAAGGCGACCATGAACGTGAACGTCTGCGGGTTGGCCATGGAGGACACCACGCCGTTGAGGAAGGCGCGCCGACCCGACATCCCGCCGGCGGCCGGATCGTCGGCCTGGCCGTTCTTGCGGTGGCGGATCATCTGGACGCCCAGATAGATCAGGTACACCGCGCCGGCGATCCGTATCACCGTGAACACGACCGGGAACGCCGTCAGCAGCACGGCGAGCCCGGCGCCGGCCGCGACGACGTACAACGCGTCACCCGTGATCACGCCGACCGTGGCGAGCAGCCCGGCGCGGGCGCCGCCCCGCACGCCGCACCCGAGCACGAACAGCATGTCGGGCCCCGGAGTGATCAGGGCGACGATGGTGGTCGCCGTGAACACGGCGAGCAGGTGCGGATCGATCGGCATCCGCTGATCTTTTCATGACGAAAGTCAGGGTGGATCGACGACGATCGCGCACTGCCCCCGCCGCCCGTCCCTCCCTACCTTTCCGGGAGACGACGAACGGGGACACTTCATGATCAATCTTTCCGGGTTGACCAAGCGGTACGGCGGCACGACCGTCGTGCACGGGCTGACCCTGACCATCGAACCCGGGCTGGTGACCGGGTTCCTCGGGCCGAACGGCGCGGGCAAGTCGACCACCATGCGCATGATCCTCGGCCTGGACCGTCCCACCGCGGGCACCGCGCTGGTCAAGGGCCGCCGGTACGAGGAGTTCCGGCACCCGCTGCGCGAGATCGGCGCGCTGCTGGACGCCAAGGCGCTGCACCCCGGCCGGAGCGGCCGCGCCCACCTGCTCGCGATGGCGCGCAGCAACGGCATCCCCGCCGCCCGGGTCGAGGAGGTGCTGGCGACCGTCGGGCTCAGCGACGCGGCGCGCAAGCGTGCGGGCGTCTACTCGCTCGGCATGGGCCAGCGGCTCGGCATCGCCGGTGCGCTGCTCGGCGACCCCGGCGTGCTGATGTTCGACGAGCCGGTGAACGGGCTGGACCCCGACGGCGTCCGCTGGGTGCGGGAGCTGATGCGGTCGCTGGCCGCCGAGGGCCGCACGGTTTTCGTCTCCAGCCATCTGATGAGCGAGATGGAGCTGACCGCCGACCGCCTGGTGGTGATCGGCAAGGGCAGGCTGCTCGCCGACGCGCCGATCGCCGACATCCTCGCGGGCGGCTCCACGCACCGGGTGAAGGTCCGCGGCCCGCACCTGCGGGACCTGGCCGCCCACCTCGCCGCGGAGGGCGCGACCGCCGAGCCGACCGCGCCCGGCGAACTGCTGGTCACGGGGGCACGGGCGGAGGCCGTCGGTGAGCTGGCGCATCGCCTCGGCGTCCCGCTGCACGAGCTCAGCCCGCAGGACACCACCCTCGAACAGGCCTACATGGAGCTGACCGCCGACAGCGTCGAGTACGCCGCGCCGCACCCGGAGGCCGTCCGATGACCGCCGTCGCAAGTAGGGGCGGTGGCCTGCGCGGCGCCGTCGCCGCCGAGTGGACCAAGGCGTGGACGGTGCGCAGCACCTGGTGGAGCCTGCTCGCGGGCGCGGGGCTGATGGGGCTGGGAGCCGTCCAGTTCTCCATCTTCGCCACCAACGCCAACGGCAACGACGACCCGTCCGACGACAAGGGCGTCGTCGCGGTCGGGGAGATCGCCGTGGCGGCCGTCGACGTCGTCCAGTTCGCGCTGATCGGGCTGGCCATGCTGCTGATCACCGCGGAGTACTCCGGCGGCGCCATCCGCACCGCCCTCCAGTGGGTGCCGCGGCGCGGCGTCCTGCTGCTGGCCAAGACGGCGGTCGCGGCCGTCATCGGGGGAGCGGCCGGAGTCCTGCTGGCTGTGCTCGGCTCGGCCGTCGCCACCCCGATGCTGGGCCGCTGGGCGGGCTTCGAGGCGTCCGGCTGGTTCGGCGACGTCCTCGCCATCGGCTGCTACCTGTCGCTGATGAGCGTGTTCGCGCTCGGGCTCGGCACTCTGCTGCGCAGCGCCGCCGGCACCCTGATCGCGATCTTCCTGATCGTCATGTTGGTGCCCGCGCTGCTGCAGGCCAGCGACATCACCGCGGTCGAACGGATCGCGGACTACCTGCCCGGCATCGCCGGGGCGGCGTTCATGCGCGGCGAGTCCGAGGCGTACGAGCCCGTCCTCGGCCTGCTGATCGTCGCGGCCTGGGCGGCCGCCGCGGTCGTCGCCGGGTATGCGGTGCTGCGCCGCCGCGACGCCTGAAAGGGGGAGAGGCAGGAGGCCGACGGCCTCCTGCCTCTCAGCGCCGACCCGAGGGTCAGCGCTTGCCCTTGTGGTTGTGGTGGTGCTTGTTCTCGGTCTTGATCTCGATGTCGTTGGCCTCGTCGTTGTCGCGGATCACGGCCTGGGAGCCGCCGCACTCGGCGCCGTCCTTCTGGACCGCCAGGATCGGGATGTTGCAGAGCACGTTGAGCTCCAGCACCTTCTCCTGGTTGATCTCGAAGTCGTCGTCGTTCGCCAGAGCGGGCGACGCCGCCATCAGGACGCCGCCAAGGGCGGCGGTCACGACACCGGCCGCGGCCAGTCGCTTCATCATTCGAGTCTCCTAGCCTCTGTGGAGAGTGCTTCGGGTGCGCCTACGTTGATGTAGTGCACGGTTAGTAATAACACGCCGTCCCGCATTTCATGCACGCCGGAGCGGTCAAAATCGTGACCTTGACCAGATCATTGCCGCGCACTACCTGTGCTTGATCAACAACCTTTTTCGTGCCGTTCTTCTTCGGGCCAAAGTGAAAGGCAAGGAGCCGGTCGGCTCCTTGCCTTTCGGTCAAGCGCTCCAGGTCAGCGGTGACCGCCACCGTGGATCTTGATGTCGTTCGCCTCGTCGTCGTCCCGGATGACCGCGTTGGAACCGCCGCACTCGGCGCCCTTCTGGATGGCCAGGATCGGGATGTTGCAGAGCAGGTTGAGCTCCAGCACCTTCTCCTGGTTGATCTCGAAGTCATCGTCGTTCGCCATGGCGGGCGTGGCCGCCATCAGGACGCCGCCCAGGGCGGCGGTCACGACACCGGCTGCAGCCAGTCGCTTCATCATATGAGCCTCCTAAGCTCATCCGCGGAGAGTTCTCTTCGCACCTACGTGAAGCAGTGCATGGCTATGAATAGCACGCAGGGCGGGGGTTCATGCATGCACGGGTGGCCAAATTGCCAGGCTTGATCTGAATATTGCTTAACATTGATCGCTGCTCGCACGATCACCCACGGACATTTACCTGATGAACGCCAGGTCAGATTTGCCGTCCATTTCATGGGAGGCCCCGCAAGCGCCCGTGCATAACACCAGAAAGCCCCCATTTGCCCGTATCCAGAAAACGGGCGAACAGGGGCATTCATTCGGCACGCCGACACGTCCACTCTCACAAGGGCGAGTTCAGAGACCACGCCGCCCGATCACAAGGACGGCCCCGACCAACTCAGCCCGTGGGGAGGGACTTGATGATGTCGAGCAGGTTGTCCAGGACGCGACGGTCCATGGTGAGGACGGGGCCGGCGGGGTTCTTGCTGTCGCGGACGCCGATGCCGTCCGCCAGCCGTGCCATCTCCACACAGTCGGTGGCTCCGCCGCCGCCGCCGCTGTGGCTGCTCTTGCGCCATGTCGTCATGAGCTTTTGGCCATCCTTGTCAGGAGATCGCGAGTCTGGTCCTCGTTCAGGGTGCGGGCGGCGATCCGATCGAATCGGATGGCCACGTTCGTCGCTTCGTGCTTGTCGTCGATGATGCTCCCGATGTTCAGGGTTGTCCCGGCGAACGCCGCCACGTGATGACCTGGCAGATCGAAGTACCAGAAGGAACCGTCCACGCCGATGTGCGGTGCGGCGTCCATCGGGAGCACGCGAAGAGATACGTCCGGGAGCAGGCTGAGCTCCACCAGGTGTTCGTACGCGGCCTGCATGACCTCTGGCGGCCCCATGGGGCGCAGAGCGGCCTCGTCGAGGACGGCCCAGATCAGGGCCGGCTTGGGGCGGCGCTGGAGGATGGCCTTTTGCAGGTCCATCCGGCTGACGACGGCGGCCTCGAGATCATCGACCAGTCCGGCGGCATATCCGGCGCCGAGCAGACCCCTCCCGTAGTCCTCCGTCTGGAACGGGAGGGGGATGAGGTGGTTGTAGAAGATCTTGAGTTGATCCGCTTCCCGCTGGTAGCGATCGAGGCGCCTTCTCCAGTCGGGGTCGTAGATGAGCTTGGCGAAGCGGCGGAGGCGGGCGAAGAGGCCGCCGGTGTCCCAGGCGCGGTCCAGGCGGACGGCCTGGATGTGGGTCATCTTGTTGCGGCCGGCCTCCATGTTCGAAACCGCGTGTTTGTTGACGCCCATGATCTCGCCGGTGGCGGCCTGGGAGAGGCCGCGCCTCTGGCGTTCGTAACGCAGGTGGAAGGCGAGGGCGTGCCACAGGGATTCGTCCGGGTCGAGGGTGTCCGCGGCGGTCATCGGTTGCTCCCGGGGGGTTCAAGTTTCCGTTTGAATCTTCCATGTCACTCACAGTGAGGTCATTGTTACACCAGGACAACTCGTTCGGAGACGGGAACGGGCGAGGAGGGCGAGCGCCGCCGTGGATGAGGAGATGGCTCGGGTGGACCTGGAAGACGACCTGGGGGTGGCCGGCCGCGTGAGCGGGTGGATGGTGATCGGCTCCATCACGCTCGCCGCCGTGCCGGAGAGCGTCGCGGAGGCCAGGGAGTTCGCCTCCGGGGTGCTGGGGGACGGGGAGCGGGCCGACACGGCCGAGCTGCTGATCTCCGAGGCGTGCACCAACAGCGTCGTCCACTCCGAATCCCGGTTCGGGGGCAAGTTCACGCTGACGCTGTTCGCCGCCGGCGGGGTGCTGCGCTGCGAGGTGGTGGACGAGGGCGGGCCGACCGTGCCGACCCGGCGGGACGGTGCCGAGCTGCGCGACAGCGGCTACGGCGTGATGCTGATCGAGACGCTGGCCGACCGCGCCGGGTACTTCACCGAGTGCGGGCGGCTGCACACCTGGTTCGAGTTCGGTCAGGGCGTCAGCAGGTAGAGGCGCAGTTCGCCGCAGCGGGTCAGGGTGCCGCCGGGAGCCTCGACGGGGGCGCGGTCGGCCGCGTCCACGTCGAGGCGGCGCAGCAGCGCGCCCGTCACGTGCCGGGCGGAGCGGGAGATCACGACCCTGCCCTGGGCGTTCAGCAGGATCGCGCCGCGCGGGAGCAGGGGCAGGACGGCCTTCTCCACCCGCCGCAGGTACAGGTCCGCCCCGGTGATCCCCAGGAACTCCTCGCCGTCCAGGACGGGCGTGGACATCGTCAGGGTGTACTGGTCGGTGCCGTGGTGGTCGACGTACGGGCCGTGCACGTTGGGGCCGCGGGTGCGCCGCGGGACGGTGAACCATGGCCGCTCGGTGTAGTCGTAGAAACCGCGGCTGGCCGGGTCGAGGTCGACGACCAGGCGCTCGGGGGCGTCGCCGGACTCCCACCACTCCAGCCACAGCGGTGCGTCCGCCAGGACGTCGGGTGCGGCGACGAAGCCGGTGCCGGTGACCAGCGGGGCGTGCCCGCGCAGGATCCCGAGGATCTCCAGGCGGAGCGGGGCCAGTTCCGCGAGCGCGGGACGGGCTTCCCGGGCGGCCGCCGCGCGGATGAGGTCGGTCACCCGCGCGCTGAGCCCCTCGATGGAGCGCAGCACGGCGTCGAAGACCCGGCCGACGGTGTGTGCGGGGGCGTCGGTTTCGTGCACGGGGTACATGTTCCTATATTTCGCGTCCTGCGATCCCCTACTGCTCGGTATCCACCGGGGCCACAAGCCCCAGGTGAAGTTCCACCAACCGTTCGATGGCCTCGTCGACGTGGCGGCGGGCGAGCCGGGCGGCGCGTTCGCCGTCCTCGGCGGCGATGGCGGCGACGATCTCGCGGTGCTGCCGGTCCAGTTGCTGCTGGGTGTGCGCGTCGGCGCCGGGCAGCCACAGCAGCGGGCCGATCTCGGTCTGCATCCGGATCTCCTCGCGGGTGAGCCGGGCGGACTGGGCGGCCGCGGCCACCTCGACGTGGAAGCGGCCGTCGGTGTGGTGCCGGCGTTCGATGCCGGCGGCGTCCGCGAACGCCGCGGCGGCCTCGCCGAGCCGGTCCAGGTCGTCGGGGGAGGCGCGGTCGGCGGCCAGCAGCGCGGCGCCGGCGGCCAGCGCGGAGTAGTGGTCGCCGAGGTCGCGCAGGTCGGCGACGGTGAGGTCGCGCAGCCGGCGGCGCAGATGCCCGGCGGTCTGCTCCTGCTCGGGGGTGCGCACGAAGCTGCCGCCGCCGCGGCCGCGCCGGGTGACGATGAGGCCCTGCTCGCGCAGTTCGCTGAGCGCCTCCCGGACCGTCACCGTCGCGACGCCCAGCATGGCGGCCAGCTCCGGCTCGCTGGGCAGCTGCTCGCCGTCGGCCAGCAGGCCCAGCGAGATGGCGTCGGCCAGCCGGCGGCTGATCGTCTCCGCCCGGCCGAGGTTCTCCAGGGGCGCGAAGACGGCGAGCCGGGCGGTCGCGGACGCGTCCGGTGCGGGCATCGTTCTCCCTCCACGTGCTCGGGCGAAGCGATCTCGCCGGGCCCCTTGCCATAAAATATCTGGCGCCATATCTTTTCGGCCTGAGGGTACCCGGGGCTCTCAGCAGTGGCATCGCCGACCGTCAGTTTCGCAGGCCGGATTCCGGGCCACCGGGCCGTCCGGCCTACATCGACCGTCCGCCGCGTGGCCGTCGGGGTTCCGCCCTCCCTGTCGGCACGCGCAACCCGCCGCCGATAAGGGAGGACCCTGGTGTCCACCACAAGCGAAGCCGCCGCCGACGACGCGCGGCTGGCCGCCCTCGGGTACGAGTCGCACTTCAAGCGCGACATGAGCCTGTGGGCCAACTTCTCGCTCGGCTTCACCTACCTTTCCCCGGTCGTCGGCGTGTACGCGCTGTTCGCCTTCTCGCTGGCCACCGCGGGCCCGCCGATGATCTGGGCGTTCGTCATCGCCGGGATCGGCCAGCTGCTGGTCGCGCTGGTGTTCGGCGAGATCGTCTCGCAGTACCCGGTCAGCGGCGGCATCTACCCGTGGGCGCGGCGGCTGTGGGGCCGCCGGTGGGCCTGGATGAGCGGCTGGATCTACCTGTTCGCGCTGCTGACCACGATCGCCAGCGTCACCTACAGCGCCGGGCCGTACGCGGCCGCGCTGCTCGGGTACCGGCCGACCGTCACCACCACGATCGTGTGCGCGCTGGTCGTGCTGGCGGTCGCCACCGTGATCAACCTGTCCGGCACCCGCTGGCTGGCACTGGCCGCGATCATCGGCTTCGCCGCCGAGCTGCTGGGCGCGCTCGCCGTCGGGGTCTGGCTGCTGGCGACCGAGCGGCACCACGGCCTCGGGGTCTTCTTCGACGGTCAGGGCACCGGCGCGGGCGGCTCGTACGCGGCGGCGTTCCTGGCCGCCTCGCTGATCGGCATCTTCCAGTTCTTCGGCTTCGAGGCGTGCGGCGACGTGGCCGAGGAGGTCCGCGACCCGGCCCGCCGGATCCCGCGCGCCATGCGGATGACGATCTACGTCGGCGGGGCCGCCGCCACCTTCGTCACCCTCGCCCTGGTGCTGTCGGTCGCCGACTTCGGCGCGGTCATCTCCGAGCGCGACACCGACCCGGTGACCACCGCGCTGACCGCGGCGTTCGGCTCCGGCGCGGTCAAGGTGATCCTCGGCATCGTGCTGATCTCGTTCGTGTCGTGCGCGATGAGCCTGCAGGCCGCGGCCAGCCGGCTGACCTACGCCTACGCCCGGGACGACATGATCGTCGGCAGTCGGGTGCTGGCCCGGTTCTCGGCCGCGCGGCACGTCCCGCCGTACGCGCTGCTGCTGGCCGCCGTGCTGCCCGCGCTGCTGGTGATCGGCTCCAAGGTCTCCGCGGACGCGCTCACCAAGATCATCTCGTTCGCGTCGCTGGGCATCTACCTGGCCTTCCAGATGATCGTGCTGGCCGCGCTGCGGGCCCGGCTGCGCGGCTGGAAGCCCGCGGGCCCGTTCACCCTGGGCCGCTGGGGCGCGGCGGTCAACGTCGCCGCGCTGGTGTACGGCGTCGCCGCGATCGTCAACATGTCCTGGCCGCGGACGCCGGAGGCGCCCTGGTACGACGACTACATCGTCCCGCTCTCCGGCACGGTCGTGATCGTCCTGGGCCTGGTGTACATGGCCGTCACCCGCCACTACGGCCGCGGCGACGCGCCCGCCGGTGACGCGATCCCCGCCTCGCCCCGCAAGATTCCCGCCGACTCCCTCGCGACCCCCTAGGAGGAGGCCATGCGCGAGACCTACTTCAACATCGCCGACCCCGCCTTCTCCGTCCAGTCGGACGAGGTGCGCCGGGCCCGCGAGGACGGCTGGTACGCCCGCACCAACTACGGCATCGCCGTCCTGCGGTACGACGAGGTCAGCCGGCTCCTCAAGCACCCCAAACTGCGCCAGGGCAGCGTCAAGTGGCCCGAGCACCACGGCATCACCGCGGGCCCGTTCGCCGAGTGGTGGTCCAACTGGGTGCTCAACAAGGAGGGCGAGGACCACCACCGGCTGCGCCGCCTGATGAACCCCGCGTTCTCCCGCCGCCTGATCAGCGGGCTGGTACCGCGGTTCCGGGCGCTGGCCGAAGAGCTGATCGACTCCTTCGCCGAGCCGGACCGGTGCGAGTTCGTCACCGAGTTCGCCGAGCCGTACGCCGCCCGGGTCATCGCGATCATGCTCGGGCTGCCCGAACCGGAATGGCCGGTCATCGCCCGCGACTCCGCCGCGATCGGGCTGGTCATGGGCGTCACCATCGCCGCCGACCTGCCGAGGATCGAGGCCGCGCTGGACAGCCTGTACGGCTACGTGGACGAGCTGATCGACGACCGGCTGCGGGAACCGCGCGACGACTTCGTCACCCGGCTCGTCCAGGCCGAACGCGACCGGGACCGGCTCAGCCGCGCCGAGCTGCGCGACTCGATGATCCTGCTGATCTTCGGTGGGTTCGACACCACCCGCAACCAGCTCGGCCTGGCCATGCAGACGTTCATGCGGCATCCCGGCCAGTGGGCGCTGCTCGGCGAGCGTCCCGAACTGGGCGGCGCCGCGGTCGAGGAGGTCATGCGGGTCAACCCGACCACGACCTGGGTGACCCGGGAGGCCCTGGAGGACTTCACCTTCCAGGGCCTGGACATCGCCGGCGGCACCACCGTGCACCTGTTCACCGAGTCCGCGGGGACCGACCCGCGCGCCGTCCCGGACGAGTCGTTCGACATCACCGCCGAGCGTCCCCCGCACTTCGGGTTCGGCGGCGGCGCCCACCACTGCCTCGGCCACTTCGTCGCCCGCTGCGACATGAGCGAGGCGCTCCCGCTGCTGGCCCGCCGGATGCGCGACCCGCGCCCCGGCGGCGAGGTCCGCTCCCTGCCGCTCAGCGGCAACACCGGCCCGATCACCCTGCCCATCGCGTTCACCCCGCCCCGCCAGAAGGAGCTCCCCGCATGAAGGTCGCCGTCGACCTGGACGTATGCCAGGACCACGGTCAGTGCGCCATCGCCGCACCTGACGTCTTCCAGATCAACGAGGACGGCAAGCTGGAGTACGACGGCTCGCCGGGTGATTCGCTGCGCGACGACGTCGAGGACGCCGTCGACGTGTGCCCCGTCCAGGCGATCCTGATCGAAGGCTGAGATGGCCGGACATGTCGTAGTCGTCGGGGCCGGGATGGCGGGGCTGCGCACCGCCGAGCAGCTGCGGGCGGCCGGATGGGACCGGGCGATCACCGTCGTGGGGGCGGAGGACCACCTCCCCTACAACCGGCCGCCGCTGTCGAAGGAACTGCTCGCGGGCGGGATCGGGCGGGGCGGGGTGGCCGAGGCGCACGCCGCGACGGTGTTCCGGCGCCGCAAGAGCGTCGAGGACGTCACCTGGCGGCTCGGCACCCCGGTCGCGCAGGCCGCGCTGGGCGCCCGCACGCTGACGCTGGCCGACGGCACCGACCTCGCCTACGACGGGCTGGTGGTGGCCAGCGGGCTGCGGCCGCGGCGCGCGGTCATCCCCGGGCCCGAGTTCGGCCGGCACGTGCTGCGCACCCTGGACGACGCGCTCGCGCTGCGCGAACTGCTGGTCCCCGGCCGCGCCGTGGTCGTCGTCGGGGGCGGGTTCATCGGCTGCGAGGTCGCCGCCACCGCCCGGCTCGCCGGCTGCGAGGTCACCGTCGTCGAACCGTGCCACGAACCGATGGAACGCGCCCTCGGCCCCGAGCTGGGACGCGTGCTCCGGCTGCTCCACCAGGACCGGGGCGTCCGGTTCATCACCGGCCGGATCGTCTCCGAGCTGCTGTCGGACGGGCCGTGCGAGCGGGTCGCCGCCGCCGTCCTCGACGACGGGACCACCGTCCCCGCCGACCTGGTGATCGAGTCGATCGGATCCCGTCCCAACGTCGAATGGCTGCAGGGCAACGGGCTCGACCTGCACGACGGCGCGCTCTGCGACAACCAGCTGAGGGTGGAGGGGCTGCCCGGCGTGGTCGCCGTGGGCGACGTCGCGCGCTTCCCCAACCCGCGCTACGACGACGTCCCGCGGCGGGTCGAGCACTGGTGCGTCCCCAACGACACGGCCAGGCGCGCGGCGGCGACGCTGGCCTCGCACCTCGGCGTCCGGCCGCAGGACGACAGCCGGTTCACCCCGCTGCCGTCGTTCTGGAGCGACCAGTACGGCGTGCGCGTGCAGGGCTACGGCGCTCCCGGGCTCGGCACCCGCTGCGAGCTGCTCGACGGCGGCCTCGACCATCCGCGGGCGCTGACCGGCGGCGTCGCGATGGCCTACTACCGCGACCGGCAGATGGTCGGGGTCGTGCTCGTCGGCATACCCGCCTCCGAGCACCGCCGCTACCGCGAGCTGGTGACCGGTGCCCTCACCCCGGCCTGACCCCCACAACCCCTCAGGGAAGGTTTCCCGATGCCCACCAAGACGGCTCTCGACGAGCACAAGGAAAGCAACGCCGACGACGCCGCGATACGCGAGCTGACCGCGCGGGTCGAGGAGGCCGGGGTCGAGTTCGTCTACTACCAGACCGTGTCGCTGACCGGGCGGGTCGTGGGCAAGGTCGTCCCGGCCCGGCACCTGCGCCGCAACCTCGAACGCGGCGTCAACCTGCACCGCACCGCGATGTCCGACCTCCAGGTCGACCGGTTCGGCGCGCTGCTCGGCGGCGGCACCGAGGCCGCCGAGTTCACCGCGATGCCCGACCCCGAGACCTTCGTCGTGCTGCCGTGGGACACCACCGTCGGCCGGTTCTTCTGCCGGGTGTACGAGCCGGGCCACCGTCCCGGGGTCGGCGGCCGGCCGCTGGCCACCGACGCGCGCTCCAACCTGCGGCGCGTGCACGCGGCGTTCGCCGAGGCGACCGGGCTGCGGCTGCGCAGCGGCTGCGAACCGGAGATGACCTGGACGGGCCCCGGCCTGGAGGTGCACGTCAAGCCCGGGTCGAGCCCGTCGTACCACGTCGACAGCCTGGAGGTGATGCGCCCGGTCTTCCAGCGGGTGATCCGGTACGCGCAGGCGCTGGGCCTGGACATGATCGAGGGCGACTACGAGGACCCGGGGCAGCTGGAGCTGAACTGGATGTTCGACGACGCCGACACGACCGCCGACCGCCTCGTCACGTACCGGCAGATCTGCCGGCAGGTGGCGCGGGAGCTGGGCGTCACCGCCAGCTTCATGCCCAAGCCGAAGGCGGGCGTCATGGGCAACGGCTGCCACCACAACCTCAGCCTGTGGCGCGGCCGAGGGGACGACGCCGTGAACGTGCTGGCCGATCCGGAGGTGACGGAGATGCACCTCACGGACATGGGCAAGCACGCCGTCGGCGGGATCCTGAGCCACTCCGCCGGGATGATGGCGCTGCTGGGGCCCACGGTGAACTCCTACAAGCGCTACTGGGACGCGGGCCAGTTCGCCCCGTCCCAGATCAACTGGGGCATGGACAACAAGACGTGCACGGTGCGGCTGTCGGCCAACGGGCGGCTGGAGTGCAAGCTGCCCGACGCGAGCGTCAACCCCTACCTCTCGCACGCCGCGCTGATCTCCGCGATCAAGGACGGCCTCGACCACGCCATCGACCCCGGCCCGCCGCAGTCCGGCAGCAGCTACGACTCGGCCCCGTCGAAATTCGAGCCCCTCCCGCTCACGCTCACCGACGCGCTCGACGCCTTCGAGGCGGACGCGGTCGTCCGCTCGACCTTCCCGGACGAGATGGCCGACCTCTACCTGGCGCTCAAACGGGACGAATGGGCCCGCTTCTGCGGCCACATCACCGACTGGGAGTACGAGATGTACACCGAGCACCTGCCGTGACGAACGCCGCGCCGCTGCGCCTGGCCTGCATCGACGCCGAGGCGCCGCCGCTGTTCTCGCGCAGCCCGGACGGGACGGCCCGGCACGGCTACGAGCCCGACGCGGCCGCGCTGGTCGCCGAGGTGCTGGGCCGCCCGCTGGAATGGGTGTTCACGCCGTGGGCCCGGTTCGTCCCGGCGCTGGACGCGCACGAGGTCGACGCGGTCTGGTGCGGCCAGGGCATCACCGAGTCCCGGCTCCGCCAGGTCGACTTCACCCGCCCGTACGCGATCTTCAACGAGTCGGTGCTGGTGCGGCGCGGCGCCGGGGTCACCGGGCCGGACGGCCTGCGCGGGCGGCGGGTGGCGGCGATCGAGGGCAGCACGAACATGGCGCTGGCCGAGACGTTCGACGGCGCGGTCACCGTCGCCTTCGGCGGCGAGACCGACGACGTCTTCGGCGACATGCTGGCCGCCCTCCGCGCCGGCGAGGTGGACGCGGTGGTGGACGACGACGTGGTGTTCGTCCCGCTGGCCGAGGATCCCGACTTCGAGGTGGCCTTCACCGTCCCGACGGGCAACCGGTGGGGCGTGGCCGTGGCCAAGGACCGTCCCGGACTCCTGGCCGAACTGGACCGCGCCCTGGCCGCCGTCATCGCCGACGGCCGCCTGGAGAACGCGTGGCGGGCCTGGATGCCCGCCCTGCCCTTCCCCTTGGACACCGCCTGAACGATCAGAGGGGAACGATCAGATCTGCCCTTCGGGCTTCTTCGGGATCGTGGCCGAGATCGCCTGGCCCAGCTCGATCAGCACGTCCCCGGGCGGGCTGTACTTGGCCGGGACGGTCACTTCGACATACGCCTGCCGGGACACCGCCGTGAACGTGACCGGCCGTCCCTCGGGCTGCCCGAACCAGTCGACCCCGTTCACCGTGACAAGCTGGGACGCGGGTTGCAGCGCCGCAGGCCGCGGCACCCCGCAGCGCAGCGCGATCGCCGGCGACCCCCACGCGGCGGTGAGCGGCGACTCGGGGGAGGTGTCGCGGCGCGGCTGCCCGTGCACCCGCTCCGGCAGCCGCAGCCCGGCGCACAGCCGCGTTCCCGCCGCGTCCGGGGACGGCACCGGCACCCGCACCGCGCCGTCGCCGCACCCCGCCAGCAGGGCGCCGGGAAGGAGCACGGCCAGGACAGGAAGCAGCAACCGGGAACGCACAGGGAGAAAATGCTCAGATGTGGACGATAGGGCAGGTGAGCGTGCGGGTGATCCCTTCGACCGCCTGGATCTGCGCCACGACGAGCTTGCCCAGCTCGTCGACATTGCGCGCCTCCGCTCGGACGATCACGTCATAGGGTCCCGTCACGTCCTCCGCCAGGGTGACGCCCGGGATACCGGCGATCTCGCCGGCCACCTCGGCCGCCTTGCCCACTTCGGTCTGGATGAGGATGTAGGCCTGCACCATCACGTCCTCCCCGGGCGGAGAAAAAGCCGTCGGACGGTCACCGTATCGTGTTACGGATCCCGGCGGGCGCCGGGGGCGGGCCGGACGCACGGCCGCGGCGGGCGATCCGCCCGGCACGGCGGCGGATCCGGCGAATCAGGCGGCGACCAGGACAGGGGCGGATGAGCAGCATCGGGGAACTGGGCGAGTTCGGGCTGATCACCCGGTTGACCGACCGCCTTCCGCAGGGCCCGGCGGTGGAGCTGGGCCCGGGCGACGACGCGGCGGTGGCGCGGGCGCCCGACGGCCGGGTGGTGGCCACCACCGACCTGCTCGTCGAAGGGCGCCACTTCCGCCGCGACTGGTCCGGCCCGTACGAGATCGGCTGCAAGGCCGCCGCGCAGAACCTCGCCGACGTCGTCGCCATGGGCGCGCGGCCCACGGTCCTGCTCGTCGGGCTGGCCGTGCCGCCCGCCACGCCCGTGGAATGGGCCGAGCAGCTCTACGCGGGGCTGAGCGAGGAGTGCGCGCTGACCGGTGCCAGCGTGGCGGGCGGCGACGTGGTGGCCGCCCCACTGATCACTCTGGCGGTCACCGCGCTCGGCGACCTGGGCGGCGAGCCGCCGCTCACCCGCGCGGGCGCCCGGCCCGGCGACCTGGTCGCGGTGCGGGGACGGCTCGGCCACTCCGCGGCCGGCCTGGAACTGCTCGAGAGCGGCCGCACCGAGCCCGCCGAGCTGATCGAGGCGCACCGGCGGCCGCGGCCCCCGTACGCCGCCGGGGCCGAGGCGCGGGCGATGGGCGCCACCGCCCTCCTGGACGTCAGCGACGGCCTTCTTCAGGATCTGGGCCACATCGCCAAGGCAGGCGGTGTACGCATAGAGGTGGACACCGCCCGGGTTCCCGTGGCGGCGGTGCTCGGCCCGGGTGGTCTTCGCCACGTCCTCACCGGCGGTGAGGACCACGGCTTCGCCGCCACCGTCCCGGCCGCGGCCGCGGTGCCGCCGTCCTGGACGGTCATCGGCACGGTCACGGAGGGTGCGGGCGTGCTGGTCGACGGGCGTGCCTACCAGGGCACGGGGTGGGATCACTTCCGCGACTGAAAGGGGACCCGGCGGTGAGGAACCGGTGCCGGAGCGGCCGGCCCGCTGCGCATCCCTTTGCCGGTCTGGTAGGCATGCTTGGTGCGGTTTTGGTATACATCCTGTGATCGAAGAGGGATGGGATGGGACGACACACCAGGCTTGACCGAAGCGAGGACGGGTTCCCCCCGGACGAGGCGGAACCTCCCCCCGGACCTCCCCCCGGCTTCATGGGCCCTCCCGACCAGGGCCCTCCCGACCCGGCCCGCTCCGCCCGGGACTCGCCGGGCCGCTCCCCGATGCGGCTGCTGTCCACGCTCCCGATGCCGCTGCTGCCGATCGTCGCGCTGGTCCTCGCGGTCGGAGTGGTGTCGTACGCGCTGAGCACCCAGCAGATCTCTCTCAACTTCGCCGGCGGCGCCCCGAAGGAGCCGACCAACCAGGCCCGCGAGGGCCAGGTCTCCCAGCGCGGCCCCGGCGACCGGGCCAGCCGCGGCGCCAAGCGGACCGACGGCATGGTCGTCGACTTCAACATGGTGAGCCGCTCGTCCACCGGCTTCCGGTTCACCGCGACCATCGCCAACCGCGGGCAGCGGCCGGTGCCGAAGTGGGCGATGGCGTTCCGCATCCCCAACGCCACGATCCTGTCCGCCACCGGCGCCACCGTGGTCCGCACCGGCGAGCTCGGCTGGGTCCGCAGCCGCACCGGCGCACCCGCCCTCCAGCCCGGCCAGTCGGTGAAGGTCGCCTTCGTCGCACGCGGCGTCGCGGGAGGCCCGTCCTCCTGCAAGATGAACAGCCAGCCCTGCGCGCGGGTGTGACCCTTCCCCCGGTCCGGCCCGTTCCGTCCTAAGGTGGCGCCATGACCGCCATGACGCAGCGACCCGCGCAGGCCCCGCCCCTCGTGCTGACCATCGCCGGCTCCGACTCCGGCGGCGGTGCCGGGATCCAGGCGGACCTGAAGACCATGCTCGCCCACGGCGTCCACGGGATGAGCGTCGTCGCGGCGGTCACCGCGCAGAACTCCCTCGGCGTCCAGGGCTACTGGGAACTGCCCCCCGAGGCGGTCCGCGCCCAGCTCGACTCCGTCCTGTCCGACATCGGCGTGCACGCGGTCAAGACCGGCATGCTGGCGTCCGGCACGCTGGTCGAGACCGTCGCCGAGGTGCTGGCCGGGGTCACCGCGCCGGTCGTGGTCGACCCGGTCGGCGTCTCCAAGCACGGCGACACCCTGCTGGCCGAGGAGGCGGTGGACGCGGTCCGCCACGCGCTGCTGCCCACCGCGACCGTGGTCACCCCCAACCTGTGGGAGGTCGAGCAGCTCACCGGCGTCAAGGTGGTGGACGAGGCGGGCTTGCGCGAGGCGGCCGAGGCGGTCCTGGCGCTCGGCCCCCGGTGGGCGCTGATCAAGGGCGGGCACCTGCCGGGCGAGCCCGCCGACCTGCTGTTCGACGGCGAGCGCGAGCACCGCTTCACCGCGCCCCGGCACGACAACCGGCACACCCACGGCACCGGATGCACGCTGGCGTCCGCGATCGCCTCGCGCCTGGCGTTCGGCGACGACGTGCCCACCGCCGTCGGCAAGGCCAAGGAGTACGTCACGGGCGCGATCGCCGCGGGCTTCCCGCTGGGCGCCGGAATCGGCCCGGTCGACCACAACTGGCGCCACCGCGCCTCCTGACCGCCTGCGGGCACGCAGAAAGCCGGCCCATCGGAGACACTCCGATGAGCCGGCCGGAAAGCCTGATCAAACGGTGCTGATCAAACGGTGGGCTTGACGACCTTGCCCGCCTTGATGCACGAGGTGCAGGCGTTGATCCGCTTGGTGCCGCCGTTCACGACGGCGCGCACGCGCTGGATGTTGGGGTTCCAGCGGCGCGGGGTGCGGCGGTGCGAGTGGGAGACGCGCATGCCGAAACCGGGTCCCTTGCCGCAGACGTCGCAGACGGAAGCCACGGGTAACTCCAAGTGGTGTCGATGCTCTGAACCGGAGCGACCCGCGGTGCCGAGACGGGCACTGGGGGTGCGCAAAAGGCGTTCCGGAAGAAACGCAAGACCCAGATTAGCCCACCGCTCGTTCTCTAGGCGAATCGGCTCGCACTTGCAACCCCCCGCGCGCACCCCTTCCGCGGCGTCCCGGCCTGCCGGTTCCCCTGGGACCGCTCCGCGCGGTACAGAGGTACCCGCGGAAGGCGGCGGCGCGGGATCGGCGAGCGGAGCTGGATGTGGGCGAGGTCCTCGACGGGGCGGCGGTACGGCGGTGGAGCAGGCTCGCGGCGGAGGCGCTCGGCCGCACCCGGGCGGAGATCGACGCGCTCAACGTGTTCCCCGTACCCGACGGCGACACCGGCACCAACCTGCATCTCACCGTCCTCGCGGCGGCCGACGCGGTGGCCGCCCTGCCCGCGGCCGCCGGGACGGAGGAGACCTGGCGGGCGCTGACCCAGGGGGCCCTCGTGGGCGCCCGCGGCAACTCCGGGGTGATCCTCAGCCAGTTCTTCCGCGGGCTCGCCGAGACCGTCGGCCGCTCCGGGGCGGCGGCGGACGGCGTGGCGTTCGCCGAGGCCCTCGGTTACGCCTCCGTCCTGGCCGGGAACGCGGTGGAACGTCCGGTCGAGGGCACGATCCTCACCGTCCTGGAGGCGGCCGCCGGGGCGACCGCGGAGACGGATCCGCCGGAGAGCGGCGGGAAGGGCCCGGCAGAGGTGGCCCGGGCCGCGGCGTCCGCGGCACGGCAGGCACTGCGCCGCACCACCGGCCAGCTGGAGGTGCTGGCGCGCAGCGGCGTCGTGGACGCGGGTGCCGCGGGCCTGTGCGTGGTGCTGGACGCCCTGGCCGCCGTCCTCACCGAGGAATACCCGGAGCGGTACGAGGTGCCCGCGCGGACGGCGGGCGAGGCGCCGGCCCGGGACCGGCGGGCCAGGGCCGAGCCCGCGGGCCCCGGCTACGAGGTCATGTACCTGCTGGACGCCCGCGACGAGTCCGTCCCCGGCCTGCGCGAGGTCCTGGACGGCCTCGGCGACTCGCTCGTCGTGGTCGGCGGGGACGGCCTGTGGAACGTGCACGTCCACGTCGACGACGCCGGGGCGGCCATCGAGGCGGGGCTGGAGGCGGGCCGCCCGCACCGCATCCGGGTGACCTACCTGCACGCGGCCGGGAGCGGGCAGCGGCCGCAGCCGCCCTGCGCGGGCCGCGCGGTGGTGGCGGTCACGGCCGCGGACGGGCTGGCCGCGCTGTTCGAGGGCGCCGGCGCCCACGTCGTGCGGCACGAGCCCGGCCGCGTGCCGCCGCCGGCCGTGCTGGCCGAGGCGATCCTGGCCGCCGGGGACGAGGTGGCCGTGCTGCCGAACGGGCCCGAGGCGGTCGCGGTCGCGGCGGCGGCGGCCGAGCGGGCCCGCGACACCGGGGCGAGCGTCGCCGTGCTGCCGACCCGGGCGTCGGTGCAGGGCCTGGCCGCGCTGGCGGTGCACGATCCGCTGCGCCGGTTCGGCGAGGACGTGATCGCGATGACCCGGGCCGCGGGCGCCACCCGCTCCGGGCATCTGGAGGTGGCCGCGGAGGAGGCCGTCACCAGCGTCGGGCTGTGCCGCCAGGGCGACGTCCTGGGGCTGATCGAAGGCGATGTCGCCGTGATCGGCGCGCGTCCCGGCGAGGTGGCCCGGCAGCTCCTGGACCGGATGCTGTCGGGCGGCGGCGAGCTGGTGACGCTGATCTCGGGCGCGTACGCGCCCGCCGGCCTCGCCGGCGAGCTGGAGGGGCACCTGCGCGGGCGGCACCCGGACGTGGAGGTCGGCGTGTACGACGGCGGCCAGGTCCGTTACCCGCTCCTCATCGGCGTCGAATGACCGGACCCGCGCATAGGGTCGGTGGCGCGCGGTAGAAAGGGCGACGTGGCGAAACTCGACGAGCCGTTGCACAAGGTGCTGGGGGACAGGACCGCCAAGGTGCTGGCCAAGGGGCTCGACCTGCACACGGTCGGCGACCTGCTGCACCACTACCCGCGCCGGTACGCGCACCGGGGCGAGCTGACCCCGCTGAGCGAGCTGGCGGACGGCGAGCACGTCACGGTCATGGCCGAGGTGGTCAAGGTGCAGGGCCGCACGCTCAGCCGCAGCCCGGGCTACGTCCTGGAGATCACCGTCACCGACGGAACCGGCGAGCTGAAGCTCAGCTTCTTCGGGCGCAAGGGCTCCTACCGGCCGGAGAAGGACCTGTCACCGGGCACCCGCGGCCTGTTCGCGGGCAAGATCAGCACCTATCGGCCGCGCAGCGGCCGGGGGCAGCGGCAGCTCGCCCACCCGCAGTACAAGGTCGTCCCGGACCGGGCGGGCCAGGAGGCCGCGCAGGAGTGGGCCGACGAGATCATCCCGATCTACCCGTCCACCAAGGGCCTGGACATCGAGACGATCGGCAAGTCGGTCGGCCTCGTCCTGGACGGCCTGGAGCCGGGCGCCGACCCGATGCCGGAGCCGACCCTCCGCAGGCACGGCTTCATCGGGCTGCGCGAGGCGTACGAAGGCATCCACCGTCCCGCGTCGTGGGAGGAGCTGGGCCGCGCCCGCAAGCGCCTGAAGTGGGACGAGGCGTTCGTGCTGCAGGTCGCGCTGGCGCAGCGGCGGAGGGCCGCCGCCGCGTTGCCGGCCAAGGCCCGCCCCCTGGTCGAGGGCGGCCTGCTCGACGGCTTCGACGCCCGGCTGCCGTTCGACCTGACCTCGGGCCAGCGCGAGGTCGGCCGCGAGATCGCCGGCGACCTCGCCCTGGAACACCCCATGCACCGCCTCCTCCAGGGCGACGTCGGGGCCGGTAAAACGGTGGTCGCGTTGCGGGCGATGCTGCAGGTGGTCGACGGGGGCGGGCAGGCGGCGCTGCTGGCGCCGACCGAGGTGCTCGCCCAGCAGCACTACCGTTCGATCACCGGGATGCTCGGCGAGCTGGCCCAGGCCGGGCAGCTCGGCGGCGCCGACAACGCGACCCGGGTGGTCCTGCTCACCGGCTCGCAGGGGGCGAAGGCGCGCAAGGCGACGCTGCTGGAGGCCGCGTCCGGGGCGGCCGGGATCGTGGTCGGCACGCACGCGCTGCTCGAAGACCACGTCCAGTTCGCCGACCTCGGCCTGGTCGTGGTGGACGAGCAGCACCGGTTCGGCGTGGAGCAGCGCGACGCGCTGCGCGAGAAGGTGGCGGGCGGGCGGCCGCACGTGCTGGTCATGACCGCCACGCCCATCCCGCGCACGGTCGCGATGACCGTCTTCGGCGACCTGGAGACCTCGGTGCTGGGCCAGCTGCCGGCCGGGCGCGCGGAGATCAGCACGCATGTGGTGCCGCCGGAGAAGCCCGCCTTCCTGGCCCGCACCTGGGAGCGGATCAAGGAGGAGGCCGGGCGGGGCCGGCAGGTCTACATCGTGTGCCCGCGGATCGGCGAGCAGGAGGGCGACGAGGGCGACGTGCGCGAGCCGTCCGACGACGGCGACCGGCGCTCCCCGCTGGGGATCATGGAGCTGCTGCCGCGCCTGGAGGAGCTGCTGGCGGGCCTGCGGCTCGGGGTGCTGCACGGCAAGCTGCACCCGGACGAGAAGGACGCGGTGATGCGCCGGTTCGCGGCGGGCGAGCTGGACGTCCTGCTGGCCACCACGGTGATCGAGGTCGGGGTGGACGTGCCCAACGCCACCGCGATGGTGATCATGGACGCGGACCGGTTCGGGGTCTCGCAGCTCCACCAGCTGCGCGGCCGGGTCGGCCGGGGCACGCTGCCGGGGCTGTGCCTGCTGGTCACCGACGCCGAGCCGGCGAGCAAGGCGCGCGAGCGGCTGGACGCGGTCGCCTCGACCACCGACGGCTTCAAGCTGTCCCGGCTCGACCTGGAGCAGCGCCGGGAGGGGGATGTGCTCGGGGCGAGCCAGGCGGGCCGCTCGTCCAGCCTGCGGCTGCTGACGCTGCAGCGGGACGAGGACGTGATCCGGCAGGCCCGGGACGAGGCCACCGCGCTGGTCGAGGCCGACCCCGACCTGGCCGGCCACCCGGGGCTGGCGGCCGAGCTGGCCGCACTGCTCGACGAGGAACGCACAGGTTTCCTGGAAAAGACCTGAACGCCTCCTCGCCGAGACCCAATAGTGATCTCCATCGCACATTCGGGCCGGCGGACGCGGTGCCGTGCCGCGTTCGCGCTGGCCGTCCGGCCGCCGGCCGCCGTGCCGCGCGCCCGCGGCGTGCACGTGCGGCGCGGGGCCGTTCAGTCGCTGGAACAATGGACTCCGGAATCGGGACGCCCTGAGCGGCGCCGCCGATCCAGACGCGGGCGGGACGTTCCGGGGTGGGGGCGTCCCGCCCGTCTTCCTTTTCGCCGCATTCCTTCTCCGTATTCGCGGCGGTACGATCCGCAAGGATTCGCCAGAACCCGGTAGTCGATCACAGACATCTAACGAGATACGAGCAGGATGGGCCACCGGGGGCCGCTCCGGGTACAGGTCTCATGGCGGGTCCGCAGCGCGACGGAGGAATTCGATGACGGCCGTTAGCCCCCTGCTGCCGAACGACCCGGCCGGGCTGGGGCCGTACGAGCTCGCGGGACGGCTGGGCGAGGGCGGCCAGAGCATCGTCTTCCTGGGACGCGGCGAGAACGGCCGCGAGGTGGCGATCAAGCTGCTGCGCGCCGGGCTCAGCCAGAACCCCGAGTGGCGGGCGCGGTTCGAGCGGGAGCTGCAACTGATCGGCCGGGTCGCCGGATTCTGCACCGCCCAGGTCGTCGACCACGACGTGCTGGGCGAGCTGCCCTACGTGGTCAGCGAGTACGTGCCGGGTCCCTCGCTGACCGAGCTGGTCACCGGCACCGGGCCGCGGATCGGCACCGACCTGGACCGGCTGGCGATCGGCACCGTCACCGCGCTGGCGGCCATCCACCGCGCCGGGATCCTGCACCGCGACTTCAAGCCGGCCAACGTGCTGATGGGCCCGGACGGCCCGCGCGTGATCGACTTCGGGATCGCGCGGGTGCTGGGCACCGCGGCAGCCAGGGGCAGCGGCGTGGTCGGCACCCCCTCGTACATGGCGCCCGAGCAGGTCAACGACACCGAGCTGGGCACGGCCGTCGACATGTTCGCCTGGGCGTCGACCATGCTGTTCGCGGCGACGGGGCGGCATTCGTTCGGCAACGACACCATCTCCGCCGTCTTCCACCGGATCCTGCACTACGAGCCCGATCTGTCCCCGCTGCCCGACACGCTGCGCGCGATCGTGGCGGCGTGCCTGGCCAAGGACCCGGCGCGGCGGCCCGAAGCGCAGCAGGTGCTGCTCGATCTGCTCGGCCGCCAGGAGACCGTGTCGGCCGAGCCCGAGGGCGCGCTGACCACCGGCGCCTCGTTCGCCGGGGCGGTCGGCCCGGCCACCGGTCCCGGCCTGCCCGGCCTGCCCGGCGTCGGCGGCTCGGGCGGCCACGGGGGCGGCTCCGGCGGAGGACACGGCGCGGGGCACGGTGTTCCCGGTCCCGGGCACCCCGGCACGCATCCGCCGTCCCAGACCATCCCGCCCGGCTCGCGGGGCGGACGGTGGCGGATCGCCGCCGCGGTCGCGGTGCCCGTACTGCTGCTCGGCGCGGGCGGCACCGCCTACGCGCTGATGTCGGGCGACGGGGGCGACCCGCCGCCGAAGCCGCGGCCGCCGGCCGACACCCCGGCCCCGCCGGGCGAGACGACCGCCGCGCTCGGCGCCGCGGGCGAATCGCTGAAGGCGGTGCTCAGCTTCGACTACCGCCGCATCGACCAGGACGTGGCCGGCGCGCATGCCCGCGCCACCCAGCGCTACCGCGCCGAGTACGACCGGCAGCTGGCCGCCGACAACTGGCGGGTCCGGCTGCGCGACAACAGGAGCACGGTCGGCACCGAGGTCGCCGACTCGGCCGTGGTGGCGGCCGCGCCGAACACCGTCACCGTGCTGTCGTACGTCGTGCGGACGGTCAGTTCGGCGAACGCACGGCCCAGCCTGCTCAACGACCCCATGCGGGTGACCATGGTCAGGCAGGGCGGCTCCTGGCTGCTGGACACCCTCTACACGCTGAAGGCCGACTCCGTCCCGGCGCTGACCTCGGACGGCGCCGCCGCGGGCGGCTGGCCGGGCGCGCAGGGGCGGGCGGTGCTCGACGCGGTGGCCCGCGACAAGGCGGTCACGTCGGGCACCCTGGTCGAGTCGGCGCTGCGTCCGGGCGGCTCCGCCGGGGAGCTGAACGCCCTGGTGACGGTAGGTGAGTGCGCCAAGGGCGCGTGCAAGGCCACCGACAAGGTCGCCGTGTACCGGATGGTCGCGCAACGGCGCTCCGATGGCGCCTGGCAGGTCGCCAAGACCCAACGCCTCTGACCGCCCCGCAGGGCCGTCGAGCTCGTCCTGCCCTCGAACACCGTGCCCTCGAACACCGTGCCCTCGAACACCGTGCCCTCGAACACGGAGACGGGGCGCTCCCGTGGGAGCGCCCCGTCGTACAGGCGTGCCGTCAGTCCTCCTGCGCCTTGCGGCGGCGGGTGGAGGCGACCGCGACGCCGCCGGCCGCCACGGCGGTCAGGCCGAGCAGCGCGAGCGGGATGCCGTCGGCGCCCGTGATGGGCAGGCCCTTCGGCGGCGCGGGCGCGATCCCGGCCGCGGTGGCCCCCGGCTCCATGCCCGCCACCGGCAGGTCCGGCAGCAGCGGCGAGGACGGCGGGAGGTCGGGCAGCTCGGGCGACGGACCCGGGGGAGCGGGCGACGGCGGGCCCGGCGGTGTCGGCGCGGGCGGGCTGGGCGGCGTCGGCGCGGGCGGCGACGGGGGGCTGGGCGGGGTGGGAGCCTCCGCGCAGCCCGCGGCGCCGACGCACACGTCCACCGAACCGGACGCGTCGACCCCGGCGGGCGTCGCGGACAGCGCACCGTGGGCGCCCATGCCCAGGCCCGTGTCGCCGAGCGTGGCGCCGATCTGCACCCCGCCGTCGGCCTCCGGGTCGCCGATGGAGATGTCCTCGGCGGAGAGCTTGCCGTCGGTCTCCAGCTTGAGGCCGACCGGGCCGAGCAGGGTGTTGAGCCCCACGTCCGCGGCCAGCCTGCCGGAGGCGGTCTGCTTCTTCAGGTCCAGGTCGGGCGTGATCTCGACGCCGAGGCGGCCGGGAGCCGCCTTGCCCGCGCCCTCGGCTCCCTTCTTCGCCTTCCCGGCGGCCTTGCCGGGATTGGCGGTCGCGGCGCCCTTGCCGCCGGACGTGCTCTTGGGCGCGGCCGCCTTGCGGACGGACCTGGTCTTGGCGGGGGACGTGGAAGAGGGCCGGGAAGCGGCGGGCGGCGCGGGACGCGACGTCTGCTTCGCTCCGGACGCCTGCGAACCGCCGCCGCCCGTGAGCGCGCCGGTCAGCCCGCCGACGGTGCCGGTGAGCGAACCGGTCAGGTCGGCCAGGGGGGAGCCGGATCCGGTGGAACCGCCGGTGCCGGCATGGCCGACCCCGCTCATGGCCACCAGACCCAGAACCGTCGCGCCCGCCGTCACCGCCAGTCTTCTACCGTGGTGCACGAGGTACTCCTGGGGGGTATCGTAACAGCGACAACCTGCGTTCAGGCTTGCACGCGACGTAGCCGATGTGAACAGCGGCCGCCGCATTTGGGCGTAGATTCACAACGTGCCGGCCGGCCGGCTGTGCGATATCTTGCGCGATCGCCTCGTGACGACCGTGCGCCCCGCGGTCGGCGGCGCCCCGATACTTGAGGAATGACCAGGGTCATCGCGGGAAGCGCGGGCGGGCGGCGGCTGGCCGTCCCGCCGGGACGCGACACCCGCCCCACCAGCGACCGCGCCCGCGAGGGCCTGTTCTCCACCGTGCTGTCGCTGCTGGGCCCGCTCGACGGGCTGCGCGTCGCCGACCTGTACGCCGGTTCGGGTGCGGTCGGGCTGGAGGCGCTGTCGCGCGGGGCGGCGCACGCCCTGCTGGTGGAGTCGCACCCGCGCGCCCTCAAGGTCATCAAGGAGAACGTCCGGTCGCTCGGCCTCCCCGGCGCGCAACCCCGCGCCGACAAGGTGGAGCGGCTCGTCCGCGGCGGGCCGGCCGAACCCTACGACCTGATCTTCGCCGATCCGCCCTACGCGCTGGACGACGCGGCCGTCACCGCGCTGCTGGAGTCGCTGCGCGACCACGGCTGGGCGGCGCCCGGCGCCCTCGTCGTCGTCGAGCGCGCCGCGCGCGGGGCGGCGCTGCGCTGGCCCGCGGGCTACGCCGCCGAACGCGACCGCCGCTACGGCGAGGCCGTCTTCTGGTACGGCCGCGCCGCCGGCCCGGAGCCGGGCTGACCGAACCGCCTTCGGTCGGAAGCGAGGCCGGTGCCGAACCGCTCTGGGACGGTTTGGTACGGTCGCGCCGCAGGCCCCGACCTGCACGGACTGACCAGACGCAAGGATGGAGCCACCTCGTGCGCCGTGTCGTTTGCCCCGGCTCGTTCGATCCCGTCACCAATGGCCACCTCGACATCATCAGCCGGGCCTCCCGCCTCTTCGACGAGGTGGTGGTCGCCGTTCTGATCAACAAGACCAAGCAGGGGCTCTTCAGCATCGAGGAGCGGATGGAGATGCTGGAGGAGGTGACCAAGGAGTACGGCAACGTCACCATCGACAAGTGGCACGGGCTGCTGGTGGACTTCTGCAGGCAGAACGACATCCCGATGATCGTCAAGGGGCTGCGCGCGGTCAGCGACTACGAGTACGAGCTGCAGATGGCGCAGATGAACCACCGGATGGCGGGCGTCGAGACAATGTTCATGTCCACCAACCCGCTGTACTCCTACCTGTCCTCCAGTCTGATGAAGGAGATCGTCAAGTACGGCGGCGACGTCTCCGGCCTCATCCCCGACCTGGTGCTCACCCGGCTGTCCGCCCGGCTCCAAGAATCCTGACCCGGCGTCCGGGCCCGGCGGGAGCGCAGGGCCGGGAGGGCGGGCGCGAGTTGGGGGCAGGCCCGCGCGTTCGCTACTCTGGGACATCGGCCTGACCGACGGCCGCGATTCGCCATGGCACACGAAAGCAGGATTCCGCTGTCTCGCCTCGATCCGAACGCTCCCCTCGTGCTCGACACCCGGGCCCTGGGCAGGCAACCCGGATCGTCGCGCGAGGAGGCGCTCCGCGTTCCGGCCCCGGAGGATTTCGGCGTCGAGATGGTGGGCGTGCCCGAGGGTGCCACGATCGAGCTGGATCTGCGGCTCGAGGCGGTGCTCGAGGGCGTGCTCGTCACGGGCACGGCGCGCGTCCCCCTCGAAGGGGAGTGCGCGCGCTGCCTGGACCCGCTCGCCTCGACCTTCGAGGCGGGCTTCCAGGAGCTCTTCGTCTATCCTGACACCCGTTCCGGCGGGCACGCGGACGACGACGAGCTCCGCCTCGAGGGCGATCTGATCGACCTCGAGCCGGTGCTCCGGGACTCGGTGGTGCTCGCGCTGCCGCTGTCACCGCTGTGCCGGGACGACTGTCCCGGCCTGTGCCCGGAGTGCGGCGTCCGGTTGGCGGACGCCGAGCCGGACCACGGCCACGCCGTCGCCGACCCTCGCTGGGAGGCGCTGCGAGGCCTGGCCGGCGGCCCGTCCTCCGACGGAGGCACCTCCTCGGAGGGCTGACGGGCGGCCGCCGACGACGGGCATTCCCCGGTGGGGGAGGTGGGGGCCCGAACCCCACCGGGCATTCGACCGACGACAAGGAAGCAGGAGGGCTGACGTGGCCGTCCCCAAGCGGAAGAAGTCGCGCAGCAACACGCGGCACCGGCGTGCGCAGTGGAAGGCCACCGCGCCGACCCTGGTCGAGTGCCCCACGTGCCGCGACAAGAAGCTGCCCCACACCGCGTGCGCGACGTGTGGAACCTACGACCGGCGGCAGGTCATCGCCCCGTCGGCCTGACCTCGGCCTGATCCCGGCATCACGGGGGGCGGAACCGCGCGCGGCGCGGCCGCCCCTCCCGGTGTCGGGACAGGTGTCGGAGTCGACCGGCGAGGGAACGCCGACAGCGACATCAGCACCTCGACACCGGGTGCCCGACACCCGGTGTCTCGACATGCGGTGCCTCAACGTACGCTTGGGTACCGTCCATCACCCAGCACCAGACCCACCCACCCCGACCAACCGGCGGGTGACGTCGGTGCGGTGAACGGCTAAGGGCCGGCGCCCGAGGCCGTGGTGCACGCCGGGGACATCGATCGGCCGGCGCGCACCTCGTCTTCGTGGACCTGTCTCCTCGGCCGCGCGACCGCGCCGCCCTCGGGCCTCCCGGGCCGTTCCGGGAGTCCGGGCGTCACACGCCGCCATCGGCACCGCCGCGCGGGGTGCGAGGCCTCCGAGGAGGGCCTGTGAGCGGTAAGAGGACCGAACCCGCGCCCGACCGCGCGGAACTGACCCGCGCGCTCGGCGTCGAGGTCACCGACGAGCTGCTGGAACGCGCCCTGACGCACCGTTCCTACGCCTACGAGAACGGCGGCCTGCCCACCAACGAGCGCCTGGAGTTCCTGGGCGACTCGGTGCTGGGCCTGGTCGTCACCGACACCCTGTACCGGGGACATCCCGACCTGCCCGAGGGGCAGCTGGCCAAGCTGCGCGCCGCGGTGGTCAACATGCGGGCTCTGGCCGGCGTCGCGCGCAACCTGGCCGTGGGCGACCACATCCGCCTCGGCCGGGGCGAGGAGGGCACCGGGGGACGCGACAAGGCGTCCATCCTCGCCGACACGCTGGAGGCGCTGATCGGCGCCGTCTACCTCGACCGCGGCCTGGACGAGGCGTCCGCGCTGGTGCACCGGCTGTTCGACGCGCTGATCGCCCGGTCCGCGGGGCTCGGCGCGGGGCTGGACTGGAAGACCTCGCTGCAGGAGTTGACCGCGGTCGAGGAACTGGGCGTCCCCGAGTACCACGTCTCGGAGAGCGGCCCCGACCACCAGAAGACCTTCCGCGCCGCCGTGCGGGTCGGCGGGACCACCTACGGGTCGGGCGAGGGCCGCAGCAAGAAGGAGGCCGAGCAGCACGCCGCCGAGGCCGCCTGGAACGCCATCCGCGAGCTGGTCGTCAAGCGCGAGGCCGCCCCCGGCAAGGGCGGCAACGGTGCCGAGCCCCCGGACGGCGGCGCCGGGCAGGCGCCGCAGCAGGCCCCCGGCCCGGGGGCCTGACCGGTGCCTGAGCTGCCCGAGGTCGAGGTCGTCCGGCGCGGCCTCGACCGGTGGGTCACCGGCCGCACCGTCGCCTCCGCCGAGGTGCTGCACACGCGCGCGGTCCGCCGCCACGCCGAGGGGCCGGCCGACTTCGCCGGACGGCTGGCGGGGCGCACCATGGCCGCCCCGCGCCGCCGCGGCAAGTACATGTGGATCCCGCTCGACTCCGGCGAGGCCCTGCTGGCCCACCTGGGCATGAGCGGGCAGCTCCTGGTCGGCGAGCCGGACCGGCCCGCGGAGAAGCATCTGCGCGTCCGGGTGTCCTTCACCGACCACGCCGACGGCGGCCTGGACCTGCGCTTCGTCGACCAGCGCACCTTCGGTCACCTGCTGGTGGCCGAGGAGGCGTCCGGGACGTCGGGCACGCCCGTTCCCGAACCCATCGCCCACATCGCGGCCGACCCGCTCGAAGAGGCCTTCGACGATGAGGCGTTCTACCGTGCGCTGCGCCGCCGCCACACCGGGATCAAGCGGGCACTGCTCGACCAGTCCCTCATCAGCGGCGTCGGCAACATCTACGCCGACGAGGCCCTGTGGCGGGCCAGGCTCCACTGGGCCCGCCCGACCGAGACCCTGACACGCGCCGAGGCGGCCCGCGTGCTGACGGGCGTACGGGAGGTCATGGCGGCGGCCCTGGCCGTCGGAGGCACCTCGTTCGACAGCCTCTACGTCAACGTGAACGGGGAGAGCGGCTACTTCGACCGTGCGCTGGACGCCTACGGCCGCCGGGACGAGCCCTGCCGCCGCTGCGGGAGCCGGATCCGCCGCGACGAGTTCATGAACCGCTCCTCCTACAGCTGCCCCAAGTGCCAGCCCCGCCCCAGAAGGGCGAGATACTGAGCGTGATGGACAACATGGGCGACGAGGCGGCCGGGGACGGCGGCGGGGTGGACGGCGCCGAGACCGTTCGGCTCACCGCCTGGGCGCGCGGGCGCGTCCAGGGAGTGGGCTTCCGCTGGTGGGTGCGGGCCCGCTCACTGGAGCTGGGCCTGGTCGGCAGCGCCACCAATCTCCAGGACGGCCGTGTCGAGATCGTCGCCGAGGGGCCGCGGAAGTCCTGCGAGCGGCTCCTGGAACTGCTGCGCGGGGCCGGGACCCCGGGCCGGGTGGCGGGCGTCGCGGAGCGCTGGAGCGAGCCCCGCGGAGAGGGCCCCGGCTTCGACGAGCGCTAGCCGGGTAGGGGTTTCCGGTTTGTACCTGCTAAACTAGTGAGGACAGGTTGTTACCGGCCTGTGATGTGCGTCTTGACCAGCGCACCGGCCGGTGCGACTCTAGACGATACGCGCACCCGCTTGAGATTGATTCTCGTGCGCGATCCCTGCTGGTTACTCAGCGTGGAGGACCCTTAGTCATGGCGAAGGCTCTACTCGGCCACGTCGGCGGTCCCGACCCCCGGATGGTCGCGGAGATGCGGCGCCTTCAGCAGCGCGTACGTGATCTGGAAGCCGAGCTTGTCCGGCTTCAGGCGGAGAACGACGCGCTTGCGACGGCGGCGAACGACGAGGACGTATTGTCACTCGGAGTGAAGGACCGCGAACCGGCGCTGACATAGTCGGCGCCTTATTTGAGGAACAAACAGGGACGCCGTCCGAGGCGTCCCTTATGTTTTGTCCACTCGCCGCTGTGTTCTTGCAATCCCGGCCCAGGGCGCTCGCCTGGGGCTCGCACCCTGACCGTGCTTGGTGCGAGCGCGACATCGCTTCGCGATCTGCCCGGTGAGCCTCGCCTCCGGCATCGCCCCACCGGCCAGGTAGCGCGCTCGCGCGGTACCTGAGGCCACGTCGAGACGGGTCCTGGTACTGGCGGGCGTCCACATCGCTGATCGCCGACGGGTTTCGGTCGGGTGCTGAGCGCATTGGGGCAGATCATGGCACATTGGAGAGGAACGGTCGCGCGGTTGCCGGGCCGTTGAAGGCTCGGCCGGTATCGTTCGTCCCGTTCCCGGAGGGGCGAGCCGGGGAGCTACAGGGGGCCTCCTGACCCCGGGACGGGTGGACCGCGTCAGCGAGGCCGGTCTCCCGGCCGTGTCCCTTGTCGCGCATCCCCTTGTGTGCATCCCGTGGAGGAGGACAGCGAGCGCGTGTACCTGAAGAACCTGACGCTGCGCGGCTTCAAGTCCTTCGCGTCCTCCACCTCCCTCAAGTTCGAACCCGGCATCACCTGTGTCGTGGGGCCCAACGGGTCGGGCAAGTCCAACGTCGTAGACGCGCTCGCCTGGGTGATGGGCGAGCAGGGCGCCAAGTCGCTGCGCGGCGGCAAGATGGAGGACGTCATCTTCGCCGGCACGGCCAGCCGCCCGCCGCTGGGCCGCGCCGAGGTCGTCCTCACCATCGACAACTCCGACGGCGCCCTGCCGATCGACTACACCGAGGTGACGATCAGCCGGCTGATGTTCCGGTCCGGGCAGAGCGAGTACGCGATCAACGGGGACTCCTGCCGGCTGCTGGACATCCAGGAACTGCTGTCGGACTCGGGCATCGGCCGCGAGATGCACGTGATCATCGGCCAGGGGCAGCTGGACCGGGTGCTGCACTCGGGGCCGGAGGGCCGCCGGGCGGTGATCGAGGAGGCGGCCGGCGTCCTCAAGCACCGCAAGCGCAAGGAGAAGGCGCTGCGCAAGCTGGACGCGATGCAGGCCAACCTGACCCGCGTCCAGGACCTCACCGGTGAGCTGCGGCGCCAGCTCAAGCCGCTGGGCCGGCAGGCCGAGATCGCGCGGCGGGCCGCGGTGATCCAGGCCGACCTGCGGGACGCCCGGCTGCGGCTGCTGGCCGACGACCTGGTCACCCTGCGCACGAAGCTGGAACAGGAGGCGGCCGACGAGGCCACCGTGCGGGAGCGCCGCACCGAGACCGAGCGGGCCCTTGGAGAGGCGCAGGAGCGCGAGGCCGCCCTGGAGGCCGAGGAAGCCGAGCAGGCGCCCAGGCTCGCGCAGGTGCAGGACACCTGGTTCAAGCTGTCGGCGCTGAAGGAGCGGCTGAGCGGGGTGGCCGACCTGGCGGCCGAGCGGCACCGCAACGCCGTCGAGGCCCGCGACGAGGAGCGGCGGGGCCGCGACCCGGAGGAAATGGAGCGCGAGGCCGCCGCCGTCCGCGAGCAGGAGGAGATGCTCCGCGCCGCGCTGGAGGAGGCCCAGGACGGCCTGGCGGTGCGGGTCGAGGAGCGGTCCGGCGCCGAGGAGGCCCTGGCGGCCGAGGAGCGGCGCCTGCAGGCCGCCGCCCGCGCCGCCGCCGACCGGCGCGAGGAGCTGGCCCGGCTGCGCGGCCGGGTGGAGGCGCTGCGGAGCAAGGTCCAGGCGGGGCGGTCGGAGATCGGACGGCTCGGCGAGGCGCGCGCGGAGGCCGAGCAGCGGGCGAACTCGGCGCAGGCCGATCATGAGGCGTTCGAGGCCGAGGTCGTCGAGGACCCCGAGCTGATGGCCGAGCACGAGCTGGCCCAGGAGACCCTGGCAACCGCCAAGGAGGCCGTGGAGGCCGCCAGGGCCGCCGTGGACGGTCCCAAGGGGGAGCTCAAGGAGGCCAGGGCCGCGGTGGCCGGGGCACGTTCGGCCGATCAGGCGGCGCAGAAGCAGGTCGCCGCGTTGCAGGCCCGTATCGAAGCCCTGAACCTGACCCTGGCCAGTGCCGCCGAAGGCGGGGAGGCGGTTCTGGCCGCCGGTGCCGACGGGGCCTTGGAAGGGGTGCTCGGCACGGTCGCGTCGCTGCTGACGGTACGGCCCGGCTATGAGACGGCGATCGCGGCGGCCTTGGCCAGTGCCGCAGAGGCCATCGCGGTCGGTTCCTTGGACATCGCAGAGGCCGCCTTGGAACTGCTGCGCGCGCGCGACGCGGGCCGGGCGGGCCTTCTGATCGGCTCCTCGGCTTCCGGGGAGGACCAAGACCCTTCCCGGATCGACGGGGTCGACTATGCGATCGACGCCGTGACCGTCCCGGACGTTCTGCGGCCCGCCATGTGCGAGCTGCTGCGCGATGTGGCCGTGGTGGACGACGTGTCCTCCGCCGCGGCGCTCGTACGGCGCGAGCCGGGACTGCGGGCCGTCACCCGCGACGGGGACCTCGTCGGCGCCCACTGGGCCCAGGGAGGCGCCGCAGGAGGCGCGCAGAGCCTTCTCCAGATGCGCGCCACCCTCGACCAGGCCACCGAAGACCTCGCGGCCGCCGAGACGGAGGCCGAGCGCAGCGCCGCCGCCCTGACCGAGGCCACGGAGGCCGAGCACCGCGCCCAGGCCGCGCTCGACGCCGCCCAGAGCGCCGTCAACCAGGCCCAGGGCGGCGTCAACCAGGCCCAGACAGAACTCGACCGGGTACGCGGCAAGGTCCGCGAGCACGAGGCCCAGGCCGCCCAGGAGGCCAAGCGCGCGGCCCGCCTGGAGGCCGATGTGCGGGCCGCCAGGGGCGAGGTGGAACGCCTCACCAAGGCCCTGGACGCGGCAGGCGAATCCCTGGAACGCGATGCGCAGGCCGCCGAGGAGCTGGCCGAACGGCTCGCCGAGTCGGAAGAGGCGGCCGAGGTCGCCGACGAGGCCGGCCACGACACCGAGACCCGCGACGAGCTCGGCGTCCGCTGCCAGGAGCTGCGCGCAGCCGAGATGGAGGCCCGGCTGACCGTCCGCACCGCCGAGGAGCGCGTCCAGGCCATCGCGGGCCGCGCCGACTCGCTGGAGCGCGGGGCCCGGCGCGAGCGCGAGGAACGCGCCCGCGCCGCCCAGCGCCGCGCCCGCCGCGAGCAGCAGGCCAAGGTCGCCGAGGCGGTGCACAAGGGCGCCCGGGTCGCGCTGCGCCGCATCGAGGTCTCTCTGGAGTCGGCCGTGACGCAGCGGGAGGCCGCCGAGCGCGCGCGGGCCGAGCGCGAGGCCGAGCTGAAGGTCGTGCGCACCCAGGTCCGTGAACTGTCGAGCACCCTTGAGCGGCTGGTCAACGTCGTCCACGGCAGCGAGGTCGCCCGGGCCGAGCAGCGCCTGCGGCTGGAACAGCTCGAACAGCGCGCCCTGGAGGAGTTCGGCCTGGAGGTCGAGGCGCTGGTGGCGGAGTACGGCCCCGACCAGCCCGTCCCGCCGGGACCGGAGCCGGAGGCGGGGCCGGGCGCTGGAAAGGGCGGCGAAGACGCTGAGACGGGCGCTGAGACGAGCGGTGAGACGGGCGGTGAGACGGGCGCTGAGACGGGCGCGGCGGCCGCCGCGCAGCCTGTGCCGTACGACCGGCGCCAGCAGGAGAAACGCGCCAAGGCCGCCGAACGCCAGCTCAACCAGCTCGGCAAGGTCAACCCGCTGGCGCTGGAGGAGTTCGCCGCCCTGGAGGAGCGGCACGCGTTCCTCACCTCCCAGCTGGAGGACCTCAAGAAGACCCGCCGCGACCTGCTCAACATCGTCAAGGACGTCGACGACCGCGTCCAGCAGGTGTTCGCCTCCGCCTACGAGGACACCGCCCGCGAGTTCGAGCGGATCTTCGCCCGGCTGTTCCCCGGCGGCGAGGGCAGCCTGTCGCTGACCGAGCCCGAGGACATGCTCGCCACCGGTGTGGAGGTCGCGGCCCGTCCGCCCGGCAAGAAGGTCAAGCGGCTGTCGCTGCTGTCGGGCGGCGAGCGCTCCCTGGTCGCGATCGCGTTCCTGGTCGCGGTGTTCAAGGCCCGGCCGTCGCCGTTCTACGTCCTGGACGAGGTCGAGGCCGCCCTCGACGACACCAACACCCAGCGGCTGCTGCGCGTGTTCGAGGAGCTGCGCGAGTCGTCCCAGCTCATCGTGATCACCCACCAGAAGCGCACCATGGAGGGCGCGGACGCGCTCTACGGCGTCAGCATGCGCGGCGACGGCGTGACCCAGGTGGTCAGCCAGCGGCTCCGGGAACACGAACCCGCCTGAGCCTTGTGCCGGGCGGGGGCGATCCACTACTCATGTGCAGGGTTCTCCGACCCCGTCTCCGGACAGCCCGTCCGGACGGAGAACGACCTTGAGAGGTATGCCCATGGACCCCCAGCGGCTCAAGGCCAATTTCGCCTTGGTGCGGGAGAACGGCGACGGCCTCATCGCCTACTTCCACGCCGACCTCTTCCAACGTGAACCGGCGCTGCGGGACCTCTTCCCCGCGTCCATGGAGAAACACCACCACAGGCTCCTTCAGGCGCTCGCGCACATCGTGTCGCTCGTGGACGACCCGCCCGCCCTCGTCCCGTTCCTGCGGGAACTGGGAAAGCGGCACCACGGCCACGGCATTACCAATGACCACTTTCCGCAATTCGGGGTCAGCCTGCTGACCGCCCTCGCGCATTTCACCGGACCCGAGTGGAACGAGGACCTGGAAAGCGACTGGGCCGCCGCCTACAGCTTCGTCGCCCAGATCATGGCCGAGGCCGCCGCGGAGGCAGCCGCGGAGGCCGCACTGGAGCGGTCCGCGGCGGCGCAGCCGGTCGAGGCCGTCGGATGAGAGCGAAACGCAGGTGAGACGCAGGTGAAAGCCGGGGTGAAGGGCGGCTCGCCCACCCCTGGGCGGGGTTCGGCGCATCGGCGCCGGTCTGGAAAACTGGATGCGCTATGGACTATCTGATCCTCATCGCCGGGCTGGCCGTCGTCATCCTGATCGTCGGCGGCGTCCTGTTCTTGCGGCCCGGCCGCCGCAAGCCCCGGCCGCCCGCCGAACCCGCCGAGCGGCCGGCCGACCTTCCGCCCGGCGGCACGACCGTCGCCGAGGAGGATCAGGCGGTCGCGCCGCCGGCCGAACGGGCTCCTCCGGTCGAGAAGGCCCCGCCCAAGGTCGAGATCGAGGTACCGCCGCCCTCCGCGGGCCGGCTGGTGCGGCTGCGGGCCCGGCTGGCCCGCTCCCAGAACGCCTTCGGCAAGACCCTGCTGGGCCTGCTGTCGCGCGAGACCCTCGACGACGACGCCTGGGAGGAGATCGAGGACACCCTGATCGGCGCCGACATCGGCGTCTCGGTGGCCCGGCAGATCACCGAGGACCTGCGCACCCGCGTCCAGGTGCTCGGCACCCGCAGCCCCGAGGAGGTGCGCGCGCTGCTGAAGGAGCAGCTGGTCAAGCAGATCGGCGCCGACCTCGACCGGTCGCTGCACACCGCGCGGCACGGCAACCGGCCCGCGGTGCTCATGGTCGTCGGCGTGAACGGCACCGGCAAGACCACCACCTGCGGCAAGCTCGGCCGGGTCCTGGTCGGCGACGGCCGCACCGTGGTGCTGGGCGCCGCCGACACCTTCCGCGCCGCCGCCGCCGACCAGCTGGAGACCTGGGGTGCCCGGGTCGGCGCGAAGGTCGTCCGCAAGGACGAGGGCGCCGATCCGGCCAGCGTCGCCTTCGACGCCGTCAAGCAGGGCGTCGACGCCAAGGTCGACACCGTGATCGTCGACACCGCCGGCCGGCTGCACACCAAGACCGGGCTCATGGACGAGCTGGGCAAGGTCAAGCGGGTGATCGAGAAGCAGGCCGCGGTGGACGAGGTGCTGCTGGTCCTGGACGCCACCACCGGGCAGAACGGCATGCAGCAGGCCCGCGTGTTCGCCGAGGTCGTCAACATCACCGGGATCGTGCTGACCAAGCTGGACGGCACCGCGAAGGGCGGCATCGTCGTCCAGGTGCAGCGCGAGCTGGGCGTGCCCGTCAAGCTCGTGGGCCTGGGCGAGGGCCCGGACGACCTGGCCCCGTTCGAGCCCGACGCTTTCGTGGACGCGATCCTGGGCGACTGACCCGCCGCCTGGAGCGGAGCGGAGGGCGGTGGGTCAGTCCGCTTTTGCCGGGGAGTCTGAGGGGTCGCCCCCTCAGAAAGGAACTGACCGCTCTTCCCGGCAGGGGCCGTCCCCTCACGTCGAGAGGGCCCCGCACGCATCTTCGGTTGCGTGCGGGGCCCTCTGCTTTCCTCGCCCCGGCCGTCCCGGCGAAAGCGAAACGCCCATGTGGGAAGGGGAGCCGCCCCGAACGAACGGGCCGTGAGGTTTCTGAAACATCCTCGAAACAGTTCGCAATGGGGTTTCACACCGTGGAAACACAAGGGCCTTTCAGGTGAAACGGCCACACCAGAGTCTCTGAGCAGTCCAAGTTCCCTGTCGAGGAGGGGCTCTCCCCGAGATGAAGATCGATAGCGGTAGTACCGCGTGGATGCTGACGAGTACGGCGCTCGTCCTGCTCATGACACCGGGCCTGGCCTTCTTCTACGGAGGGATGAGCCGGGCGAAGAGCGTGCTCAACATGATGATGATGAGCTTCGTCAGCATCGCCATGGTGGGCATGATCTGGGTCGTCTACGGCTACTCGGTCGCCTTCACCGAGGCCGGTGGCCTGAGCTCGTTCATCGGCGGGCTCGGCGACTGGGGACTGGTCGGGCTGGAGAAGGTCGCGACCACCGACGACGGCACCGGCATCCCGCAACTGGTGTTCGTGGCCTTCCAGGCCACCTTCGCGATCATCACCGTGGCCCTCATCAGCGGCGCCGTGGCGGATCGCGCCAAGTTCGGCGCCTGGGTCGTCTTCACCCTGGTCTGGACGACGCTGGTGTACCTGCCGATCGCGCACTGGGTGTGGTGGTCCGACGGTGAGGAGAACGGCAAGGCCGGCTGGATCTTCGACCTGGGCGCGCTGGACTTCGCGGGCGGCACGGTCGTCCACATCAACGCCGGTGTCGCGGCGCTCGCGCTGGTCCTGGTGCTGGGCCGGCGCAAGGGCTGGCCGCGGGACCCGATGCGCCCGCACAACCTGCCGTTCGTGCTGCTGGGCGCGGGCCTGCTGTGGTTCGGCTGGTTCGGTTTCAACGCCGGCTCGGCGCTGGCGGCGGGCGAGACCGCGGCGGTCGCCTTCGTCAACACCCTGGTCGCCACCTGCGCGGCGGCGTTCGCCTGGATCGTGGTCGAGAAGCTGCGCGACGGCAGCTCCACCACCCTCGGCCTGGCCTCCGGCGTCGTCGCCGGCCTGGTCGCCGTCACCCCGGCGTGCGCGTTCATCACCCCGCTCGGCGCGATCGTGCTGGGCCTGATCGCCGGCGCGGTGTGCGCCTTCGCGGTCGGCCTCAAGTACAAGCTGGGCTACGACGACTCGCTCGACGTGGTCGGCGTGCACATGGTCGGCGGCATCGTCGGCGCGCTGCTGATCGGCGTCCTGGCCACCACGGCCGTCAACGAGAACGGCGCCGACGGGCTGCTGGCCGGCGGCGGCCTGGCGCTGCTGGGCAAGCAGGCGATCGCGGTGCTGGCGACGCTGGCCTACTCCTTCGTGGTCACGTTCGTCATCGCTAAGATCATCGACCTGGTGATGGGCTTCCGGATCAGCGAGGAGGACGAGGTCTCCGGCATCGACAGCGCGGCGCACGCCGAGACCGCCTACGACTTCGGCAGCGTGCACGCCGGCGTCGGCGCCTCGCTGCCCGCCCCCGCCACCGCGACCCGCGCCGAGAAGAAGGTCGAGGCCGAGGCATGAAGCTGATCACGGCGGTCATCAAGCCGTTCAAGCTGGACGAGGTGAAGGCGGCCCTGGAGACCTTCGGGGTCAAGGGGCTCACCGTCAGCGAGGCCAGCGGGTACGGGCGCCAGAAGGGGCACACCGAGGTCTACCGGGGCGCCGAGTACAAGGTCGACCTGGTGCCCAAGCTCCGCGTGGAGGTGCTGGTCGACGACGAGGACGCCGAGGACATCATCGACGTCATCGTCAAGGCGGCCCGCACCGACAAGATCGGCGACGGCAAGGTCTGGGCCGTCCCGGTCGAGACCGTGATCCGGGTGCGCACCGGCGAGACCGGCGCGGACGCGCTCTAGGGAGCGGGGTGACCCAGGTTCACGGCACGGTCGGGGGAGAGACCCGTACGGCCCGCGCAGCCCTCGCGGCGGCGCGGGCCGCTCGGGCGGACGAACTGGACCGCTGGCTCGCCGGCCTCCTCGGCGCCCGGCGCCCGGCGCTCCTGGACGGCGACGGCGGCGCCGGCGGCGCCGGCGGCGTGGCCCTGGTCGCCGTGGGCAGCCACGCGCGCCGGGAACTCACCCCGGGCGGCGACCTCGACCTGGTGCTGCTCCACCGGGGCCGTTCGGACGTGGCCGCGGTCGCCGACCGCGTCTGGTACCCCATCTGGGATTCGGGCATCCGGCTGGACCACTCCGTCCGGACCGTGCACGAGGCCCGCCAGGTGGCCCGTACCGACATGAAGGCGGGCCTGGGCCTGCTGTCGGCGCGCCACATCGCGGGGGAGCACTCCCTGGTGGACGAGCTCCGCGCCGCCGTCCTGGCCGACTGGCGTGCCGACGCGCGGCGGAGGCTGGCCGAGCTGGGGGAGATGTGCCGCCGCCGCTGGGAGTCCAAAGGGGAACTGGCCTTCCTCCTTGAGCCCGACCTCAAGGAGGCCCACGGCGGGCTACGGGACGTCAACGTGATGCAGGCCGTAGCCGCGTCCTGGGTGGCGTCAGCTCCCGACGCACGTGTTCGCGCCGCCCATGACCTCCTCCTGGACGTGCGCCACGTGCTGCACGAGGTGACCGGCCGGGCCGCGGACCGTCTCGTGCTCCAGGAGCAGGAGGCCGTAGCGCGCGCGCTTGGACTGCTGGACGGCAATGTGCTGCTCCGTACGATCGCCGAGGCGGCCCGTACGGTGACCTATGCCGGTGACCATCTGTGGCGGCGCGTCGAGCGTTTCTGCGCTCCGCGCCGAGCGTCCCGCCCACGCGGGCGGCGGCAGCCGTACAGCGCGCGGGGCGTGGAGCGGACCCCTGTCGGGGACGGTGCCGTAGAGCAGGAGGGCGAAGTCGTCCTGGCACGTGACGCGGACCTGGACGACCCCGCGCTCGTGCTCCGCGTAGCCGCCGCCGCGGCACAGGCCGGGCTCCCCTTGGCCCTCGCCACCGTCGACCGCCTCGCTGAAGACGCGGCCCTCCCGCCAGTGCCATGGCCTGCCGAGACAAGGGACGCCCTGGTCTCCCTACTCGGCGCGGGTCCGTCGGCGATCGGCGTGTGGGAGGCCTTGGACCAGGCGGGTCTCGTCGTAAGGCTTCTGCCCGACTGGGAAAGGGTTCGCAACCGCCCCCAGCGCAACCCCGTCCACCGCTTCACGGTCGACCGCCACCTCGTGGAGGCCGCGGCCAGCGCCGCCGCCCTCACCCGCGAGGTGTCCCGCCCCGACCTGCTCCTCATCGGGGCGCTCCTGCACGACATCGGCAAGGGCTGGCCCGGCGACCACTCGGTCGGCGGCGCCGTCGTCGCCCGCGACCTCGGCGCCCGGATGGGCTTCGCGGAGGAGGACGTCCGCGTCCTGGAGGCCGTCGTACGGCACCACCTGCTCCTCCCCGACACCGCCACCAGGCGCGACATCGACGACCCCAGGACCCTGGAGGCCGTCACCGCCGCCGTCTCCGCCGTGCCCGGCCGGGAACGCGAGATCGTCGAACTGCTGGCCGGGCTGGCGATCGCCGACGGCCAGGCCACCGGGCCGGGCGCCTGGGGCAAATGGAAGGCCGGGCTGATCGCCGAGCTCGCCCGCCGCGCCGCGGCGGCCCTCGCCGGGGGCACCCCGCCCCCGCCGCCCGTCCTGAAGCCCTCCCAGCTGGCCCTGTCGCGCCACGACGGCGGCTCGGTGCGCATCACCGGCTCCCAGGTCACGATCGCCGCTCCGGACCGCTCAGGGCTGCTCTGGAGGGCGGCCGGGGTACTGGCACTGCACCGCCTCGCCGTCCGCACGGCCCGCACGTCGTCCCGGGCGTCGTCGGGGGACCCGAACCCGGGGACGGCCGTCCTCGACTTCACGGCCGTCCCCGAATACGGCAACCCGCCCGACCCGGCCGCGCTGGAAGCGGACCTGCGCCGCATGCTCGCCGACCGCCTCGACGTGGCCGACCGCCTGGAACGCCGGGCCCGCTCCCTGCGCGTGCGGCCGGGCATCCCCGTCCCGCCGCCCAGGGTGACCATCGTGGACGACGCGTCCAGCACCGCCACCGTCGTGGAGGTTCGCGCGCACGACCGTCCAGGGCTCCTATGGCGCATCGGGCAGGCACTGGGGGACTGCGGGCTCCAGGTACGCGCCGCCCAGGTGGACACCCTGGGCGCGGACGCAGTGGACGTCTTCTACGTGGTCGACGGCTCCGGGCAGCCACTCACCGAGCCGGCGGACCTGTCGCGCGTGCGTCAGCACGTCCTGGCGGCCCTGCGCTAAGCGAGGCGGAGAGGCGATCACGGGGGCACAACCGCCTCTCCGCCGGTCTAGGGGGTCGGGGACTGAGTCGGTTGGGGCGTCGTCGGCGTCGGCGTCGGGGACGTGGTGGGCTGCTCTTCTCCGCCCCGGGACGAGTCACCGTTCACATAGTCGTTCACGTTCCCGCCCGGGCCGTCCTGAGTCCCATCGCCGGTCCCGTCCCTGGTGGGCCTTGGACCGTTGCCTTGGTGCTCGTCGTCCGCGTCGTCTTCTCCGCCTTGGCTGTTCTTGCCCTTGCCGTTCGACGACCCATTGCCCTTGCCCTTCTTCGGGTCAGAGCCCTCACCCGTCGAAGAGCCGTCCTGGCGCTGAGACTTCTGCGAAGACGGCGCAAGCCATGCGCAATACCCGGGGACCTTGGACACGCCCCCCGCCGCGTTCACAAGCATGCGCAGCGACGGTTTGGCGAGCTCCTGGGCACGCCTGGAAGGGGCGATGGCCCCATAGGCGCGGCAGAGGGCCACCAGGGTCGACCGTGAGGGACCGGGAGCCTCCGTGGTCGTCTTCACGCCCGGCCTGGCCTGGGGGCTGGCCGAAGCCTTGGGCCCGTCCACGGGTACCGGCGACTGGGGACTGTCGGTATGGGAGGACAGCGGGCCGATCGGCAGCCCCATCGCCCCTCCCGCCAGCACCATCCCGCCCGCCGCCGTGGCCGTCGCCACCGCCACGGCCGCGATCTTCACCGGCGCCAGCCGGGCGAACCGGAACCACGACCGTGCGGGGGGCGCCGCCGCCCGCCGGAAGGCCGCCGCGCGGAAGGCGGCCACCGCGGCGTCCTCACCGGCCAGTTCCCCTTCCCGGGCGGGCCCCGAGGCCGCCGCGAGCAGATCAGCGAGGCCGTCGGCCCGCAGATCCGGATCGAAAGGAACACCGTCGAGCAGGCGCTCGGCGGTGTCATGGTCCAATCGCTGGCCGTCGGTGTTCATCTCACCCTCTTCAGCGCCGCCGCGCGCGAACGTGTCACACCAGCCATCGCCATCCGCGTCCCCCTGCCGCGTTCCGAACCCAAGGGCCTGCCGCTTCTCAAACCGGGGCGTCCGGAGCATCCGGTCCGCGGCGTTCGAACGCCGGCGAGGCCCCCTTCGACGGAGACCCGCCCACCCAAGCCGTATCGCCCACCGCCTGCGAACCGCCAGTGCTTTCGCCCCCTTCGGGCGGGGAACCGTCGGCAGGGCCGGACCCCACGACGGCGCCCGCCCTCGAGTGCGCCTGATCCGCCTGGACGCCTTCCGCCGTCGGTGGCGGCCCGCCCTGCTTCTTCTGGGAACGGTCCGTTTTTAGAACAGGTTCGCCTGGCTCCGGAGCGCTCAATCGCTCCGAGAGCCGGCGAAGGCCGCGATAGGCGGCCGTGCGCACCGCGCCCGAACGCTTCCCCAGGACCCGGCCGGCCTCCTTGGCGTCCAGCCCGACCACCACCCGCAGCAGCACGGCCTCGGCCTGGTCCCGGGGCAGACCGCTGATCAGGGCGATCGCCGAGTCGGTGGACAGGCGCTCCATGGCGTCCCGCTCCGTGTCGTCCCGGCCCACCAGATCGGTGAGGTCGTCGATGTGGACGCTGCTGTCCGGCCGGCGGCCCACGCGGCGCAGATGGTCCAGCGCGCGGTGCCGGGCGATGGTCGACGCCCAGCCGCGGAACCGGTCGTAGTCGCCGCTGAATGACCCCATGTCCCGGGCGATCTGCAACCAGGCGTCGGCGGCCACGTCCTCCGCCTCCGTGCCGACCAGGGTGCGCAGGTAGCGCAGCAGCCTGGGCTGCAGATCCCGGTAGAGCGCCCGGAAGGCCTCCTCGTCACCGCCCTGCGCGGCGTGCAGGGCGGTTTCGAGTTCCTGGTCGCCGGCCCGGGGCGTCGCACGTTCGCTCATGCGCCTCCGTCGTGCGGCCGCGGCCACGTGTTCACCTGTTGGACCTCGCTGGGGTGGGGGAATCTGACGGTCGCAGGGGCCATGCCGTGTCGCAGCACAGTTCCCCTGAAGCGTTCAGCGTACGTACCGGACCGAATGTCACACCCGAAACCGCGGAAACAACGCAGAATCGTTCGGACGGGGCCCGCCCCGCGACCCGATACCCTGGCAGTTGATCCCAGAAGCTTCCAAGGACGGGTCCAGACACGTGTTCGAGACGCTCTCCGACCGGTTGACGACGGTCTTCTCGTCGCTCCGCAGCAAGGGCCGGCTCTCCGAGGCCGACATCAACGCGACGGCCCGCGAGATCCGTGTCGCGCTGCTCGAGGCCGACGTGGCACTGCCCGTCGTCAAGGACTTCATCGCCCAGATCAAGGAGCGGGCGCGGGGCTCGGAGGTGTCCCAGGCGCTGAACCCCGCCCAGCAGGTCGTCAAGATCGTCAACGAGGAGCTCGTCAACATCCTCGGCGGCGAGACCCGCCGGATCCGCTTCGCCAAGAACCCGCCCACCGTGATCATGTTGGCGGGTCTGCAGGGAGCGGGCAAGACCACGCTGGCCGGAAAACTGGCCCGCTGGCTGAAGTCCGAGGGCCACGCCCCCCTTCTCGTCGCCGCCGACCTGCAGCGGCCCAACGCCGTCCAGCAGCTCCAGGTGGTCGGCGAACGCGCCACCGTGCCCGTGTTCGCGCCCGAGCCGGGCAACGGCGTCGGCGACCCGATCGGGGTCGCCCGCCGCTCGATCGACCACGCCAAGCACGCACAGCACGACGTGGTCGTCATCGACACCGCCGGCCGCCTCGGCGTGGACGCCGAGATGATGCAGCAGGCCGCCGACATCCGCGACGCGGTCCGCCCCGACGAGATCCTGTTCGTCGTCGACGCGATGATCGGCCAGGACGCGGTCACCACCGCCGAAGCGTTCCTGAGCGGCGTCGGCTTCGACGGCGTCGTCCTCACCAAGCTCGACGGCGACGCCCGCGGCGGCGCCGCGCTGTCGGTCCGGCACATCACCGGCCGGCCGATCATGTTCGCGTCCACCGGCGAGAAGCTGGAGGACTTCAACGTCTTCCACCCGGACCGGATGGCCGGGCGCATCCTCGACATGGGCGACATCCTCACCCTGATCGAGCAGGCCGAGCAGGCGTTCGACACCGCTCAGGCCGAGAAGATGACCACCAAGTTCGCCTCGGGCGAGGACTTCACCCTCGAGGACTTCCTCGAGCAGATGATGATGATCCGCAAGCTCGGGCCGATCGGCAACCTGCTCGGCATGATGCCCGGCATGGGGCAGGTCCGCGACCAGGTCAGCCAGATCGACGACAAGGACCTCGACCGGGTCGCGGCCATCATCCGCTCGATGACCCCGCAGGAGCGCAGCAACCCCAAGGTCATCAACGGCTCCCGCCGGGCCCGCATCGCCAAGGGCTCCGGCGTCTCCGTCGGCGAGGTCAGCAGCCTGGTCACCCGCTTCTTCGACGCCCAGAAGATGGTCCGGCAGATGGCCGGCGGCATGGGCCTGCCCGGCATGCCCGGCCGCCGCAAGGCCGCGAAGGCGGCCAAGGCCAAGAACAGGAAGGGCAAGCAGCGCAGCGGCGACCCCCGAAAGCGCGCCGCCCAGCGCGCCGGCGCGGACCGTCCCGAAGAGCCCGCCGCCGAGAACGTCCCGCAGGGCCTCCCGCCCGGCCTCGGCGGCCAGCTCCCCCCAGGCCTGGGCGGCCAGCTCCCCCCGGGTTTCCAGATGCCAGACCTGAACAAACTCCAGAGCCGCAAGAAGAAGTAACCGAAGCCCAGGGCCTGTACGCCTGGTCGCAGAGCCCCATGGGGCCGCAGGCGCCGCAACACACGCCGCCGTCCTCGGCATGACAGGCGTCCGATCAACACGCGCCTGATGCGAAGGTTCGCGCGTCGAAGCCGCCCCCAGCCCCGCCCAGCCAGGGCTTGTGCGGCGTCCGGTGTGGTCGCCGGGTTCGGTGGGCGGGGTTGGCCGGCCGTGGGTGTCGCGGCGGGCGCCGTCGTCTCCGGTGGTGCAGGCGTCCGGTCGACGCGCTCTTGATGCGAAGGATCGCGCGTCGAAGCCGTCCGCGGGCTCCCCAGGCAGGGCTTGCACGGTCTTCGACTCGGTCGCCGGCTTCGGTGGACCACCGTGCACTGGACTGGCTGAGGGCTGGTCGCCCTCGTCTTCGGCGGCACGCTGACGATCGCACCGCTGAAGCTCTGACAGGGTCGCCGGGACCGGTGGGCCGGCGTGGACGGTCGGGCGTGTCCGGTGGCTGCGGGGCGCGTCCGGAGGATTCTGCCCCTGATCGCGGTCAGGGGGAGGCGCGCGTCGCATGAGGCGGCGGGAGGTTTGTCGGCGATGTCGGTGTTGACCTTGCCGGTCAAGAGACCGGTCGGGGCGTGTCACCGGACGATTGCGCTTTTCCCTCGATCGTCTGGCAGAATGGCAGGCTGGAAACCCGGAGTCGCCAGGCGCCCTCTCTCGTTCTGCGCGGCCGGAGTCCATCGAGCGGCCCGTCGCCGGTGTCCCCACCTGGTAAGGCCCGCTCACCTGTATCAGTCTGGAGAACACCACACCCGTGGCAGTCAAGATCAAGCTCAAGCGTCTGGGGAAGATCCGGAACCCGCAGTACCGGATCGTCGTCGCCGATGCCCGCACCAAGCGTGACGGTCGGGCCATCGAGGAGATCGGGCTCTACCACCCCAAGGAGGAGCCCTCGCGCATCGAGGTGAACTCCGAGCGCGCCCAGCACTGGCTGCGCGTCGGAGCGCAGCCGACCGAGCCGGTCCGCAACCTCCTGAAGATCACCGGCGACTGGCAGAAGTTCAAGGGCGAGCCCGGTGCCGAGGGCACGCTCAAGGTGGCCGAGCCCAAGGGCGACAAGAAGGCCGCCTTCGAGTCGGCGGTCAAGGAGTCCATGGGCGACACCGAGACCCCCGCCACCGCCACCAAGGCCAAGAAGAAGGCCGAGCCGAAGAAGGCCAAGGGCGACGACGACGCCGCCAAGGCCGACGAGACCACCGAAGTCAAGAGCGAGGGCTGACGTGCTCGAAGAAGCGCTCGAGCACCTGGTCCGCGGGATCGTCGAGCACCCGGACGACGTCCGGGTGCGGGCCCGCCGGATCAGGGGCGGCCGGGTCCTCGAGGTGCGCGTGCACCCCGAGGACCTCGGCAAGGTCATCGGCCGCAGCGGGCGTACCGCCAAGGCCCTGCGCACCGTGATCAGCGCCCTGTCCGGGGGCCGGTACGTGCGCGTCGACCTGCTCGACGTCAACGAGGTCCGCTGACCATGGCCTCCCGCGGGCCGTCCGATCGGCTCGTGATCGGCCGGATCGGGCGGCCGCACGGGATCCGCGGCGAGCTCACCATCGACGTCCGCACCGACGATCCGGAACTCCGGTTCGCACCGGGCGGCGAGCTCGCCACCGACCCCGTGGCCGCCGGCCCGCTGACGGTCGAGCATGCCCGTCGGCATTCGGGTCGGCTGCTCGTGCGCTTCGCCGGGGTCGGCGACCGCGACGCCGCGGAGGAACTGCGCGGCGTGTGGCTGGTCGTCGACCCCGATGACATTCCCGGCTCCGCCGACCCCGACGAGTTCCACGACCAGGAACTGGTCGGGCTCACGGCCGTCACCGTCGCCGGGGACGAGGTCGGCACGGTCACCGGGATCCTGCACACCGGCCAGGACCTGCTGGTGATCGGGCGTGCCGGGGGCGGCGAGGCGCTGGTGCCGTTCGTGGCCGCGCTGGTCCCCGAGGTGGACGTCCCCGGCGGACGGCTGGTGATCGATCCCCCGCCCGGCCTGGATCTATGAGACTCGACATCGTCACGATCTTCCCGGACTACTTCGCTCCGCTGGACGTCTCCCTGCTGGGCAAGGCCCGCCGCACCGGGCTGCTCGACGTCCACGTCCACGACCTGCGGGAATGGACCCACGACCGGCATCGCACCGTCGACGACACCCCGTACGGCGGCGGTCCTGGCATGGTCATGAAACCCGAGCCGTGGGGAGAGGCGCTGGACGCCCTCGCGCCCGCCGGCGCGTCCCGCGTGCCGCGCCTGCTGGTCCCGACCCCCAGCGGACGCCCGTTCACCCAGTCCATGGCCGCCGAACTGGCCGCCGAGGAATGGCTGCTGTTCGCGTGCGGCCGCTACGAGGGCATCGACTCGCGCGTGGTCGAGGAGGCCCGCACCCGGATGCCGGTGGACGAGGTCAGCCTCGGCGACTTCGTCCTCGCCGGCGGGGAGGTCGCCGTCCTGGTGATGGTGGAGGCCGTCGGACGTCTCCTGCCCGGCGTCCTGGGCAACGCCGACTCGGTGGCCGACGACTCCTTCGCCCCCGGTGCGATGGAAGCCCTCCTCGAAGGCCCCGTCTACACCAAGCCTCCGATCTGGCGGGAACGCGTCGTTCCGGACATCCTGCTCTCCGGCCATCACGGCGCCATCGCCCGCTGGCGACGCGACGAGGCCCTGCGCCGCACCGCCCGCACCCGGCCCGAGCTGCTCGCCCGGCTGGATCCGGACTCCCTCGACGAGCACGATCGGCAGGTGCTGAGGGAGGCCGGTTTTCCGGTGGACGGCGAACCTATGGCACACTAGAGCGTCACCGTGCGCGCTGCCGCGCGGTGCCCAGACTTCGAAGAAAGATCCATTTCGCGCGGCGCGACGCCCCCCGCACCATTTTGACGGGGCCTCTCGATGTCCGCGTTCGAGCTGCGAGGAACCGCTGTCATGCACACCCTGATCCAGGAGATCGAGAAGGCCGCGATGCGCGCCGACGTCCCGGACTTCCGTCCGGGCGACACGCTCAAGGTGCACGTCCGTGTCACCGAGGGCAACCGGAGCCGGATCCAGGTGTTCCAGGGCGTGGTGATCCGGCGGCAGGGCGGCGGCGCCCGCGAGACCTTCACCGTCCGCAAGGTCAGCTACAGCGTCGGCGTCGAGCGGACCTTCCCGCTCAACAGCCCCTCGATCGACAAGATCGAGGTCGTCACCCGCGGTGACGTGCGCCGCGCCAAGCTCTACTACCTGCGCAACCTGCGGGGCAAGGCCGCCCGCATCAAGGAGAAGCGCGACTTCTGACGGCTTCGCTCGCGCGACGCCCCGGGAACCCGGCACGGTTCCCGGGGCGTTGCCTGTTTCGGGCGTGTTGTGAAGGGCCGGATGCCGACCCGGCGAGGCGCGACACGGCCAGGGACGCTCTGTCGGGGCTTCCACGCCGATAGGCTTTGCTTCCGATGAGCGACGAGGACGATCGGAGAAACGTGCGATCCGAGGCAGAGGGCGCGGTGCCCGACGAAGAGCAGACCGTGACCTCCGACCAGGAGCGCGACCCGTCCGACGACAAGAAGAAGAAGCAGGGCTCGTTCTGGAAGGAACTCCCGATCCTGATCGGGGTCGCCCTGATTCTCGCCCTGGTCATCAAGGCCTTCGCCGTGCAGGCGTTCTACATCCCCTCGGGGTCGATGGAGAACACCCTGCAGATCGGTGACCGGGTACTGGTCAACAAGATCGTCTACCACACCCGCGACATCAAGCGCGGTGACATCGTCGTGTTCAACGGCCTTGACTCCTGGGACCCTGAGACGCAGGTCCAGGAGCCCGGCAACCCCGTCGCCAGGGTGCTGCGCGCCATCGGCGGCGCGTTCGGCGTCGCCCCCAACGAGAAGGACTACATCAAGCGGGTCATCGGCATCCCCGGCGACCGTGTGAAGTGCTGCGACGCCCAGGGCCGCGTCACCGTGAACGGCGTCCCGCTCAACGAGGACTCCTACCTGTTCACCGACCCGGTCACCCGCGAGCGGAACAAGCCGTCCAACGACCCCTTCGAGGTCACCGTCAAGACGGGCCAGCTCTGGGTGATGGGCGACCACCGCGAACTGTCGTACGACTCCCGCTCCCACCGCGGCGACCCGGGCGGCGGCACCGTCCCCACCAGCCGCGTGATCGGCCGCGCCTTCGTCATCGTCTGGCCGCTGAACCGCGTCGACGACCTGCCCATCCCCAAGACCTTCGAGCAGCCGGCCCTGAACGCCGCCGCCGCGGCTGTTCCGGCGACCCCGCTGGCCTTGGGCCTGGTAGGCGCCGTCCCTGTCACCTACCTGCACCGCCGCCGAATCCGCAATCGGCGCTGACCGGTAACCGTCACCACCCAGCGAACCGGCCACACCCGCGATCCTGCGCACCCGCCACATGAGCCCGCGCGCAAGGGTCTTCTCGGTTTCGATCAATGGTCGTGCCGCCGGCCACCAGGGCGAGCATCGTCCCTCTCGCGGGCCGTGCCCGCCGCGGCTGGGCGGCCCCAGCCCCGTGATTCTGCGCCTGGCCCGTGATTCTGCGCCTCTGTGACTACCTGGCCGCCGCACTTGTGCACGTGACGGCGACACCGGCACAGGCGGCCCTGGTGAGCCGTCTCGTCGCATCGTGTGCCCTCTGGGCAGAAGCAGCCGGCCGCCTCGGCGCCGGTTCGGTGTGCTTCGAGCAGGCTTGGTGGCTCTCGGGCTGAGGGATGGGGGACTCCCTCCGTAAGGGGGCATTCGGGGCGCCTTGAGGGGCTTCGGCGACGTACGCTGCGAAGCATGAAGGGTCGTCCACTCCGTTATACGCCGCGACGAGACGCCGGATTGCACGCTTATGAGCGCGTCTTGGAGCATGCGGGATTCAGCCCGGTCGCGGGTGTGGACGAGGCGGGCCGCGGTGCCTGCGCGGGGCCGCTGGTGGTGGCGGCGGTGATCCTTCGCGGTGGACGGCGTGGCAGGATCGAGGGGCTCGCCGACTCCAAACTGCTCACGCCGGCGAGGCGGGAGGAACTGTACGGGGAGATCGTGGTGCGGGCGGAGTCCTGGAGCGCGATCGTCATCCCGTGCCATGACATCGACCGGATCGGCGTGCATCGCTGCAACGTCACCGGGATGCGGCGGGCACTGGCGGCGCTGGAGCCGCGGCCCGCGTACGTGCTGAGCGACGGGTTCAGGGTGCCGGGGGTCGGCGTCCCCGCGCTGGCGATGATCAAGGGGGATCAGGTGGCGGCGTGTGTCGCGGCCGCCTCCATCGTGGCCAAGGTGACCCGAGACCGGATCATGGTCGGGTTGAATGAGCGGTATCCGCGGTACGGGTTCGATGTGCACAAGGGGTATGTGACGCGCGAGCATTCGGCGGCGCTGGCCGAACACGGTCCGTGTGCGGAGCACAGGTTCTCCTTCGTCAATGTCGGGCGGGCCTTGCGTAAGAATGGAGAGGTGGCCTTGGAGGAGGAAGCCGGGGGCGCCCTCGCGGAAGAGGTTCCCGGCGACGGCCGGACGGAAGGGGCACGAGCGTGAGCGCCGAGGATCTCGAAAAGTACGAGACCGAGATGGAGCTGCAGCTCTATCGCGAATACCGCGACGTCGTCGGGCTGTTCACCTACGTGGTCGAGACCGAGCGGAGGTTCTACCTCACCAACTCGGTGGACCTCCAGGTGCGCGACACCGAGAACGGCGAGGTCTTCTTCGAGGTCACGATGCAGGACGCCTGGGTCTGGGACATGTACCGGCCGGCTCGTTTCGTGAGGAACGTCCGGGTCGTCACGTTCAAGGACGTCAATGTCGAGGAGCTGGCCAAGAGCGACTTCGAGATGCCCGCCGATCAGTAGTCCCGGGTTTTCGCCGCGCGGGTGAGGCGCCAGCCGTCGGCGGTCCGCTCGATGAAGCCTCCCGCCGACAGGAGCCCCAGTTTGCCGTTCACCGTGAGGAGGTCGATCCCGGCCTTGGCGGCGAGCTGGGCGGGGCCTGCCGCGCCACGCGCGGGAAAGGACTCCAGGACGGCACGGGTGACCTGATCGAGGCGGTCCCGCGGCAGCACCGGTGCGGAGGGACGGGGCGCCAGATCGGTGCCTATCCGGCCAACGACTTCGATCACCTCGTCGCAGCAGGTGACCAGGGTCGCGTCAGGCTCCTCCCGTAGCAGGCGCAGGCATCCCGCGGACGAGCGGGAGTCCACCTGTCCCGGCACCACCATCAGGGAGCGGCCCAGCTTGCGGGCCCAGGCCGCGGTGTTGAGGGCACCGCTGCGACGCTCGGCCTCGACGATCACCGTGCCGCGGGAGAGCGCGGCGATGACCCGGTTCCGGACGAGGAATCGGAGCCGGTGCGGTGGAGTGCCCGGAGGCGACTCGCTGATCAGGAGGTTGCGACGGGCCATCTCCGCGAACAGCCCCTCATTGCCTCCCGGATAAGGGACGTCCACGCCGTTCGCGAACACCGCGATGGTCATGCCGTCGACGGCGAGGGCGCCGCGGTGCGCGGCCGCGTCGATCCCCAGGGCGCCTCCGGACACCACCGTCCAGCCGCGTTCGGCGAGTTCGGCGGCCATCTCGGCGGCCACGCGGAGCCCGTAGGCGGACGCGGCGCGGGAACCGACCAAGGCCACCGAACGCAGGCAGCGGTTGCGGAGGTCGGCCGGGCCGCGCAGCCACAGCGCGTAGGGGCGGGCCGCTTCGAGGTCGTCGAGCGTGGTGGGCCACTCGGGATCACCTGGGCACACCAGGCGGACGCCCAGCTCGTCGCAGATGGCGAGATCCTCCTCTGGAGCGCTCGCCCGCAGCCGGATCCGCCAATGCTCCAGTCTCCGCATCTCGCCCTCCCCGGCGGGCAGGTCGGCGGGGAGCCTGCCGGTGCGGACGACATTGAGAGCGCCGGGCGCCCCCACCTGGTCGATGATGCGGTTGAGGAAGGTGTCGCCGGGTTCGGCGATCCCGCACAGGGCCGCGCGGGCGGCGCGGTCTTCGCCTTGGTTCATGGTCTCCTCCCGGTCCACAGGGCGAGGGCGCCGCCGATGTCGTCCTCCGCGGGTTCGTCACGTCCTGTCAGATCGGCGATGGTCCAGGCGACCCGCAGGATCCGGTCGAGGCCGCGGGCGCTGAGCGAGCCGTTGTGGAGCGCCTCGTCCGCGGCTCGCATCGCCTCCGCCGGAGGCGTGTACAGCCGGCGCAGCTCGGGTCCCGGGATCTCGGAATTGCATCGCCAAGGTGTGTCGGCGAGGCGCTTGAGCGTGCGTTCACGGGCGAGCAGCACGCGTTCGGCGACCACGTGGCTCGGCTCGGCGAACTCCAGGTCGTACCGGAGCTCGGCGCGGCTCGCGGGGGTGAGTTCGAGCTTGAGGTCGATCCGGTCGAGCAGGGGACCGGAGATCCGGCTGAGGTATCTGCGCCGGATGTTGGGGGCGCAGGAACAGTTGATCTGCTTCGCGGCGGCGCACGGGCACGGGTTGGCCGCGAGTACGAGGGTGAACTGGGCGGGGAAGCTGGCCGTCCCCTCCAGGCGGGAGATCCGCACCACCCCCTCTTCCAGGGGCTGGCGGAGCGCGTCCAGGACACCGCCCTGGAATTCGGGAGCCTCGTCCAAGAACAGGATTCCGCCGTGGGCGAGCGATACCGCCCCGGGCTGGAGCAACCGCCCCGAGCCTCCCCCGACCATCGCGGCCTTGGACGCGGTGTGATGCGGCGCGTAGAACGGCGCTCGCGTGATCAGCGGTTGCCCGGACGGCAGCGTGCCCGCCACCGAATGGATGGCCGTGACGTCCAACGCGGCCTCCGGATCCAGAGGCGGGAGGAGTGTCGGCAGCCTTTCGGCGAGCATCGTCTTGCCGCATCCGGGAGGGCCGCTGAAGAAGAGGTGGTGCCCGCCCGCGGCGCTGATCTCCAGGGCCTGCCGGGCCTCGGCCTGCCCCCGCACATCGGCCAGGTCCAGCTCGCCCTGATGGCCGTGCGCGCGCAGGACGAGCCCGTCCGCCGTTCGGCGGGGCGGCGGCCGGTCGTCCACCGGCTCCTCGATCGGAGGCGGCTCGTCCCGCAGCAGGCACAGCAGCCCGCGCAGCGTCCCGGCGGAGATCACCTCCATGTCGGGCACCAGCTCCGCCTCCGCGCTGTTGGCACGAGGGACGACGACCTTGCGGCAGCCGGCGTTGGCGGCCGCCAGCACGGCCGGCAGCACACCGGGGATCGCGCGCAGCCGGCCGTCCAGACCGAGCTCGCCGATCACCACCAGATCGCCGCACGACGGCGGGGGCACGACCTCGGCGGCGGCCATCAGCGCCAAAGCGATGGCCGCATCGAAGATCGAGCCGCGTTTCGGGAGGCTCGCCGGGAAAAGCGAGACGGTGACATGGCGGTTGGGCCAGTCTTCGCCGGAATTGTAGACCGCGGCTCGCACCCGGTCGCGGGCCTCGTTGAGCGCGGCGTCCGGCAGCCCGACAAGGTGCAGCCCCGGGACGCCGCTGGTGATCGCCGCCTCGACGTCGACGACGAAGCCCTCCACCCCGACCAGCGAGACCGAACGCGTTCTGGCGAGGGCCATTCAGCACACCTCCCGGAGATGCTCGATGGTGAAGTCGTCGCGATCGACCACCAGGCCGATCACGTCGACGCCGACATTGGCGCCGGGTACGCCGTGCTCGGCGGCCCACCGCCAGGCCAGCCGCCGTAAACGGATGGCCTTCTGCGGTGTGATCGCCTCCAGCGGATCGCCGAAGTCGGTGGAACTGCGCGTCTTCACCTCGCAGACGACGTGCCGCAGACCGTCGTGGGCGATGATGTCGAGCTCGCCCTCCCGGCAGCGCCAGTTGCGTTCCAGGACCGTCCAGCCCAGCCGGACGAGGTAGTCGGCCGCGGCGCCCTCACCACGCGACCCCAGGCTCTGGTTGGAGTTCATGGACCTCTCACCTCCACCCACGACGCTGCCGAAGTTCGAGGTCGGGCAGTAGTAGAACCTCGTTCTGTGGATAACTTTGTGCGTCTGCGTCGATGCTCAGCGTGATCGGAATGGGGGCGGTCGGAAGGGGGAGAGGCCGCGGCGCAGGCGACTCAGGCGCGGCTCGCGCATGCTGGAACACGCCGATCGCGGCACTGGAAGTCCTCGCCGACCTGGGGTGCCGTGCCGTCGCCGACGCTTACGGGGATGACGCCCCGACTACCGCCGCGCCGTCGCCGACTCCGTATTGCGGGCTGACCCGCCGATGAGTCGTGAGCCACGGCCTGCCCATCGAGTTGAGACCGGGGCACCCCGTGTGTGGTTGCCAGAGGCGTAGCGGCCCACTGTGCGAGGCGCCCGTGGATCTTTCCCGGGCCGTAACGTCGGTGACCGTCCACTCGCACAGTCCGCGAATAGCGACTGGAGGAAAGCGCGGACGGACGCGCCTCGTCCAGCAGCACTCCCTCTTGCTGGGCCCCCTTCTGGCTCACGGAGTCTGTGTCTCTGGTGGAGCCGTGGGGGAGGAGCATTGCGTCCAGTGGTTGTGGTCGTGGAGGCTGGTCCAGGTGATTGGGGGCGTTGTGACCGACCGGCTGGGTGAAGGGCTGGCCGAGGCCCTTGAGGGGTTTCGGAGGCATCTGCGAGCTGAGCGAGACGTTTCGCCCCACACCTTGCGCGCCTATGACGGAGACCTTCGTGATCTGTACCGGTACGCCGCTGAAGTCGGGGTGCGGGAACCCGATGGTCTCGACGTCAACGTGTTGCGGGCCTGGCTGGCTCAACAGCACGCGCGTGGACGATCTCGCGCCACGCTGGGTCGACGTACCGCGGCCGTCCGCGCGTTCACGGCGTACCTTCATCGGCGTGGGCTGATTTCTAAGGATCCGGGGCAGTTGCTGGGGACGCCCAAGCGTCCTCGAGAACTGCCCAGCGTGCTGGCCCAGGACGAGGCCCATCGACTGCTGGACCAGATGGATGCAGAGGGGCCTCTAGGGCTGCGCGACCTGGCCATACTGGAAGTCCTGTACGGCACGGGCGTCCGTGTCAGTGAACTGTGCGGGCTGGACATCGACGACCTGGACGCCGAACGCGCGACCGTTCGGGTGCTCGGCAAGGGGAACAGGGAACGCACCGTGCCCATCGGGGAGCCTGCTACCCGGGCTGTAGGGCACTGGCTGCGCGCCGGTAGGCCGGCACTGGCGGCGGAACAGAGCGGCCCTGCCCTCTTCCTCGGGGCTCGCGGTGGGCGACTCCACCCCACCAGCGCACGCCGAATCGTCCACGCCCGCATCGCCGAGGTGGGCGAGATGTCTGACGTGAGCCCTCACGGACTGCGGCACACCGCGGCCACGCACCTGCTTGAGGGCGGGGCAGATCTGCGTAGTGTGCAGGAAATCCTTGGACATGCGTCCTTGCAGACCACGCAGATCTACACCCATGTGTCGCCCGAACGCCTCAAGCAGGTGCACCGCCAGGCACATCCACGTGGGGCGGACTGAACTCCTCAAATGGAGGACACGCCCTCGCCTGCCGTCCAATTGGCGTGCCCCAAGGCAACGCTGCCTTCCGCCGCGACGCCTCAGCGGCGCGCGAACTGAGCACGGCGGCCACTCCTCGCACCGGCGCGCCGCGGAGCCGATCTGGAGGGGCTTGCCCTCTAGACGCCGGTAGGTGACCGGCGGCTTCCATTCGTGGCCCGCTTCTCGGCCTGGCCGCGTGAGGACTGGCGGGACTGCTCGGTCGGGTGTTCATTTCAGCGGGCCTTTCGTAGGCGGCGTTCTCGGCGTTCTCGGGCCAGGTCGATGACCCCGGGAGGCGGAGGGCGCCGGGTGCGGCCGTATCGCAGCAGGGACATCAGGGTGAAGGCGAACAGCATCCCGGCCAGCGCGCCGCTGCCGGCCGCGGTCGCATCGCGGAGATCCATCAGGGAGGAGGCGGGCGAAGCGCCCTCAGGGGTTGTGGGCAGAGGGTTCGCGGATGGGGGTTTCTCGGTCGAGGCCCCTGGGGGCGGGGCCGTCCAGAGGGGGAGCAGTCGTACTTCCGGACGTACGAGGGCGAGCGGGTCCAGGTAAGCGTGGTCGCGTATGAGACCCCAGTGGAGACAGGGCCTCGAACAATGGGACGACTGCTCCACCGTGCCGATCCGGGAGCCCGCCTGGACGCTGGTGCCCGTTCTCACGTCGGGCCGTACGGGGAGGTAAGTCGTGCGCAGGGCGCCGTGTGTGATAGCGACGATGCCCCGCCCTGCGAGACGGCCCGAGTAGGAGACCTGCCCCGGCCCGGCGGCGAACACGGGCTGGCCGGGCCGGGCGGCGAGATCGACTCCCCGATGACCCGGCCCCCAAGGGAGGGGCGGCGGCGAGAACGCCCGCACGACCTGGGGCATCGGCGGCCCTAACGGCCAGCGCCACGCGTCGGGCTGGGCTGGGATCCAGGCCGGCAGCACGCAGGTGAGAAGGAGTGTGAGCAGCGTCATACGGGCAGTCTGACCGGCCGGCGGGGTCGCGGCCCAGAGGGTCCGCGAACTGTGGATAACCGGCGGATCCGACGTTCCTCGGCGGGCTCCGGGCCCTGATAACCTAGGGGCCGTGCCCGAATGGACACCGGTCAGGGCCTGGCCGTCGCTCGACCGGCCGCCGCGGCCGGCAGAACGAGAAGCCGCTCCATTGCCGAGCGGACAGGTCATGGGCCCAGGTGATGATCCTGGGCCGACGGCCGCGCGCGGCCGAATTCATGCGTCCGCCAGCCACTTGCTTCGCATGGTGGGGCGCGACCCCTCGGTCCGTCATTCCGATGACGGCGGGGTCGTGTCCGGGCGCAGGCAACCAACCAAACGTGGCCCGGTAACGGGCCGGAGAAGGAGAGTACGGGACATGGCACCCGTCGTCACCATGCGGCAGCTGCTCGAGAGCGGCGTTCACTTCGGCCACCAGACCCGCCGGTGGAACCCGAAGATGAAGCGGTTCATCCTGACCGACCGCAACGGCATCTACATCATCGACCTGCAGCAGTCGCTGTCCTACATCGACCGCGCCTACGAGTTCGTCAAGGCGACGGTCGCGCACGGCGGCACGATCCTGTTCGTCGGCACCAAGAAGCAGGCCCAGGAGACCATCTCCGAGCAGGCCACCCGCGTCGGCATGCCGTACGTCAACCAGCGCTGGCTGGGCGGCATGCTCACCAACTTCTCGACCGTGCACAAGCGGCTCACCCGGCTCAAGGAGCTGGAGGAGATCAACTACGACGATGTCGCCGGCTCCGGCATGACCAAGAAGGAGCTCCTGGGGCTGCGCCGCGAGAAGGACAAGCTGGAGCGCACCCTCGGCGGTATCCGCGACATGGCCAAGGTGCCCAGCGCCGTCTGGATCGTGGACACCAAGAAGGAGCACATCGCGGTCAACGAGGCCAAGAAGCTCGGCATCCCGGTCGTGGCGATCCTCGACACCAACTGCGACCCGGACGAGGTCGACTACCCGATCCCGGGCAACGACGACGCCATTCGCAGCGTCAGCCTGCTGACGCGCGTGGTCGCCGACTCGGTCGCCGACGGCCTCATCGCCCGTGCCGGCGCCGCCACCGGCGGCGAGGAGAAGCCGGCCGAGGGCGGCGCGGCCGCCGCGGAGCCGCTGGCCGAGTGGGAGCGCGACCTGCTGGAGAAGAAGGAGCAGGCCGGCGCCGAGGCCGCCGAGGCCGCCAAGCCCGCTGAGGACGCGGCCCCCGCCGAAGGCGCGGCCCCCGCCGAGGACGCGGCCGCCGCGCCGGAGGCCGGTGCCGAGGAGACCACCGAGGCCGAGGCGCCCACCGAGGTCAAGGAGGACCAGGCCGAGCTGGGGAGCGCCGGGCAGAGCTGACGGCGGGTTCCCGGGGCGCCGTCAGAGCGCCCCGGGAACCGTTCCGGACGGTCGGCTCCCCCGGATGCGGCCGCCGGCGCCGATCCCGGCTCCGGAACGGAGCAGGCGACCCGGTCAGGCAGCGGCCCGGCCCCGGCCGGCACGGCCGGCACGGCCGGCCCCGGTCTGGTCCGGAGCTCCGAGACCGCGACCCATTTCTTCCATCTCCACCAGACGTTCACCACCACAGAGACGAAGAGAGCGATGGCGAACTTCACCGCCGCTGACGTCAAGCGGCTCCGCGAGCTGACCGGCTCCGGCATGATGGCCTGTAAGAACGCGCTGACCGAGGCCGAGGGCGACTTCGACAAGGCGGTCGAGCTGCTGCGCCTCAAGGGCGCCAAGGACGTGGGCAAGCGCGCCGAGCGCACCGCCGGCAACGGCCTGGTCGCCGAGCACTTCGCCGGCGAGGGCGACCGCGCGATCCTCGAACTCAACTGCGAGACCGACTTCGTCGCCAAGAACGAGCAGTTCATCGAGCTGGCCGACCGGCTGGTCAAGTTCGCGGCCTCCACCGGCGCCGCCGACGCGCCGGCCCTGCTGTCCGCCGAGATCGAGCCGGGCAAGACCGTCCAGGCCCTGATCGAGGAGAACAGCGCCAAGATCGGCGAGAAGCTGGAGCTGCGCCGCTTCGCCCACTTCACCGGCGAGTACGTGGCCAGCTACCTGCACAAGTCCGACCCGTCGCTGCCGCCGACCACCGGCGTGCTGGTCGAGCTCGACACCAAGAACGCCGAGGTCGCCAAGGACATCGCGCAGCAGATCGCGGCGATGGCCCCCAAGTACCTCAACCGCGACGAGATCCCCGCCGAGGCGATCGAGAAGGAGCGGGCACTGGCCGAGCAGCTGACCCGCGACGAGGGCAAGCCCGAGCAGGCCATCCCGAAGATCGTCGAGGGCCGCGTCAACGCCTACTTCCGTGACTTCGTCCTGCTGGAGCAGGCCTTCGTCAAGGACAACAAGAAGACGATCGCCAAGGTGCTGGACGGGGCGGGCGTGAAGGTCGTCCGCTTCGCCCGCTTCAAGGTCGGCCAGGCCTGAGTCGCGGCCGGGCCTGAAACCGGTCAGGTCTGATCACGGCAGGGCCAGGTGCACAGGATCGCGGGGCCGGTCTCATGATCGGCCCCACCTGGCCCGTTCGGGCCCTCCCGCCCCGGGCACCGGCCCTCTGGACGGGCCTTCACCGGTCAGCGACGACCATCGGCTCTCGCCCGGCGCGGCGTCCCCTTCGCGGCGTCCACCTCGCCTCATGGCCCCGTTCCGTCGAACGGGGCCTTTCGGTGAGCGGGACGATCGCCGCGGATCCGGGCGGGGTCGACGATTTCCGGTCGGCGATCTCCGCCAGGGCGTAGGGTCTAGGCACCGGGGACGAGTGGCCGGGCTCACACCGGGCAGGGTGCAAGGAGACGGTTCGGCCGCGATCCGCCGGGTCCGGCTCGGGGGAGTGCCGGGCGCAGACCGCGCTGTCGCGAAGGCCATGAAGGCGCGGGCGGAACGCCATCCGGTGTCTCGGCGCTCGGCCCGATTCGGGGCTGCCGGATTCGGGCGATACCGTCGAACAAGGGCCGTGCCCGAGAGAAATACCAGTTGAGAGGGCATCCTGGAGACAGGGCCCGACGAGTCACAGACGCCGTAACGAGGAGGCCGCCGACGTGCCGGAGCCAACCACCAGCGACCCGAAGGCGGCCTCGTCGCCGGTGCCGTACGAGCAGAGCGCCGACCCGGGGCATCACGGCCAGAGCGGACCGCGTTCCGGGAACGCGCCCCGCCTCGGCTGGAAACGGGTGCTGCTGAAGCTCTCCGGCGAGGCGTTCGCCGGACGCGACCCGCTGGGCATCGATCCCGAGGTCGTGCAGCACGTCGCGGAGGCCGTCGCCGAGGCGGTGCGCGACGGCGTCCAGGTCGCGGTGGTCTGCGGCGGCGGCAACATGTTCCGCGGCGCCGCCCTGGCCGAGCGCGGCATGGACCGCGGCCGCGGCGACTACATGGGCATGATCGGCACGGTGATCAACTGCCTGGCGCTGCAGGACTTCCTGGAGAAGCTCGGCCTCGACACCCGGGTGCAGACCGCGATCACCATGAGCCAGGTGGCCGAGCCGTACATCCCGCGGCGGGCCATCCGGCACCTGGAGAAGGGGCGAGTGGTGATCTTCGGTGCCGGGCTGGGCCAGCCCTTCTTCTCCACCGACACCACCGCCGCCCAGCGCGCCCTGGAGATCGGCGCCGAGGCCGTGCTGAAGGCCACTCAGGTGGACGGGGTGTACGACGCGGACCCCCGTAAGAATTCGGACGCGGTGAAGTTCGACCGTTTGGATTACGGTGAGGTTCTACAAAGAGGGCTGAAGGTCATGGACGCCACGGCCATCAGCCTCTGCATGGACAACGCGCTGCCCATCGTGGTCTTCGACCTCATGGGCCAGGGCAACATCGTCCGGGCCGTCCGGGGTGAGAAGATCGGCACGCTGGTCAGTCCGGCGGACAGCTGATCCGCTCGGCCGCGGTACGGACCGGCACGGACAAGGGCCGACCTGATGACATGGGAGTCGAAGTGATCGACGAGACCCTCCTCGAGGCCGAGGAGAAGATGGAGAAGGCGGTCGCGGTCGCCAAGGAGGACTTCCAGGCCATCCGCACCGGCCGGGTCACCCCCGCCATGTTCAACAAGATCACCGCGGAGTACTACGGGACGCCGACGCCGATCAACCAGCTGGCGTCGTTCACCCTGCCCGAGCCGCGGATGGTCATCGTCCAGGTCTTCGACAAGTCGTCCATGCAGGCGGTGGAGAAGGCCATCCGCGACAGCGACCTAGGCGTGAACCCCACTAACGACGGCAACGTCATCCGGGTCGTCTTCCCCGAACTGTCGGAGGAGCGCCGGAAGGAGTTCATCAAGGTCGCCGGGGGCAAGGCCGAGGACAGCCGGATCTCCATCCGCAACGTCCGGCGGCGGGCCAAGGAGACCCTGGACAAGCTGGCCAAGGACGGCGACGCCGGCGAGGACGAGGTCCGGCGCGCCGAGAAGGAGCTCGACGACACGACGCACCGTTACGTCGCGCAGATCGACGAGCTCCTCGAGCACAAGAAGGCCGAACTGCTCGAGGTTTGATGAGACTCGACAGAACCGGGGAGCCCGCGGGCTCCCCGGGTGAGCCGCAGGCTCCAGGCCCCGCTCCGGTCGGGGCGGCCGAGCCCGGCCTGCCCCCCATGCCGCCTGCCGCGGGTCCCGAGAACACCGCGTCGGGCACCGTTTCCGGAGCCGTGGAGACCGCACCGGCCGTCGAGGACGCGCAGGGCGGCGGCGTCGCCGCCGCGGTGCCGCCGGACGACGTCTCGCGCCGTCCCGAGCCGGAGCGTGCACGCGAGCGGCCCGAGGCGCTCGAGGCGCCCGAGCAGGAGGCGGAGGAGCCCGTGGAGGGCGGTGCACGACCTGCGGAGGCGCAGAAGGGGCGGAAGCGGGGGAAGGGCGGCGCGGCTTCCCCGCAGGGCTCCCGTGAGTCTCCCGAAGAGGCTCAGCGGCGCCGTGAGGCGGAGGAAGAGCCGGCGTCGGGCCCGAGCGCCGCTCCGACACGCTCATCCGCTCCTGAGGGGGCTTCCGGCTCGGCGGGAGCGGAAGAGGGCACGGAGGCCGGCGGTGCCGAGCAGGCCGCCGCGTCAGAGGCGACTCGCGGGCCTGAGACGTCCGCCGAGGAGGCGGTCGGAGCCGCCGGGCCGGACGGGGCCGAGGTCGGCACTTCCGAAGCGGCCGGGGGAGCCGAAGGCGGCAGCGGAACAGAACAGGTTGAAGAGCCCAAAGGGACCACTGGGGCCAGTGCGGCGGACGGTGCCAGTGGAGGCGAAGGGGCCGAGGGGAACGCCATGGCTGAACCCCCCAAGAAGCGCTCTGGCCGCAACCTGCCGATCGCCGTCAGCGTTGGCCTGGGGCTCGGAGGGCTCGTCCTGGCGTCCCTGTACTACGTCAAGGAACTTTTCCTGGCCGTCATGGTGGTCTTCCTCGTTCTCGGTCTGAACGAGCTGGCGGGGGCGTTCAAGACCCGGGACATCCGGGTCCCGGTCCAGCCGCTCGGTGTCGGGCTGGTGGCGGCCCCGGTCGTCGCTTACGCCTGGGGGCCGGAGGCGCTGGTCGCCGCGCTGGCGCTGATCGTCCTGACCGTGCTGGTGTGGCGGATGGCCGACGGCCCCGCCGACGGGTACGTACGGGACGTCACCGCGGCCGTGTTCGTCACCGGCTACCTGATCCTCATGGGCGGGATCGTGGCGCTGCTGATGGCGCCCGACGACGGCGACAGCCGCATCGTCATCTTCATTTCGGTGACGGTGGCCAGCGACATCGGCGGTTTCTTCGCGGGAACGTTCTTCGGCCGGCACAAGCTGGCGCCGTCCATCAGCCCCAAGAAGACCTGGGAGGGCGTCACCGGGTCCGCGCTGGCCTGCATGCTGGTCGGCGCCTGGCTGATGTGGTGGCTGCTGGACGACGGCACGGTGTGGCACGGCGTGCTGATCGGCGCCACCGCCGTGTTCACCGCCACTGTCGGGGATCTCATCGAGTCGATGCTCAAGCGCGATCTCGGCATCAAGGACATGGGGTCCCTGCTTCCCGAACACGGCGGGGTCATGGACCGCCTCGACTCCCTGCTCGCCACCGCCCCCGTGGTGTGGCTGCTGCTGGAGCTGTTCGTCCCCTCCACATAGGCGACCGGCCCGGCATCAAGCCGCCGCCCTTGGCGACCTCCTAGAAGCCGGTCGCGCGATGGGGTGAATACGGCTCGCGCCCAGCGTCTGAGGCCCGCGAGCGCATCGGTGCGGCGATGCCTTGGGGCATGCCGTAAAGAAGCGTGGGCGTGCGGCGGTAAGGCTCCAGAGAGGCGCGAGGGTCAGGAGATGACCCAGGAGCGGTTCTGCTGGGCGAGACGGCGCACCAGGGCGTCCGAGCCCTCGCTCTTGGCGTAGCGGTGTTCCTCGTCCGTTATGGGCACCAGCCAAAGCCAGCGCACCGGGTCACCCTCGGTGGAGAGCCCGGTAAGGCCAGGGGCGACCGGCCCCGCCAACCGGCTCGGGTCGTCCAGCAGCAGGACGCCCTCCCAGGAGGTCTCTCCCGTGTTGAGGGGGAAGGTGTGGGCCTCGTGGTACCACTTGACCACGTCACCGGCTGCGAACCATGTCACAACGCGCCACGGGTATTGGGCGAGCCAGGGAAAGATGCTTCCGGCCCGTTGGCTCGGCAGGGACGTGGCCACGGCGAGTTCGATACGGCTGTAGGGAGATACGTCGTCCTCGTACAACTCCACGGTGGGCATGCGCTGGCGGCTCATGCCCACCGTGCTCAGGACGGTGTACTCGCGGTCGCCGCTAACGGGCCGTTCGGTAACGCCCACTGTGGGACGGACGCCGGTGTTGCCGCCAGGGAGCTGGCGCCCCACGTCGTGCCAGTAGTGCCCTCCTGGGCCCAAGCGCTGCAGCAGGTGGCCCAATACCGACTGCTGGAAATCGGCCCAGGATCCTTCCGCCTCGCAGATCTTCCAGTGATCCCGGGCACGGTCGATGCGTGGGCCGAATTCCTCGATCTCGTCGTCCAGAGGGAACGCGAAGGGGCTCTGGCCTGTCACGTCCCGGCTGTAACCGGGGATCCCACGGCTCATGTCGGACCACCCAGGGATGACGAAGAGCGGCTCACCCTCCTCTAGGACGGCCACCCCGTCCCCTTCCTCGAACCAGACGACCTCTAGCGCGTCGGCCTTCAGCTGGGGGCGTCCCTCAGGATGAAGCACATGGGACGCGGGGAGCATGGGCGTCTGGCCGTCGTCCAGCCGGGTCTCGTCCACGGCGGCGGGCACGGCACCATGGTTGGTGATCCAGACGGCGCCGACGACCGTGTCCCGGGAGTCCTTGAGGTACGCCGCGCTGACGATCCCGTCGGTCTCGACGACGAGCAGGCGGCTCCCGTAGGGGCTGGCCTCGGTGCGCACGACCGTCACGGCCGGGCCCTTGCCCGCGGCGGAGCCCCTTCGCAATACCGACATGATCGAGACCTTACAGCTTGTCCCGGAGCCGCGATGGCGTGTTCGCCCGCCCTTCCGGACCTGGCCGGTAAGGCGTCACTTGTGGCATTCGTACGGTGACCGCGGTATGCCTCCTCGTGCCGTCCGGCAGCGGGTCCCGAACGGATGGCGACCGAGGCATCCCGGAGGGTTTGCCACACTGGGAGGACCATGTCTTCAACCACGAATTCGCGTCCCGTCGACGGTTCCACCGGCACGCCTGCAGCCGCCGACGGGTCGCCCGCCGGCTCCGAGGGCGCGAAGACTCCGCCGAAGCTGGTATTCGCCGCGCCGCGTCGCGCCAAGCCGCCCAGGCACCTCGCCGACCTGACCACCGCGGAGCGCCGTGCGGCCGTGGCCGAGCTGGGAGAGAAGCCGTTCCGGGCCGACCAGCTCTCCCGCCACTACTTCGCACGCCTGGCCGACGACCCGGCACAGATGACCGACCTCCCGGCCGCGATCCGCGAACGCCTGGTGGCCGACCTGCTGCCGCCGCTGCTCACCCCGGTCCGCGAGCTGGACTGCGACGGTGGCACGACGCTGAAGACGGTCTGGAAGGCATTCGACGGCGTGCTGTTCGAGTCGGTCCTGATGCGCTACCCCGACCGGGCCACGATGTGCGTGTCCTCGCAGGCGGGCTGCGGCATGAACTGCCCGTTCTGCGCCACCGGCCAGGCCGGTCTGACCCGCAACCTGTCCACCGCCGAGATCGTCGAGCAGGTCGCGGCCGGGGCGCGTGCGCTGGCGCGCGGACGCATCCCCGGCGGCCCTGGACGCGTCTCCAACATCGTGTTCATGGGCATGGGCGAGCCGCTGGCCAACTACAAGACCGTGCTCGGCGCGGTACGCCGGATCACCGATCCGGCCCCGGCCGGCCTGGGCATCTCGCAGCGCTCGGTCACCGTCTCCACGGTGGGCCTCGTCCCGGCGATCGAGAAGCTGGCCGCCGAGGACCTCTCGGTGCGCCTGGCCGTGTCGCTGCACGCCCCCGACGACGAGCTGCGCGACGAGCTCGTCCCGATCAACAACCGCTGGAAGGTCGCCGAGGTCCTCGACGCGGCCTGGGCGTACGCCGACCGCAGCGGCCGCCGCATCTCGATCGAGTATGCGCTGATCAAGGACGTCAACGATCAGTCATGGCGGGCCGATCTTCTGGGCAGGCTCTTGCGCGGCCACCTCGTACACGTCAATCTGATCCCGTTGAACCCTACGCCGGGGTCCAGGTGGACCGCGTCCCGGCCGCAGGACGAGCGGGAGTTCGTCCGCCGGCTGGAGGCCCACGGGGTGCCGGTCACGGTTCGCGATACTCGGGGGAGGGAGATCGACGGCGCCTGCGGTCAGCTGGCCGCCGCCGCCAAGGATTGAGCGAGCCGTCGGCCGCGGGGGCTGGAGCGGAGGAACCGGTGAAGACGGACACGCGCCTGCCGGTGGCGCTGCGCGGATATGACCGTGCGCAGGTCGACGCCCTGCTCGAACGGGTCACGGCGACGCTCCGTTACGGCCGCTGGGGCCTGACCGCCGATGATGTGCGCAGGACCCGTTTCGACATCGTGCTGCGCGGCTACGAGCAGCACGCCGTGGACGAGCTGCTGCAGGAGGCCATCCGCGAACTGCAGTCGGCGGCGCCGATCGGTGAACGTCCCGGACGCCCCCGAGTGCACCCCGGCTGGCTGATCAGCTGGATCCAGAACGCGCGGTTCTCCGGCGCCGGGGTGCGGGCCGGCTATGACGTCCGCGACGTCGACGCCTTCCTGGACCGCGTCATCGCAGGCCTGCGCGGGGTGGCGCCCCGGTTGAGCGCCCGCGATGTACGGGACAGCGCCTTCCGCACCGTACGCCTGGGGCCCGGCTACGACGAGACCGAGGTCGACCGCTTCCTGGTGCAACTGGCCGACGCTCTGGAACAGCGCTGAATCCCGATGAGCACTTGAGACGAAAGAAACGCTTCCGCGGCTCGGCCCCATGGCGTGTTCGTGTGGGACGGTCGCCGGGTCAGCGGCTCTGAAGGCCAAGATCAAAATGGCGGAAGTGTTGGCTGGGGGATTGTGAATCCGCTGGCGTGCCGGTGCACTGCGGTCTGAGGTCAAAACGCCGCCAATGGGTTCCCGGTGCTCGGGCCTCGTTGGTCTCGTAATGATTCGCTCGTCGGCTCGGTCATGCCGTTGCGTAACTGCCTGATCTGGGTGGCTGGTCCCCACACAATCCCCACGGCAGGGGGGAAGGGGCTCCCCTGGGCGGAAGCTGAAACCGGCATCTAGCTGGGCGAACGGCACTGGTCCGAAGTAGGCGACACCGGGCCGGGAAGTTGCTTGAGTTATCCACAGATCTTGATAGGGGCTGGCGTGCGGCGGCTTGGCGGGGAACGCTAAGTGACATGGATCACTTCGAGGCGCAGCGTCAGCGGCTGCGCTCCCTGTTCGGTGTCTTCTTCGCTCCCGAGGTCACCGGAGCGCTGCTCCCGCTGGCCAGGCCTGCCGTGCGACTCGGTGTCGATGGCGAGGCGACGGTCCGGCTGGGAGGGGCTCCGTCGCTGCCGCTCGGCGAGCCCTGGCCGACCTGGCGGGATCGTCCCCTCGACTTCCTCGGCTCGGTCGACTTCGCCCAGCTGCCCCAAGTCCCCGACCTCCCCGACAAGGGCACGGTCGCGTTCTACTACGCCAGCGATCTGCCCCGTCCATGGGGAGACGACCAGGGGCAGCGCGACGCCTGGCGCGTCTTGAGCGGTGACCTCCAAATCGTCGAGCCTCCGTCCGGTGCCTTGACCTTCCCGGAATGCTCCCTGCAAGCGGCGCCGTTCCTGTCTCTGCCCGCACCCCAGGAGCCGCTGCTCCAACGGCTCGAAGGCATCTACAGCGGTGTCCTGTCCGTGTACGAGCAACTCCACGTGGCCTGGCAGCAATACATATGGCCGGACGACGCCCCGGCGCACCAACTGGGCGGCTGGCCGGCTCTCGTCCAACGTTCAGTCGCTCCCGACTGCCACTACGCCTCGACGGGCCGGGATCCTGAGTCCGAGCCGCTCTCCCCAGAGGAGACCGCCGCCCTCGTCGACGACTGGCGCCTTCTGTTGCAACTCGACTCCGACCAGCGCCTGGGCTGGCACTGGGGCGAGCCCGGTCGCGTCTACTTCTGCACCTGCCAGGACGACCCCGTGGAGACCGCCTGGCTGACCCTTCAAGCCACATAGCGTCGTCACTCGTCCGCGCGATCCGCCCCGCGCCACCAGCGGTCGGCCTCCGCCCCGTGAGTGCTGAGCGTGGTGGGACCGACTGCGCTGCGGGCGGCGCCCTGCGGATCGGTCACGGGCGGTTGCGTGCGACGGCCAGGTAGCCCACTCCGACGACCATGATCCACAGGACCAGTCGCAGGGCGATGCCCGGAAAGGAGGCGGTGAACGCGGACGGCCCGGCGTGCGCTGCCCGTAGCCAATCGACCATGGGAACGGCGACCCAGGAGAGGGGGCTGAGACTGAGCAGCAGGGCGGCGACGACTCCGCCGATCAGCGCAAGCAGCGAGATCCCCGTGTCTGCGATGATCGCGCGGCTCGTCCAGGCGCCCAGGACCGTGGCCGCCAGAGCGACCAGGAGGGACAGTCCGACACCCATCAGGGGCGCGGCCGTTCCCGCGCCGGCTCCGTAGGCCTGGAGCATCGGTACCGCGAGCACCAGGGCACCGAGCCCGACGTTGACCGAGTATGCGGCGAGCACACCTGCGACCGCCTGTGAGTGACCCGCCAGCACCAGCGACGCGCGGCGGCGGGCGCTCCAACCCGGTTTCCCGGGTGCGGCGCGATCTGCCGCTACGGCCGCGCCGCTGGGGCGTCCCGTGTGGGCGCCGCCGCGTGAGCGGATTTCGCCCATGGGTAGATCGGTGGCCACCGGCTGTGACCGGTCACGGCCGCCGTCGGGGCGGCCGCCCGGGTGGCCGTCGGCCGGGGCCGTACCGGCGTCGGCGGCTCCGACTGAATCGTCCGGCACCGAGCCGCCGGTCCCTGGGAGTGGCTGTGCGTCGGCCGCCGGTGATGTGCGGCTTTTGTCCTTGGGTCTTTCTGCGGGGGCGGGGCCGCTGGGCCGTGCGTTGGTCGCGTTCGGGGACGCAGGTTCTGGTGGTGTGTTGAAGCCTGGGTGATTCGCGTTGGGGGCCGCTGCGGCGCGTGCCGAGGTCCCGCGACGGCGTGCGTGGTGTGAGCGGGGAACCGGCGGGTTCGAACGGACCGCGAGGGCGGATAGGGAGCGCTGCTCGTCCGGCTGGGTGTCCAGAAGTGCTCTGGCCGTCCAGGCCCACACGGGGAACATGAACGCCGCCAGGTCGCCCAGCGTCCCCACGGCGAGCTTGGCGCCATCGCCCGAGCCCTGCAGGACCACGAGGGACAGGAGGAACACCACGATCAAGGGCTGCAACGCGCGCAGCGACCGTACGTACCCCGCCACCTGGAAGCGGACGAGTGCGATCATCGCCTGGGCTCTCGTACTTCGAACCCCTCTGCTCGCAACCGCTCGACCGCCTTGTCCACCTCATCGGCCGGCACGACCACCTCCACGACCATCCACCGGTCACTGACGTGCGGGTCTGTCGCCTGGGGTGGCCTTTGGGCGTGTTGCGGTGGGCCGGGCTGGTTCGGCTGTGCCAGGCCACCGGCGGGTGCGGAGCTGCCCGGCTGAAGATGGAGATCGCCTCCAGGGGCTGCAGGAGGAGACGGCGGCGCTTGATCGTCGGGAGGCGTGTCCGCCGACGGCGTGGTTCGCTCTTCCGGGCGAGTTCCATCGGCTGCCTGCGCGGCGGTCGAGGTGCCTGAGTCGCGCTCGGGACCGGCTGTCCCGGCTTGTGTGTCGCTCGTGTGTCGTTGATGCGGGTCGGCGGTGTGGCGCGTGCGGCCTGCGGGCGGGAGGTCAGGTTTGGAGCCGATCGTTTCGGGCGCCAGATCGGTTGCATGCATGTCTTGACCGGTCGGTGCCGGAGGCCGCGGTCGATCTTCCTGGAGCGCGCCGCCTTTGCGGGGCGCCGGCCTGGTCGGCGCTGAGGCGTCATCGAAGGGGACGACGACGGCGGTGTGGTCGGCGATGTGGACTCGGGTGACGCCCTGGAGAGGCTCCAGACAGCGCTGATGATCGCTGACCACGACCGTTGCGCCGTCGGCGGCGAGCTCGGAGATCAAGGCGGGAAGGGAGTCGCGCGTCGCGGCGTCCAGCCCGGCGAAGGGCTCGTCCAGGATGAGCAGGTCGGGCGAGGCGAGCAGGGCCTGGGCGATGCCCACCTTCTGAGCGCTGCCCTTGGAGAGTTCGTGGAGACGGGTGTCCAGAAGGTGGCCGAAGGCGAGACGATCAGCCCAGGTGTTGATCGAGGTGACCGGCGCTTTCTGCATCGCGGCCATGTGAGTCAGGTAGCCGCGCACCGTGAACGGTTGCTCGGTCGGAAAGCGCTCGGGAGCGTAGCCCACGCTGCTCGGACGTCCGATGACGGAGCCGCGGCGTGGGTTGCGCAGGCCGGCCACCAGGCGCAGGAAGGTGGACTTGCCCGCCCCATTGCGTCCGGTCACTTCGGCCACTTGGCCTGGCGCGAGTGTCAGAGTGACGTCTCGCAGTACCCACGGCGCGCGCCGGTAGTAGCGGAAGGACACGCTCTCCAGTCGCACAAGCACCGGAATGTAGCGGCCCGGCGGTAAGCACGCTGTAAGCCAAGCTTCAGGCAGGTGCGGCCACGGGGTGGGCAGGGTGGGACAATGCCGCGCATGAGCGACTCGGCGTCCGGCAAGGGATGCGTCTTCTGCGAGATCGTCAAGGGTGAGCGGTCGGCGCACATCGTCCTGGACGCCGCAGACGCGGTGGCGTTCCTGGACGCTCGGCCGCTGTTCAAGGGGCACACGCTGCTGGTTCCGCGCGAGCACTACGAGACGCTGTCCGATCTCCCCGAAGAAATGCTCGGGCCGTTCTTCGGGCACGCGCAGCGGCTGGCGGCGGCGATGGAGACCACCCTGGGGGCGACGGGCTCGTTCGTGGCCATGAACAATCGCGTCAGCCAGAGCGTGCCGCATCTTCACGTGCACGTCGTGCCGCGTAACCGCAAGGACGGACTGCGCGGCTTCTTCTGGCCGCGACACAAGTACGCCTCGGACGAGGAGGCCGCAGACTACGCCGAACGCCTCCGCACGGCCCTCTGACCTCGTACATGGCGTGCGGGCGCGCAGTGGACGCTCCGGCATCGCGGCGGGTGCGGTTCCGCCCGTTGTCCGTGGCGGTGCATTTGCCGGCTGATCGTGCGCGCGACGCCGTCGAACGGTGTGGGCTCGCCTGGCCGTCCGGGGGCTCGCCTTTGTCTGGCGGCGGGCCCACCTTCAGCTTCGGCGCCCGGGTCACTCAGGTACTCAAAGCCCAGGACGTGATTCGGGACATGGTTCCGCTGGGACTGCGATTCCCCGAACTGGGGTGGAGAGCGCCTCGCCGAGTGTGCTGGAAGCTGGGGGCTGTGAATACATGTTGGCTGGCTGTGCGCGTGGTGTCTGCGGACGCTGTGGGCGTCGCATTTGCTGCTTCGGGGATGTGGTGGCCTCGGGGTTTCGCCCCGATGGGCTTTGGTGACCGGCGGCGTGAGGCCTGAGCGCCGCCAGCGAGTGCGGGGACGGGGCAGGTGAGCGGCGTAAATGCAGGATGATGTTGCCGCTGACCAGCGGTATGTCGGTGGCATTTGGCAAGTGATGTGTCCGGAGCTTGTCAGGGACTTGCGGGTGAATACGGGAACGTGGGTGTGCAGTGGCGGACTGTATCTTTGTCGCTGCTGTTGGTTGCGTGAGTTGTGGGGCACTTGGTGAGGGTGCGTTGAGCGTGGCGTGGTTCTTGGACGTGCGTAGGCACGCTCTCCTGGGGCTCTGCTTAGTGCGGGACGCGTTCCCAGGGGAGCGAGCAAGGGAGCGCGCCCGGTGCGGTGGCTCCGGGCGGTCGTCCAGGGTCAGTCTGGCCAGCCCAGGACGGTCACCACGGCGACGTAGGGATCGGCTGCGGACTTGGGCGGCCCCGTACCGCCGTTCGTCTGCGCGGGCCGATTTGCCTCCGCCTGGACGGCGGCGTGCTCGTATAGGTCACGTTCGGCCCTGTCCAGGGCTGCTGACAGTACGTATTGCGGGACCGTCCAGCCCACCAGGTCGGCCGCTTTGCGGATCACGAGGATCTGGTCCTCGGTGGTCCGGAGCTCGATGCGATCGACGGGTTGGGAGGCGGGAAGGTCCTGGCGAACCGACTCAGACATGGCCGGTCTCCTTCCTTGCAGCATTCAAAAGTACGCCCAGCCAAGCGGAACAGCATCCCCATTAAGAACGAGAATTTTGCGCGTTTGGGGAACGAGGCCGGACATTCGACGCTGAGAGAGGGGTTGGGAACAGGGAGTTCGCGTCCGGTCGGGGGCGGGTGCCGGGAGAAGGACGTGCCGGCCCGGAGGCCGTTCCTGGACGTCAGTGGCATCGTCCCTAGTACGGGCAGGGTTTCTGCGGTAGAGAGGACCGCGGTCGGGGCTGTAGGACGGGCGGGAGGGATGGTCGGTAATGGCTTTGATCGTGACCTCGGGTTCGACGAAGCTTTCCGTGGAATCGGCACGGGGGATGGCATGGATCCGGCTGAGCGTGGCTTTCGGTTCCGATAGGTGAGTGGGGCGAGGGTTGCGTGCAAGTTTCTTCTCCAGTTGCAGGGCGACGTGGTTTGGGTAGGGACGTCGTGCTGCGGCTGCTTCGCGCGGTGAACGTCAGGATGCCCGTGTGAGCGCCGTCCAAGCCGCTTTCGCGGATGCGGAGCCCGTTCCCGTCTGGGCGGCGGATCCGGCCCGGCCGGAGGCGGGTCCTGCCTTGACCGGTTCGCAGGCCTGTGACCTTGCGGTCGTGGGCGGCGGTTACAGCGGCCTGTGGGCGGCCCTGCGGGCCAAAGAGCGGGACCCGTCTCTGGACGTCGTCCTGGTGGAGGCAGGCCAGGTCGGCGCTGCGGCGTCCGGGCGCAACGGAGGGTTCTGTGCGGCCAGCCTGACCCATGGCGTGCTGAACGGGATGGCGCGCTGGCCCGGCGATATGTACGAGCTGGAACGCCTGGGGTGGGAGAACCTCGGTGCGATAGGGGAGACCCTGGTCCGCTATGGCATCGATGCCGAGTGGGAGGTCACGGGGCGGTTGTCGGTCGCCACGGAGGAATGGCAGCTGCCGGACCTGGCCGAGGAGGCGGAGGTGGCCTTCGAACTCGGCTGGCAGCCCATGACGCTGAGCGCGGAAGCCGTACGTGCGGAGGTCGGCTCGCCCACCTATGTCGGTGGGCTCTGGGACCGGGAGGGAACGGCCATGCTGCACCCCGCCAAGCTGGCCTGGGGCCTGGCGGAGGCATGTCGTTCCTTGGGAGTCCGCATCTTTGAGAGCACACGGGTCTTGGACGTCGCTCCGCCCTCCCCGAGCCTTTTCCGCCTTAGCACGTCGCATGGTTCTCTTACGGCACACCGTGTCGTCCTGGGGACGGGCCCGTTTCCGCCCCTGCTCAAGCGGCATCGCCGTTACATGGTTCCCGTGTACGACTACGCGATGGCCACCGAGCCGCTGTCGGCCGCACAACTCGATTCCCTTGGGTGGCGGCATCGGCAAGGGGTGAGCGACCACGCCAACCAGTTCCACTACTACCGGCTCACCGCTGATAACAGGATCGTGTGGGGCGGGCACGATGCGGTGTATCACTTCGGTAGCCGCATACGCCCAGGGCTGGAGTGGCGGGATGCCACGTTCACGGCCCTGGCGCAGAACTTCTTCACAACGTTCCCTCAGTTGGAGGGGCTCCGCTTCACCCATGCGTGGGGAGGGGTCGTGGATTCCTCGACCCGCCTGTGCGCCTTCTTCGGATCCGCGCACGAGGGGCGTCTCGCGTACGCGGCGGGCTACACAGGTCTGGGAGTGGGGGCGACCCGCTTCGGCGCCGACGTGATGCTCGACCTCATTGGGGTGCCCCAGGCGGACCCGTCCCGCGCACGTCTGGGCATGGTCGGCTCCAAGCCGTTCCCGTTTCCGCCGGAACCGTTGCGCTATGGCGCGATTGAGTTGACGCGCCGTGGAATGGCACGGGCCGACCGCAATGAGGGCCGCCGGGGTTTGTGGCTGCGCGCGCTGGATCGCTACGGTCTGGGTTTCACCGCCTGACCGCACCCAATGGGTCGGAATGCAAAATCGCCTGTGGGTGGATGATGCCGTCTTGACGGCTGTTCTTCAGCGAGGAAAGCCGCTCCGCCGCGGCGCGTCGTCCGCGCCGCGCGCTGTGCTGGGGTCGCCCATGTTGAAGTGGGACGAGGTTCGCCAGTACCGCAGTGCCACGGCATGACTGGTTGGCCCTTGCGGTACTGAAGATCAGTTTCAATGGCTGTAAGAAAACCACGGCGAATCGCAATTAATGCGGCGGCCGCCTTGATAGAACTCCGAACGGTTTCGGCGGGTACATGGTGCGGCGCGGGGATCTCGGTGAGTCGACGGCCGCCTGGCAGCGGATCTCCGCCGCGGGGAGCGGCTCGGCGAGTTCGTCTACACGAACCAGGACGGGGTCTACGCGGTGCTGCGCAAGCTCTGAGCGCCGATGACGGTCAAGGGTGCGGGGCCACGCCGCAGAGGAACGACGACTCGCTGAGCGTCTCGGGCGTGACCCGTACGCCGGTCAGGTGCTCGGCCAGCGCGAACGCGGCGGCGACCGAGGACGCGGGGTCGCCGCCGTCGATGTCGAACCCGGCCGTCCGCATGGCCTCCAGCGGCTCGTCGGGGGCCTGGCCTTCGCGGTGGCCGGGGGACGGCGGCTGGAACGTCAACCGGACTTCGCCGTCCTCCAGCCAGTAGAAGCGGTCGATGGCGTTGATGTCGGAGAAGTGCGACACCAGCCGGGTGCCCGCCGACAGCGGGACGATCGCCTCCTCGGTGACGCCGAGGCGGCCGTTCGGCTCCACCGCCAGCGCCCATCTCCGCGGCGGTCCCGTGCCCGCCGTTCCGGTGCCCGTCTGGACGTCCTCGATCAGGGTCACGGCGATGAGCTGCTCGGCGGCGGGGAGGTCGAGGGCGGGCAGCCGTTCGATGCCGGTGACGTGCGGGCCGTTGGTGCGGGCGCCGAGCCGGGCCAGCACCTGCGGCGGGCTCAGCCCGCGGACCAGCGTCAGGCAGTACGCCTCGGCCAGATCGGGGAAACGCTCTTCGAACCAGGCGTAATCAGCAGCGGTCGCGGCCATGACCGGATGCTGCCAGATATCACTGACATTCATGCGTCGATCCGGAAAGCGGGGTTCCGCCGGAAGTGCGAAGGCCGCCTGGAGTCCAGGACGATGTTGCGACACGGACTTCATTTTGGCGCGGGCGTCGCTGGAGGCGTCTATAGTCCCGTGCATGTCGGAAGATCGGGACGTCTGGGACGAGCTGCTCCCGGCGGGGTTTCTGCACGGGCTGCGCGAGGCGCATCTGGAGGCGACGCTGGCGGTGTTCGGGTCGCTGAGCCGCGGTGCCGGGTTCAAGGACCGGTCGTACGGCTACACCTCCTACGACGTGCTGGAGAGCCAGATCAACCGGGTCTTCGAGGGCGACCCGGCGGTGGCCCGAGACAACCTGAACAACTCGCCGGGATGGCGGCGCGGGCGCTATCGCGTGCTGCTCAAGCGGCACGAGTTCGGCGCCGTCCGGGGCATCCGCTGGGACCGCGACAGCGCGACCAAGCAGCTGGTGGCCCGGCAGGGCTTCGACGGTGACCCGCAGCTGGCGCTCGACTTCGGCGATGGCCTGGCGTGCGACACGTCGGAGACGGTGACGCTGGTCCTCGCCCACAGTGCCAGCGAGGAGCCGCTGGAGCTGGAGCTGTTCCTGGGCAGGCCGCGGCTGAACGAGGGCGGCGGCGACCCCTGGCACTGGCTGCTGGAGCTGTCCGGCGACGCGCTCGGCCCCGACCCGCGGCGCCGTCCCGCCGAGCGGACCCTCCCGCTCTGGACCGACGGCGCGGCCGATGCCGACACCGTGGACGTGCCCATGCGCCTGCGCGGCCGACCGCTCGACGAAAAGGCGCAATGAGCGACCGCACCGCCGACCGTGTGGCTGAGGCCCGGCTGCTGTTCGACTGCGAGCGGCTGACGCTGGCCCGCCGCCTGCGCGGGCTGCGCAAGAACCAGCTGGCCCAGGCGGTCGGGACGACCCCGACCGCGATCGGCCAGTACGAGGCGGGCGTGCACAGGCCCGCGGAGAAGACGCTGTCCCGGCTGGCGATCGCGCTGGGCGTCCCGGTGGAGTTCTTCCACGCCGGGCGCAGTCCGGTGACGCTCGACTCGGCGCACGCGCACTTCCGCTCGCTGCGTTCCACCACCCAGATCGAACGCGACCAGGCGCTGGCGTACGGCAGGATCGCCACCGACATCGCCGGGGCGCTGGAGGACCTGGTGGAGTTCCCGGCGGCCGAGCTGCCCGAGCATCCCGTCCAGCCCGACGAGATCGCCGGGCCGGGCCCGGTGGAGGCGGCTCGGCTGGCGCGCAAGGCGCTGCTGAGCGGCGAGGACGGTCCCGTCCCGCACATGGTGCGGCTGCTGGAGGGCTGCGGTGTGATCGTGCTGATCCTGCCGCCGTCGACGGAGCGGGTGGACGCGTTCAGCATCGGCGCGCACCCGCGGCCGATGGTGATGTTCAACCCGGCCAAGGGCGACTACTGGCGCAACCGGTTCGACGGCGCCCACGAGCTCGGCCACCTGGTGATGCACGCCGACGCCGAGCCCGGCAGCAAGGTCATCGAGGATCAGGCGCACCGGTTCGCCGCCGAGTTCCTGATGCCGGAGACCGGCATCGCGGGGGAGCTGCCCGCCACCGCCGACTGGTCGCGGCTAGCCGCGCTCAAGGCGTCCTGGGGGGTGAGCATGGCGGCGCTGCTCTTCCGCGCCCGCACGCTCGGCATCATGAAGGAGAGCACCTACCGCAACGCGATGAGCGTCATGGCCGCGCGCGGCTGGCGGCGCCAGGAGCCGGGCCCGGCCAAGCCCCTCGAAGGCCCCACGATGCTGACCAGGGCCGTCGAGCTCACTGCGGTGTCGGGCATCGACCGCGACGCGCTCGCCGACCGGGCCCGCGTCACCCGGGCCGACCTCGACCTGCTGGTCCCGGTCCGGGCCCGCCCGGCCCTGGACGGCTGACGCCGCGTTCAGTCGTCGATGGCCTGGTAGACGCCGGTCCAGAAGTCGAGCCAGACGGGATTGCGGGCGGGGAATTCCGAGCGCTGCGTCAGCAGGACGGCCACCAGGTCCTCGGCGGGGTCGGAGTACCAGGACGTGCCGAGGCCGCCGTCCCAGCCGTACCGGCCGGGTGTTGCCGTCAGGTCGTCGCGGCGGGTGACCAGGGAGACGCCGTACCCCCAGCTGCGCGCGTCGCCGAACGCCTCCCGGCGCTGCGGCTCGGTGAGCCGGTCGGAGGTCATCAGCTCCACGGCCGGCCGCGACAGGATGCGCTCGCCCCGGTGGGCGCCCTTGTTGAGCAGCATCAGGGCGAAGGCGAGGTAGTCGTCGGCGGTGGAGACCAGGCCGGCCCCGCCGTCGGGGAACGCCGGCGGCCGGGCCCACGCGCTGTCCTCGGGCGAGTCGTGCTCCAGCAGCGTGCCGTCCTCGGCGGCCTGGTAGGCGGTGGGCAGCCGGCCCAGGTGCGCGGCCGGGACGGTGAAGCCGGTGTCCTTCATGCCGAGCGGCTCGAAGATCCGCTCGCGCAGGAACGCGTCGAACGGCTGCCCCGACGCGCGCGCGACCAGCACGCTCAGCAGGTACGACCCGGCGTTGTAGAGCCAGCGCTCGCCCGGCTGGGACACCAGCGGCAGCGTGCTCACCAGCCGCATCCACTCGTCCGGCGAGTGCGGGCTGCTCGGGTCGGGCGGACCGAACCCGATGATCCCCAGCCGCTGCGCGGCCCGGTAGAACGGGTAGCCGAACGCCTCCGCCTCCAGGATCATGCCGAGACCGCACCGGAAGTCGAGCAGGTCGCGCACCGTGATCGGACGGACGGCCGGGACGGTGTCGCCGAGCTCGGCGTCCGGGGCGCGCAGCACCGGCCGGCCGGCCAGCTCGGGCAGCAGGCGGTCCACCGGCTCGTCCAGGCGCAGCCGGCACTCCTCGACCAGGATCAGCGCGGCCACCGCCGTGATCGGCTTGCTCATCGAGCTGATCCGGAACAGCGTGTCGCGCCGCATCGGGTCGGTGCCGCCGACCGTCATGTCGCCGATCGCGTCCACCAGCACCTCGCCGCGCCGGGCGAGGAGGGTGACCGCGCCCGGGAGCCGCCCCGCCTCGACGTGGCCTGCCAGGACGTGGTGCATGCGGTCGAGACGCCGCTTGGAGAATCCGCCCTTGCCGTTCATCGTTCGCCCGCTCCCTTTCCTCTGACGGTCGTTCGTGTGGTTGGACCGGGGGTGTACCGCGAACTCATCGCGGCCGAGGGGGAGGGGACGAATCGGGGGATCAGTCGGGGGACTCGTCCTCGGCGCCGAAGATGACGCCGGAGACCTCGAGGTAGAGCTGTTCGGGGTAGGGCATGAAGCCGACGTTACGCAGCGCCTGCTTCTGGCCCGCCGACTCCATGACGAACTCGCCGTACCCCAGCATGCGGCCGAGCACCGACCGCTCCAGCGCGATGTCGGTGACCTTGGCCAGCGGCATCATGGCCACGTTCCGGTTGAGCACCCCGTTGATCACCATCACCCGGTGCTCGGTGACCAGGAAGAACTCCACCGACCAGCCGATGACCTTCCAGGCCAGGTAGCCGAGGGTGAGCAGCCACGCCCACCAGAGCCACATCACGTTGGTGATGGTGGCGGCGAACCCGCAGACGATCAGGCCGCCCACCGCCACCAGTACCGGCAGCAGCAGGACCGCGGGATGGCGGCGCACCGCGATGACCCGGCCCTCGTGGGCCATCAGGTACTTGTCGACGGTCCGCGAGCTCGAGTCGCGGTAGACCATCAGGTCCTGCATGTTCATTGGGCCGAGCCGCTCCCGCCGGGCGTCACGTTGCGTCCACGAGATGTCCGCACGATGTGGCGGACGTCATCAGGGTACCGTGCGGGCCCCGGCCCCGACGTTGATCGGTAACGCCCTTGTGTGTATGGCCCGGGCGCCACAAGATGGTCGATATGGACGGCGCGCGGGAGCCCTTTCACGGGCGGCAGGAGTCCTGGCCGGATCGGCTCCTCGTATCCCGGCCGGAACAGGCCCGCCCGCCGCAGCCGCCTCCGCAGTCTCCGCAGCCCGCGTACTCGCCGCGGCCCGTCCCGCGAAACCCGCTGCCCGTTCCGCAGTCCGCTCCCGTTCCCGCGCACCAGCAAGGGCATCAGGAGCCGCACGAGGACGGTGAGGGCCGCGACGACCACGAGGGTGCGCGCGGCGACCAGGGGGAGTTCGTCCCGGACGTGACCGGACGCCCCGTGTGGCGGCTGCTGCTGCGCGGCCTCAGCGTCTACCTGCCGGGCTGGCGGCAGCCCGACGGCGCGCTGCGCGTTCCCGCCTCGGCCGCCGCGCGGAGCTCGTACGGGTTCGGGCCCCCGGCGTTCCTCAACGGCGACGCCGGGTTCGGCCTGCACCTGCCCGAGCGCCGCCGCGGCCTGGAGCCCGACCGGGAGATCTACGTGCGCGGCCGGGACGACCCCAGCTTCGGCATCGTCATCGCCGGGCCCGCCGCCGCGATCGGCACCCGTGTCGTGGACGGGGAGGAGCTGCTGCGCTTCGCCCGCCGCCTCACCTTCGAGGAGCTGTACGAGCCGGCCGACGCCGACTCGGTGCCGTACGCGGTGCGGGCCGCCCGCGCCGTGCACAACGTGGTGTTCCTCGACCGGGCCGCCGGGGTCGGGCTGTGCGCGGAGGTCGACCAGGAGACGCGGGCGGCGCTGTGCCCGGTCTTCGTCCGCCTCGGCGCGCCCGCCGAGCGCACCGTGCGGGCCTACGGCGTCGCGGCCCAGCCGGTGAGGTCCCACAGCTGATGGGAAGGCAGGCGCCGCAGCCGCAGCGTCGCCGCGGCCGGGTCCCAGAACACCTCGTCGCTCTCCATCTCCAGTGACTGCGGCGGCGTCAGCACCGCGCACAGCAGCTCGTCCCGGGTCCGCACCGCCATCAGCGGGCCGATCTGCGCGATCGCGCCGTTGCTTTCGAACAGCGTCCGCAGCAGCGCCTTCAGCGCCGCCTCGTCCTCGGGCGGACGGGCCGCTTCGACGCCCGGCGGCAGGCCCTGGCCGGGCTCGACGCGGGCGAGCGACCGCGGGTGCGGCTGCGCGCCCGACCCGTTGTTCGGCAGGTCCGCGCCGGTGGAGATGAGCAGCGCGGTGAAGCCGCCGACGAGGTCCTCGACGTGCTGCCCGGCGAGGAAGTAGCGGCGCTGCTCGGCGGTGCCGGCCATGGCCGCGCCGGGGCCCTCGGAGGTGCGGAACCTGATGTTCAGCCGGGAGGCCCGCACGCACCGCTCGTACATCTCGGTGAGGATGTCCTCCAGCTGGCCGTCCCGCGTCCACAGCCGGCCGGTGGCGCGCACGGCCGCGCCGTCGTCGGACGGGTCGCGGGGCCGTCCGGTGAGCGCGGCGGTGGCCGACTCGTCCAGCTCGCCCTCAGTGAACCGGAGCAGCTCGGTGACGACGTCCTCGATCTCCTCGAGCGTCCGGGTCAGGGTGCGCTGCAGCTCCAGGATCTCCGCGCCGCCGCGTTCCAGGTCCGACAGCCGGTCCAGGGCGGTGTCGACCTTGCTCTCCACCGCGGCCGTGCCCGCCCGGGTGAACGAGCGCACCGACGTCTCCACCTCGGCGAGCTTGCGGCGCAGCGCGGCCAGCGTGATCCGCTGCTTCTCCAGGTCGTGCAGCCGGCCGGCCTGCGCCCGCAGGAACTCGTCGGCCTGGTGCACCAGCGTGGCCAGCTCCTCCACCTGGTCGGTCTGGGAGCGCAGCCGCGAGTCCAGTGCCGGCAGCGTGTCCCGCTTCACCTTCGCCAGCTCGGCGGTGAGCTGCTCGCCCACCGTGACCAGCACGTTGTTCTGCTTGGTGACCTGGTCGTTCAGCTCCTCGATGCGGCGGACGAACGCGCGGGCCTGATCCTTGCTCTGCTTGCCCGCGTACAGCTCCATCGCTCCGACCACCAGGCACATCACGACCAGGATGACCGTCGTCATGGAACTCCTCGTGGGGCCGGTGGCGAGTAACGGATGGGGTTTTGATCGCGACCATAACCTACGATCATGCGCCGAAACCGACACTTACGTAACCGACTGATCTCACTGGCCGCAGGGTCCTCGACCATTCCCACCCGGTCGGTTTCACCAAGGGACGAACCGCATCGCACGGTGCAGATCGGTCAGTCACAGCCCTCGAACTGCGGCACCGTCGTGGCGACGTTCAGGCCGACCGGGCCGAACCACGTCTTCAGCAGGCGCGCCGCGGTGCCGTCCTGGTACATCTCCGTGATCGCCTTGTTGACGGCCTCGCAACCGTCCAGGTCACCACGCGCGATGCCGACCCCGTACGGCTCGTCGGAGAACGGCGCGTTCACCATCCGCAGCGGCGGCCCGCCCGAACCCGACTTGGCGGCCTTCGCGGCCAGCCCCGCCAGGATCAGGTCGTCGGTGGAGACCGCGTCCAGGCTCCCGCCCGACAGCTTTCTCAGGCAGTCGTCGTAGCCGGTGGCGGCCGCGGGGAGCACGGCGACGCCCTTCTCCTCTTGGACCCGGGGGTAGGAGTTGGAGCCCGACACCCTGCACAGCCGCTTGCCCGCCAGGTCGCGCACGTTCTTGACGGCGCCGGCATCGGACTCGCGGACGAGGATGTCCTGCTTGGCGACGTAGTACGGGCCCGCGAAGGCCACCTCCGTCTTGCGTTCGGGGGTGATGGAGTAGCTGGCGACCACCAGGTCGACATCGCCCTTTTGGAGGAGTACCTCGCGGGTGCGCGAGCTGACCGGCTGGAAGGTGACCGTCGCGCCCAGCCGCCGCGCGATGTCGCGGGCCACGTCGACGTCGAACCCGGTGTAGCCGTGGTCGCCTTGCGGGGTGCTCAGCCCCGGCTGGTCAGAGTTGACCCCGATGACGAGGGAGTCCTTGTCGGCGACGGACTCCTCCGCGCTGACGCCCACGCCGCAGGCCCCCGCCAGCAGGGCCGCCGCGGCGGCCAGCACGGCCGGGCGTCCGGTCCGGACCCGCTTTGCCGGGGGAAGCGCGGGGGCGTCCCGACGCAGGAGCCCGGTCCGGAACCCGGAGTGGAGCGTCGGCGGGGTGGCGGGTGGCGGGGCGGATGCACTTGCCGGGGGGCGGGGGAGGGCGTTCCGCCGTAGAAGCCCGGCCAGGTGTGTTCGCATTGTTCGTTTCCGCTTCCTCACCCGTGTCCCCCCGATCGCCTCCGTCGTCCGCCTCACCGGTACTCCGCCAGCCGCGGCCGCACGCCGGCCAGGATGAGGACGACGAGGATCAGCCCCACCGCCGGCAGCACCGCGTTCCAGCCGCGGGTGCCCGCGTCGCCCGCGGAGACGGCGTCGTTGAACGCCCGGTCGTGGATCTTGATCAGTTCGTTCAGCGACCGGTCGTAGGCCCGGAAGTCGCGGTCGGAGGAGAACCCGCCGGAGCCGCCGCCCAGGCGCGCCTCCACGGCCCGTCCCGTCTGGTTCTCCCGGACGAGCGCCCGGACCCGCGAGTCGCTCTGCTGGAACGCGCGGTAGGTCTTCAGGACCTCGGCGTAGGCATCCGGCTGACCGGGCAGCCCGCCGTAGGCGGCCTCCCTGCCGAGGAAGCCGAGGAACCGCTCCCGGCTCGGGTTCAGGTCCGGTTTGCCGAGGTCGCGTTGGATCGCCTGGTTGTACCGGTTGAGGTTGGTGCCCTCGCCCCGGTACAGCACCGTCTGCGACTTGCTGAGGTAGACCTGCTCGTAGGTGTCGGCGCGGCCCGGGTCGACCAGGTAGCGGGTCTCGTCGGCGTTGGCGCTGGTGCTGATCGCCCGTGCCCGCGACAGCGCCAGCAGCGAGTCGAAGCCCTCGCTCTTGGCGGTGCGCAGATGGCGTTCCTGACCGGCCAGCATGACCGAGCCCGCCACGACCAGGACCAGTACCGCGACCGTGCTGAGCGCCAGCGCGGGGTTCAGCATCCGCCGGAACCGCCCGGCCAGGAAGAACTGCAGCAGCACCAGCAGCGCCAGCGTCAGCAGCCCGAACCCCAGCACCCATACCCGTCCGGCCTGGACGGCGCTGCGCTCGGACTCGTAGGTGTGCCGGACGAGCGTGCCGTTGTCGAGCGTCAGGTTGTAGGCCTTGGGCAGCAGGTCCAGCTTCATGAGGTCGGTCGCCCGGCGGTAGATGTCGATGACCTCGCCCTGCGGCGGGCCCGCCGCGTGCGGCGCCCGCTCGTCGAGCAGCAGGGCCTGGCCGGCGAGCCGCTCGTACCGGGCCAGCGCGTTCAGGGACTCGCGGGCGGTGCGCTCCTCGGTGGGCTCGTCGGCCAGCTTGGCGGCGCGCAGCAGGGCGTCGCCGGCGGCCTCCCGGCTCTGGTCGAAGGCGGCCAGGGCCTGGTCGCGGCGGATGCCGAGGTTCCGCGTGCTGCCGATCAGCAGCGCGTTGGCGAGCTGGGCGTCCATGTTGGTGAGGTGGAAGTACAGGTTGCCGGTCGCGACCACCTGCGGCCCCGCGTCGTGCCCGATCACCCGGACGCCGTCGCGGGCGTTCCCGACCGCCACCGCGGTGACCGCCAGCAGGCCCGCCAGCGACAGCACCGCGGCCGCCGTCAGCGCCCGGACCCGGCCCGCGACCGTGCGCGGCACCAGCCGCATCCGGCCGCGCCTGAACGGGGGAGGGGGGTCGGGGCGGCGCACGCCCGTCCGGCGCCGCCCGGCCTGCGCGGGCACTGCCTGCGCGGGCACTGCCTGCGCGGGCACCGCCTGCGCGCCGGGCGGTGCGGGCGCGAGGGTCGTGGACGCGGTCGGCGTCGACCCGGGTTGCACGGCCGTCATGGTGCCTCGCCCTTCCTGAGGGTGATCGTGGTCCAGACCCCGACGTGGATCCGGTCGCCGTCCCCGACCGGCACCTCCACGTTGCGCGGGATGGTCGAGGTCGAGCCGTTGAGGCAGGTGCCGTTGGTCGACCCCGGGTCGACCAGCACCCAGGAGCCGCCGGGACGGGCCAGCAGCACCGCGTGGACGTGCGAGACGCCCGGGTCCTCCGGCGCGACCCGCAGGTCGATCTCCGGGGTGACGCCGCGGGACGCGCTCTGCCGCCCGATCCTGACCTGCTCCCCGCCGATCGGCACCCGCCGCTCCGGGCAGTACGGCGGGAACGCGATCACCCCGGAGTCGGGGTCGAGCTCGGCGATGACCGCGTCGTAGTACGCGCGGTCGGCGTTGACGACCGCGACCCAGCCGCCCGCCGTCCCGGCGGTGCCGCCTCCCGGCCCGGTCGACGGTTCCGGCACCGGTCGCGGCGCGGGGTCCGGGTCCGGGTCCGGGTCCGGGTCCGGAGCCTGGGGCGCGGGAGCGGACGGTGTGGGTACCCCGCCGCCGGTCGCGAAGTCGTACCCGCACGCCTCGCAGAACCGGTCGCTGGCCGGGGTGCCGCAGTCGGGGCAGGGCGTGCCGCCGGTGACCGTCGACAGCTCCACCGTGCCGGTGGCCCGCCCGCCCGTCCCCGGCGCGGACGCGGCCGACGCGGCGGGCGGGGCGCCGCCGATCTGCTCGCCGCACACGTCGCAGAAGTCGGCGTCGGAGGAGGTGTGGCCCGAAGGGCAGGTCGCCATGCTCAGCCCTCGCCCTTGCGGGTGCGCACGGTCTTGCTGGAGCGGGTGTCCAGCGACATCTCGTCGGCCTTGTCGACGTTCTTCTTCAGCCGGACCGTCCCGGTGGCGGGGTCGACCACGTCCACCACCTTGCGCAGCAGCGTGGTGATCGCCTCGTTGCCCGCCTCGTCGGCCAGCCGGACGGCCCGGCCGAGCCGCGCGGTGGCGGTGTCCAGATCGCCGTCCTTGCGGGCCTGCAGGCCCTCCTGGATGACCTCCGCCAGCTCGGCCTGCCCGGTGTAGTGCGCCACCCGCGCGTTGATCCTGGTGGACTGGGCCTCGTCGTCGGTCCACTGCGCCAGCACGTTCGCGGTGGCCAGCACCTGCGGCTCCTCGCCCGGCGCGCCGGGCACCACCAGCTTCACCCAGGCGGCGCGCAGCACCTTGTTGAGCTCGCCCGGCGGCACCTCCACGCTGATGTGGTAGTCGCGGCTCTCGGCCCCCCACGCCCCGATCGGGTAGTCGCCGGCCTGCGGGCCCGCCTCGGCGCGCTTGCCGGTGAGGTCCTCGACCGACGGCATCACCTGCTTGACGAAGCGGAGCTCGGCGTTCTGCGGCGTCCACACGCGCAGCGCCACGTCCGCGACGTTCTTGCCCATGGCCGCCTCGGTCATCGCCTGGAAGTCGGCCACCAGGTCCTGCGGGTCGGCGACGATGTCCACGGTGCCCAGCAGCGCCGAGGAGATCTTGCGCAGCTCGGCGACCTCCCAGTCGGTGCCGACACCGCGGCAGTCGCACACGAACCGGCCCGTGCAGCTCGCCAGCGCCGCGTCGAGCTGCTGGGCGGTCTCGTGCTGGTTCTTGCCGTCGGTCAGCAGGATCGCGTGCCGGATGCCGTTCTGGTGGGGGTCGAACAGCTGGTTGGCCAGCAGCAGCCAGGAGCCGATCGCGGTGCCGCCGTGCGCCTGCAGCCGGCCGAGCGCGTGCTTGGCCTCGCGCCGGGTGCGCTCGTCGGCCTGCACCAGGGACGTGGCGCCCGGATAGACCATCGCCGCCGAGTTGGCACCGGAGACCACCGCGAAGTACACCCCGTCGCGGATGGTGTCGATCGCGGTCTGCGCGGCGGCGATCGCCGAACGCAGCTTGGTGTCCGGATACGACATCGACCCCGAGGTGTCGATGATGATCACTTCCGCGGCCGACACCGCGGCGGCCGAGGCGACGGGTCCGCCCGTCGCCTCCACCGACACGATGGCGTGCACCTCGCGGCCGCCCTCGGGCAGGAACTGGTTCTGGTCGACCTTGATGCTGAACTGCGGCTGCTCGCTCAACGCTCGCGCTCCAGGGGGTTCGATGGGGAAGGGCTCCCCGCGGGGGGAAGGGGGATGACGGCGACGGTGATGTTGTCGCGGCCGCCGGCGTCCAGAGCGCGGCGCAGCAGCGCCCGCGCGGCGCCCAGCGGGTCGGCCGCCGGGTCGACGGCCGCGGCCGTGAGCACCGCGGCCAGGTCCTCCGGCGCGGGCAGGTAGTTCCACAGCCCGTCGCTGCACACCAGCAGCGTGCCGGGCACGTTCGGATCGGGGACGAAGGCGGCGACGTGCGGCCGCAGGTCCTCGTTGTCGGCGCCCAGCCAGCCGGTGATGACGTGCGCGTTCGGATGCGCCTCCGCCTCGGCCTCGGTCAGCGCCCCCTCAGCGATCATGAACGCGGCCCAGGAGTCGTCGGCCGTCAGCGCACGGGACGCGCCGAGCTCCGGCTTGTCCGCCGCCACCAGGTCGAGGGTGTCCAGCGGGGATCCCCCGTCGGGCGCGGCGGCGGGGTCCGGAGGCGCGGACGACAGCCAGTAGGCGCGGCTGTCGCCGACCCACCCGACCGTCACCGCGCCCGGCGCGGTCACCGCGGACACGAACGTGCAGGACGGCGCCTCGGCGGGTGACGCCGCGAGCGCCGTGACCGCCTTGGCCGCGCGGGCCATCGCCGCGCGCATCGCGGCCTCCGGCGCCGCGCCCGCCTCCAGCCGCGCGAGCAGCTCCGCGACGCCCTGGTCGGCGGCGGCGCGGGACGCCTGGTCCGGGTTCGGGGACGACCCGACGCCGTCCGAGACGACCACCGCGACACCGCCGGGATGCGCGGCCAGGGCCAGCGCGTCCTCGTTGCGGGCGTAGCGCTTGCCGCGGTCGCTGGCCCCGGCCGCGACCCGTCCGGCCAGCTCGACCTCCACATGGTCGCGTTCGGCGGGCTGGCGCAGCCCGCACTGCTCGCAGTAGCCGTCTTCGTCGATGCCGCCACCGCCGCAGCCGACGCAGGCGCCCGCCGGCTCCGGCTCCGTCCCCTCGGCGGCCTGCGCGTCGCCGGTGAGCCGGTGCCCGCACGCCTCGCAGAAGCCCTCACCGGGGAACACGACCACACCGCACAAGGGACAGTTCAGCTCGGCCGTCTTCACCGCCTCCGCGGGCAACGGGTTCTCGTTGGGCAAAGGGTTCTCTGGCACAGGGTTTCCCGTCAAAGGAGCGTCCTCGGCCGTACGGCGTTGGCGCAGTCGATGAGCCACCGGCGGTCCTCCCGGTCGTCGGCGAGGCGGGCCAGCGAGCGGTAGGTCTCCTCCAGCCGGCGGCGCAGCGGGTCCTCGCTCAGCTCCGCGCCCAGCACACGCGCGCTGCCCTGCGGCTGCGCGCCGGGCCGGCCCGGGGCCGCCGTGCCGTGCTCCACCCACGCCAGTGCGGCCTCGAGGATCTCCGCGACCAGCCGGCCGTGCCGCTCGCCCTCCAGCCCCAGGCCGTCCAGCCGCTCCCCGGCGCGCACCAGCTCCACCGGGGTGACCTCGGTGGGCGGACGGTCCCGCACCGCCGTGGCCACCGCCGCCACCTGCGCCGACACGTACCGGATCGACACCTCGGGCACCGAATCCAGCACCTCGGCCACGCCCGCCCGGTCGCCCGCTGCCAGCCGCACCCGGGCCAGGCCGAACGCGGCGCCGATGTAAGTGCGGTCGGTGCGCCAGACCGTCTCGTACAGCCGGGCCGCCTCCTGCGGCGCGCTCAGCTCTTTGCAGTACGCCAGCGCCAGCTTGGGCGCCGCTTCCCCGGGCAGCCGTGAGTACAGCCGGTCGAACAGCGGTGCGGCCCGGGCCAGGTCGCCCAAGGCCAGCAGCGCCAGCGCGCGGTACCACTCGGTCCGCCAGTCCCCGGGACGGTCCTGCTCGACGCCCTGCAGCAGTTCATGCGCCTGGGCGTGGTCGCCCAGCTCGATCCGGACCCGGGCCAGCGTCAGCCGGACCTCGTGCGTCTGCTCGGGCGCGTTCGCCACCGCCGTGGCCAGCCGCGCCGGGTCCAGCGCGGTCAGTCCGGCCAGGAACCCGGCGGCCGGATCGGAGCCGTCCACCAGCGGGATCGGCAGCGCCGCCGCGACCTCGGCCGGCGGCACCGCGGGCAGCACGCCCTCGCCGTCGGCCAGCCGGGCCAGGTCGCTGCCCGGCACCGCCCGCTCCGGCCCGAACAGCCCGGACGGCGCGGGCCGCGGCCCCCCGTCCTCGGACGCCAGCACCTCCCGCAGTACTCCGGTCAGCTGCTCGGCCATCTCCGCGGCGTTCTGGAACCGCTCCGCCGGGGCCGCGTGCGTCGCCCGGCGCAGCAACCGGTCGAACGACTCGAACCGGTCCAGCACCGGCACGTCGGCGCGCGCCGGCAGGCTGTCGACGAAGGTCGTCGTGTAGCCCTTGAACGCGAAGCTCAGCACCGCCAGCGCCCGGCCCACCGTGTAGAGGTCGGAGGTGACCGACGGGCCGTCATCGGCGATCTCCGGCGCCTGGTAGCCGACCGTTCCGTAGATCGCGCCGTCCTGGTCGTCCAGCCGGCGCACCCCGCCCAGGTCGATCAGCCGCAGCTGCTCCTCGGACTGGATCACGTTGTCGGGCTTGAAGTCGCAGTAGACCAGGCCCTGCGCGTGCAGGTAACCGAACGCCTGCAGCACCTCCAGCCCGTACGCGATCGCCTGGCCGACCGGGAGCGCGTCCTGCCCGGACTCCTGGCGGCGGTGCAGCAGGATGTCCTTGAGCGACTGGCCGCCGACGTACTCCATGACGATGTACCCGTCGTCGTCGTGCCGCACGAAGTTGTAGATCTTGACGATGTTGGGGTGCTCGACCTCGGCCAGGAAGGCGCGCTCGGCCTCCGCGGCGGCGAGCGCGTCGGCGTCGCCGGTGTCGAGCAGGCCCTTCAGCACCACCCAGCGGCCGTTGACGTTGCGGTCCTTGGCCAGGTAGATCCAGCCGAGCCCGCCGTGCGCGATGCAGCCCAGCACCTCGTACTGCCCGCCGACCAGCTCACCGGGCGCGAGCTTGGGCGTGAACGAGAACCGCGTCTTGCACTTGGGGCAGAACCCCTCCGTACGCCCCGGGCGGCCCTCCCTGCTGCGCCCGACCGGCCCGCCGCAGTTGCTGCAGTACCGCTTGTGCTCGGCGACCTGCGGGTTCGGCAGCACCGCCGAGGACGGGTCGCGGTACGGCACGCGGGGCACTTCCACCAGCCCGGCGCCGAGCATGCCGCGGCGTCCCGACGACCGCGAGGAACCGGTCCGCGTGGAGGTGGACCCGGTACGGGTCGAGCCGGAAGCCGAGCCGGAATAGGCGCTCCCAGCGGACGAGGAAGAAGAGCCGCCGCTCGACGGGGGCGGGGATGCTTGGGCGGGCGGGTCGCCGCATACGTTGCAGAAGCCGTCCTCAATGGTTCCGGCGCAACCGGGCCGGCCGCACTGCGAGGACGAGGACGGGGCCGCGGGCGCCGGGGGCGGGGATGCTTGGGCGGGCGGATTGCCGCATACGTTGCAGAAGCCGTCCTCGATGGTTCCGGTACAGCCCGGCACCGTTGTGCACTTGTTCATCCGCCCGATCCCTTCGCCTTGGACGCGTCCGCCTTGGACGAGATCGCCTGCTGATAGCCGGACAGCAACACGGTCGCCTTCCTCAGGTCACAGGGGGAGGACCACAACAGCGCGCGGGCCTCCTCGTACAGCCGGGCCAGCTCCGGGTCCTCCGCGTGGCCGAGCCGCGCGGCCTTCACCTTGTAGGCCTGCAGGCGCCCGCGCAGCTCCTCGCGCCGGTCCAGCAGGCCGGTGACGAGGCTCAGGCCGGCGCGGACCTGCTCCAGCGCGTCCCGGGTGGCGCGTTCGAGATCGGTGGCGCGGTCCGCCAGTTCGCCCCAGCGCCGCTGGTCGCGCAGGGTGTGCAGGGCGGCCAACCGGTCGGCCAGCGCGGCGGCCGGAAGGGACGGGGCGGGCAGCGCCGGGGAGGCGATCTTCGCCAGCACCTCCGCGCGGGCGCGGCGCACCTCCTCCTCGGCCGCGCGGACCCGGCTCACCGCGTCCCGGAGCCGCCCCACCTGCTCGTCGTAGCGGGCGCGGAACCGCACCGCCTCGGCGAACCGCTCCTTGAGCCGGGCCAGGTCGGCGGCGAGCGCGTCGAAACCGGCGGTGTCGGCACGCCCGTCCCGCCCGAACGCCAGCGGGTCGGTCCGCACGGTATCGGCGCGGGCGTCGAGATCGGCGCGGATCCGCCCGTACTCCGCGTCCGCCGTCATGCCGAGCGACTCCACCATCTCGGCGACGGCGCGGTGCTCGGCCTCCGCCGAACCGAGCCGGGCCAGCAGCGCGGACCAGACCGCGTCCACGGCCCCGACCGTGCGGGCGGCCTCTTCGTACAGCGCGGTCATCCGCACGACGACGGCGCGCAGCGTCAGCCGCTCACCGGAAGGCGAGTGGAGCAGCGTGCGGCGTTCCAGCGGCACCTCCTCGGCCGGCAGTTCGACCGAGGGTCCGGTGAGCAGCCGGGTCAGCTCGGCGAGCTGCGCGGAGCCCGGGCGCGCGTGCCGGGCGCGCAGCTCCTCGGCCTCGCCCAGCGTCCGGCCGTACAGGTCGAACAGCGTCCACAGCTCGCCCATGCGGGAGCGCACCTCGGCCTGGACGCGCGCCGTCTCACCGGCCAGCTCGGCGCCGTCGAGCAGCCGGTGGCCGGAGTGCCGCTCGAGGTCGAGCAGCGCGGTGCCGATGCGCTCCTTCTCGTCCCGCAGATGCCGCAGAGCGCGGTCCACCTCGTCACGGTTCATCGGCGGGTTGTCCCCATCGACCCAAAACTGTCCCTGCATCCCCCGTTAGACCCCACTTGGGGGATCAGTGTTCACCATGCCGCGGCGGCTCTCAAGAGGGTGCCCGCGGGAGCGGTTCGGGCCTGCGAAATGTCAGTGTTCGAACGTATGATCGAACCATGGCGAACGTTGCGACGCACCGCACCGACCTCACCGCGGCCGAGATCGCCGCACTCGCGCTCTCCCTAGCCCACCTGGGCACCGGTCCGCAGGCCGCCACCGCGCGCCGCGCCCTGCGCGCCCTGTTCGACCTCGACACCCACGACGACATCGTCACGGCCACCCTGGGCACCCTCACCGCGACCCTCGACGCCTCCACCGCGGACCGGGCGAGGGTCGTCGCCGCGGCCATCACCGAGCACCGCGTCGTCCGGCTCTGCTACGGCGACGCCGGGGCCAACGTCACGATCCGCGAGGTGGAGCCCGTCACCTGCCTCGTCCACCGCGACCACTGGTACCTGGTCGGCTGGTGCCGGATGCGGCGCGGCGTGCGGGCCTTCCGCTTCGACCGCATCCTCGCGGTCGAGGCCACCGGCCTGCTCGCCCGCCCGCGCCGCGCCGACCGCTACCTGCCCTTCCAGCGGCGCACCCCCGCGGCCGCCTGACCCGTCCTGTGTTTTCGCAGTCCCGGCCCAGGGCACTCGCCTGGCGGCTCGCACCCTGACCGAGCCTGGGCGAGCGCGACATCGCTCCGCGATCTGCCCGGTGAGGCTCGCCTCCGGCATCGCCTCACCGGGCAGGTAGCGCGCTCGCGCGGTACCTGAGGCCACTTGCGGACAAACCCCAGAAGTTCGCACCGCGGAAAGGAGCCGGTCGCTTCAGAGAAGGCCGCCGTACTCGCCGCCGTCCACGGCGATCGCACTGCCGGTCACAAACTTGGCCTGCTCCGAGCACAAGAACGCCACGCACGCGCCGAAGTCCGCGGGGTCGCCCACGCGCCCGGCCGGGATACCGGCCGCGACCTCGTCCAGATCGCCGCCGCGCACCTCGCGCAGCCGGTCGGTGGCGTGCGAGCCGGGCAGCAGCGAGTTCACGGTCACGCCGTCCCCGGCGACCTCCAGCGCCAGCGTCTTGAGAAAGCCGGTGGCGCCGGCGCGGGCCGTGTTCGACAGGATCAGCGACGGGTTGGGCTGCCGCACGGCGATCGACGTGATCGCCACGACCCGGCCCCAGCCGCGCTCCCGCATCTCGGGCACGGCCGCCTTGCACATCGCGACCACCGACATCAGGTTGAGGTCCAAGGCCCGGCCGTACGCCTCCAGCGGGGTCGAGCCGAACGTTCCCGGCGGCGGCCCGCCCGCGTTGGTCACCAAGATGTCCACACCGCCGAGCGCGTCCCGCGCCCCCTCCACGAACGCGGTCGCGCCCTCGGGCGTCCCCACGTCGCCGACGATCGGATGCACGTCCGCGCCGAGCCGTCCGGCCGCGGCGTCGAGGCGCTCCCGGTCACGCCCGCAGATCGCGACCCGCACACCCTCGTCCAGCAGGGCCTGCGCCGCCGCGAACCCCAGCCCGCCGCTCGCCGCCGCCACCGCGGCCCGCCGCCCGCTCAACCCAAGATCCACCCCCGAAGGCTACTCGCCCCACCGCACCGCTCACCGAACCCCGCAGAACACGCCCCAGGCCCGGGAGCCGTTGAACGTGGGCGCAGTCCACGTGCTGTCATGGCGTTCATCCTCTGGGGCGTACTCCGCTGCCGACGAAGTCAGTCGTCGTAGAACGAGTGCGGTTCCTGCTCGCTGTACCTGTTCGCGGCGGACGTCGGAGTCGCCTGCATGACCAGGTGGGCGCCCTGCCAGCGCCGACGCAGCCGGCGATCGTGGCTGACGATGACGATGGCGCCTGCGTAGCCGGTCAGGGCGGCTTCCAGGTCCTCGACGAGGGCGGGCGACAGATGGTTGGTCGGCTCGTCGAGCAGCAGGACATCTGACGGCTCGCTGAGCATTCGCGCCAGGGCGAGACGCTGCCGCTGCCCGGTGGACAGCCGGTCGACCGGCATCGTGAGCTGGTCGGCTTCGAAAAGTCCGAGGGACAGCAGCTGTTCGGCGTACCCGGCGGCCTCCCCCGTGCGTCCACGGGCGAAGGCGGCCAGCAGTGTCTCGTCCGGTGCCCCGGGGTGCGGCTCTTGGGGGAGATGGCCGATCCTGCCTCGGCGTGTGACGCTCCCGCTGTCGGGGGCGACATCTCCGGTCAGGACGTGGAGCAGCGTGCTCTTGCCCGCTCCGTTCGGCCCCGTGATCAGCAGGCGGTCGCCGGCCGTGACGGTGAGGCTCGTGCGGTCGAGCCGGCCCGTGACGGCGATGCCGGCGGCGTCGAGCACGACGCCCTCCAGGCGGCGGGCCCGCAGTACAGGAGTGAAGCGCAGCGGCTCCGGCGGGGGCGGGATCGGGTCGGCGAGCAGGCGGCGCAGCCGTTCCTCGGCGTTGCGCACCCGGCTGGCCAGCGACTGCTGCACCCGGCCGCCCGCCCGGTTGTAGGCCATCTTGTTGCCGTCTTTCATCTCACGTCCAGGGGCCACCTGGCGGGCGGTGGTCGCGGCGGCCTCGCGGAGCCGGTCGATGTCGGCCCGCCACTGATCGTGCGCTTGGGCCCAGCGCCGCCGGGCCGCCGTCTTCTCTTCGAGGTAGCCGGCGTAGCCGTTGCCGTACCGGACGACGCGGCGCCGGTCCGCGTCCACCTCCAGCAGGCTGGTGGCGACCCGTTCGAGGAAGACCCGGTCGTGGGAGACCGCCACCGTGGTGCCCCGCCGGGTCCGCAGGTGCTCTTCCAGCCAGCTCAGAGCGCCCTCGTCGAGATGGTTGGTCGGCTCGTCCAGCAGCAGCACCTCCGGCGCGGCCGCCAGTACGGCCGCCAGCCGCAACCTGACCTGTTCTCCGCCGGAGAGGCTGCCCACGGTACGGTCGCGGCCCACAGGCCCCAGGCCGAGTCCGTGCAGAGCACGTTCCACTCGGGCGTCGGCGTCGTAGCCGCCGCGCAGCTCGAAGATCGTCATCAGGTCGCCGTACTCGGCCATGCCCGACTCGTCGCCGTCGGCCATCGCCGCCTCCAGGCGGCGCATCCGCCGTTCGACGGTGCGCAGATCGCTCAGGGCCCGGTCGATGATCTGCTGGACGGTCGCCCGCGGCTCGGGCCTCTCGTCCTGGGCGAGATAGCCGACGCCGCCGTCGGCCTGGACGATGACCTCGCCCTGGTCGGGCCGCTCGCGCCCGGCGAGCAGGCGCAGCAAGGTGGTCTTGCCGGATCCGTTCTCACCGATGATCCCGGTGCGCTCGCCCCTGGCGAGCGAGCAGGTCACCGAGTCAAGGACGAGCCTGCCGTTGAAGGACTTGCTGACGGCGAGCGCGGTGATCTGGGTGGGCATGCGGGCACTCCGAAGCATTCGAGGACAGGGCGGCCGTCAAGGCCGGGTGAACGCTTCGGAAGAGCATCAATGACCCCTACTAGTGCGACAGGTGCTGCGTTAAGATACTGGCATGACGCCGTCCCACTGAGCAACCGGATCGCCGACGATGACTCCCGCAGCACCACCGACCCGCCGCCCCGGTGGCCGGACCGCCCGTATTCGCGCGCAGGTACTCGACGCGGTCCGCGCAGAGCTTGGCGAGCACGGTTATGACGGGCTCACCATGGACGCCGTCGCCGCCCGCGCGGGCGTGCACCGGGCGACGGTGTACCGGCGCTGGGGCGACGTCGGCGGCCTGCTCGCCGACGTCCTGGACGCGGCGGGCGACGACGACTGGCAGCCCCCGGACACCGCCTCGCTGAAAGGCGACCTGGCAGCGCTGAACCATGAGATCCAGGCGGCCCTGACCGCACAGCCGCCGATCGTCGCGGCCCTGATCGCCGCCTCATTCCGCTCCGAGAAGGCCGATCATGCCCAACGGCGGCTCTGGGAGGACCGGTACGCCCGCTGCGAGATCATCGTCAGCCGGGCCGTCCGGCGCGGCGAACTCCCGCCGCGCACCGACGCCCGGCGACTGCTCATCGCCGCCACCGCGCCGCTGTACCACCAGCTGGTGCTCCTCCGCACCCCACCCGACCCGCACCTGCCCGATCACGCGGCCAGGACGGCCGCCCTCGCCGCATCCGCCGGCGCCTTCGCCGATGATCAGGGGGGCTAGGGCCTGTCTCAAAGCGGCCTCAGGTACCGCGCGAGTGCGCTGCCCGGCCGGTGGGGCGAAGCCGGAGGCGAGCGCCGTAGGCCGGGACTTTGAAACACGGTCTAGCACGCGGCCGTTCCGCGTACGGCGTCGGCCACGACCTCGGCCATGTCGCCCGCGTGCCGGTACACGCGACGTTGCCGCCGCGCTCCGTTGCCCTCGCGCAGCACCTGGGCCAGCAGGCGTTCGGCCGTCTCCAGGTCGCCGTAGCGTTCCAGTGCGGGCCGCACGTGGTCGAGCAGCACGCCGATCACCTCGCGGGCCGGCGCGGCCCGGTGGGTCACCGGGTGGACGAGGTCCCCGTCGAGGCCGGAGCGGCTGGCCCGCCACATCGCCAGCCGCAGCAGGTCGGTGCGGACGCTGTCGGGGGGCACCTCGGCGCGCCATTCCCGGGCCGCGGTGTCGACGAGCGCCCGCACCAGCGCCGCCACCAGCACCGTGTCCGCGGAGCGCAGGCAGACGTCGGCGACCCGCACCTCGACCGTCGGGTAGCGCCGGGAGAGCCGGGCGTCGAAGTAGATCATGCCTTCGTCCAGCAGCGCCCCCGTGCCCAGCAGCGTGTCCACGGTCGCCCGGTAGTTCTTCGCCGAGCCGAACAGCTGGGTCGGGCCGCTGGACGGCCACCGCCACCAGACCTGCTGCCGCCAGCTGACGTACCCCGAGTCGTGCCCCTGCCAGAACGGCGAGTTCGCGCTGAGCGCGAGCAGGGGCGGCAGCCACGGCCGGATCCGGTCCAGCACGGCCACCCCCTCGTCCGGGGAGGCGATGGCGACGTGCACGTGGCAGCCGCAGGTGAGCTGCTCGTCGGCGGTGAGGCCGTAGGCGGCGGCCATCCGCCGGTACCGGAGGGACGGCGTCAGCGACGGGTGCACCTCGACCGGGCAGGTGGCCAGCGCGGCGACCGCGGCGTCCGCACCGGACGCGGCCACCGCCGCCGCCTCCCGGGCGTCGCGCACGTGCACGGCCAGCTCGTCCAGCGACGTGCAGGGCGGCGTGCCGGTCTCCAGCTGCTCCCGCTGCAGCTCGGTCTCGAAGATCCCGGCGGTGCAGCAGCCCGCCAGCGGGGCGCGGCCGTGCGCGCGGGCGCACCGGATCACCTTGTCCGAGACGGCCCGCGGCGCCCCGCTCGCCGGGTCGACGAGCAGCAGCTCCTCCTCCACCCCGAAGGTCCGCGGCCTCACCGTGTTGTTCTGCCCGGTGGATCCGGGTTTTACGTACGGATCTCCTGGCGGAGGGAGGCCAGGGCCAGCAGGGCCACGTGCAGGGAGACGCAGGACTCCACGTCGTCCAGGTCGGCGGAGAGGACGCGTTCGATGCGGCGCAGGCGCTCGTAGAAGGCGGGGCGGGACAGGTGGGCCTGCTGTGCCGCGACGGCCTTGTTGCGACCGGAGTCCAGGTAGAAGCGGAGGATGCGGGTCAGGTCGGCGTTGCGTTCGGCGTCGTACTCCAGGAGGGGGCCCAGTTCGCGTTCGACGAAGGTCTGGATGCGGGCGTCGTCGCGCAGGAGGTGGAGGAGGCCGCGCAGGCGCAGGTCGGGGAGGCGGTAGAAGAGGCGGTCGCCGGACGAGCGGCTGGCGACGTCGGCGACCTGGTCGGCCTCCAGGAAGGAGCGGCGCACGTCGCGGATCGACTCCACCATCGAGCCCGCGGCCATGACCGCCTCGGACTGGCCGCGCACCCGGGTGGCGACGGCGGTGAGGACCGTCTCGGCGTCGGCGCGGGCGGGGAGGGAGGCCAGCACGCCGACGCGGGCGTTGGGGCCGCCCTCGTCCAGGACGCCGACCAGGGCGGCCAGTCGGGCGTCCTTGCAGGCGGCGGCCGCCAGCTCGGCCATTTCGGAGATCTCGGCGGGCTGTGGCGCGCCCCGGGTGCGGACGACCACGCCCAGCAGCCGGCGGCCGGAGAGCGGGACGCCGAGGGCGCGGGCGCGGGCGGCGGCCTCCTGCGGGTCGGAGTAGGAGTGCTCCAGGATGCGGGCGATGATCGTGCCGTGCGCCTGGCGCTCGACGCTCTCGGCGTGCCGGTCGAGGAGGCGGCCCAGGGCCAGGGTGGTGGCGGCCCGCTCGATCAGGACGGTCTCGCGCGGCGTGGGCGGGGAGCCGAGGGGGAGGATCAGGCGGCCCCAGTCCTCGCCGCGGGCGCCGACCATGGTGACCAGCCAGCCGGACGCCTCGTCGTAGCCGGTGCGCTGCTCGGGCCGCACCGCGCGGGACCGGGTCTCCCAGGCCGACAGCAGCTCGGACGGGTCGCGGCCGTCGGCGTCGGCGGCCAGCACCTGGTGGGACAGGTTCTCCAGGATGACCGGGTGGCCGCCGAGCGCGGCGACCTGCCGGACGACCTCGTCGGTGGAGGCGCCCTCGACCGACAGCTGGGTGAAGATCTCGTGCAGCCGTTCGGAGGCGCGCAGCTCGGCGAACTGGTCCTGGACGATCCGCGCGTGCACGGACTCGGTGATGTCCACGAACGCCGGCTCGTGCGCCAGCATGATCACCGGGAGCCGGTGGTCCTCGGCGGCGGCGAGCAGCGCGCGCGGGAGGCTGTCGGCGTAGCGCCGGCCCAGCTCGATCATCAGCCCGCTGACCCCGACCTCGGCCAGTTCGGCGATGTAGGCGCGCAGCCGGGCGGGCTCGTCGGGCAGCGCGATGCCGGTGGTGAGCACCAGTTCGCCGCCGTGCAGCAGGTGGGCGATGTCGGTGACCTCGGCGACGTGCACCCAGCGGATCCTGTTGTCCAGCCGGTCGCCGCCGGTGACCACGTGCGGCTGGCCTCGGCGCACGGCGTCGAGGCAGAGCACGTCGGCCAGTGTCGGAAGCATCGCTTACACAGTGTAAAGGCTGCACTCCGTCAATCTCCCGCCCTGGATCGTGACACTGTGGCGGTAGCCCCGGGGAGCTGCGGAGAACGAGACTTGGGGCATGTCGGAACGTGCGAACACCCCGTCGCTGCTGGAGCGCCACCGGGCCGTGATGCCGTCGTGGCTCGCGCTCAACTACGCCGAACCCATCGAGATCGTCGCCGGCAAGGGCAATCGGGTGACCGACGCCGCGGGCAACGGCTACCTCGACTTCTTCACCGGGATCCTCACCAACATGATCGGGTACGACGTGCCCGAGGTGCGGGAGGCGGTGGAGCGGCAGCTGGCCACCGGCGTCGTGCACACCTCCACGACCTACCTGCTGCGCGGGCAGGTCGAGCTGGCGGAGAAGATCGCGCGGCTGTCCGGGATCCCGGACGCCAAGGTCTTCTTCACCAACTCCGGGACCGAGGCGAACGAGACGGCGCTGCTGCTGGCCGCGTACGCGCGCCGCACCGACCAGGTGCTGGCGATGCGGCAGAGCTACCACGGCAGGTCGTTCGGCGCGGTCGGCGTCACCGGCAACCGGGCGTGGACGAACCTGTCCTACTCGCCGCTGCACGTCCATTTCCTGCACGGCGCCGACCGGCACCTGCCGCAGTTCGCCGGCATGTCCGACGAGGCGTACACGGAGGCGTGCGTCCAGGACCTGCGGCACGTGCTGGCCACGGCGGCGGGCGGTGACGTCGCCGCGCTGATCGCCGAGCCGATCCAGGGCGTGGGCGGCTTCACGATGCCCCCGGACGGGCTGTTCGCCGCCTACAAGGAGGTCCTGGACGAGTACGGCATCCTGTTCGTCTCCGACGAGGTGCAGACCGGGTGGGGGCGTACCGGCCAGGGGTTCTTCGGCATCGAGAACCACGGCGTGACGCCCGACATGATGACCTTCGCCAAGGGGCTGGGCAACGGGTTCGCGGTCGGCGGCGTGGTGGCCCGGGGCGAGCTGATGGACGCGCTGCACGCGGTGGGCCTGTCCACGTTCGGCGGCAATCCGATCTCCATGGCGGCGGCCAACGCCACCCTCGACTTCGTGCTGGAGCACGACCTGCAGGCCAACGCCGCCCGGCAGGGGGAGACGATCATCGGCGGGCTGCGCGCGGCCGCCGGCCGGTTCCCGGTGGTGAAGGACGTGCGCGGCAAGGGCCTGATGTTCGCGATCGAGCTGGCCGACCCCGGCACCGGCGACCCGAGCCCGCCGCTGGCCGCCGCCGTGATGGAGGCGGCCCGCGAGCGCGGCCTGCTGGTCGGCAAGGGCGGCCTGTACGGCAACGCGGTGCGGATGGCCCCGCCGCTGACCCTGACCGACGCCGAGGCCGCCGAGGGCCTGGGCATCCTGATCGACTCCCTGGAAACCGTGAACGAGGCCGCGACATCATGACCGACATCAGCGACAGCAAGCACGTCACGCACTGGATCAACGGAAAGGCCTTCGACGGAGGGCAGGCGGAGAGGCGGGGGGAGGTCTACGAGCCCTCGACCGGCCGGGTGAGCGGGACGGTCGACTTCGCCGGCCCCGCCGAGGTGGACGCGGCCGTCGCCGCCGCCAAGGCCGCGTTCCCGACCTGGCGGGACGCATCCCTCACCAGGCGCGCCAAGGTGCTGTTCCGCTTCCGCGAGCTGGTGAACGAGCACGCCGGCGAGCTGGCGCGGCTGATCTCCGCCGAGCACGGCAAGGTGATCTCCGACGCGGCCGGGGAGGTCGCCCGCGGGCTGGAGGTCGTGGAGTTCGCCTGCGGCATCCCGCACCTGCTCAAGGGCGGGTTCTCGGAGAACGTCTCGTCCCGGGTGGACGCCTACTCGATCCTGCAGCCGCTGGGCGTGGTGGCCGGGATCACCCCGTTCAACTTCCCGGCGATGGTGCCGATGTGGATGTTCCCGGTGGCGATCGCGTGCGGGAACACCTTCGTCCTCAAGCCGTCGGAGAAGGACCCGTCGGCGTCGGTGCGGATCGCCGAGCTGTGGGCCGAGGCGGGGCTGCCGGACGGGGTGTTCAACGTCCTGCACGGCGACAAGGCCGCGGTCGACGGGCTGCTGCACCACGAGGACGTCAAGGCGGTCAGCTTCGTCGGCTCCACCCCGATCGCCCGCTACATCTACGAGACGGCCGCTCGCACCGGCAAGCGGGTGCAGGCGCTCGGCGGCGCCAAGAACCACATGGTCGTGCTGCCGGACGCCGATCTCGACCTGGCGGCCGACGCGGCGGTCTCGGCCGGGTTCGGGTCGGCGGGGGAGCGCTGCATGGCGATCTCCGTGGTCGTCGCGGTCGACCCGGTCGGCGACGCGCTGATCGGCAAGGTCAGGGAGCGCGTGGCGAAGCTGAAGGTGGGTCCCGGCGACCATCCCGAGTCGGAGATGGGCCCGCTGGTCACGCGCGCGCATCGGGACAAGGTCGCCTCCTATCTCGACGGCGGGGTCGCCCAGGGCGCCACGCTGGCCGTGGACGGCCGCGAGACCCCGGTGCTGGGCGGCCCCGGCGACGGCTTCTGGCTCGGCCCGACCGTCCTGGACCATGTGACGCCCGAGATGGACGCCTACCGGGACGAGATCTTCGGCCCGGTGCTCTCGGTGGTGCGGGCCGGGTCGTACGAGGAGGCGATGGAGGTCATCGACGCCAACCCGTACGGCAACGGCACCGCGATCTTCACCAATGACGGCGGGGCCGCGCGCCGCTTCCAGAACGAGGTGGAGGTCGGCATGGTCGGCATCAACGTGCCGATCCCGGTGCCGATGGCCTACTACTCCTTCGGCGGCTGGAAGGCGTCCCTGTTCGGTGACAGCCACGCCCACGGCATGGAGGGCGTGCACTTCTACACGCGCACCAAGGCGGTCACCGCACGCTGGCTCGATCCAAGCCACGGCGGCGTGAACCTGGGGTTCCCGACGAACGGGTGACCGCCGCCCCACCGGACCCGGCGCCGCCGACGGGGAGGCGCCGGGCCCGCGTGACGGCGAGCCCGGCGGCCAGGCAGGCGAACGGCATCGCGGGGATCACGTACCGGTAGTCGAAGTCGGCGCTGGCGATCGGGAACACCAGCAGCGTCGCGGCCACCGACCAGGCCAGCAGCGCGCCGCGGCGGTCCCGGGCCAGCAGCGTCCCGGCGGCCCCGGCGAGGAAGATCACGCCGAGCGCCGGGCCGGGCAGGTGCACCGACCGCTGGTAGCCGACCATGCGGTCGGCGTGCGGCTGGACGATCCGGCTGACGACCAGGCTCCTCTCGTAGCGGGCGGCGTCCGACAGCGCGGTGCTGTGCTGCCCGCCGCCCCAGCCCTTGCCCGCGGGGAAGAGCTGCGGACGCTCGGGGAAGTGGTACAGCGCCTCGGTGTTCGCCGTCGGGTGCGGGAAGCGGTTCGGGCTGAACGCCTTGCCGAGCCCGTCGCCGATGGCGCGCAGGTAGTCGCCGGGCTGGGCGAGGATCGCGCGGACTGCGAAGTCCCGCATGGTCGCGTTGGCCTCGGGCGAGGTGACGTTCTCGAACAGGATCCGCGGCGGGACCTCGGACTGCCAGATGAGATGGCCGGGGGCGCGCTCCTTGGCCCTCAGCTTGGGACTGAGGCAGAGCGCCTCCATATGGGACGGCGGGCGCATCTTGGCGCAGTCGGCGAACGGGGCGGTGCGCCCATACAGGAAGAGGCCGTCGCTGGTGGTCAGCGAATAGGTCCCGTACGTGCCGTGGAACATCACGGCGTACGCGACGAGGGGCGTGGCGGCGGCCGTCCCGAAGAGCAGCGCGGGACGCCAGCCGCTGCGGCGCATCAGCAGGCACAGCAGGATGAGGGGCACCAGGGGTGCTCCGGCCGAGCGGACCAGCACCGCGTACCCGATGAGCAGTCCCGCCGCGAGGGCCATCCACCAGGCCGGGTTGCGGTTCCGGGCGGTTTCGCGTTCCGGGCGGAGCTCGTCCTGCTCGCCGTCCGCCGTGCCTTCCTCCGCAGCGGCCTCTGCAGCGGCCTCTGCAGCGGCCTCTGTTCCGTCCCCGGTTCCGTTCGCCGTGCCGGGCTCCTGGTCGTCTTTCGCCTTGCGTTCGCCCGCCTTGGCCGCGGGGGGCAGCGCACGCCAGAGGAGGAGCGTCAGGGCGGCGGCGATGAGGAAGGTGAAGAGCGCCTCCGACATCAGCAGGTGTTCGAGTTGGATCTGGAACGCGTCGTACAGGATCGGCAGCGTGATCAGCGTCGCGGCCCAACCCGGCAGCCCCGCGCGGCGCAGCAGCGCGTACACCATGACGGCGATGGCCAGCCCCATGAGGTGCTGCAGCACCGCGACCAGGGCCAGGCTGCGCGCGGGCTCCAGCAGGTTCAGCAGATAGGAGTAGCCGAGCGTCTTACTGGGCGAGGGCTCGGGGCGCAGGGCGCGGCCCAGGTAGAAGTAGGAATCGCCGGTGAACCACAGCACGCCCGGATAGCCGAGCATGGTGACCCAGCGGACGGCGACGCCGCCGATGAGCGCCACCAGGAACGGCGCGTGGGACAGCAGTGGACGAATCGCCCAAATTCCACTAAATATCGCCAATGGTCGCCTGAGTGAAGGCGTCCGGCTCTGTGCGTTGTCGGTCACAAGGGCCAGCAGGCTAGGTGCGGCCGATGGCCGGGGGGTGAACGCCGGATGGCCCGGCCGCGATGGCCTGAGGTGGACGTCGCGGCCGGCGTCGCCCTACGTGACCCCGCGCCGCCCGCCCGTGCCCGCCGTCCTCTCGGTGGGTGGTCAGGGGCGTCACACGGGATGGTCGGAGGCATCGCCCGCTGTGACGAACGGCAGGTCCCGCGGGCGGGTATTTTCTACCGTACGCGGGTTTTCGTCGTCAATTTCCGTCCTTGCCGCTCCGACAAATAATAGCTACAAGTGTTGACTGGTTCTGTGGTGGGCGACACAATCTGATTGGCCCAATTAATTGGGTGGCAAATTGAAAAAGTCAGGTCTTGGATTCGATCGGGCCGGTGTCGTGCGCCGTAGGGGTTCGGTGGGGCGGGATGAGCAGGGGAACCGCGCTATGACTGCTGACGACCACCACTCGGCCGAGGCGCGGGCGCTCGCCCGGCGCTTTCCGGGCTGGACCGTCTGGTTCGGCCGGTGCACCGGCCACTGGTGGGCGCTGCCGCCCCGGGAGCGGGACTCCGCCGGACTGGTCGAGGCCGAGACCCCGCAAAGGCTCATCGCACGGATCGAGGTGGTCCAGCAGCACGCCGACTCCGGACAGGCGACGATCGACGCAGGTCCCCGACCGTACGAAGACCCCCGGCAGGACGCCCGCCGGCCCTCGAACCTCCTCCGTCTCGAGGGCATCACACCGGCGCCGTTCCGCCGGGTACCGGTGATCGCGTGGCCAGGCAGCACTGCAAGGTGATCCGCTGTTCCCCAACCTCGCCACGCCCGCCGGTGCCGTCGCGGCCCCGGGACGGACAGTAGCCCGCGCCACATCCCTCTCCAGCAACCTCCGTGTGTGGCGCGGACGCCAGCACCCGCTGTCCCCCCGGGCCGCGGCGGTTTTCCTGTTTCCGGGAAACCTCGCCGCGGAACGTCCGAAAAAGGCTCCGTTAATGGCGCGGAAACGCTTCTTCAAAGCTCCGTTTCCTGTCGCTTTCCGGGTAATGGCAGGGGATTCCGCCGCGTCCCGTCGGAATTTTTCCGCCGAACCGCCGATCGGACTGCCGCGGTGCCGCGCGGGCGATCGGAAAGGGAACGGGCGCCGGGCGGGCGCGCGGCGTGGGCGCGCCAGGGCGATGTGAGATCGTCCGGTGCGTGCCGTCCCGGTGCCGCGGAGACGCTACGCTGCGCCGACGGGCGGGGTCGCGGCTGGGACGGCCCGATGGACGCGAGTCGGGAGCGAGATGAGGCTGAGGGCCAGGGCGTCGGCCTCGGTGCTGGCCGTGGCGGCGCTGGTCATGGCGCTGGCCGTCGCCTGCAGCGGCGGCGAGGACGAGGAGCCGGTCGGCGCGGTGAAGGCGGCGAACACCCTCGGGCCGGGGGAGGGTGCGCTCACGCTGGTGACGCTGCCCGGCTACATGGAGAACGGTGGCAACGACCCCCGGGTCGACTGGGTCACCCCTTTCGAGGAGCGCACCGGCTGCAAGGTCAGCTGGAAGGTCGCCCGCGACTCCCAGGACATGGCCTCCCTCATGCAGAACCGGTCGCGGCGCTACGACGGCGTGGCCGCGCCGCCCGAGGTCACCGGCCCGCTCATCGCCGGCGAGCACCTCACCCCGGTCAACCCCGACCTCGTCGAGGGCTACAAGCGGCTCGAACCGCGGCTGCGGAACCTGCTGAAGAAGGACGGCAAGGTCTACGGCGTCCCGTACGTGTGGGGCTCCAACCTCCTGATGTACGACTCGCGGGCGGCCCAGGCGCCGCCTTCGGACTGGTCCGCGCTGTTCGACCCCGGCCAGGCCCAGCGCAACTCCGGCAAGCTGATCATGCGGGACAGCCCGCTGGCGATCGCCGAGGCCGCGCTCTACCTGCGCGGCACCCAGCGCAAGCTCAAGATCACCGACCCGTACTCGCTGACCCGCAAGCAGCTCGACGCCGCCGCCAAGGTGCTGGCCGACCAGCGCCCGCACGTCAAGACCTACTGGGAGCAGCCCGCCGACGCGGTGAGCGCGTTCGCCGGCGGCGAGGCGGCGGTGGGGCAGGTGTGGCCCTACCAGGTGGACGTGCTGACCCGGGCCGGCAAGCCGGTGCAGGGCGTGGTCCCCTCGGGCGGCGTGACCGGGTGGATGACCGCCTGGATGATCGGTGCCCGCGCCGAGCACCCCAGCTGCATGTACCAGTGGCTCCAGTGGACGGCCTCACCGGACGTCCAGCAGCAGGTGGCCGAGTGGTCGGGCGTCGCGCCCGCCAACCCGCAGGCCTGCACCGGCGACCGGCTCAGGACCACCTTCTGCGACACCTACCGGGTGGGCGACCGGGACCACCTGGACAAGGTGATCTTCGCGCACACGCCGTCCAAGGTCTGCGGCGGCGGTGAACGCGGCGGCGACCGGCGCGACTGCACCGACTACGCCGAATGGACCCGGGCCTGGCACGAGGCGACCCGCCAGTAGACCGGCCTGCCGGCGGATCGACCGACCAGGGCTCGGCCCCTCGCCGGGATGGGATCTCTCCGGCGCGCCCGACCGCCCCCAGCCGGGCGCGCCTCCCGGGTGGTCCCGGACCTCCCCCCGATGGCCCGGGTCACCCTTCCTCCTGGAGAGATCTCCCAGATGGCCGGCCTAATCGAAGACCGGCATCCCTGCCGGGGCCCGCCGGGTGAGCGGGCTTCCGGCGCGAGCGGTCGGCTCCGCCGGGCGCTGAGGCCCGCGGGGGGCCGGCGGGGCGGGTGCGCAATCGTCGCACGCGAACACCCCTTGGCCGTTGGGCAACCGTCCTACGCGCACTCGCGGCCGCGGCCACTTCTTGTGGCAGACGACGCACGCGTCGCCCTGGCGCTGCGCGGCGCTCAACGCGTCTGGGTCGAACCGGAGTTCGCCCGTCTGGCCCATTGCCCATTCCCCCTGTGCGGCGGGAGCCGACATCACAGAATCCTTTATAGGCGGTGAAACGTGTTGCTCTCGTTACTCAAAGTGAAAATGGCGGCAAAGGCCAGGCTGATCGCGGGCGGCCGACCGGTCGCGTTCCCCGTTCCTGATCTGTGTTACCACGGGTCCGGGAGGGATCCGAGGGCGGATCGGGACATCGCCTTTGCCCTCTGTTTGGCGGCGGACGCATACAAATGAGGCATGTGGGTACCTGGTAACGCCCCCCTTGCCCAGTCGCCCGTTCAGGTGGTCGCCTTCGGAGGCCTCGTCGTACTGGTCGTCCTTCTCGCCGGCATCATGCTCTGGGTGAACCGGCGGCGGGCGGCCCGTGTGGTGCGTCCGCTCCGGGAGTTCGATCGCGGCCTGGCGAGGCTCAACGCCGCCGCCGACCCGGGCCGGCGGATGCCCGAGCCCGCGGCGGGCGGTGAGATCGCCCGGCTGTGCCGCACCGTCAACGCCACGCTGGACCGCCTGGAACGGGCGACGGAGCTGCAGCGCCGGTTCGCCGCCGACGCCTCGCACGAGCTGCGCACCCCCATCACGGGGCTGCGCACCCGGATCGAGGTGGCCCTCGCGGACCCCGACGACACCGATCTCGTCGGCACGCTGCGCGACGCCCTCCGGGACGCCGAGCGGCTCCACCTGATCGTGGACGACCTGCTCGCCCTGACCCGGCTGGACTCGGGGCCGACGCCGGACCACACCCCGCTGGACCTGACCGCGTTGGTGCGCGACCAGCTGGCCGGGCGCTCCGCGCGGGTGGCGGTGCGCGCCGAGCTGCAGGACGGTGTGCGCGTGGAGGTCAACCGGCCGCAGATGTGCCGCGTCCTGGTCAACCTGTTCAGCAACGCCGACCGGTACGCCACCGGGACGGTCGAGGTCAGGCTCCGCACCGACGAGAACGACGCCGTCCTGGAGGTGAGCGACGACGGTCCCGGGATCGCGCACGGCGACCGGGAGCGGATCTTCGAACGCTTCGCCCGGGTGGACAGCGCCCGCAGCCGCGACAGCGGCGGCAGCGGGCTGGGCCTGGCCGTCGCACGCGACATCGTGCTCGCCCACGGCGGGCGCCTCTACGTCGGGCCCAGCGAGCATGGCGCCCGCCTCGTCCTGCGCCTCCCGCTCTACGAGGCGCATCAGAACAGTGAGTCGCCGGAGCGGCGGCCGGTGCGAGGGAAGCACCGGCCGCCGCCGTCGGCGCTCCTCCGGGGGGCGCGCGGACGAGCCCCTTTCGTTTGAGCGCTTGAGAAGGAACGGCTTAGGACGACTGGGCCTTCTTGTAGACGTTCTGCGCGTCGGCGCCGAAGTACGGCCCGAACATATGGGTCGGCAGGAAGTTGTACTTGAAGCTGTTGACCGAGTTCTGAATTCCGGTGCCCTTGGCCTCGTCGAACCGCAGGAACCACGGCCCGCCGCTGGAGCCGCCGGTCATGTTGCAGCCCAGGCCGATGCCGTCGCTCAGTAGCGGGTCATTGATGACGGGGCCGCTGCAGTAGACGAGCTTGGAGCCGTCGTAGGGGGCTGCCGCCGGGTAGCCGAAGGAGTACATGTTCTGCCCGCGCGGCTGGTTGAAGGCGATGCCCTGGCCGCCGACCACGTCGACCAGTTTGCGGCCGCCGAGGGAGTTGACGACGGCGGCGCCCACGTCGTAGCTGAGGTCCTCGTTGGCGGTCCACTGCGGCGTGGCGAAGGTCTTGGCGGCCGTCCAGGTGCCGTGGGGGCGCGCGCCGTTCTTGTAGCCGGGGACGAACACCCAGTTGGTGTGCCAGGCGCCGTCCATCTTCACGCAGTGGCCGGCGGTGATGACCGTGCTCTTGTTGGCGCTGCTCACCGCGTCGCCGGAGCAGGAAGCGCTGCGGCCCTGGTAGGTGAAGAACACCCGTCCGGCCGTGCGGGTCACCTTGCCGCCGCCGCTCCACTCACCGCCCAGGTTGGGGATGGACTGCGCGGAGGTCGGCGGGAGGACCTGCTTGAGGCCGCGCCGGACGGTCTCCTGGCTGGAGCGCTTGGGCTTGAACAGCCGCTCCATGGGGATGGCCGAGCGCATGCGCTCACTGGTCCAGTGGCGGAGGACGCGCTGCTTGGCGGCGGCGTCCGCGGCCTGCTGCCGGACGCCGGGGGAGGGGCTGGGCGCCTGCGCGGCGATCTCGGGGGCCGGCGCGGCCTGGGCGGAGGCGGTCAGCAGGGGCGTGACGAGCAGCGCGCCGCCGAAGGCCGAGAAGGTCACGGCCTTGAAGCGGGGGGAGCGATTCACGTGGTCTCCGGGGAGTCGGGAGTGGCGGGAGGGCGCGGGGTGTCATGCCGGGTGTCGCAGGTGTGGCGCCGGACGTGGTGTCCGTCCGTGAGCGGACGGTAATTTCGCGAGGCCCGGCACGACTAGTGGCATAAATCAACAAAGCGACGGTGCTTTCTGGACATCTTTGGATGTCTTTGCATGTGGAGGGCATGTAGGGACACTTCCGACTGTCCGCCCGTCGTGATCAAGGGAACACGCGGGCGGGCGGAGCGCGCGGTGGGCGGCGTGTCCGACAATGGACGGGTGATGCCTTCCTCGACCGACGCGTCTCCCGCCCCCGACGACCCGGCCGCCGCCCAGGCCGGCGCCCCGGCCCGCCGCGACGTGGCCGTACTGGGCTCCACCGGATCGATCGGCACCCAGGCCCTCGACGTGATCCGCCGCAACCCGGACCGGTTCCGGGTCATCGGGCTGGCGGCCGGCGGCTCCCGCGTGGACCTGCTCGCCGAGCAGGCGCTGGAGTTCCGTCCCGAGATCGTCGCGGTCGCCCGCGCGTCCGCCGCCCAGGACCTCCAGCTGGCCTTCTACGCCGAGGCCCGGCGGCGCGGCTACGCCTCCGGCGAGTACGCCATCCCGAAGATCGTCGCCGGTCCGGAGGCGGTCGCCGAGGTCGCCGCCTGGCCCTCGGACCTGGTCCTCAACGGCGTCACCGGCGCGCTCGGGCTCGCCTCCACGCTGGCCGCCCTCGACGCCGGCCGCACCCTCGCGCTGGCCAACAAGGAGTCGCTGATCGTCGGCGGCCCGCTGGTCAGGGAGCGGGCCCGGCCGGGGCAGATCGTCCCGGTCGACTCCGAGCACTCGGCGCTGGCGCAGTGCCTGCGCGGCGGCCGCGCGGCGGAGGTCCGGCGGCTGGTGCTGACCGCCAGCGGCGGCCCGTTCCGCGGCCGCACCCGGGACGAGCTGGCCGACGTCACGCCCGAGCAGGCGCTGAACCACCCGACCTGGGACATGGGCCCGGTCATCACGATCAACTCCGCGACCCTGGTCAACAAGGGGCTGGAGGTCATCGAGGCGCACCTGCTGTTCGACGTCCCGTTCGACCGGATCGAGGTCATGGTGCACCCGCAGTCGATGATCCACTCGATGGTGGAGTTCACCGACGGCTCCACCCTCGCCCAGGCCAGTCCGCCCGACATGCGGCTCCCGATCGCCCTCGGCCTGGCCTGGCCCGACCGCGTCCCGGACGCCGCGCCCGGCGTCGACTGGACCCGCGCGCACACCTGGGAGCTGTTCCCGCTCGACGAGGACGCCTTCCCCGCGGTGGCGCTGGCCGCCCGCGTCGGCGGGATCGGCGGCACCGCCCCGGCCGTCTACAACGCCGCCAACGAGGAGTGCGTCGAGGCGTTCCGCACGGGACGCCTGCCGTTCCTGGGGATAGTCGACACGGTCGCGCGGGTAGTGGAGGAGCACGGCACGGGCGGCACGGAGGGCCTGACGCTCGACGACGTCCTCGCCGCCGACGCCTGGGCCCGTGCCAGAGCCCGGGAGGTGACCGGGCTGGGCTGAGCCGCGGCCGAGGGGAGGGGAGCGATGGCCTTTCTCCTCGGCGCGCTGGCGTTCGTCGTCGCGCTGCTGGCGTCGGTGATGCTGCACGAGGGGGGCCACCTGCTCCCCGCCAAGCGGTTCGGCATGAAGGCCACCCAGTACTTCGTCGGATTCGGGCCGACGCTGTGGTCGCGGCGCCGGGGGGAGACCGAGTACGGCGTCAAGGCGATCCCGCTCGGCGGCTTCGTCAAGATCGTCGGCTACACCCCGCTGGAGGAGATCGACCCCGCCGACCGGCCGCGCGCCTTCTACCGGCAGCCGGCCGGACGCCGCGCGATCGTGATCGCGGGCGGCGTGGCGGCGAACTTCGTGTTCGCCTTCCTGCTGCTCATGCTGATGGCGATGGCCATCGGGATCCGCGTCCCGGGCACTCCCACCGCGGCGGTCGACACGGTCAGCCCGTGCGTCCCGGCGAACGCGGAGGCGGCGTGCGGTCGCGGCGACCCGCCCTCCCCCGCGGCCCGGGCGGGGCTGCGGGCCGGTGACCGGGTGGTGTCGTTCAACGGCCTGCCGGTGGCGGACTGGACGCAGCTGCGGCGGGCGATCGGCACGGCACGCCCCGGCCAGACCGCGTGGGTCGTCGTGCAGCGCCCCGCCGGGAACGGCGGCGGCCAGGGCGCGCGGCAGGTCGCGTTTCAGGTCCGGCTGGCGGCGGTGGGCGGCGCGCCGTTCCTGGGCATGTCCCCGCGGGTCGAGGGGGCGGGGTACGAGCGCACCGGCCCGGTGAACGCGGCGATCTTCGCCACCCGGGTCGTCGGCCGCACCGTGGGCGCGATCGGCGAGGCTCTGGCCGACCTGCCGAGCGCCGTCCCGCGGCTGTTCTCCCCGGAGCGCGCCAGCACGCCGGGCGGCCAGGTCGGCAGCGTGGTCGGCGCCACCGACGTGTCCGGCCAGATCTTCGCCTCGCAGAGCTCCTGGCAGGACAAGCTCGTCCTGTATCTGTCACTTGTCGTTTCGGTGAACATCTTCCTAGGGGCGCTCAACGTGCTCCCGCTGCTGCCGCTGGACGGCGGGCACCTGGCGGTCGTCGCGTACGAGCGCGCCCGCGCCCTGGTCGCCCGGACGCGGGGCCGCCCCGATCCCGGCACGGTCGACATCGCCAAGCTGCTGCCCATCACCTACGTGGCGGTGGTGCTGCTGATCGGGCTCGGCGTGCTGCTCATCCTGGCCGATTTGATCAACCCCTTGCGGCTTCCAGAATAGCCCACTGTATGTAGTCATGTGGTCACGCTTTTCCCGTCCGTCCGCGTCACCCCATTCGCCTGCGGCGCTTAGGGTAGGAGGGCGAGGCGAACCGAGGTGAGGCCGGGCCGCCCGCCCCTCCCTGCGGGGGAAGCGGAGGAGAGTGCGCCTCCGGATGGCAGGGTCAGTCAAAGGGAGAGGGATGAGCGTTTCACTCGGAATTCCGGCGATCCGCGGCGAGGGCAACGGAGAGGCCGCGCCGCGTCCGGTGGCGCCGCGTCGTGCGTCCCGCCAGATCATGGTGGGGAGTGTGCCGGTGGGTGGGGACGCGCC